>JAGWAR010000036.1:5398-8642 GCA_021296325.1 Alphaproteobacteria bacterium
CTTTTGCGGCTGGTGGTAGGGTTCCGCCCTAGACGCAGCCGCGCGAATGCTTAGGGAATAACTGTCTTAGGCCGCTTGGGTCGGCGAAAAGAACCCAGAGAGAACAAACCCCAACGCTTTGTTGGATTTGTTCCGAAGTTTTTTGTGCGCGAATTGCGCGGGATGAAGAAGGAAGAACTCGACGGATGCCAACGGTTAACCAGTTGATTCGCAAGTCGCGCGAGTCGGTCATTGCCCGCAACAAGGTGCCGGCGCTTCAAGCGTGTCCGCAAAAGCGCGGCGTGTGCACGCGCGTCTATACGACAACGCCGAAAAAGCCGAACTCCGCCCTTCGCAAAGTCGCCCGCGTGCGTCTTACGAACGGGTTCGAAGTCACGACCTACATTCCGGGCGAGGGGCATAACCTTCAGGAACATTCCGTCGTTCTCCTGCGCGGTGGTCGGGTAAAGGACCTGCCGGGCGTTCGCTACCACATCATTCGCGGCACCCTCGACACCCAGGGTGTATCGGACCGCCGCCAACGTCGTTCGAAATACGGCGCCAAGCGCCCGAAGTAAGCAGAGCAAGAGAAGCCCCATGTCCAGACGCCGTGCTGCAGAGCGACGCGAGATTCTACCGGATGCAAAATATGGTGATCTGGTGGTCATGAAATTTATCAATGCGCTCATGCGCTCCGGCATGAAGTCCATCGCCGAGGCAACCGTCTATGGTGCCTTCGACCGCTTAACCAAGCGCGGCAGCAAAGATCCTCTTCAGACATTTCACGACGCTCTCGACAACATCAAACCTGCGATTGAGGTCCGTTCCCGGCGGGTTGGTGGCGCCACCTATCAGGTGCCGGTCGAGGTTCGCGCCGACCGCCGGCAGGCCCTGGCAATCCGCTGGCTGATCGAGGCCAGCCGTAACCGCAACGAGACGACGATGGTCGATCGCCTGTCGAACGAGATTATGGACGCTGCCGAGAATCGCGGCGTTGCAATCAAGAAACGTGAAGACGTTCACCGGATGGCCGAGGCAAACAAGGCTTTTGCCCACTATCGCTGGTAAGCGGTAACTCCCAAGGTATTCTGATAATGACCCGCGAAACGCCTCTCGATCACTACCGCAATATCGGCATCATGGCTCACATCGATGCCGGTAAGACGACGACGACCGAGCGGATTCTCTATTACACGGGCCGGTCCTACAAAATCGGTGAGGTCCACGAAGGCACCGCCGTCATGGACTGGATGGAGCAGGAGCAGGAGCGGGGCATCACGATTACTTCCGCGGCGACGACCTGTTTCTGGAAGGATTACCGCATCAACATCATCGATACGCCCGGCCATGTCGACTTCACGATTGAAGTCGAAAGAAGCCTGCGCGTTCTTGACGGGGCGGTGGCTGTCTTCGACAGCGTGGCGGGGGTGGAACCCCAGTCGGAAACGGTGTGGCGCCAGGCCGACAAGTACAAGGTGCCGCGTATCTGTTTTGTCAACAAGATGGATCGTATCGGCGCCGACTTCTTCCGTTGCGTCGATATGATCAAGGAACGCCTGGGCGCCGTGCCGCTGGTGACGCAGCTGCCCCTGGGGGCCGAGGCGGATTACGTGGGCCTCGTGGACCTTCTCAAGATGAAGGCGATCCGCTGGAAGGACGAAACCCTCGGCGCCGAATTCGTTGAAGAGGACATCCCCGAAAACCTGGTCGAGCAGGCAAACGAATACCGTGCAAAGCTTGTGGAAAGCGCTGTCGAACAGGATGACACCGCCCTCGAGGCTTATCTCGAAGGCAAGGAACCCGATCTCGAGACTCTGAAGCACTGCATCCGCCTAGGCACGGTCAAGCTGGCCTTCGTGCCGGTGCTGAACGGTTCCGCCTTTAAGAACAAGGGCGTGCAACCCCTTCTCGACGCCGTTATCGACTATTTGCCGTCGCCGACGGAAGTGGCGGCCATCAAGGGTCACAAGATGGACTCCGAAGACCCCATCGCCCGCCATAACTCGGATGACGAGCCCTTTGCTGCGCTTGCCTTCAAGATCATGACGGATCCTTACGTCGGAACGCTCACCTACATTCGCGCCTATTCCGGTGTCCTCGCCAGCGGCGCCCAAGTCCTCAACACCGTGAAGAATAGGAAAGAGCGCATCGGCCGCATGCTCGAGATGCATGCGAACACGCGCAAGGAAGTCGAGGAAGCGCGCGCCGGCGATATCGTGGCCCTTGTTGGGCTGAAGGATACGACAACGGGGGATACGCTAAGCGAGGCTTCCGACCCGGTCGTTCTGGAACGGATGGAATTCCCGGATCCCGTCATCGAGGTGGCGGTTGAGCCGAAGACGAAGGCCGATCAGGAAAAGATGAGCATGGCGCTCGTTCGCCTGGCGGCCGAGGACCCGTCTTTCCGAGTCAGTTCCGATGAGGAAAGCGGCCAGACGATCATCAAGGGCATGGGGGAACTCCATCTCGAAATCATCGTCGATCGCATGAAGCGCGAATTCAAGGTGGACGCCAATGTCGGCGTGCCGCAGGTGGCCTATCGCGAGACGATCACAAAGGCGATCGATGCGGACTATACCCACAAGAAGCAGACCGGTGGCGCCGGTCAGTTTGCCCGCGTCAAAATTCATTTTGAGCCGCTCGAGGCGGGTGCCGGATTCCTTTTCGAGAACGCCGTCGTCGGCGGTTCCGTGCCCAAAGAATACGTGCCCGGCGTTAAGAAAGGGCTGGAATCCGCGATCGAATCCGGGGTCGTGGCCGGTTACCCGGTCATCGATTTGAAGGCGACCCTGATCGATGGCGCCTCTCATGACGTCGATTCCAGCGTGCTGGCGTTCGAGATCGCAGCGCGCTCGGCTTTTCGCGAGGGAATACAGCGAGCGGAGCCCCGGCTGCTGGAACCCGTGATGCGGGTCGAGGTCGTCACGCCCGAAGAATACATGGGCGACGTCATCGGCGATTTGAATAGCCGCCGCGGGCAGATCGGCGGCATGGACAGCCGCGGTAACGCGCGGGTCATTACGGCCACCGTGCCGCTTGCCAACATGTTCGGTTACGTGAACGCCCTGCGTTCGATGTCGCAGGGCCGCGCGCAATATACGATGCACTTCGATCATTACGACGAAGTTCCGCGCGCAATATCAGACGAAATTCGGGCAAAAACCGCCTAAAGGGAGACGGGGACAGGAAAATGGCGAAAGCGAAATTTGAGCGGACGAAGCCGCATTGCAACGTTGGCACGATTGGCCATGTGGACCACGGGAAG
>JAGWAR010000037.1 GCA_021296325.1 Alphaproteobacteria bacterium
AAAGGCCTTGGAACAGGACAAATCCTCGACCACCCACGCGTCGGACGAGGCCGGTCACGACAAGGACTCCACGACGAAATCCTGACCGGTTCCTGCCGGTGTCGTGAAGCGCACAAACCGGAATTGATTCGATGTTTGATATCGGTTGGCCGGAACTGGTCGTAATCGCCGTTCTGGCGATCATCGTCATTGGGCCGAAGGAACTGCCGACCGTGCTTCGCGCACTGGGCCGGTGGGCGGGCAAGGCCCGTGCGCTTGCCCGTGAATTCCGGGGCAGCCTCGAAGAGATTGCCAACTAATCCGAACTCAACGAACTGAAGCAGATGGCGTCCGGCAAGGAAGGCGAGAAAAACATCGCCACGCCTCTCGCATCGGACGAAACCACACCCCCCGCCAAGACCCCCCCGAATGACGAGCGCGGATGACAAGAAAATGTCGTTGCTCGATCACCTGATCGAGCTGCGCAACCGGCTCATGTGGTCGGTGGGGGTGCTTTTCGTGGTGTTTGCCGCCTGTTACGCCGTTGCCGACCACATCTTCGCCTTCCTGGTCCAGCCGCTGGCCGAAATCTATGGCGAGCAGACGGGCCGCCGCTTGATCTACACAGGGCTGACGGAGGTCTTCTTCACCTACGTCAAGGTGGCCTTCTTCGCCGCCTTTGGCCTGTCCTTTCCGGTGATCGCCGTGCAGATCTGGGCCTTCGTGGCGCCCGGCCTCTACCGCCACGAAAAGAAGGTCTTTCTGCCTTTCCTGATTGCGACCCCGGTGCTGTTCGCGGCCGGGGCGGCGCTCGTCTATTACCTCGTCATTCCGCTGGCCTGGGAGTTTTTCCTGAGTTTCGAGAACCAGGGGCTCGCCGGCGGGCTGCCGATCCAGCTTGCGGCGAAGGTGCATGAAGCTGATGTTCGCCTTCGGGCTTTGCTTCCAGCTGCCGGTGCTGCTGACCCTGCTGGCCCGCGTCGGGGTGGTGAGCGCGGCCGGCCTTGCCGCCAAGCGGAAATACGCGCTGATCGGCATTTTCATCGTCGCCGCCGTGCTCACGCCGCCGGATGTCATCAGCCAGGTAAGCCTGGCGCTGCCGGTGCTGCTCCTCTACGAAATTTCGATCCTCGCCGTCCGTCTCACCGAAAAACGCGCCCGTGCCCGGGCCTCCGAAGCCGCCGCCGACTGACCGGGTTATGGACGGGGGTTCGTTCTCCCCCTATAAGGTTGGCGCTGCCCACGCTGCGGAGCCTTCATGTTCGATCTAGCCTGGATTCGCGAGCATCCCGACGCCTTCGACCGGGGCCTGGCCCGTCGCGGCCTGGAAGCCCAGGCCGTGGCCGTGCTCGATCTCGACCACCAGCACCGCGCGGTCCAGACGGCGCTGCAGGAGCTGCAGGCCAAACGCAACGCCGTCTCCAAGGCAATCGGCGAGCGCAAGCGCGACGGCGCGGATACGGCGGCGCTCGAGGCCGAGGTGGCAGCGATCAAGGCCGATCTGCAGAAGCTCGAGGCCGAGGATCGCGCCCTTGGCGAGAAACTCCGCAACCACCTCGCGGGCCTGCCCAACCTGCCGGCCGACGACGTGCCGGATGGCTTGGACGAAAGCGCCAGCAAGGAATTGAGAGTCGAGGGTAAGAAACCTGACTTCTCCTTTGAACCAAAAGAACATTTTGAGATTGGCGAAGCGCTCGGTCTGATGGATTTCGAGGCCGCCGCCAAGCTTTCCGGGGCGCGCTTCGTCGTGCTGAAGGGGGCGCTTGCCCGGCTCGAGCGGGCGCTTTCCGCCTTCATGCTCGACCTGCACAGGAAAGAGTTCGGCTATGAGGAGGTGGCGCCACCCTGCCTGGTGCGCGAGGAGGCCCTCTACGGCACCGGCCAGCTGCCGAAATTCGGTGAGGATCTCTTCCGCACGGAAAACGGCTTCTGGCTGATCCCGACGGCGGAAGTGCCGCTGACCAACCTCGTCGCCGGGGAAATCCTGGATGAAGGCGCGCTGCCGCTCCGCTTCAGCGCGCTCACCCCCTGTTTCCGTTCCGAGGCCGGCGCCGCCGGCAAGGATACCCGCGGCATGATCCGCCAGCACCAGTTCCAGAAGGTCGAACTCGTCAGCGTCACCCATCCGGAACGGGCGGACGAAGAGCTCGAGCGCATGACGGGCGCGGCCGAAGAGGTGCTGAAGCGCCTGGAGCTGCCCTACCGGGTCGTCCTGCTGTCGGCCGGCGACATGGGCTTCGCGGCGCGGCGGACCCAGGACCTCGAGGTCTGGCTGCCCGGCCAGGGCCGTTACCGGGAAATCTCGAGCTGCTCGGATTGCGGGGACTTTCAGGCCCGGCGCCTGAAGGCCCGGTTCCGCCCGAAAGCGGGGAAGGGCACCCGTTTCGTGCACACCCTGAACGGCTCGGGTCTTGCCGTCGGGCGGACGCTGATCGCGCTTCTCGAGAACGGCCAGCAGGCCGATGGCAGCGTCCGCATCCCCAAGGCCCTTCACCCCTACCTCGACGGAATGGAGCAGATCGCCCCCGATGGTTGAAAAAGAAACGCCACTTGATCTTAGAAACGCACGCATCCTGGTTACGAACGACGACGGCATCGAAGCGCCGGGCATCAAGCTCCTGGAGCGCGTCGCCCTCGGCCTTTCCGACGACGTCTGGGTGGTGGCGCCGGATCGCGACAAGACCGGGGCCGGCCATTCCGTCACCATCCGCACGCCGATCCACGCCCGCGAGGTCTCGCCCCGCCACTTCGCGGTCGAGGGCACGCCGACGGACTGCGTGCTGCTCGGCTACAAGGAACTGCTTGGCGAAAAAAAGCCAGACCTCGTCCTGTCGGGCTTCAATCCCGGCCACAACCTGGCCGAAAACATCACCTATTCCGGGACGATCTCGGCGGCGATCGAGGGCACCTTGCTGGGCGTCCGTTCGATCGCCTGGAGCCTTGCAAAAACCAAGCTGGGCGCCCATGCCAGGACGACGGTCCGCTGGGAAACGGCGGAACATTTCGCACCGGACATCATCCGCAAGGCCGTCTCCATTCCCTGGCCGGGCCACGTTTTGCTCAACGTCAACATCCCGGGCGTGCCGCCGGAGGAGATCAAGGAAATCCGGGTGACCCGCCAGGGACGCAGCAAGTTCGGCGAGACCATCCGCAAGGACACGGACCCCTTCGGCGAGGACATCTACTGGATTCTGGAAGCCTACCGCCTGACGGAAAACGTGCCCAGCACCGACATCGGAGCGGTGCGCGAGAACGCGATCTCGGTTTGTCCTCTCAGCCTCAACCTCACCCACGAGCCGATGGTCGAAAAGCTGAAGGAGTGCCTGGTTGAAGGTTGATCCGCGCCAGGTCCGTCTGGTCATGGAGCTTCGCCAGGCCGGCATCCAGGATACCGGCGTGCTGGCGGCGATCGAACGGACCCCACGCGAGCTTTTCGTACCGACATCGTTTCAGGAAGAGGCTTACGAAAACACGGCGCTTCCCATCGAATGCGGACAGACGATCAGCCAGCCGCTCGTCGTCGCCCTGATGACGGCGGCGATCGAGCCCGGCAAGCGGCTCCGCGTGCTCGAGATCGGCACCGGTTCCGGCTACCAGACGGCGGTGCTGACCCAGATGTTCCGGCGCGTCTACACCATCGAACGTTACGCCGACCTATTGCAGACGGCCCAGCGCCGCTTCGACGCGCTCGGCCTGCACAGCATCACCACCCGGCTGGGGGATGGCGCCAGGGGCTGGCCCGAACAGGCTCCCTTCGACCGCATCCTGGTGACGGCAGGGGCGGAAAGGATTCCGCCGGCGCTCCTCGATCAACTGGCCGATGGCGGGGTGCTGGTGATCCCGATCGGCATCACGGGCGACCAGAACCTGGTGCGCATTCGCAAAATCGGCGAGACCCTCGAGCAGGAAGACCTCGGTCCCGTCCGCTTCGTTCCCCTCGTTGCGGAACCGCCCGTCCGATAGATGCGCGCGGCTTCGGTTGAAGCGTTACCCGCGTCCACCTAGTATCGAACCCGATGAGAGGGGCGATGCGCTGCAACGAGATGCGAAACGGCTGGCGGCGATGGGTGGCGTTCGCGGCGGTCCTGCTGCTGGTGGCCGGTTGCAGCGAGCCCTGGATCACCGGGCAGCAAATCCCCATTCCCTCCAGCCTTTCCGGCGGCAAGACCGCGAAGGGCGGCACCGTGACCGTCCGCAAGGGCGACACCGTTTACGGCATCGCCCGCCGCCACGGGGCGGACATCCGCTCCCTGATCGACGCGAACGGTCTCAAACCGCCCTACCTGCTGCGGGTCGGCCAAAGGCTCAACCTGCCGGGACAGCGCACCTATCGCGTCGTCAAGGGCGACACGGTCTATGGCATCTCGCGCAAATTCGGTGTCGACATGCGGGACCTGGTGCAGGGAAACGGCATGCGCTCCCCTTACAGGATCACCGTCGGCCAGACGCTGTACCTGCCGGCAAACGGGCGCCTCGAACGGGCGGCAACGGCTTCGAAGGTGCCCCGCCGCTCGCTCGCCGCCTCGAAGGTGGCACCCCCGCCGCCGCGGGGAGAGCGCAACTTCCTGATCCCCGTCAAGGGCAAGGTTCTCTCGGCCTTCGGGCCGAAGGCGGACGGCCTGCACAATGACGGCATCAACATCGCCGCTCCCAGCGGCACGCCGGTGCGGGCGGCGGAAAACGGCGTCGTCGTCTATGTCGGAAGAGAGCTTCGCAGCTTCGGAAACCTGTTGCTGATCAAGCATGCGGACGGCTGGATGTCGGCCTATGGTCACATGGACAAGCCGCTCGTGAAGCGCGGCGACATCGTCAAGCGCGGCGATCCGGTGGCAAAGGTGGGCAAAACCGGCAACGTGACGACGCCGCAACTGCATTTCGAATTGCGCCGCGGCAGCCGGGCGATTGACCCGACGCGCTACCTCACCAGCCACCTTCCGGAAACATCAACGCCGGTCCTGGCGCAGCGGCTTGCCGAGACGCCCCGCTAGATCCTGGATGAACTGCCAGGCGACCCGGCCGGAACGCGCCCCGCGCGTCATCGACCATTCCAGCGCCTGCGCCTGCAATTCCTTCCTGGGCAGGTCGAGGTCGTAGAATTTCGCATAGGCCTCAACGATCTCGAAATAGGTAGGCTGGTCGCAGTTGTGAAAACCGATCCACAGGCCGAAGCGGTCGGAAAGGGAGATTTTCTCGTCGACGGATTCGCCGCCGTGAATTTCGGCCGCCCGTTCGTTTTCGATCATTTCCCTTGGCATCAGGTGGCGGCGGTTCGAGGTTGCGTAGAAGATGACGTTCTCCGGGCGGCCTTCGATGCCGCCTTCCAGAACCGCCTTCAGGGATTTGTAGGCGGCATCCCGGCCATCGAAGGAAAGATCGTCGCAGAAAAGAATAAAGCGCCGTTTGCTCTGCCGAAGCAGTTTCAGCAAACGCGGCAGCGAGGCGATTTCCTCGCGGTGAATCTCGACCAGCGTTAGGGCGTCCTTTTCCTCGGCGTTGACGGTGGCGTGCACCGCTTTTACCAGCGAACTTTTTCCCGTTCCCCTGGCGCCCCACAGCAGCGCGTTGTTCGCTGGATACCCCTTGGCGAAACGGCGCGTGTTTTCCAGCAGCACCTCTTTCTGGGTGTGGATGCCACGCAGAAGATCGATTTCGACCCGGTTGACGCTCGCCACCGTCTCCATCTCGCCATGCTCCGAATGCCAGACAAAGGCATCGGCGCTGTTGAGAGGGGCGGGCGCGTCCTCGGCCGGCGCCATCCGCTCCAGCGTCTCCGAGATCTTCCGAAGAAGGGATTCCAGGTGATTCTCCATGCCTGTCCTTGAATGAGGGCGTCCGGCAGGGCCCGGACCGGCACGATCATAGACGATCTGGCTTGTGCTTTCCAAGGCAGGGTCAGCTAGGTATTATCCGCGCAAATCGAAGATTTGAGGAAAACCCATGTTGATTTCTCCCGCCTTTGCGCAGACCGGGGCCGAGCCAAGCGGCCTGGAAATGTTCCTGCCGCTTATTCTGATTTTCGTCGTCTTTTATTTCCTGCTTATCCGCCCACAACAGAAGAAAGCCAAACAGCATCGCGAGATGGTTGCCGCCTTGCGCCGGGGCGATCGAATCATTACCGGCGGCGGCATCATCGGCACGGTTACGAAAATCGTCGATGACGGAGAGGTGCTGGTCGAGATCGCGGAAAACGTCCGGGTCCGGGTGGCCCGGCCAACGATCACGGAAGTGCTTTCCAAGCGGGACCCGGTGGCGAACGCTACCAACAAGCGGGCGTCTCCTCCGTTTCGGTGACCAAATGATTTATTTTGCCAAATGGAAAATCATCCTGATCCTCGTGGTCTGCTTCTTCGGATTCGCGTTTGCGAGTCCGAATTTGCTGCGGGAAGGTACGCTGGACGGGTTGCCGGACTGGCTGCCCCATAAAAGCATCAACCTTGGCCTCGATTTGCAGGGGGGCTCTCACCTGCTTCTGGAGGTTGAGGTCGACGCCGTCATCAAGGAACGGCTCGAATCCCTCGTCGATAGCGTCCGGGTGACGCTGCGCACGGCCCGCATCGGTTACAAGAATCTTGGCGTCGACGGGCAGGCGGTCGCCTTTACCCTGGTCGATCCGGAAACGCTTCCCCAGGCCCGGGAACTGGTCGGCGGTCTGGACGCGGATACGGTTCTCGCAGAAGGGACCGGCGATGTCGTGCGCCTGACCTATACGGAACAGGCGCTGAAGGAACGGCGCCAGCACGCCGTCGAACAGTCGATCGAAATCGTTCGCCGCCGTATCGATGAAACCGGCACCCGCGAGCCGACGATCCAACGCCAGGGAACGGACCGCATCTTGGTCCAGTTGCCGGGCGTGAAGGACCCGGAGCGAATCAAGAAACTGCTGGGCAAGACCGCGAAGCTGAACTTCCATCTGGTGGACCTTACGACGACGGTCGAAGAGGCGCGGGAAGGGCGTATCCCGCCGGGGTCCGCGCTGCTGCCCTCCGACGAGGTCGGGCCTGACGGCCAACCCGTCCACTACGTCATCCGCAAGCGGATCATGGTGTCCGGGGATACGCTGGTTGATGCCCAGCCGACTTTCGAGGACGCCCGTCCCGTCGTTTTCTTCAAGTTCGACTCGGTGGGTGGGCGTCGTTTCGGGGAAGTGACGAAAAACAACATCGGCAAGCCTTTCGCCATTGTCCTCGACGGCAAGGTGATCAGTGCGCCGGTCATTCGCTCGGCGATTCTGGGCGGCAGCGGCATTATCACCGGCCGTTTCAGCGTGCAGGAAGTGCAGGACCTTGCCCTGCTGCTGCGCGCCGGCGCGCTGCCGGCGCCGCTGACGATTCTTGAGGAACGGACGGTGGGGCCGGGGCTTGGGGCCGATTCGATTCGGGCCGGCGAAATCGCCTGCGTGCTCGGCATGATCCTGGTCGTTGTCTTCATGGCGGTCATTTACGGCCGCTTCGGAATCATGGCGGATCTGGCCCTGATCGTGAACATGGTGTTGATCGCGGCCGCCCTTTCGCTTCTGCAGGCGACGCTTACCCTTCCGGGCATTGCCGGTATCGTGCTGACGATCGGCATGGCAGTGGATGCGAACGTGCTGATTTTCGAGCGCATCCGGGAAGAGTCGCGGGCCGGGCGCACGCCGATCTCGGCAATCGATTCGGGCTATCGGCGGGCGCTGACGACGATCATCGACTCGAACCTGACGACCTTCATCGCCGCGGTCCTGCTGTTCCTCTTCGGCTCGGGCCCGATCAAGGGCTTTGCGGTCACCCTTTCCATCGGGCTGATCACCTCGATGTTCACGGCGATCATGGTGACGCGGCTGTTGATGGTCACCTGGCTGCGCCGCGCCAAACCCAGCACGCTACCGATATAGGGGTGCAGATGTTCCGGATTCTTCCCGATTCGCCTCAAATCGAGTTCATGCGCTGGCGCCTGATCTTTTTCGCGTTTTCAGCCGTGCTTATGACCGCGTCGCTGGGTTTCTATTTCGTCCAGGGGTTGAATTTCGGCATCGACTTCAAGGGCGGCGTGCTGATCGAAGTTCGCACGCCGGGTCCGGCTGATCTAGGCGCCATGCGGGCAAAGCTTGGCGATCTGGGGCTGGGCGAGGTCGCCTTGCAGGAATTTGGCGAGCCGACCGACGTCCTCATCCGCGTCCAGAAGCAGGAAGGCGGTGAGGAAGCGCAGCAGCGCGCCATCGAAATCCTGCGTGCCGCCCTTGGCCAGGAGGTCGAATACCGCCGGGTCGAATTCGTCGGGCCGAAGGTGGGCGGCGAGCTGATCATGGCGGGAACTACCGCCGTCCTGCTCGCGATAGCGGCCATGCTGATCTACATCTGGTTCCGTTTCGAATGGCAATTCGGCGTCGGCGCCGTGCTGGCGCTCGTTCACGACGTCACGGCGACGATCGGGATCTTTTCCGTCTTTCAGCTCGAATTCAACCTCTCGACGGTTGCGGCTATTCTCACGATTGCCGGTTATTCGATCAACGACACCGTCGTCATCTATGACCGGGTTCGGGAGAATTTGCGGAAATACAAGCGGATGCCGCTGGAGGAACTTTTCAACCGCAGCATTAACGAAACCCTGTCGCGCACGATCCGGACAAGCGTCACGACCCTGCTGGCCCTGTTGGCGCTTTATTTCTTCGGCGGCGAGGTGATCGCCGGCTTCAGCTTTGCGATGATCTTCGGCGTCCTTGTCGGGACCTATTCGTCGATTTGCATCGCCGTGCCGCTGATCCTTTACATGAGCCTTCGCCGCGATTCCGGGGAGGGTGGTTCAAGCAAGGTGGAAGAGACCGCCTAGGGGACTCGATGGACATCACGCCGCTGGTTCCGGAAGGCCTGAAGCTTATTCAGGCGTATGGCGACCGCCACTTCCGGGTAAGCGGTGAGGTGCACGAAGGCTCGCTCCTCATCTTTCCACGCCGCGTGCTTGCCTGGCCGGCGTCGCGGCCCGAAGACATCACCTGCGAATTGCTGATGCCGGTTGTCGAGGCGGAGGAAACCATCGAGGTGCTGCTGCTCGGCACCGGAAAGACGGCCTGCCTCTTGCCGAAGGCGGTGCGCGAATCTCTCCGCGCCCGGGGCATCGGCGTCGAGGTCATGGATACCGGCGCAGCGTGCCGGACCTACAACGTGTTGGCCACGGAAGAACGCCTGGTCGCCGCGGCCCTGATCGCGGTCGATTAAAAAAAGCGGGGCGCCGAAGCGCCCCGCCTTGAAACCCTGCAAAAACTATGCGGCTAGTAGAGGTTCTGTGCCGAGACCATGGCATAAAGCATCGGGATCGAAAGCGCCGTGTTCAGCCGCGAGGCCAGCATGGCGGTCCGGGCCGACGCCGCCTTCGCCTCGTCGCTTGCCTCCACGATGCCAAGGGCGCGCTTCTGGTTCGGCCAGATGATGAACCAGACGTTGAAGGCCATGATCAGGCCCAGCCACATGCCGATGCCGATCGCGGTCTGCTGCACGTCGCCGCCTTCCGTGAGACCCAGTCCCAGCGCGTTGACGAGATAGCCGCTCCGCCACGCCAGCAGCAGCCCGAAGACGATCGTCGCCAGCGCCGCCCAGCGGAACCAGAACAACGCCTTCGGCGCGATGTGCTTGCCGATCGCCGGCTTCAGCTCGGCGGGCAGGTTCTTTGCAACGGGAATCTGGACGAAGTTGAAGTACCAAAGAAGACCGATCCACATGAATCCGCTCAGGACATGCAGATAACGGATGAAAAAATCCACCCAGGTGGCATTGAAGTATTCCATTTCGATCCCCCTTGCGCGCCGATTACAGGCTGCTGACTACGATGACCATCAGGACCGTCAACACGATCCCTAGAATGACTGTCCCGGAAAGCGATTCCAGAATTTTCATGTCCTGAACCCCCTTGATAGGATGCGGCTCCCGCTTCCGCACATTGGAATTGCTCTAACTATATCGCGTTGGTAGCGATGCGAACAAGGTATAGCTGGAAATTCTTATTCTTCAACCGTGACCGTAATCACTTTCGAGGCAATCGGCGGGTCGCGGGAAATGTGATTGTGGTCGCCCAGCAGCAATTGCAACCTGTGTTTGCCGGGCGCGAGTTCGATTTCCGCTTCCGTCTGGCCACCGCCGAAATGCCGGTGATGTTCGTCTTTCGGGATGGGCTCGTCCAGCGGCGGCAGGCCGATGTCGATCAGCAGGTGATGATGTCCGCCATGGGCGTGCTCGGTACCGGCCGGAACGATCGTCAGGTTCTTGGCGCCGAAAACGATCTTGAACGGGCTCTTCACGGCGGCCCCGTCCGCTGGCTCGATGAAGAACACTTCACCCGAAGGCTCGCCTTGGGCCGGCGCGGCAAAGGCAAGGATGGCCGCCGTCACGCCAAGCAGGACAAACCGGGGCAGGGAGCGCAAGGCCCCGCTTTTGCCTTTTGATTGCCTTGCCGCGTTCACGCCATCACCAATCGTCAAGAAAGCAGATCACGCACGCTCAGTCCGGAATCCGGGCGTCATCAACTGTCGCCGGAATCACGCGCCCATCGCCGATGGTTGTCTTAGTTCTTCGGTGCCCTGGTGCCCTGATAGACCCCCGGCCGATCCGCTCCCGGAATGGCCTTGAGACCGCCTGCGCGACCCTCGGCCGTCACGGTGATATTCGGTGAAATCACAAAAGGATC
>JAGWAR010000001.1:0-71492 GCA_021296325.1 Alphaproteobacteria bacterium
TAGGGGGCATGGAGGACCGGGTTCTCGCCCTCCGCAGCACGCCGCTGACGGGCCGGAGGCTGCAGAAGTGCTGCGCCAACCGGCGCGGTTTCTGGTCGCTCTGGATTTTCCTCGTGCTTTTCCTGGCAAGCCTCTTTGCCGAGATCATCGCCAACGATCGCCCGTTGGTCGTTTATTACGACGAGGCGTTCTACTTTCCGGTGTTCGAGCGTTACCCCGAAACCGTCTTTGGCGGCGAGTTCGAGACGGAGACCGACTACCGGGATCCCTATGTCATCGATCTGATTCATGCGAAGGGCTGGCTGCTCTGGCCGCTGGTCGAATACGGGCCGAAGACGATCAATTACGAGCTGACCCAGCCGGCGCCGGCGCCGCCTTCGGCCCAGAACTGGCTTGGCACGGACGACCAAGGCCGGGACGTCACGGCCCGCATCGTTTACGGCTTTCGGATATCGGTCCTGTTCGGGTTGGCGTTGACGCTGTTCAGTTCGATCGTCGGCGTCACCGCCGGCGCCGTGCAGGGCTATTTCGGCGGCTGGACGGATCTGCTGTTCCAACGCTTCATCGAGATCTGGTCGGGGCTGCCGGTGCTGTTCCTGCTGATCATCCTGTCCAGCGTGGTGGAACCCAATTTCTGGTGGCTGCTTGGCATCATGCTGCTGTTCAGCTGGATGGCGCTGGTCGGCGTTGTGCGCGCCGAATTCCTGCGGGCGCGGAATTTTGATTACGTGCGCGCCGCCCGCGCCCTTGGGGTCCGCAACCTCACGATCATGTTCCGCCACGTGCTGCCGAACGCCATGGTCGCAACGCTGACCTTCCTTCCCTTTATCCTGAGCGGTTCGATCACGACGCTGACCTCGCTCGACTTTCTGGGCTTCGGCCTGCCACCGGGGTCAGCCTCGCTCGGCGAATTGCTGGCCCAGGGAAAGGCGAATCTGCAGGCCCCCTGGCTTGGCATCAGCGGCTTCGTTGTGCTGGCCTTGATGCTGACGCTGCTGATCTTTATCGGCGAAGCCGTCAGGGACGCCTTCGACCCGAGGAAAACCCGGCCATGACCGCCTTCATCGAAATCGAAGATTTGTCGGTCACCTTCGGCCACGGCGCCAGGGCGGTGGCGGCCGTCCGCGACGTCTCGCTTGCTATCCACAAGGGCGAGACGCTGGCGCTGGTCGGCGAAAGCGGGTCCGGCAAGTCCGTCACCGCGCTTTCGATCCTGCAGCTTCTGCCCTATCCCACCGCGCATCACCCGAAGGGCCGTATCCGAATCGAGGGCGAGGATGTCGTCGGCGCCCCGGAAGAGACGCTGCGCCATCTGCGCGGCGGGCGGATCGCCATGATCTTTCAGGAACCGATGACGTCGCTGAACCCGCTGCACACGATCCGCAAGCAGATCGGCGAGACGCTGGCCCTTCACAAGGGACTGCTCGGCAAGGCGGCAGAGGCCCGTACGCTGGAGCTGCTGCATCTCGTACAGCTCAAGGACCCGGAAGACCGCCTCGATGCCTATCCGCACCAGCTTTCCGGCGGCGAGCGCCAGCGCATCATGATCGCCATGGCGCTGGCCAACGAGCCGGACCTGCTGATCGCCGACGAGCCGACGACGGCGCTTGATGTCACCATCCAGGCCGAGATCCTGAAGCTTCTGAGGGAGCTGAAGGAACGGCTTGGCATGGCGATGCTGCTGATCACCCACGACCTGGGGATCGTGCGCAAGATGGCCGACCGGATCGCCGTCATGCATGACGGCAGGATCGTCGAGACGGCGGTGGCGGAGGCGCTGTTCGAGGCCCCGAGCCACCCTTACACGAAAAAGCTGCTGGCGGCGGAGCCGGGCGGCAAGCCGGCCACGGCGGACGCATCGGCCCCCGTCGTCCTGACCGGCGAAAGCCTACGCGTCTGGTTCCCCATCAAGAAAGGCCTACTTCGCCGCGCCCGCGACTACGTGAAGGCGGTCGACGACATTTCCGTGACCGTGCGGGCGGGGCACACGCTTGGCATCGTCGGCGAAAGCGGGTCGGGCAAGACGACGCTGGCACTGGCGCTGCTGCGCCTGCAGAAAAGCGAGGGGACGATCCATCTGAACGGGCGCGATCTGAAACGGCTTCGCGGGCACGAGCTGCGCCCGCTGCGCCGGAAGATGCAGATCGTCTTCCAGGACCCCTTCTCAAGCCTGAGCCCGCGCATGTCGATCGGCCAGATCATCGAGGAAGGGCTTCGCGTCCACGGCCTTGGCGGCAGCGAGGCAGAACGCGTCGGCCTGATCGAGACGGCGCTCTGCGAGGTCGGGCTCGACCCCGAAACCCGGCACCGTTACCCCCACGAATTTTCCGGCGGCCAGCGCCAGCGGGTGGCGATCGCGCGGGCCATCGTGCTGCGGCCGAAACTGCTGGTGCTGGACGAGCCGACCTCGGCACTCGACCGCTCCGTCCAGGCGCAGATCGTCGATCTGTTGCGCGATCTGCAGGCCCGCCACGGGCTCGCCTACCTCTTCATCAGCCACGATTTGAAGGTGGTGCGCGCCCTGGCCGACGAGGTCGTCGTGCTGAAGGACGGCCATCTGGTCGAGCAGGGCCCGGCCGAACGCATTTTCGCCGCGCCCGAAAACGCCTACACGAAGGCGCTGATCAAGGCCGCCTTCGACCTGGAGGCGGCGTAAGCCCGATCCTGCATTGCCTCCGGCCACGCGCGACCCTATAAGGCCCCGATGACGGAGCTACGCCTGATCCGCAATTTTGCGATCATCGCCCATATCGACCACGGGAAATCGACGCTGGCCGACCGCCTGATCCAGCTTTGCGGCGGGCTGACGGAGCGCGAGCTGCGCGAGCAGGTGCTGGACACGATGGACCTCGAGCGTGAGCGGGGCATCACCATCAAGGCCCATTCCGTGCGCCTCAACTACGCCGCCGCCGACGGCAACACCTACCAGCTCAACCTCATGGACACGCCCGGCCACGTGGATTTCGCCTATGAGGTGAACCGTTCGCTGGCCGCCTGCGAAGGCTCGCTCCTAATCGTCGATGCAAGCCAGGGGGTCGAGGCGCAGACGCTGGCCAACGTCTATCAGGCGGTCGAGAGCGACCACGAGATCGTGCCGGTGCTGAACAAGATCGACCTGCCGGCGGCCGAGCCGGAACGGGTGAAGGAGCAGCTCAGGGACGTGATCGGACTGGACCCGGAAGGGGCGCTGGCGGTTTCGGCCAAGACCGGCGAGGGCGTGAAAGACGTGCTGGAGGCGCTGGTCCACCGCCTGCCGGCCCCCAAGGGGAACGCAAACGCGCCGCTTCGCGCCCTGCTCGTCGACAGCTGGTACGACGCCTATCTCGGCGTCGTCATCCTGGTCCGCATCCTCGACGGCGAGCTGAAGCGAGGCCAGAAGATCCACACGATGGCGACGGACGCCACCTACACGATCGACCGCGTCGGTATCCACACGCCGAAGCAGGAGACGGTGGCAAGCCTCGGCCCCGGTGAGATCGGTTTCATCACCGCCAGCATCAAGGCGGTCGCCGATTGCCGCATCGGCGACACGATCACCGATGCCGAACGCCCGACAGAAACGCCGCTGCCCGGCTTCAAGCCGAGCGTGCCGGTTGTCTTCTGCGGACTTTTCCCCATGGACGCGGCCGATTTCGGTCAGCTTCGGGAGAGCCTCGCCAAACTTCGGCTGAACGATGCGAGCTTCGTGTTCGAGCCGGAAACCTCGGCCGCTCTTGGCTTCGGGTTCCGTTGCGGTTTCCTGGGGCTTTTGCACATGGAGATCATCACCGAGCGGCTGGAGCGCGAGTTCAACCTCGACCTCATCACGACGGCACCGTCCGTCATCTACCGCGTCCACCTGACCGACGGCGAGGTGCTGGAGCTGCAC
The DNA here is from genome assembly GCA_021296325.1 of Alphaproteobacteria bacterium. GTDB lineage: Bacteria > Pseudomonadota > Alphaproteobacteria. The sequence continues at coordinate 3,869 of JAGWAR010000001.1, forward strand.
AACCCGGCCGACCTGCCCGACCCGGTCCGGATTGCCCATATCGAGGAACCCTGGATCCGGACGACGATCCTGGTGCCGGACACGTATCTCGGCGCCATCCTGCAGCTTTGCACGGAACGCCGCGGCACCCAGATCGAGCTGACCTATGCCGGCAACCGCGCCATGGTCGTCTACCGGCTGCCGCTGAACGAAATCGTCTACGACTTCTACGACCGGCTGAAGAGCGTCTCGCGCGGCTATGCCAGTTTTGATTACACGATGGACGGCTATGAGGAAGGCGAGCTGGCGAAGGTTTCGATCCTAGTGAACGGCGAGTCGGTCGATGCGTTGGCCACGATCGTCCATCGGGCCCATGCGGAGACCCGCGGGCGGGCCATGTGCAAGCGCCTGAAAACGCTGATCCCGAAACAGTTGTTCAAGGTGGCGTTGCAGGCCGCCATCGGCGGCAAGATCATCGCGCGGGAAACGGTAAGCGCGCTACGCAAGGACGTCACCGCGAAATGCTATGGCGGCGACGTGTCCCGCAAACGCAAGTTGCTCGATAAGCAGAAGAAGGGGAAGAAAAAGATGCGCGAGTTCGGGAACGTCGAGATTCCGAAACGCGCCTTCCTCGAAGCCCTGAAGGCGGGCGAGGACTAGCGTCTCAGGCGCGCCGGAGAAACCAGGCGAGCAGGCCCCCGAGGATGCCGAAGACGACCCAGGCGGGCTGCAGCAGGACGGGCGTCACGCCATATTCCCAGATCGCCGGGTGGAGATAACGCTGCACGATCGCCTGCAGGAAGTTGAGGCTGCCGACGTCGAGGCGATACCAGAGCTCGCCGAGGGCAAGGGGCATGAACGCATCGCCCTTGACCCAGGGCTGCAGGCCGCCACCCAGCGCCAGCAGGGCCACGACCAGAAACCCCCAGCCCAGAGTGCGGCCCGCCCGGCGGATGAGGCGAAACACGGTTCCCATTCTTTCCTTACTCCGGATCCAGGCCCGAACCCGGACCTACCGTTCCGATTTTAGGACTTCTGACGGCGGCGCACAGCCCCTTGCGGGGCATGGCCGATTGCGCAATGGTGGCGGCCCCGGAGGGGTGGCCGAGTGGTTGAAGGCGCGCGCCTGGAAAGTGCGTATAGGGTCAAAAGCTCTATCGTGGGTTCGAATCCCACCCCCTCCGCCAGCGCATAAAAAAGGCCCGCACAAGGCGGGCCTTTCGTTTCTTCATTGCCCGATCGTTAGTCGACGAGCTTCAGGTTCTCAGCGGCGGTTTTGCCGTTGTTCCCTTTTTGCAGCTCGTACTCGATCTGCTGGCCTTCGTTCAGGCCCATCAGGCCGGCACGTTCGACGGCCGAAATGTGGACGAAAACGTCTTTTGAGCCATCTTCAGGGCTGATGAATCCATACCCTTTTACAGGGCTGAACCATTTTACGGTTCCACTACTCATAGATTTCTTCCTTTTAACAAGTAAGTATCGTGTCGTTGCCTACAGGTCATCTGCGGGCATTCCTTCAGTTCTTAAAATCCTGGGATTGGTAGCTAGGTCAGCGTGACGAAGCGGCGCACGCAGGGTCTTGGGAAACTGATGGAGGGCATGTACGCACAAGCCCACCCCTTTGCCAACGCTTTTTTGCGGAAAGCCCCGGAAACCGCGGAAACGGGCGGAAAACCCGAAGGCGCGCCTACGCTTCCGCCCAGCGGGCGATGATCGCCTGCAGGGCGGCTAGCCCGTCGGTGAGCGCCGCCGGGCCCGGCTGCAGGATGATGGCGGACTTGATCTCGTGGAGCTCGCCGGCCCGAACCGCTGGCACCCTGTCGAAGCCGGGCCGCGCCTTCACCCGGTCGGGCACGAAGCGCTTGCCGCACCAGGAGCCGATGACGATGTCAGGCGCCCGGGCGACGACTTCTTCCGCTGTGACGAACCGGTCCTTTGCCGACTTGCCGGCGGCGCGTTCGGCAAACACGTCCTCGCCGCCGGCGATGGCGATCAGTTCGGAGACCCAGCCGATGGCGCTGATCAGGGGGTCGTCCCATTCCTCGAAAAAGACCTTCGGGCGCTTGGGAAAACCGGCGGCGCGGGCGCGCGCCGCATCGAGGTTGGCGGTGAGCCTTTCGACCAGGGCCCGAGCCCCCGCCTCCGCCCCGATCAGGCGGCCGAGCGTGCCGATCATGTCGAGAATGCCACCCACGTCGCGCTGGTTGAAGGCATGGACCGCAATGCCCCCTCGGACCAGGTCGGCAACGATGTCGGCCTGGAGGTCCGAGAAGGTGAGCACCAGGTCGGGCTTGAGCTCGAGGATTTTTTCGATCTTCGCCGAGGTGAAGGCGCTGACCTTCGGCTTGTCGCGGCGCGCCTCGGGCGGACGGACCGTGTAGCCGCTGATGCCGACGATGCGGGCCTCCTCGCCAAGGAGGTAAAGGGTTTCCACCGTCTCTTCGGTGAGGCAGACGATCCGTTCCGGCGTGCGCATGAAACGCATTCTAGGGCGAAGCGGGCGGGCCGCACAGCACCGTGGACTTTCACCAAAAAATTACGCAAAGATCGGGCAGGAAGCCAAGGTACAGGGAGGCGGCCATGGCCAGACCGGGCAACGACACGCTGGACGATGACATGCTGGATGAAGACGGGGGCGTACTCGGTATCAGCCCGGAGAAGGTCTGCTACATCATCGTCAAGGCCCGCGAGTTCGACGTCAAGGTCGCACCCGGTGGCCTGGATACCGGAGACAACCCCAGCGACAACGACGACCTGGAGATTCTCGAGGATTACGCCGACGATCCCACCTTCCAGGAGCTGGTCAGCGCGCTGGAAAACCTGAACGAGGACGAACTGATCGAAGTCCTTGGCCTGATGTGGCTCGGACGCGAGGACTACACGGCGGAGGACTGGCCGGAGGTGCTGGAAGAGGCCGGCGACGCCCATGACGACAAGCTCGTCGCCTACCTCATCGGCACGCCGCTGCTGGGCGACTATCTCGAGGAAGGGCTCTCCCAGCTCGGCTATTCCTGCGAGGACTACGAGATCGACCGGTTGTAGGCCCGGCATCGGCGCCGGCCTGGGACTGTCGTTGACGAAACGCCTCGTCGGACTGCACGAAGGAACCCTGGAACTCGAGAGCGTCCCGGGCATCGGCACGACGGTGACCGTTCTGCTGCCCATCCACTGCCCGAAAATTTCCCTGCCCGAAAAGACGTAGCGGCCGCACCTTACGCGCCTTCCGGCGCACCGACGATTCCGTCCGCAAGCAGCCGGTCGACCGCCGCCGCCTCCAGTCCGATTTCCTCAAGCACGGCGCGGCTGTGCTGGCCCAGGGCCGGGGCCGTCATGGCCGGCGCCTCGTCGGCGAAGGGCGCCGCCCCCATCACGTGGGGAAGCGGCAGCCGGCCCATGCCGGGCTGGGTCACCCAGGCGAAAAACCCCCCGGCGGCAACGTGCGGATCGGCAAGGAAGGCACCGAGGTCGTTCACCGGCGCGTGCAGCACGTCGGCCGCGGCAAGCAGCCCGGCCCATTCGGCGGTCGGTTTTTCCCGAAACCGCGCCTGCAGCAACGCCATCAGTTCGGCCTCGTTCGCGATACGGGCGGCGGCGGAGGCAAAGCGGGGGTCCGTTGTCAGTTCTGCCCGCCCGATCGCCTCGCAAAGCCGGGCGAATTGCGCGTCCTCGATGACGATGACCGCGAGTTTCCCGTCGCGGGTCGGCACGACCGCCCGCGGCACGGCAAGCTTGCCGGGCTTGCCGTCGGTCGCCACGTACTCGGCCAGGCTGCCCGCCTGAAGCCAGGCCGCCGTTTCCAGAAGGTTCACCGGCAGGTGACGGCCTTTGCCGGTCTTCTCGCGCACGAAAAGCGCCATGGCGATCGCCTGAAAAAGATTGAGCGCCGTGGCCAGATCGACGATCGGGATTGGCATGTCCTGCGATGGGCCGTCCTGGCTGCGGTCGGGCCCGAGGATGCCGCTGATCGCCTGGACCACCGAATCGGTTGCCGCGCGATCCCGGTAGGGACCTTCCTCACCGAAGCCGGTCAGCGATGCGTAGACGAGTCGGGGGTTCAGCGGCATGAGCACCGGCGCGTCGAGGCCGAGACGGCCCAGGATGCCGGGGCGAAAATTCTGGATCAGCACATCGGCGCGCAAGGCGAGCCTGCCCAGGATATCGCGCGCCGCCGGATCGCGCAGATCAAGCGCCAGGCTGCGCTTGCCCCGGTTGCCGGCAAGAAAGGTGGGGCTTACGCTTTCGAAGGTCTTGCCCAGATGGCGCGACCAGTCGCCGTTCAAATCCTCGACCTTGACGACATCCGCCCCGTAAGCGACGAGCAACGCCCCGGCACCGGGCGCGGCAATGCCCTGGGCAAGCTCAAGCACGCGCAGACCGGCAAACGGAAAATCCGGATCGAAGTCACCTTCCGCCACGCGCGTCTTTCTCCCTTGTTCACCGGCAAGGTAGCATATCCGCGCCCCGGCTTCGGATCGCGCCTTGCCCCGAGCGGGGCTTTGTGGTGAAATTAAGTTTCGGAACCGAAACGACTACGTGCCCGCTTCCATGGCGATCGAATTCGAGCCCGTCTCGGCCCTGCATTTCTGGCGGGAAACGATCGTCCAGAGCCTCCGCCGGGAGGCGCCGGACCTGACGACCCGGCAGATGGCGATCCTGCTGACCATTTACCTGACGCCGCCGCCCCATACGGTGCGGGGACTGGCCAAGGCGCTCAACGTTTCGAAGCCGGCCGTGACCCGGGCGCTGGACCGGCTGGGGCATCTCGAACTGGCGCGCCGGCGGCCGGACGAGGGCGACCGGCGAAGCGTGCTGGTTCAGCGCACGGTCAAGGGGTCCGTCTATCTAAACGAATTCGCCGACGCCATCCTGGCGGCCGCCGGTACGGCACAACCGTCGCCGTCTTAAGAAAAAACCCCGTTGGGACGGGGTTTTCCTTGTGCCGGTTTCCGCGTAACGCGGATCAAAGAATTGATTCGATCCATTCCTCGATCTTGCCCTTCGGCATGGCGCCGACACGCACACCGGCAACCTCGCCGTCCTTGAACAGCATGAGCGTTGGAATGCCCCGAACCCCATAGCGCGTCGGTGTTTGCGGATTGCCGTCGATGTCGATTTTGGCGACCGACACGCGACCATTCATCTCTTCGGCGATCTCTTCCAGAATTGGCGCGATCTGTTTGCAGGGTCCGCACCATTCGGCCCAGAAATCAACAAGCACCGGATTGCCGGCCTGGAGAACGTCCTTGTCGAAGGAGTCATCCGTCACATGGGTGATGTTCATCCACTCATCCCGTGAAGTTTCGGTTGGGTAAAATCTAGGTAGTGCCCGATAGAGCGTCAAGGCGCGTAAGGATGAAGAAATTCCTCGTTTAATGGCATGAGGTTAGGGCCGTCCGTCCACAACAATGCAGCGCGCTTTTTCCGTTCCGGAAATAATTTCGAAAGTAAACTCATATATGCCGCCATCTGTCGGAGGTAAATTTCCGGGATCGCCTCCACGCTGGCGGGTGGTTCGCGTCCGGTTTTGTAATCGATCACCAGCACCGTTTTTTCCGTAACCAGAAGCCGGTCGACCTGACCGGCAATCACTCGACCGTTCACCTCGCCGATGATCGGTACCTCGGCACGGCTGTCCGGGCCGAACAGCGGCGCGAAGGTCTCCGCTTCGAGCAGGGCAAGCACTTCCTTTGCAATCGCCTGCTGGGCGGCCTTCGTCAGCGCGTGGCGCGACTCAGCCAGATAGCGGCGGCACGCGCTGGAACGGTCCGCCGGCGCGAGGTCGGGGAGGAACTGCAGCAGGCGGTGGACGATCCGGCCGCGTTGGAAGCGGGGGCCGGAATCCTTGCCGACGGGCGAGCGCATGGCGGGCTCGGCCCCTTCCGGCCGCGACGGGGCAAGCGTGGGGGATGGCAGGGATTCCGCAGGCGCCGGCTGGCGGGCCCAGGCCGGCAGCTTGCGGGCGTCGGAGACCGGCAACAAGGGCTTGCCCGTCTTGTCGGGATCGGCTGTTTGCGCATCCTCCAGGCGCAGCCCTTCGCCGCCCGCCTCGAGGGAGACCGGTGCGGCAAGACCCTGGAGCCCCGCCTCGATCAGCTCGTACCAGCTGCCCGCTTTTTTCGGTGCCCAGCCGGCGACGTAGAGACGGTCCTCGGCCCGCGTCAGCGCCACGTATAAAAGCCGTCGGTACTCTTGATCGCGCAACCGCCGTTGCGCCTCGCGCGCCTCGCGCGCCACGCTTTCCTCATAGGCCCGCCGCGGCGGCCAGAGCGGGACGTCGTCTTCCTCGCCGAGCCAGAGCAGAGCCCTGTCCTTGTCCGGCACCTGGCAGGTGTCGGGCAGGAAGACGATCGGCGCCTGCAGCCCCTTGGCGCCATGGACCGTCATGACGCGAACCTCGTCGCGCCCCTGTTCAAGGTCGCGCTTGATGTCCGTACCCCCCGCCTCGATCCAGTGAAGAAAGCCTTCCAGCGACGGCGCGTGAATTTTTTCGTAGGCCAGGGCGAGATTCAGGAATTCGTCGATCGGATCGTTCACCTCGCGCCCCAGGCGCGCGATGAGGCGCTCGCGCCCGCGTCCCGGACTTAAAAGCGAGGCGTAGAACTCGAAGGGCGGCACGTAGTCGGCCCGGGCCAACCAGCGGGAGAGGGTGGCGAAGGCGATTTCGAAATCCTCGCGTTCCCGGCGCCGGGCGGCGAGCGCCTCCCAAAGCGACGAAGGGCGGTCATGGGCAAGCGCGAACAGCGCGTCGTCATCCAGCCCGATCAAGGGGCTTTTCAGCACGACGGCCAGGTTGAGATCGTCTTCCGGCAACAGCACGCAACGTCCAAACGCGATCAGATCGCGCACGGCGAGCTGATTCGTCAGCACCATGCGGTCGGTGCCGGCGACCGGGATGTTGTATTCCGGCAGCTTGAACGTGCGCACGAGCTCGTCGAAAAATATGTTCCGCCGCCGCACCAGGACGAGGATGTCGCCGGGCCGGATGGCGCGGTTGCGGGACGGCAGCCGCTCGCCGCTGTCCAGCCATTTGCGGATCTGGATGGCCATCTTTCTCGCAAGCCGCTTCTCCGGCGCGTCGGCGCGGGCTTGCTTCAGAGGCAGCGCCCAGGGTTCGACCTCGACGCCGTCAACCGGCGCCTCGGCGGGCCACAGCTCGACCCGTCCGGCCTGGCCCCGACGGGCCGGATCGTGCGTGACCTTCTCGTTCGCACCGACCACGCCGTCACGGGCGGCGGCGGCGGCAAAAACGCGATCGACCGTTTTCAGGATGGCGGGGGCCGAGCGGAAGGAACGCTCGAGCGGCACGTCCCGCCATTTCTGCGCCGCCGCCTGCACGCGGTCTGCAAAATAGGCCCGCATGGCGCCGAAGGCCGCCGGGTCGGCCCGCTGGAAACTGAAGATGGACTGTTTCACGTCGCCCACCGCGAAGACGGTGCGAAGCTCTTCCCGGGCGCCGGCGCCGGTGAAGAATTCGGAAGCAAGTTTCGAGATGACCTGCCACTGGTCCGGGTTCGTGTCCTGGGCTTCGTCGACGAGAATGTGGTCGATGCCGCCATCCAGCTTGAACAACACCCAGGGCGCGATGCCTTCGCGTTCCAGCAGGCGGCGCGCCTCCAACACGAGGTCGTCGTAATCGAGCAGGGCGGATTCGCTTTTGAGGCCGTCATACGCCTTGAGCAGGGCGCCGCCCAATCGCAGCAGCGCCTCCGTCGCCTCGACCACGATTGCGGCGTGGCGGCGTTCGCGCAGCCTCTCGAGGCGGGTGGCCTCCGCCGCCAGGATGTCGGCGGCGTCGGGGCAAGCCTTCAGGGTCGTATTGTCGGCAAGTTTCGCGAAACGCTCGCCGGTGCCGCCTTCCGTGAAGAAGGCGCCAAGGTAATCGTCGAAGTTTTCGACCCGCGTCTCCGGTGCAGCGAGCCAACCGGCAATCCTGGCGGCGCGCGCCTGGTCTTTCTTGCCGGCGCCGGCAAGCGCCTCGACCACCCGCGCCAACGCCTTGCGATCGAAGGCGCGGTCCTTCGAGGCCTTGGTGAGTATCTTTTCCTCGTCTTCACCCGGCTTCAGCCCCATCCGTTCGCGCACGGCCCGAACGAGGCCGGCTGGCCCGCCGTGACGAGCAAAGGCGCGATGCAATTTGCCACGCTCCTTCGCGAGCGCATCCAAAACACTTGCAAACGTTCCTTCCGAGATATGGCCCGTCACCGTTTCGAGCGCCCGGCCAAGATCGGAATCTGTTTTTTCGCCAGCCTCGATGAAGACGGCTTCGCGCGCATCGCGTAGCAATTCGGCGGCGGTGCGTTCGTCCATCACGGTGAAGTGGGGAACGATCCCGGCCTCGACCGGAAAGCGGGCGAGAAGCGATTCGCAGAAACCGTGGATCGTCTGGATACGCAAGCCCCCCGGGGCATCCAACGCCCTGGCGAAAAGCTGGCGGGCGGTTTCCATGTCGGCCTCGTCCGCCACGCGGGCCCGCAGGCGCAGCAGCGCCTCGGCAAGGTCCGCCTCGTCCATGCGCGCCCAGTCGCCGAGTTCTCCGTACAGGCGGGTCGCCATCTCGGCGGCGGCGGCCTTCGTGAAGGTGATGCAAAGAATGCGCGAGGGCGCGGTGCCGTCGAGCAAAAGGCGCAGCACGCGGTCCGTCAGCACGCGGGTTTTGCCGGTGCCGGCATTCGCGTGCACCCAGACGGACATGTCCGGATTTGCCGCGATTTGCTGGTCCGTCCATTGTTTCACGACGCACCCCCTTCGCGGGTGCCGATCCATTCCTCGACCCGGGCGAGGTGGGCATAGTCGCTATGGCTCGGCCGCGCTTCGGGCCGGGGTTCGGAACGGTAGGGCGTCTTCGGGTCGTCGAAGGCCGCGATCAGCCGTTCGAGGCCGGCTTTCGCCTCGGCCGCTAGATCGTGGGGGTCGCTTCGCTTCCAGGGTTTTTCCTCACCCCCGATGGCCCCGCCGACGAGTTGTATATATAAAAGCTCCTCCACCCGTTCGGCCGGCACGTCCCGGAACCCTCCGGCCTCGGCGATCACGGCTTCAAGCGCCAGTTGCGGGGCAAGCCCGGTTTCCATCTCCCACCGCGCCGGCAGGCCGCCCGTCTTGTAGTCGATGACCGCAAGCCCGCCCGTGGCGAGGCGGTCGATCCGGTCCGCCGTCGCCGTCAAGGTGAAATCGCCGCCGGGGCCCGAGAGCGTGACCGCGCCTTTCACCTCCGTTGCCGAACCCAGGATGCGCGAACGCCGGTCACGTTCCATCGCGAGAAACCAATCGGCGATGCGTTCAAACCGCGGCCACCAGAAGGCAATGATCCCCGGATAGGCGTGGGCGTCGCGAAACGCCTCCCAGCCGATGTCGAGCAGCCGGTCGAACGCATCCGCCGGCAGCCGGTCCGGGTATTTGCGAACGAAGCGATCGAGCGCCGCGTGGATGAACCGGCCGCGATCGGCCGCCCCTGGATCGGCGTCGAGCGGGTCGAGCGGCTTGAGCTTCAGAACCTCGCGGGCATAGATCGCGTAAGGGTCGCGCATCCAGGTCTCGACCGCCGTGACGGACAGCTGGCGGGGGCGCACCTCCAGCGGCGGCCTTGGTTCCGGCGGTTTGACGGGCCGAACCGCGGCCGGTTGATGCAGAAATTCACGCCAGCGCAACAAATCCGTCGCCTCGGCCGTCTCGCCCGCACCGGCGAGGCTTTTCATGCGCAGCAGCCAGCGCGACGGCACCGTCGGCGTGCCATCGACGCGGCTTGCCCGCGTCAGCACGACGCGGGGCGCCGCCAGGCATTGGGCAAAATCGTGGGCGGAAAGGCCGATCCGCCGTTCCGGCAGAGGCAGCCCGAATTGCGCGCGCATGGGGCGGCTCATCCAAGGGTCGGGCTCGGGCTCGGGCGGCCAGGTGCCTTCGTTGAGGCCGCCCAGGATCATGACGTCGACGTGCTGAAGGCGCGCCTCAAGGGGGCCCAGGATTGCCAGGCGCGGGTGCTGGCCGAGATGGGGGCGCAGGACGTGGCCGGCCAGCAGGGAATCGAACAGCGCCCCGTAGGCCGCCGGATCCACGGGCGGAAAACTGCGCGCGGCGGGGCGCAGATCAGCGATGAAATTGGCCAGCGCCTCGCCCGCCTCGCCGTCCCACAGGCGGCGCCCGGCCTTGTCCTCGGGCGTGGCCGCCAAAGCTTGCGCGAAAGCGACATGGGCCTCGAGCAGATCGCCAAGGCGGGCGGTGCGGCGCGCCATGATGTCCATGAAAGGCTTTGCCATTTTCTCGATAGCCGCAAGCCAGGCCTCGAGACCGCCCGGTTTTTTTTCTTCCCCAACGCCCTGCAACGCCTGACGCAGGCCCTTGAAACCGGGCGCGGGGCGCGGAGCGCGCAGGACCGCGCGTTCAAGTTGACGAATCCGTTTGCGAAAGCGGACGGGGTCCAGCCCGGCGGAAGCAAGCGGGTGCTTGAAACAGGCAAGCAGGGCGACCGGCGCCGCCTTCTCCATCGCCAGCCGCACGACGAGACGGAGAAAGGCGCCGGGCGGGGTCGCATCCAGCGGGGTGCCGCCCGAATCGTCGACTTCGATCTGCCAGCGGCGAAGCTCGGCGGCGACCCGGCGCGCCAGGTGACGGTCCGGTGTCACCAGCGCGGCGCGGGTGTCCTTTTCCTCGAGCGCGCGGCGCAGCAGCAGGGCGATGACGCCCGCCTCCTCGGTCGGGTCCTGGCATTCGACGCGAAGCACGTCCTTCAGCGCCGTCTCGAAATCAAGTTTCGACTGGTGCCAGCGATGGGTCGTTTCGGCCGGGCGCATCAGTTCGGAGACGAACGCCGCGCGCGCGGCCGGAATGGCGGGCGCCTCCCCGTCCGGCCAGTCGGGCACGTCCTCGCGCGCCACGCCGAGCCCTTCCAGCAATTGCTTCAGCCCGAACTGGGGATGGGTGAAGTTCATCGCCTCCCAGCTTTCCGCGTCCATGTGCCGGTCGAGGCCGGGCAGAACCAGCCGGCCCTGGGCCAGGTTGGCGACAACCTTCAGGAGATCGGCGGTGGCCGGGATGCTGCCGGTCGAGCCGGCGGCGATGACCGGGCCTGCCGGCGGGATGCGCGCCCAGGCCGCGGCCTGGGCCTCGAGCAGGCGGTTGCGGCGGTCGGCCGGATCGATGCCGCCTTCCCCGGCCAGAATGGCCGGCCAATGTTCGGTCAGGATGCGGAGAAAGGTCAGCGTCTCCTGCCAATGCGCCGCGTAGTCGGCCGGTACCAGCGCGGCAAGGCCCTCGAAGGAAAGGCGCTCGGTCTCGACCCGGTCGAGCAGACGGGCAAGCTCGACCGCGAGGTAGGCGGCCTGATCCGGGCTTAGGGGGCCGGGCCCGGAGCCGGGACCCAGGCCCTTATGCAGGATAAGCTCGCTTAGCAGCAGCCGGCGGCGCAGTTCCGGGATAGCCGGCGGAAGCTTCGCCGCGCTTTCTGAAAAAACGCCTTCGTGAAATTGCAAATCCTCTTCGTCGACATCGCCGATTGGCGTCATGACGGGAAGCAGCATCGGTTTGCCGCCGCTTAGGCGAAGAAACGCCTCGCGCAACGAACGCACGGCGCGGCGCGTCGGCAGCAGAACGCGGATATCGGAAAGGGCAAAGGGCTCGCCGTCGGTTTCGCGCAAAAGACCGGCGGCAAGCGCATCGACGAAGACCTTGCCCGGCGGAATCGTGAAGACGTTGGGCCGCCCGGTCATGCAGGCGATTCTCGAAACCGTGCTTCGGCACGCTTTAGGCCATCCACCGTGCCGACGTGGTACCACGTCCCCTCATGGGCGAGGCCAAAGAGACGGCCGGCGGCGATGGCACGATCGTAAAGCAGGTTCAGGGAGAAGGGGCCTTGCGGGCTTTCCGCAAAAAGCCTCGGGTGAAGCAGCTGCACGCCGGTAAAGACGTAAGGCGCGCTCATCCCCGCGCGACGGGCAAGCCTGCCGCCCGCACCCATTTCGAAATCGCCTTTCCCGTCATAGCCGGTGGCGCGCGCCAGCGCCTGAACGAGCAGCAGCCCGTCCATCGTTGTTGCATCCCACGCCTCGGCCATTCTTAAAAGGGCGGAGCTTTCGCCGTCCTGCCAGAGCACATCGCCATTCGCGACGAAGAAAGGCGCGCCCTCAAAATAGTCAAGCGCCTTCAAAAGACCGCCGCCGGTTTCGAGAAGCTCGGGTTCTTCGGAATAATGAATGCGAAGATCGTCGCGCCCGTCCAGCTGCTGGCGAATCCTGTCCCCCAGATGGTGCAGGTTGACGACGACGTCCTCGATGCCCGCTGCCGTCAGGCGGTCGAGCGTGCGCTCCAGCAGCGTGCGCTTGGCGACCGCAAGCAACGGTTTCGGAACCGTATCGGAGAGGGGTCGCATCCGTTTTCCCCGGCCCGCCGCCAGCACCATGGCGCGTTTAGGCATTTCAATCGCCGTCATGGCGCCAAATCCTCCGGGGCAGGCGCGCAGCGCAGCGCCGGGGGCACGTGGACGTCAAGCCACGCAGCGAGCGGCGCGAGCGCCGGTTCCGCCACATTTCCCTCTAGCAGCCGCCACACGCGGGGCAGATGATCGAGATAGGCCGGCTTGCCGTCGCGCCGGAAAAGACGCGTGAAAATGCCGATCACCTTGCAATGACGCTGGGCGCCGAGAATGGCAAGGGAGCGGGCAAAGGCCTGGGCGTCCAGTTTCGGAAATCGCTTGAGGTAGCGTTCGCGCATACGATCGGCGAGCCCCGGCGCGAGGTCGCGGCGCGCGTCCTCAAGCAGCGAGACGACATCGTAGGCGACCGGACCGCGAACGGCGTCCTGGAAATCGAGCAGGCCGCAGGCGCGCACCCCTTCGCGTGTGGAAAGCCACACCAGATTGTCCACGTGATAGTCGCGCAGCACGAGGCTTTCCGGAACTTCGCGCGCAAGATCCAGCAGCGGCGGCCAGAGCACGGCAAAACTTTCGCGTACGACCGCCGGTGTCGCCTCGCCGGTCATCGCCGGCAGGAACCAGTCGGTGAACAGCAACGCCTCGTCAAGAAAGCGCTGATCCGTATAGGCCGGAAGTTCCGGCGGCACCGCTTCGGCAAGCGGGCGGCCATGAAGATCGGCCAACAGGTCGATCGCCAGGGCATAGAGCGTTTCCTCCATGTCGCCCCGCGCAAGCATGCGAGTATAGGTCGCGCGGCCCAGATCCTCGAGCAGGAGAAGACCGGCCGCTTCATCGACGGCGAAAATTTCCGGCGCGCTGTAACCGAGGGAAAGCAGGTGGCGGGCGATCTGCAGGAAAGGGTCGATGGCCTCCGGTTCCCCCGCCGCATCCATGAGCACGCGGGTTTTCGTGCCGTCCTCGACCCGGAAATAGTGGCGAAAGGAGGCATCGCCGTCGAGCGGCGCAACCGTCGCCCCGGCAAGACCCTGGGCCTCGAGGAAGGCGCGCTGGCGTTCAGCCCGCTCAGGCATCGGCTTCCAGAACAAGGCGGGCCAGGGTTTCCATGCGCGCCGCCCAGCTGCCATGGCCGGCCAAGACGCCGTGGCGCGCGCTTTCGCCGCCCGCCCCTTGGGTCAGCATGATGTCGAGGCGGTCCCTGGGCAGCCAGCGCCCCAGCCGGCCCGGCCATTCGATGAGCGAGACCCCTTCCGCGAAGGCGTCTTCAATGCCGAGTTCCAGCGCGTCCTCCGCCCTGGCCAGCCGGTAGAGATCGAAATGCCAGACAGCGAAGTCCGGCAGGTCATACGTCTGGACCAGAGTGAAGGTCGGCGACGGCACCTCTTCGGCGGGGCCGTGCTGGCGGGCATGAATGAAGGCGCGGGCGAAGGTCGTCTTGCCGGCGCCCAATTCGCCGCCAAGCCCGATCACGTCGCCGCGGCGCACCAGGCCGGCGACGGCGCGGGCGAAGGCTTCCGTCGCCGCGAGATCGGCAAAGTCCAGTTCCAGCATGCGGCTTTGGAGAGCCTTTTCGGTCATGTGTCCGTTTGTAACCGTGGCGCTTCCCACCCACAACCGGCGGCTGGCAAACGGCTGGCCGTCTTAAGTGCCGGTCTGGATGGACCGGCGGCCAGGCAGTTCCTCCGCGGGCGAGGACGAAAGCAGCGGCTCCCGTCCATCAGCGTTTAATTCCGTCGCATGGTACGGCAGGTAGCAATGCACGGCCGTCCCCTTGCCGGGGGCCGAGGTAAGTTCGACCCTGCCGCCATGCAATTCGACAAACTTTTTCACCAGCGGCAGGCCAAGGCCGGAACCGCGGCCCTTGCTGGAACTGCCGCGTTCGAACCTTTCGAAGATCCGCTCCTGTTCATCCAGCGGAATACCGACGCCCGTATCCGTCACCCCAAGGACGAGTTCTTCGTTTTCCTTGCGGGCCGAAAGCGAGATGGTGCCGCCCGAACTGCTGAAATTGATCGCGTTGTTCAGAAGCTTGAAAAGGACCTGTTTCATGCGTTGCTTGTCGGCATGAATTGGCGGCAGGCCACTTTGCGAGTTGACGACGACGATCAAATTCTTCTCGTGAGCTTTTTCCTGAACCAACCGCAGGACTTCCCCGATCAGGGTCTGGATAGGAACCTCTTCCGGCCGGACTTCCATCTGGCCGGCCTCGATCACGGCAAGGTCAAGAATGTCGTTGATCAGAGACAGCAAGACCTGGGACGAATCCAAAATGCCCTGTACGTAACCCGCCTGCTGGGTGGTGAGGCTGCCGAAATAACCCTGCTCAAGCAGCTGGGAAAACCCGATGATCGTGTTGAGCGGCGTGCGAAGCTCGTAAGAAACGTGGGCAACGAATTCGGACATCAGCTTGTCCGCTGCTTCCAGCGCCTCGTTCCGTTCCCGAAGCGCGCGTTCGACCCGAATGCTGTCCGTCACGTCGACGTAACGCCACAGCACCCCGCCATCGGGAAGCGGCAGGCTTGCATAATCGACCGTCGTTCCGTCCCGGCGGTCGAGCCGGCCATGCTTTGGAACCCGCTCGCAGGTGCCAGCGATGATCTTCGAGCGCAGCGCTTCCCAATCCTCCGTGATGGCGAACGGCCTGAACGCCTCGATAAGCTCGGAAACGTGAGGCTCGCCCTCGAGGGAGGACGGCGAAAACCCCCAAATCCGCGCATAGGCCGGGTTGCTGAGCTTGAGCCGGCCGTCGCTTCCGTACACGGCAACCCCTTCATAGAGATTATCGAGGGATTGCTGCTGCACCTTGATCAGGGTGTTGTAGGAGCGTTCCAGCGCCAGCTTGTCGGTGACGTCCTCGTAGGTGCAGAGCAGACCGCCGAAAGGATGGGGCGAGACGGTCGAACGCAGCGTCGTGCCGTCCGGCAGGTGCAGCAATTCCTCGACCGGATCGATGACCGAGGTGAAACGGGCAAGCTGTTCGCCCTTGTAGGCGGGAAAATCGACGGTTTCCGGCAGGCGCCTTCGGGCGCGCAGCGCTTCCAGCACTTCGCCCTGCATCGGTTCCATCGCCAGCCATTCCTCGCTCAACCGCCAAAGGCGGGCGAAAGCCTGGTTGAAGAATTTGAGTCGGGCATCCGGCCCATAGATCGCGATGGCGGTGGCCAGCCCCTCCAGCACCTTCGACTGGGCATCGATATGACGGCCGAGTTCGTCCTGAACGCGTTCGATTTCCGTAAAGTCGAGCGAATAGCCGACCATGCCTTCGCCGCCGGTGACGGGAATTTCGGTAATTTCGAGAAGGCGCCGGAGACCTTCGACGACGAAGTGATGGCTTTCCGACTGGGAAGAGCCGAGACGGTGGGCGCGTTTCGCCAGCGCTTGGCCCTGATCGGTAATGATGCCCTCGGCAAGTTCCTGTTTCTGTTCGATCGCCTCTTTCGGTTCCATGCCGAGGATGGCGGCATAAGCCCTGTTACAGAAAGTAAGCGCCAGATCCTTGCTCCGTTGCCAGATCGGAAACGGCAGCTGATTGAGAAGAAACCGCAGCTGGTCCCGGTCCTCGAGAAGCTTCGCGTTGCGACCGGCAAGTTTCTTGGCGCGGGCTTCCGCATCGGTGACGTCGTTCAACCGGACCAGCACCCCAAGCGGCGCACCGTCGGCGGCCGCAACCTCCCGGCCCTGCACCTTCAGCGTCCGCCCGCCCACGGCCGTGACATCGAAGGCAAACTCGCCTCCGGCATCCCGCAGGGTTGCCGCCGCCGTGCGCAGCCGTTTCGCCGATGCGACGTCGAATTCGGCCAGCGCTTCTTCGAAGCTGGGCATGGTTCCGGCCGGAAGCGGCAGCAGGGCGGAAAAATCCCCGAAGGCGGTCTCGCCTTCCGCGTCATGCCGCCAGAAGAAAAGGGCGCCGGACGTCGTCCCGAGAAGGGCGGCCAGGGTTTTCGCCCGGCCTTCGGCCTGCCTGGCACGTTTCTCCAGATTGCGCCGGCGGCGTTGAGCCGGAAGGGCGAAAAAAAGAAGCGCCAGTCCAAACCCCAGGCCAAGGGTGACGACCGCCTGCAAGGCCGGGTCCGAAAGGGAAAGGCCGTCGAGAGCAAAGCGGTCCAGCGAGAGCCGGTCGAAAAGGTCTTCCACCCCGGCTAACGGCGCCGCCGCGAAGACGGTGCCGGGTGCCGCGCCGGACACAGGCCGATGATTTATCACCGTTTTCCCCGTTTCTTGCACGACCGGAAGTTTAGGCGTGAAACAAGGGGTGAACAAGCCCGCGAAGCGTGCCGGACCGTCCGCCGGAGCTGCCTGCGGCCCTTTTTAGTAACGGTAATAGTCGGGCTTGAAGGGCCCTTTGTGTGTCACGCCGATATACCGCGCCTGTTTTTCGGTCAGCTGTGTCAGATGCGCCCCCAGCTTGGCTAGATGAAGCTGAGCCACCTTTTCGTCCAGATGCTTCGGCAGGACGTAAAGCTTGCGCTCGTAATTTGCATGATTCTGCCAAAGCTCGATCTGGGCCAGCACCTGATTCGAGAAAGACGCGCTCATTACGAAGCTGGGGTGGCCGGTCGCACAGCCCAGATTCACCAAGCGCCCCTTCGCCAGCACGATGAGTCGCTTGTTATCGGGAAACACGACCTCATCGACCTGCGGTTTCACTTCTTCCCAGGCGTAGTTTTTCAACGCGTCGATCTGAATCTCGCTATCGAAATGACCGATGTTGCAGACGATCGCACGGTCTTTCATGGCCCGCATATGGTCGAGCGTAATCACATCCACGTTGCCGGTGGCGGTGACGAATATATCGCCGACGGGCGCGATGGCCTCCATCGTCGTCACCTCGTACCCTTCCATCGCGGCCTGAAGCGCGCAAATGGGATCGACCTCCGTCACCATGACGCGCGCACCCTGACCGCGCAACGAGGCCGCGCAGCCCTTGCCGACGTCGCCATAGCCGTTCACGACGGCAACTTTGCCGGCCAGCATGACGTCCGTTGCCCGCTTGATGCCGTCGATGAGGCTTTCGCGGCAACCGTAAAGGTTGTCGAATTTCGATTTCGTGACCGAGTCGTTCACGTTGATGGCGGGCGCCAGCAACCGACCCTCCTTCTGCATTTCGTGCAGACGCAGGACGCCGGTCGTCGTTTCCTCGGAAATGCCTTTCACATCCTCCATCAATTCCGGGAAGCGTTCATGCATGATCCGGGTCAGATCGCCGCCATCGTCCAGCAGAAGATTCGGCCGCCAGTTATCGGCGCCATTGATCGTCTGCTCGACGCACCATTCGTATTCCTCTTCCGTTTCCCCCTTCCAGGCAAAGACCGGCACGTGGCTGTCCTGGACGACGGCCGCCGCGGCGTGGTCCTGGGTCGAGAAGATGTTGCACGAGCTCCACCGCAGCTCGGCCCCCAGATGGCGCAGGGTTTCGATCAGGACCGCGGTCTGGATCGTCATGTGCAGGCAACCGGCGATACGGGCCCCCTTCAGGGGCTGGGACTTGCCGTATTCTTCGCGAAGTGCCATCAGGCCCGGCATTTCCGTTTCCGCGATCGCCACTTCACGGCGACCCCAGCCAGCCAGCGAGATGTCCTTGATCTTGTAGTCGGTGAAGGAAGCCATGCGCTATGTCCAACCTGTTCGATCGTTTCCGGGAATCCTTCGGCCCCGTCCGGCCAACCGGCCGGGCAAGGGGCCTCGACTTAGCAGGATTTTCAAGCCCCGATCAAGGGTGAACCCCCTCCTTGCCACCCTAGTCTTCCTCGAAGCCGTTGCGGACGAGCGTGCACAGAATGTCCAGGGCTTCCCTGGCCTCCCCGCCTTCGGCGCGAATCTCGATCAGCGTGCCGCGGCTGGCAGCGAGGGTCAGCAGCCCCATGATCGAAAGCCCGGATACGACGGTGCCCCGCCTGGCGACCACGACTTCCGAATTGAAGCTGGAGGCGCAACGGACGAATTTCGCCGCCGCCCTGGCATGAAGGCCCCGTTCGTTGCGAATTTTCACCCGCCGGCACAGAGATTTTTTCCTTGTTTTCCCCTGCGCCATGGGCCGGTTCCCTTACGCCTTCGCCGAGGCTTCCTCGGCAAGCAACTGGGAAGCCACGTTGATGTATTTGCGCCCCGCCTCGCGCGCCGCCGTCACTGCCGTCTCAAGATCGTCCTTGCCGCGCAGGGAAACCAGCTTGATCAGCATCGGCAGGTTCAACCCGGCCACCACCTCGACCTTGGCGCGCTCCATGACCGAAATCGCCAGATTCGACGGCGTGCCGCCGAACATGTCGGTCAGGATGACGACGCCACCGCCGTTGTCCACATCGGAAACGCCCCGCAGGATTTCCTTGCGGCGCTTTTCCATATTGTCTTCGGGATCGATGCAAACGGTTCGAATTTGTTTTTGCGGACCGACGATATGCTCGACCGCCTTGACGAATTCGTCCGCCAGATGCCCGTGCGTCACAAGTACAAGCCCAATCATCGCCGCCTCTTATCAAGAACCTTCGGACGGACCGCCAAGGTCCCGGTGTCGGAGCGACACACGTCTGCCCTGTTCCGCCAGCCAATCACGAAGTTTCTCGGCAATGAACACCGAGCGATGCCTGCCTCCCGTACATCCAATTGCAATCGTGAGGTAACTCTTCCCCTCTTCTTCGAAACGGGGAAGCAACAAGCCAAGCATCTGCGTCAGGCTGTCGAAAAAGGAATCGAATCCAGGATCCGCCGAAACGTATTCGCCGACTTCCTTATCACGGCCATTGAGTGGCCGCAACGCCGCGACATAGTGCGGATTGTTGAGGAAACGCACGTCGAAAACGAGGTCCGCCTCGCGGGGCAACCCGTTCGCATAGGCGAAGGAGGTGATGAACAACAGCGTTTCCGCCGCCTCTTCGCCGGCGAAGGCCTCCTTCAGCAATTGACGGAATTCCCAGGGGGAAAGCTTCGTCGTGTTGAAGACGAAATTTGCCCTCTCCCGAATGGGCGCCAGCAGCTGGCGCTCGTAGGCGATGCCGTCAAGCACCGGGCGCTCGCCTCCGGCCGGGTGACGCCGGCGCGTTTCTTCGTAACGGCGCACCAGCACTTCGTCATCGCAATCCAGAAAAATCAGCTGAAGGTCGAGGTCCTTGTGGGTGCTTAGGGATTCGATTTCCTCCAGGACGTTCTCGACGTTGAAGTCCCGCGTGCGCACGTCGATGCCGACCGCGAGCGGCCGCGTGAAGCTTTCCGGCAGGTCGAAGAGCCGCCGGAGAAAGGAGAGCGGCAAATTGTCGATCGCCTCGAACCCGAAATCCTCGAGTCCGTGCAGCGCCGTCGTCCGGCCCGCGCCGGAAAGCCCGGTTACCAACAGCACCCGTCGGGGTGAAGGCGAGTCCCTGCTCACAATGGCCCCATCAGGCCGCGCAGCCCCCGTCCCGGCTGGCCAGCATCGCGTGGCGGAGCTTGGCCACCGCCGACGCCTCGAAGGGAGCCAGGCAAAGGCGCGGGAGCGTTACGTCGAGATAGATGCAATGGGTCACCTCGGGACTCCGTTCGAGGGTTTCACGCGAAACCAGATCCACGACGAGGGCAAGCGGCGCCGCCGGCGCGGCCTTCACCTTCACGATGCCGATCCCGCGAATTTCGAGAAGACCGGTGATCGAGGGTGGCGAGGCGGCGTAAAGCCTGCCCTTCTGCACCGTAAGACGGGTCTGGTCGTCGGCAATCAACCCGGCACCGGCCTCGATCAGGCGCAAGGCCAGATCGGATTTGCCGCTACCGGGCGGCCCCCGCAGGAGAAGGGCCGATTCCTTCCAGGCAACCGACGTACCGTGGACCTGGATCATGCCGGTCGATTGAGAAATTGTCCTCCCGTCCCCCTTGTCAAATCTCAGGGACCCGCGGCATCCATTGCCTTGATGGGAACCTGAAGCGTCCAATCCGGCGACTTTTTAAACTGCAGCGTCACCGTGATCATGCTCCCCTCCGTCAGGGGTTTCGTCAGATCAACCAGCATGAGGTGGAGACCACCGGGGGTAAGGGCGACCTCTTCCCGCTTCGGGATGAGAATGCCGTCCACCGGCTTCATCTTCATGACATCACCGTCTTTTTCCGCATCATGCAGGCTGACGCTGTCGGCTTCGTACGTCTTGGCGCCGATCAACGTATCACCGGCAGCGCCGGTGTTCTTAAGGGTGAAGTAAATGGCTGCTGTGGTAGCACCCTCCGCGCTCGCCGGCGCCCAGGCATCCGTAACCATAACCCTGGGATCCCCTTTTTCTTCGCAGGCCGTTACAACGAGCAGAATGACAAAACATGCAAAGGTAAAATAGGACTTGGCCATCGACAGAGCTCCTTTCAGCAAGTCGAGCGAAAAGAAGAAAAAAGCACCTTCAACGGTTTAACGGGGTCCAATCTAGCCACGATCCGGCCCGAGAAGGAAGCCCGCTTGAGGGCCCTAAAAAAATCCCCGGGCACCCCCCCGGAAACCCGCAGAAACCCTAGGCTCCCGAGTCTGCCGCCGGATTGATTCGCCGGCCCGCTTCCGGCATGATAGACGCCATGAAAAGAGGGGTCGACGGACTCGCGACAGACCCCCCGAAGCCTTGAAAACTCGCTCATTATGGGGGGTAGCGTTGCAACAAACCGGACCCGTGCAAAGTAGCTATGGACTAGAGCACCATGGCATCCGGAACGTAACTGCCGTTCACTGGAATTACACAACCCCGACCCTTTACGAAGAAGCCATCAAGCGCGGCGAAGGCAGGCTGGCCTTCGGCGGACCGCTGGTCGCCCATACCGGGGTTCACACGGGCCGCGCGCCGAACGACAAGTTCTTCGCGAAGGAGCCCGGATCGGAAGGCAACATCGATTGGGGCAAGGTCAACCGGCCCATAGATTCGGCCCAGTTCGAAGGTTTGCACAAGCGGATGCTGGCCTATTTCGAGGGCCGCGAGCTATTCGTGCAGGACTGCTGCGCCGGCGCCGACCCGGCTTTCCAGATACAAGTCCGCGTGGTGACGGAGACGGCCTGGCACAGCTTGTTCGCCCGCAACATGTTTATCCGGCCTTCCAGCGACGAACGTCTCAACTTCACCCCCCAATTCACCATCCTGCACGCGCCGAACTTCCAGGCCGTGCCCGAAATTGACGGGACGAACTCGGAAGTCTTCATCGTCGTCGATTTTGCAAAGCGGCTGATTCTGATCGGCGGCACGAGCTATGCCGGTGAAATCAAAAAATCCGTCTTCAGCATTCTGAACTATCTGCTGCCGGAACGCGGCGTGCTGCCGATGCACTGCTCGGCGAATATCGGGCCTGAAGGTGACACGGCGATCTTTTTCGGGCTTTCCGGCACCGGCAAGACGACCCTTTCGGCGGACGCCAAGCGCACGCTGATCGGCGACGACGAGCATGGTTGGGGCGACAACGGCGTCTTTAATTTCGAAGGTGGATGCTATGCGAAGGTGATCCGCCTGAGCCCGACGGCAGAGCCGGAAATCTTCGCCACGACTCGGCGTTTCGGTACGATCCTGGAAAACGTCGTCTTCGACGAAGGCAGCCGCATGCTTGATCTGGACGACGCCGCGCTTACCGAAAACACGCGGGCCTCCTATCCGATCAATTTCATCCCGAACGCCAGTTCGGAAGGGGTCGGCGGACATCCAAAAACGATCATCATGCTGACGGCGGACGCCTTCGGCGTGCTGCCGCCGATCAGCCATTTGTCGCCGGAACAGGCGATGTACCATTTTCTCTCCGGCTACACGGCGCGGGTCGCCGGCACCGAGAAGGGCCTGGGTTCAGAGCCGCAGGCGGCCTTCTCGACCTGCTTTGGCGCCCCCTTCATGCCGCGCCATCCGACCGTCTATGCCAGGCTGCTGCGCGACAAGATCGCCAAGCACAAGGTGAATTGCTGGCTCGTGAACACGGGCTGGAGCGGCGGCGCCTACGGCGTCGGCGAGCGCATGAAGATCGGCCACACCCGCGCCATGGTCCATGCCGCCCTTGACGGCCATCTTGGCGGCGTGGCCTTGCGCAAGGACCCGCATTTCGGTCTTCACATTCCGGAGAGCTGCCCGAACGTGCCGGACGAGGTGTTGAACCCCCGGCACGCCTGGCAGGACAAGCAGGCTTATGACTCCACGGCCCGGGGTTTGACGCAGCGTTTCGAAAAGAATTTCAAGCAATTCGAAAGCCACGTCGACGAAAAGGTAAAAGCGGTTTCCATCCGCGCAGCTTAAAAAGAACCCTTCGAGTCTTCGGGGAGGAGACGATAAGGGAAGCCGGCCCCTTCGGGGGCCGGCTTTTTTAATGCGCGTCCGACCAGTTGGTCGCCGCGTTCGTGTCCACGACGAGCGGCACGGCGAGGGTGAGTTTGGGCTGTGCCGCGCCTTCCATCACCTTGGCGACCAGGGCCGACGCCGCCTCGATCTCGGCGTTTGGCACCTCGAAAACGAGTTCGTCATGCACCTGTAGCAGCATGCGGGCGCTTAGCTTTGCCTCCTTCAGGGCATCGGGCATGCGGATCATGGCGCGCTTGATGATGTCGGCGGCGGTGCCCTGCAACGGCGCGTTGATGGCGGCGCGCTCGGAGAAATTGCGGCGCGCCGGGTTCTTGTCCTTGATGCCGGGCACGAAGCAGCGCCGTCCGAACAGCGTCGTGACGAAGCCGTGGTCGCGGGCAAACGCCTTCGTCTTTTCCATGTAGTCGCGGATACCGGGATAGCGTTCGAAATAGGCGTCGATATAGGCGGCCGCCTCCTTCTGGGGAATGCCGAGTTGGCGGGCAAGGCCGAAGGGGCTGATGCCGTAGATGATGCCGAAATTGATCGCCTTCGCTTGGCGGCGGACCATCGGATCCATGCCCTCGATCGGCACGCCAAAAACCTGGGAGGCGGTGAGCGCGTGGATGTCGAGGCCTTCGTGGAAGGCCTCGCGCAGCGTCTCGATCCCGGCGACTTCGGCGAGCAGGCGAAGCTCAATCTGGGAATAGTCGGCGGAAAGCAGCTTCATCCCCTTCTCGGCCACGAAGGCCGCCCGGATCTTGCGGCCTTCTTCGGTGCGAACCGGGATGTTCTGAAGGTTGGGGTCCGAGGAGGCGAGCCTGCCCGTCGAGGTCGCCGCCATCGCATAAGAAGTATGGACGCGCCCCGTTTCAGGGTGAATCTGTTCGGCCAGCGCGTCCGAATAGGTGCTTTTCAGCTTGGCGGTCTGCCGCCACTCCAGCACAAGGGCCGGAAGCGCGTGGCCCTCGGCCGCCAGCTCCTCGAGCAGGCCAGCGGCCGTGCCATAGGCCCCGGTCTTGCCGCGCCGGCCGCCTTCGAGGCCCATCTCGTCGAACAGAACCTCGCCCAGCTGTTTCGGCGAGGCGATGTTGAAGGCGTGGCCCGCTTCCTTGTGAATCTTCTTTTCCAGCCCCTCCATGCGTTCGGCAAATTCGGCGCTTAGCTTGCGAAGCCGCGTCTTGTCGACGCGAATGCCGGCGCGCTCCATTTCCACCAGGACCGGCACGAGGGGACGCTCGATCGTCTCATAGACCGTCGTCACGCGGGTCTCGGCGAGGCGCGGTTTCAAAAGACGGTAAAGCTTGCCGGTGATGTCGGCGTCCTCGGCGGCGTATTCGCAGGCCCTGTCCAGCGCCACCTCGTCAAAGCGAAGCTGGCCCTTGCCGCTGCCCGCCACGTCCTTGAACTTGACCGTCTCGACGCCGAGGTGAAGCCGGGCCAGCTCGTCCATGCCGTGCCCGTGCAGGCCGCCTTCCAGTACGTAGGAGAGCAGCATCGTATCGTCGAAGGGCGCGATGCGGATGCCGTAACGCCCCATCACGACCATGTCGTATTTCAGATGCTGGCCGACTTTCAGCACGCCTTCGTCCTCGAGCAACGGCTTGAGAAGTTTGAACGCCTCTTGAAAAGCGATCTGGGAAGGCAGGATTTCGCCATCGCCATTCCCCTCGCCATCAAGGTCGAGCCTGCCCGTCACCGGGCTGCGATGGGCCAGCGGCACGTAGCAGGCCTGGTTCGCCTCGACGGCCAGCGAGAAACCGACGAGTTCGGCCTGGGTCGCGTCGAGGCCGGTTGTTTCCGTATCGAAGGCGACGACGCCGGCCTCGCGGGCGGCGGCAATCCAGCCCTTGAGCCGATCAAGGCTTTGCACGAGCTCGTAGGCGGCCGGCTTTCCCTGCAGCTTCGTCGCCGCCTGGGCCGGGACGGCCTCGCCGGCGGCGGCCTCGAGGCGGGCGGCGAGGCTTCGAAAGCCCTGTTTCTTCACGAATTTCAATAACTTATCCGGCGCCGGCGGACGCACTCTGAAGCTGGCCAGCGCCACCGGCACGTCGACGTCGCGCTTCAGCGTCACCAACTCGCGCGAGACACGGGCCAGATCGGCGTTTTCCTTCAAGCGTTCGCGCCGCTTCGGCTGCTTGATGGCGTCGGCATGGGCCAACAGGTTTTCGAGGTTGCCATATTCGCGGATCAGTTCGGCGGCCGTCTTGACGCCGATGCCCGGCACACCCGGCACGTTGTCCGTCGAATCGCCGGCCAGCGCCTGCACCTCGACCACCTTTTCGGGGCCGACGCCGAATTTTTCCTCGACTTCCTTGCACCCGATCATCCGGTTCTTCAGCGAGTCGTACATCGTGACCTTTTCTTCGACGAGCTGCATGAGATCCTTGTCGGAAGAAACGATCGTCACTTCCGCGCCCGCCTCGCGGGCCAGGCGCGCATAGGTCGCGATCAGGTCGTCGGCCTCGAAGCCCTTGAGTTCGACCGCCGGCAGATTGAAGGCTTCCGTCGCCTCGCGAATCAGCGCGAACTGGGGAATGAGGTCTTCCGGCGGCTCGGGCCGGTTCGCCTTGTAGTCGGGGTAGATGTCGTTGCGAAAACTGATCCGGTCCGTATCGAAGATAACGGCGACGTGATCGGCGTCCGTGTCACTGATCAGTTTCATCAGCATCTGCGTGAACCCGAAGACGGCGCCGACCGGCGTGCCGTCCGGACGCGTCAGAGGTGGAAGCGCGTGATAGGCGCGGAAAATGAATCCGGAACCATCGACCAGAAAAACGTGCTTCGGACTCTTGCTCAAGTCCCCCCGCTTTCCGATCCGTGCACTGGTTTCAGAACGTAGCGGCGTGAACAATAGGGGCAGACAATTTCGCCCCTGTCTTCCATGTCGAGAAATACGCGGGGGTGCCCTGCCGGGCCGCCGCCGTCGCACGCCACGACGGGCTCGTTTACCTGGATGGTTTCAACGTCCATCTGTCTGCTCTTCCCTTGATCGTCTGGAGGTTTCGACGGATGATACCCTTTGGAAAGCGACAATCAACCACCAGCCAAGCGCGCCTCGAAAATGGGTACACCGACCGAAGGACCGTCGGCGGACGGGCTTGCCGAAAACGCCATCGAGGTTCGCGGCCTCAAGAAGGTCTATGGCGGAAACGGGCGGGGCGGCGGGCTTCTGGCGCTGGAACATTTCGACATCGCGATCCCGCGGGGGGCCTTCTTCGGCCTTCTGGGGCCGAACGGAGCCGGAAAATCGACGCTGATCAACATCCTGGCCGGGCTGACGATGAAGACGGCGGGCGAGGTCACGGTCTGGGGTCACGACCTGGACCGGGCAGGGCGGATGGCGCGGGCCTCGATCGGCGTCGTGCCCCAGGAATTGAACATCGACCCCTTCTTCACGCCGCGGGAGGCGCTGGAGGTGCAGGCCGGGTTCTACGGCGTGCCGAAGCGCGAGCGGCGGACGGACGCGATCCTTCGCGCACTGCATTTGGCAGACAAGGCGGACGCCTACGCCCGCAGCCTTTCCGGCGGTATGCGCCGCCGCCTGCTGATCGCCAAGGCGATGGTCCATCGCCCGCCCATCCTGGTGCTGGACGAGCCGACGGCGGGCGTCGACGTCGAGCTTCGCCAGCAGCTTTGGGACCTGATCCGCACGTTGAACGCCGAAGGGACGACGGTGCTGCTGACGACCCACTACCTGGAAGAGGCCGAGCAGCTGTGCGACCAGATCGCCATCATCCATCAGGGGCGCCTGGTTGCCTGCGACCGGACGGAGGCGCTGCTTCGCCGGATGGATCAGCGGGAAATCGTCATTCTGGTGGCCGAGGATTTGAGCGATGTGCCGGAAGCGTTAAAGCATTTTCGCGTCACCCTGCAGCCGCCGAGGCGTTTGCGCTTTGGTTTTCGTACCAGCGAAACCGGCATCGGCGAAATTCTGGAAAGCGTGCGCAAGGCCGGGCTTACCGTCACCGACCTTTCGACGAAGGAAAGCGATCTGGAGGATCTGTTCCTTCAGCTCACGCGCAACCCGGACGGGGTTGAACCGAAGGCGGAAACCAGCCGTTGAGAAAACGCACCGTCGCCATCCTGATCCTGTTGGCCGCAGCCTGTGCGCCGCTGGTGAAAAGCGCCGGACCCGAACGGATCGAGCCGGCACTTCTGGCAAACCATGTCCGCATGGCGGACGGGGTCGAGCTGAAGCTGGCCCGTTTCGTGCCGAAAGAAGGGGCGCCGAAGGCGATCTTTCTGGCGCTGCACGGCTACAACGATTACCGGAACGCCTTTCGGGAACCGGCGCGCTACCTGAACGGGAAAGGGATCGGGATTTACGCCTATGACCAGCGGGGTTTCGGCGAAAGCCCGAGCCGCGGCTACTGGCCGGGCACGCGGACGCTGACGCAGGACCTGCGCACCGCCGCCGCCCTGGTGCGCCGGGCCCACCCCGAAACGCCGCTTTACCTGCTCGGCAATTCCATGGGGGGCGCCGTCATCCTGGTCGCCATGAACGAAACGCCCATGGACGTGGACGGCGTCGTTCTGGCCGCCCCTGCCGTGCGCTCGCGCGAGACGATGTTCTTCTTCACGCCGATGAGCCTCTGGATCGCCGCCCACACGATTCCCTGGGTGAAGCTGAGCGGCCGCGGCCTCGACATCCACCCTTCCGACAATCTCGAGATGCTGAAGCGGCTGGGCAGAGACCCGCATATCCTGAAGGAAAGCCGTATCGATGCGCTTTATGGCCTCGTCAATCTGATGGACGCAGCCTTGCAGGCGACGCCCCGGATCCGGGGGCCGGTGCTGCTTCTCTATGGCGAACAGGACCAGTTGATCACGAACGACGTCTTCCGGGCGATGCTGGAAAGGCTGCCCGATCCGAAGCCGGCGGGCCTCAGGATCGCCATCTACGAGAAGGGGTTCCACATGCTGCTGCGCGACCTTGAGGCCGAAATCGTGCTTGAGGATGTCGCCGCCTGGGTCGGGGACCGGGAAGGGGCGCTGCCTTCCGGGGCGGAAGGCACCGTCACGGCGTGGATCGATGGCGGCGAATGAGGTAGGATCAGCGCCCGTCGCGTGGCAAGGATGAAGGCCCTAGGCACCCGTAGCTCAGCTGGATAGAGCGCTGCCCTCCGAAGGCAGAGGTCGTGAGTTCGAATCTCGCCGGGTGCACCATTTCAAAAGGAAATTTTGACATGCGAAAACTCTTCGCGGTTCTTTCCATTGGCTTTTGCCTTATGGTCGCGGCGCCATCTTTAGCTGAGATCACTTCACGGAACGTAACCATTTACAAGAACCCACAATGCGAATGCTGCGAGGCTTATGCCGACTATTTACGGGGAAGCGGTTTTACGGTGACCGTTAAGGAAACCTATAATCTCGTCGACATGAGCCTGAAAGCAGGCATTCCAGAAGATTTTCAAGGCTGCCATCTGGGTTTCATCGACGGTTATTTGATCAGTGGGCACGTGCCGATAAATACCGTGAACCGGCTGCTTACTGAGCAACCAAAGATAAAGGGGGTCACCCTGCCTGGCATGCCGGATGGTTCCCCGGGCATGAGCGGTGTAAAAACTGAACCATTCAAGATTTACGAGATCGGTGCTGCTATTTCGCGAATTTACGCCGTTGAATGACCGCGCTTCGCGTATTTGCCTGCCTTTTTACTCGAAGCGCCCGCATTCACGCGCGCCTTCACCCCAGAAGTCCACGCACTGGGCCTTCGTCATGTCGCCCTTGCCCTTGATCTTCTCGACGATGTAGGCGGCAACGCTTTCGATATCCGGGATGCGAAGGCGTTTCGGCGGTTTCGGCGGCTTGTCTTCACCAAGCTCGTCCCATGTCATCCCGAAACAGTCGTAGCCCTTGTAGGCCTGCCGGTGAAAGGCCGGCATGCCGGTACCGGGGCGTCCGCAGGCGATCACCTCGACGATCTGTTCCTGGTTGAGGATCGTTTCGCGAAGCGACAGTGCAGCACCCCCGTAACTGCCGCCGCCGCCGCCATGCCATTTGTGGCAGCCGGCGCAATTCGCCTTCTTGTAGACCTCCTTGCCGTGGGCAAGGTCGTCCTTGCCCTCCGTCGTGACCTTCGGTGCCTTGCCGACGCCGGGCGCTGCCGCCAACTCTTCGGGCGCCGCCGGTTCTTCGGCCGCTGTGGACGGGGTTTCCTTGGAATTCGCGGGCTCGAGCTTGCCGGCGATCCACAGGGTCGACAGCATCCCGCAGGCCAGCAACACGGCAATCAGAGAAGGGAGAAAGGTCTTCGGATTCATCGTGGGACGAAACATAACATGACGGACGGACGGGGCAAGACGTTAAGAAGGATACTCCGCCGAAACCGGCGGAGTATCCTTTCCTCCCCTAACCTCGATAATTTCTTAAGGCCGCGCGAAGATGAAGAGCATCGCGCCGGGCTTGACCTTCTCAAGTCCCTTCGTGCCATCGATGAACCATTTCGGCCAGGCGCCGCCGAGACCAACGGTCACGGCCACGTACTGCTTGCCGTCGATGGCGTAGGTAACAGGCGGCGCGTTGATGCCGGCGCCCGTCTCGAACCGCCAGAGCTCATTCAGGGATTTCGCGTCCAGCGCCACGAAGGCCCCTTCTGGATAGCCGACGAAAACGAGATCCCCCGCCGTCGTCAGCACGCCACCCAGCTGCGGATAAACGGTGTCCTGCTTGGCGGCAATCTTGCCCGTCGTGACATCGATGGCCGTCACGCTGCCGGTGATCGGCTTCGGCTGCGAAGGCCCGCCACCGGTGAACCACTCGCGGTATTTGTGGTCGCCCGGATTGACCTGTTGCAGGTCAAGCTGATTGCAGCTTTCGATGACGGGGATGTAAACGAGCTTGCGCTCCGGATTGTAGGCCATCGGCGGCCAGTTCTTGCCACCCATGTTGCCGGGACAGGGATTGCCCTGCTTGTTCTCGCGGGTCGCCGCCGTGCCGGGCTCGTAAGACTGTACGTCCTTTTCAGGATCGTAGGAAAGCGGTCGGCCCGTCTTGGGGTCGAGCCCTTTCGTCCAGTTGAGCTCCTTCACGAACTGGGTCGCCCAGAGAAAATTCCCGTTCGTGCGGTCCAGCGCGTAGAGGTAGCCGTTGCGGTCCGCGTGAAGGGCGATTTTCTTTCCGTCGATATCGACAAGAATGTGTTCGGAGGTCGAGTCGTAGTCGAAGGGATCGTTCGGCGTGTACTGGAAGTGCCACTTGATCTCGCCGGTGTCGAGGTCCAGGGCGAGCACGCTGTCCGTGTGGAGGTTGTCGCCGGGGCGATAGCCGTTGTCCCAGTCCGGGCCCGGATTGCCAGTTCCCCAATAGAGGAGGTTAAGCTCTGCGTCGTAGGTGCCGGTCACCCAGGTCGATCCACCGCCCGTTTTCCAGGCATCGTGATCGTCTTTCCAGGTTTCGTGGCCGGGTTCGCCCGGACCGGGCACCGTGTAGGTGCGCCAGACTTCCTTGCCGGTCACCAGATTCGTCGCCGCCAGCCAGCCGCGCACGCCATATTCGCCGCCGGCGATCCCGGTGATGGCCAGATCCTTGACGACCAGCGGCGCGCCGGTGATCGTTTCGGCCTTGTCGGGATCGGCGAGCTGGCGTTCCCAGATCAGGTTGCCCGTCTTCTTGTCGAGAAGCAGCAACCGTCCGTCGAGAACGTGGGAGACGACCTTGTCACCCCAAAGGGCGACGCCCCGGTTGTTGACGCCGCAGCAGGTGACGTTGCCGGCCCAATCGCGGTCGATCTCGGGATCGTATTCCCAGACAAGCTTGGGAACACCCTTCCGCACGTCGTATTTGTAGACGGTGCCCCAGCCATCGGGGAAGTACATGTAGCCGTCCTCGACGATCGGGGTCGCCTCGTAACCGCCATGAGGCCAGATGCCGCCCGCCTGGATGCCGCCCAGGGCCGCCGTGCCGACCACTTGCAGTTCCGTGACGTTCTTGCGGTTGATTTTATCGAGGTGGGAGTAAGGGTGGGCGGCGTAGTTGCCGTGATGGGTGATCCAGTTCTCCGGCTCCTTGTAGGTGTTCATGAGCCGTTCGTTCGTTACCTGCGCGATCGCGCCATCCCGTTCGCCGCCTTCGATGAAAAGGGCAAGCGCCAGCAAAATCCCGCCCACAATTGCCAGGATCCAAGGCAAATTCTTGGTGTTTTTCTCGGACGTCATCTGAAGTCCTCCCCCCGCCTTCGTTTGTTTTCACCGGCCTTTCGGGCCGGTCCGATTGCGCCCATGATGCCGCCTTCCGGATTGGCTGCCAAGTCCCTTTTGCCCCGGCGAGGAACCCCGGAAAAGGCCGGTTTTCAAGGCCCTGCGCTCTTTTCCGCCGGGCCATTTTTCGGTTGAAGAAGGCGCGGCGACTGGCCCACACTCCCCCCCTCCTTGGAACCCAGGCCCGCAAACGAGAGCCAGCGATGAACCGTCAGCAACGCCGAAGAGAAGCCCGCGCCGCCCGGCAAAAGGCAGAGTCGGCCCGCGGTGGCGGTTTTTCGGCCCAACGCCTCGACGACGGGCTTCGCCTGCACCAGCGCGGCGAACTTGAACGGGCCGAAGCGATTTACCGGAACGTGCTGCGCCAGCAGCCGAACCACCCCGAGGCGCTGCACCTTCTGGGCGTGTTGCTTCATCAAAAAGGCGCCAGCGAGGAAGCCGTTACGTATATCGAGCGCTCGCTCGAACAGGACCCGCAATCGGCAGACGCCACCTACAACCTTGCTGACATCCTGCTTGCCCGGGGCAAGACGGCGGAAGCCGTGGAACGTTTTCGCCATGCGCTGACGTTGCGTCCCGACTTTCCGGAGGCGGCCATCAGCTTGGGCATCGCGCTTCGCAGCTACGGCGACATGGACCAGGCCGTCGCCCAGTTGCGCGAAGCGGCGACGCAATACCCGGACTTCGCGGAAGCCCATTACAACCTCGGTGATACGCTGCGCATCCAGAACGAGCTCGACGAGGCACAGGCGGCCCTGGAAAAAGCGCTGGAAATTCGCGCGGATTTCGCAGAGGCCGAGAATAATCTAGCCAGCGTGCTGCGCGCCGGGGGCGACATCGACGGCGCCGCCGATCACCTTGAGAATGCCCTTCGCATCAATCCGAATTTTGCCGAGGCTCACAACAACCTCGGCAACGTCCAGAAAGTGAAAGGGTCCCTGGAGGCGGCGATCCCCCATTTCGAAAAGGCGATCGCGCTCAGGCCCGATTTCGCGGAAGCCCACTACAATCTGGGCAACGCCTATCTGGCGACGGGCCGGGCCGTGGAAGCCACCCAGGCTTTCGAGCAGGCGATCGCGCTCAACCCGGAATTTGAAACCGCCCGCGCCGGCCTTTCCGAAGCCCAGCAGCGCCAGGTGCCGCGCTGGCATTTCGCCATGATGAACGACCGCGCCCGCAACGAAGCTTACGACCAGGCCATCCGCGAAGCCGTCTCGAAAGACCAGACGGTGCTGGATATCGGAACCGGCGCGGGACTGCTTGCGATGATGGCGGCGCGGGCCAGCGCCGGGCATGTCTATGCCTGCGAGACCGTCGCCCCGATTGCCGGGATGGCGCAGCGCATCGTCGAACAGAACGGCTTGGCCGAAAAGATCACGGTGCTTCCGAAACATTCCTATGGCCTGAAGATCGGCGAAGACCTGCCCGAACCGGCCGACGTGATGGTGACGGAACTGTTGAACGCGGGCTTTCTTGGCGAGGGAATCCTTCAGGTCATCCAGCATGCGCGGGCCAGCCTTCTGAAACCCGACGCCGCCATCATCCCGAGGGGCGGTACCGTCTATGCGGCGCTGATCGAAAGCGAGCGCCTCGTCGAAGAGGACCGGGTGGCCGAGGCGGCCGGGTTCGACGTCACGCCCTTCAACGAATTCGCCAGTGTCGAATATCTGACGAAGCGGCTGAACGCCTACCCGCACCAGTTCCTTTCCGAATCCGTCGAGGTCTTTTCCTTCGACTTCACGGGCCCGGCGCCAAGGCCGGAATCGAAGGAAATGCCGCTGGCCGCGACAGCGAACGGCACCTGTCACGCCGTCCTGCTCTGGTTCCGTCTCGACCTCACCGACAAAATCTCCATCGAGACGAAGCCGCGCGAAGAAGACACCCATTGGCGCCAGGCGGTCTATCTCGAGCAAACCCCGCGCAAGGTCCAGGCGGGCGAAACCTACCGTCTGCTGGCAAGTCACGATTGCCGCTACATTTCGTTGAAGCTGGCCGCCGACTGACCGGTTCAGACGGACGGCCGTCGCGCAAAACCGCCAGGGAGGTTGGGAGATGGCAGGCCGACCCGAAAAAATCGTCTTCGAGGGCGCCCACGGATTGAAGCTGGCCGCCCGGCTTGACCGGCCGCAAGGCCCGGTCAAGGCCTATGCGCTGTTTGCCCACTGCTTCACCTGCACGAAAGATATCTTTGCCGCCTCCCGCATCGCCGGCGCCCTGGCCGAAAACGGGATCGCCGTGCTGCGTTTCGATTTCACCGGATTGGGCAGCAGCGAAGGCGAGTTCGAGAACACGAATTTCACCTCCAACGTCAAGGATTTGGTCGCCGCCGCGGACTATTTGCGGGAAACCGTCGAGGCGCCGCGGATTCTGATCGGCCACAGCCTGGGCGGGGCGGCGGTGCTGGTCGCGGCAGGGCGCATCCAAGAAGCCGTGGCCGTCGCCACCATCGGCGCCCCTTCCAGCCCCGAACATGTGAGCCACTTGTTCGAGGGCGGGCTGGACGCCATCGCCGAGAAAGGCGAGGCCGAAGTCCATATCGCCGGGCGGCCGTTTCGTATCCAGAAACATTTTCTCGACGACATCGCTTCCCAGAATCTCGAACCGGCGATTGGGTCGTTGAAAAAGGCCTTGCTGGTTTTCCATTCGCCGGTTGACCAGACCGTCGGCATCGAGAACGCGCAAGCGATCTTCGTCGCGGCGAAACATCCGAAGAGCTTCATCTCGCTGGACGATGCGGACCATTTGTTAAGCCGAAAGAAGGACGCGATCTACGTCGCCGAAACCCTTTCCGCCTGGGCGATGCGCTATCTCGACGACCGGGCGGCGGAGAAACAAGCGTCCGGGACGAAGGCGCCGGCGGGCACCGTGCTGGTCACGGAGGCGGAAACGGGCGGTTTTGCGAATGTTGTTCAGGCCGGCCGACACCAATTGGCCGCCGACGAACCGGCCGATGTCGGCGGCACGGACACGGGGCCTTCGCCTTATGAATTCCTGCTGGCCGGCCTTGGCGCCTGCACGTCGATGACGCTTCGCATGTATGCCGACCGCAAGAAATGGCCGCTGGAGAAGGTAACGGTCCGGCTGCGGCATCAGAAGGTGTATGCGAAAGACCGTCAGAATTGCGAAACGAAGGAAGGCAAGATCGACGAGATCGAACGCGACATCGTCATCGAAGGCCCGCTTGACGCGGAACAGCGGAAACGGTTGCTGGAAATCGCCGACAAATGCCCGGTCCACCGTACGCTCGATTCGGAGATCCGCATCGTCTCGCGCCTGGCCAAGTAGCCTGCGTCAGGCGATTTCGCGCAGAAGCCGGATGGCGGATTCGCAATCCACGTAGCGAAGCCGGTAGCACGCGCCGGTCTTCGCAAGCTGCAAAAGACGGCTGAGTTTCGTTTCCGCATCGAGGCTGTGGGTGAAATTGCGTCCCAGCAGGTCCCGCAGCACCTCGCTCTTGCCGATGGCCTCAAGGGCGGGAGGGCCCGCCTCCACCCGGTCGAGCAGCAGGATAGCGGCGATCGGCGCCGCCTCGCCGAAGCGTGCAATCTCGCCCGGCCGCAAGGCAACGTATTGCCCACAGCCATTGCCGAGGATCTCGCGATCCCGAAGAAAAGCATGAAAGCCCTCCGTCACGTTTGCGGGCAAGGGCAGCCGAAGCCTGGGTGCCACGCCGAAGGAAAGGGCGTTTCCCTCGTGTTCGCGCACCGCCAGCACGTCGTCGGTGAAAACGGTCGCCCCCGCCGCCGCCGCGTGAACCGTCAGCGTGCTCTTGCCGGCCTTGCCGCTGGCCGGAACGACAAGCAGCCCGCCTTCCCAGCGCATGGCCGCCGCATGGATGCAAAGCAGGTCGGGATTGGCGGCAATGAACGCCATGTAGAGTTCGGCGAAGAAGCTTGCGATAACCTCGTAATCGTCGGCGTACTCGCATGACTCGGCGGAATCGGCGTTGCCAGCGACGATCCGGTAGCCCGTCGGCGAGCGCGTGACAGCAAGGGCCGGACCGGTCGGGTCGCCGGTCCATGCCTCGTTCGGCCAGCTTGCGACCGGGGGCTTAAGAAAAGGAAGAAGATGCTCGCATCCCGAAAAGGAAACCGGGGACGGAACCCCCTCGAAACGCAGCAGCATGAATCAGAACAATCCACTTGAACGAGAAGGTGAAAAAACAGCCCCTATCTTATCTTTTCCCAGGAAGCGGCAGGGGCAGACAGGGCAGAAGAAGCGGCTTGCAGCGTGAGGGAAGAATTTTCGCCCGGGCACTGTTATCGAGGGGCAGGATCGTCGGCGCCGTGTATACCACCGCCACCCCAATTCCGAGCTTGGCCAGCGCCTTGCGGCGACTGATTTCCTTTTCTTCCGCTTTCTCTCTTTCGTTTATTCGTTTCGCTGGTGGTGACTTATCAAAGGTCATCGCCATTGCCCCGAAATTCAATGAATATATGCCTCAGTACATGCCCACATATATTCGGGCAAAATAGTATACAGAATTCACCGTTCCACAAGACTCTATGCGCGGCCCCCTGCCGCAATGCAGACAGGGATATGCCGCCGGAAGCGGTAGGGGATAAGGAGCCGGCTTAGGAGGGCTTGGAAACCTTCGAGGGCTTCGAGGGTTGTGAGGGTGCGCTTGGGCAATTGCCGCCGCCCTTCCCCTTGCCCTTGTTGCAGGGCGAGGGCTGCACCTTCGCCATGGCGCTGCCGTCGAGGTAGAACAGCCGAGCCCGAGCCGGGCGAGCGCCTTGCGGCGATTGATGGCTTCTTTTCTTTGCGTCATTGCGTTTTGCCCAACCCTGATAGATGGGGTTGCATCGCCCCCATCAAGTCCGCCCCATTTCCTTGCAATATATCCGATTTCCGGAAAAGCGAGAATGACGACAATGCAAGTCGGGAAGGCAGGCTTCCGCCGGAGGGTAAAAAGGCGATTAGGAGGGCCGGCTCGGCCCGGAAGGTCCGCTTGGCCCGGAAGGTCCGCTCGGCCCGCTTGGCCGGGAAGGCCCGCTCGGCCCGGAAGGCCCGCTTGGCCCGGAAGGTCGGCTTGGCCGGGAAGGCCGACTTGGGCAATTGCCGCCGCCCTTCCCCTTGCCCTTGTTGCAGGGTGAGGGCTGCACCTTCGCCATGGCGCTGCCGTCGAGGTAGAACAGCGCAGGCGCCGTATAGGCGACCGCCGCCCCGAGCCCTTTCTGCGACCGATTGCCTGTTTTTCCAACGGCATCGTCTTTTCCCCGATCTTGATCAATGGGATAGCTTATCCGCCCTTCCTTTATACCCGATTTCCGCCAGGAGGGCAGCCGTCATCGCTTTCTTGTGATTTTTCTTTTTATTTCAATGGCTTTTCAAGAGCGTAGATCAACTCGATCACCGGCTTACCGAATTCGAGGCGCACCGTCTCCTCGCCGACCTCGCGCAAGCAAAACCGGCCCGTTGCCAGGGCCGGCACATAGCCCGGATGGTGGGCGTAGCGGCCGGAGGCCTGCAGGGTGAAGCCTGCGCCCGTTCCCTTCTCAAGGGTGAAGGCGAAAAACCCGCCCGGCCGCAAGGCCCGGAAGGCGGCGGCTACGAGCGATTCGAGATCGCCAAAATAGACCAGCGAATCGCAGGCGATCAGAAGGTCGCAGGAAGCTTCCGGCGCCTCCTCAAGAAAGGTCACCGCATCGCCCCGATGAAGCGCGTCGTAAAGGCCGCGCGCCTCGGCCTGGGCGAGCATCTTTTCGGAAAGATCGACGCCGGCAAGCGTCTTCGCCAGTTCCCGAAACTTGAGCCCGGCCAACCCCGTTCCACAACCGATGTCGAGCACGTCAAGCGGGCCGGCTGTCCGGTCGAGGACGCGCCGGACGTATTCAAAGAGAATTTCCGGGCCGCGGTAGTTGAGCCCCTTGCAAAGGTGTTCGTCGAAACTTTCGGCGTAACCGTCGAAATAACCTTGCACGTAAACTTCCGGCGGACGGGTCGGCACTTCGCCTTCCCCAAGGGCGGCGATCACGAAAGCGGCCTCGACGCTTTCCGGATCCAGCTCGCGGTATCGGCGATAGCAACGAAGCGCCTCTTCCTTCCGGTTCAGATGACCGAACGTTTCGCCAAGCCGCCACTGAGCTTTCCGGTAATCGGGCCTGAGTTCAATCGCGCGCTCGAAGAAGGGAACGGCGCGTTCGTACTCGCTTTCATTGCATAACGCTTTTCCGATCGCGTAGGCGTTGCGGGCTTCGACCTTCGTTCGCTTGCGGCGAATATTGGCGGCTTCGTCCGTGCGGTTCTGTTCGACGAGCAGGGCTTCCAGGGATTCGAGGGCCGATAAATGGCGGGGCTTTTGTGCAAGCAGGGTGCGGTACGCGGCTTCGGCGTCGGCGAGGCGACCGGCGCTTCGGTGTTCTTCGGCAAGGTAGTAAAGCTGCGCTTCATCGGCGGCGTCCGCCGCCGCCGGTTCCAAGGCTCGACTCGACGCCTTCGGCGTGATCGCCTTCCCCTTGCTCTACTTTGCGCTGCGGGTGTGTGGCCGTCCACGAAGTCGGCCAACAGGATTTTTCCGCCATAGCTCATCACGAAATCGGCGCCGACGACTTCGTCCATCTTGTAATCCGCTCCCTTGACCAGCACGTCCGGGCGGATCGCCTTCAAAAGACGGACCGGCGTGTCTTCCGAGAAGACGATGACAAGGTCAACGTCGGCGATGGAGGCAAGCACCGTCGCCCGCGCCATCTCGGCCTGCACGGGACGCTCCGGCCCCTTCAGGCGGGTGACGGAGGCATCGCTGTTGAGGCCCACGATCAGCCGGTCGCAGGCCGATTTGGCTTGGCGCAGCAGCGACACATGGCCGGGGTGCAGAAGATCGAAACAGCCATTCGTGAAGCCGATGCGAAAGCCCTGACGCCGCCAGCGGGCAATCGCCTCGTTTGCCTGTTCCAGCGAGACGACGCGGTCCGCGCTGGCCAGCAGGTCGCGTTCGTGAAGGGCCGCGATCAGGTCCTCTGGATGGACGACGGCGGTGCCCACCTTGGCGACGACGATCCCCGCCGCCACGTTGGCAAGATAGGCCGCGTCCGAAAGGGAAGCGCCGGCCGCCAGCGCGGCGGCAAGCGTTGCGATGACCGTGTCACCCGCCCCGGAAACGTCGAAGACTTCCCGCGCCCTTGCCGGCAGATGGCGGGTGTCCCCCTCTTTCGTCACCAGAGTCATGCCGCGGGCGCTGCGCGTGATCAGCATGCCGTCCACGCCGATGCCATCGAGCAGCTTGCGGGCCGCCGCAACGACGTCCTCGTCGGTGGCGACCGAAAGCAGCGTCGCCTCGTGCAATTCGCGCAAATTGGGGCTCAAAAGCGTCGCCCCACGGTAACGGGCATAGTCGAAGCCCTTCGGGTCGACGAGAACGGGCACGTCCGCCTTCCTGGCAAGGGCTAGGATATGCTCGGCTAGTTCACCCGCCAGCACGCCTTTTCCGTAATCGGAAAGCAGCAGGACGCTGGCCGAGGGAAGGGCCGCCTCGATGCCTTTCAGAAGTTTCTGCCGGGCGGCCTCGCCAGGCAGGACCGGCGTTTCCTGATCGGCCCGCAGCAATTGCTGGCTGCCCGCGATGAAACGGTTCTTGATCGTCGTCTGGCGGCCCGGTTCAACAAGGACGCCGTCATTGGCCGCGCCTTCCTTCCGGATCAGTTCCCGTATCTCGTTTCCCGCCGCGTCATTGCCGACGAGGGTAAAGAAACGAACCTTGGCCCCGTAGGCCAGGAGGTTACGAAGCACGTTCCCGGCGCCGCCGAGGACCGTCGTTTCCCGCTGGATATGGAGCACCGGCACCGGCGCTTCCGGCGAGACCCGCTCCACCTCGCCATAGACGAAACGGTCCAGCATAATGTCGCCGACGCAGACGATTTCGGTGCCGCAAAAGGCTTCGACCCTGGATGCGAAATCGGAAGGATCGCCGGCCGGGAGATGCGTTTCCTGGGTCATCGAATCCGTTTCCTAGACAAGGCCGAGCTCCTGCTCCAGCGCCGAACACAGCATCTGGCCAAGCGTAATGTGCATTTCCTGAATGCGCGACGTCCGATCGCTGGGAACGATCAGCAGGGGATCGGCAAGCCCGTTCAGGTCGCCGCCATCCTTGCCACCGAGCGCGGCGGCGACCAGGCCCATCTTGCGGGCCTGTTCAAGCGCCAGCAGCACGTTCGGACTTTTCCCGGAGGTGCTGATCCCGATCGCCACGTCGCCGGCTTGGCCCAGCGCCTCCACCTGGCGCGCAAAAAGCGCGTCGAAGCCGAAATCGTTGCCGATGGCGGTGAGCGCGGAGGTGTCCGTCGTCAGTGCGATCGCCGCGATCGCCTGACGGTTCTTCGAGAAACGGACGGTCAGTTCCGTCGCCAGATGCTGGGCATCGGCGGCGCTGCCGCCATTGCCGAAGAAGAGCAGCTTGTTACCGGCGCGAATCGCCTTTGCCGAGGCTTCGAGAAGGCGGCAGAACGGCTCGCAAAGCGCCTTTTCCGTCGCCGCGACGACGGTGGCATGCTCGGCGAATTCGGCCGCGAAGAATTCCTGAAGGTTGAGCTTCGTCATGCGCTCAAGCGCGCTTGCCTTTCGATCCCAGTAGCGAGCCCAGAGTGTACCAGATAAACAAGCTGTTCGTGACCAGATAGCGCTTCCACAGGTAACGCGGCTCGGCGGCCAGACGAAACAGCCATTCGAGGCCGCCCCGCTGCATCCAGCGGGGCGCACGGCGGACGGTGCCGGCGAAGAAGTTGAAGGCGGCCCCCACCCCCAGCTGAACGCCCTTGAGATGCGGCGCGTGGGCCGCCATCCAGTATTCCTGTTTCGGGCAGCCCAGCCCGACGAAAACGAGACCGGCGCCCGATTCGTTGATCCGGCGGACGGTCGCCTCGTCCACGACGGGGGTAAGGGGAAGCAGGGGAGGCGATTCGATTCCGGCGATTTTGAGGTTCGGAAATTGTTGGGGAAGCCGTTTTCGCATCGCCTCGGCCGTCGGCGCGTCGCCACCGAAGAAGTAAACGGGGAATGCTTTCTTCTCCGCCTCTTCAAGCAGGCGCAGCATGAGGTCGGGACCGGCCACCCGCCTCGCGTGACCGTGCCCCTTCGCGCGCAGCGTCCAGACCAGCGGCATGCCGTCGCTGGTCACCCAGAGCGCCTTTTCCATGATGTCCAGCAGATGCGAATCGCGCCTTGCCGTCGTTACCATGTGAACGTTCGCGACGCAGACGTAACCGCCCCCGCCGGCTTCGGCGGCCTTAAGAACCGTCGCCGTCGCCGTGGCAAGCGTGCCTACCGTCACCGGCGCACCGATGACGCGGCCCGTCTCAAGACCGGTGGCTTGGGTCATCGCGGTGTTTCCGTTCCCAGTTGAGCGCCGTCTCGACGATAAAACGAAGGTTGTCGTGTTGCGGCTGCCAGTCAAGCGCCTGCCGGATGCGATCCGCATCCGCGACCAGCACCGGCGAATCGCCGGCGCGGCGGGGGCCTTCCTCGACCGGAAAATCGACGCCGGATACCTCTTTCACCATCTCGACGACCTCGCGCACGCTGGCTCCGTGGCCATAGCCGCAATTCAGGATGAGGGATTCGCCGCCCCTGTCCAGGTGATCGAGGGCGGCAAGATGGGCCGCCGCCAGATCCGTGACGTGAATGTAGTCGCGCACGCAGGTGCCGTCGGGCGTTGGGTGATCGGTCCCGAAGATGGCGATCTTCGGCCGCAGGCCAAGGGCTGCCTGCACGGTAAGCGGGATGAGGTGGCTCTCCGGCGTGTGGGCCTCGCCGATCCGGCCCTTGGGGTCGGCACCGGCGGCGTTGAAATAGCGCAGGATGACGTAACGCATATCCGAGACGTTCGAAAGGTCGCGCAACAGCCGTTCGCTCATCCTTTTCGAGGCACCGTAAGGGTTGATCGGCTGAAGCGGCGCGTCCTCGCCGACGCGTTCGCCTGTCGGTTCGCCATAGACCGCCGCCGTCGAGGAAAAGACGAAATGCTTTACCCCGAAGCGTCCGCAGCGTTCCAGCAGAGCAAGCGTGTTGCGCATGTTGTTCCGGTAGTATTTGAGCGGGCGTTCGACCGATTCGGCAACTTCGATATGGGCGGCGAAATGAACGACGGCCTCGAAGGCGTGCGCCTCGAAAAGCGCGTCCATGGCCGGCGCATCGGCGAGGTCAGCTTGCACAAACTCGCCGGCGAGCACCGCCCAAGCGTGGCCCGCCGAAAGGTTGTCGAGGATAACGATGTCATGGCCCGCCGCGCCCAGCGTCAGGGCCGCGTGACTTCCGATATAGCCGGCCCCGCCGGTGATCAGCACGCGCATCAGGCGCTTTCCTTTTGTCCGTGACGGGTGTTGCGGGCTTCCTCGTAAATTTCCATGAGCCGTGTGTAATTCGCTTCCGCCGTGTAGTTCGCTTCGTACAATTTACGCGCGTTTTTGCCCATGGCGCGCATGGCCTCTGGATTGGCTTCGGCCCAGCGTACTTTTGCCGCCAATTCTCCGGAATTGCCCGCCGCAAAGGTGAGACCGTTCTGGCCTTCCTCGACGATCTCCGCCATGGCGCCCAGTTTCGAGGCAATCACCGGAAGCCCCGCCCGGAAGCATTCGAGCAGCACCATCGGAAAGCCTTCGTACCATTCAGACGGCAGGACGAAAAAGGCGGCACGCTGCATTTCCTCGGCCACGCTTTCCTTCGGGCGCGCACCAAGCACGGTAACGGCGGAAGGGGCCTCCCGGCGGACTTCCTCAAGAAGGGGTCCGTCACCGGCCATGCGCAGCGACACGCCCAGGTCTCGCCAGGCACGAAGCAGGGTGTGGATTCCCTTTTCCGGGCTCAGGCGGCCGACGAAAAGGCCGCCCGCCCTGGAGGCGGGGGGCCCGCCCGCGGCGGGGGCGCCCTCGGGCAGGAAGTTCGGTTTTACCCGGATGCGATCCTCCGGCAGGCCACCCTCGATGAATTTTTGCCGGGCGAATTCGGTGAGCGCGATGAAGCGGTCGGGCCGGGTCTGCCAGGTGCCGGCAGCGCGGTGGCGCTTGACCATGCGGGCGACGGCCAGCGAGCCGGGCTGGGAGCCCCGGTAACACCCGTGCAGCACGGCGCGGTAGGGCGAGCCGGTGACGCATTCCTCGCAGACATGGCCGGAACGGTAGAGCGTCGCCGCCGGGCAGATCAGCCGGTAGTTGTGTAGCGTCATCACGGAGGCCACGCCCGCCTCCAGGCAGGCGTCGAAAATGGAAGGGGTGAACAGTGGAAAGAAATTGTGAACGTGCACCAGATCCGGTTCGTGTTCGGCCAGGCTTGCTGCCATCCGGCGGCGCGCCGCAGCGGAATAAGGCGTCACCAACGCCGTCTTCAGAACCCGGAAGGCGCCACGCACGGCGTCGTTCGTGATAGTGAGCTTCCGGACTTCATGGCCATGCGCCGCAAGCAGAGCGTGTTCGTTCGCGAACACGGCGTCCTCGCCACCGGCCTGCTGGTAGAAATTATGAACGAGAAGGATGCGCATGGAATTGCTCTCGAAGAACGCTGCGAAGCGAGCGCCGGACCGGCGACGGCACCTTCAGCTTCGCCCGCAGATGCAGGGAGTAATGCAGGATAAGCCCCCTGAAGATATAATAGGGAAACGTGTTGAAAGGCTTTTCAAAGGCGTCCTCACCGATGCCGTTGATCCAGATCATCAGGATATAGACGTAGAGAACAAGCAGGCGTTCCTGGCCAACGCGGTATTTGGCCCGGCGGCATAGACGGAAGGTACGGAACCAGACGACCAGCAGGATGATGTGCATCCAGACAAAGGCGAACAGGCCGATGATGCCGCTTCGTCCGAAAATCGAAATATAGGAATTGTGGGGCTCGCGCACCGGGATGCCACCGACCGAGGTAAAGTCGATCAGGGGAAAGCCGTAACCGAGGCCGAAGAGAAGCGAGCCAATGCTGGACGTTACCTGGTTCCAGATGCTGAGCCACCAGGCCGTCCGCATATCGACGCCGGCGGCGACGCCTTCGAATTCCCCCTGCCCCTCGCCCATGATCGTCGCAAAATGCTTGAGCACGAAATCGAGCGAAATTTCACCGCCCAGACGGCCCGTCAGCTGAATGCCGAACGCCGAGACGGCCATGAAAGCGAGCGCACCGAGCATCAGGGACGTCGACATTTTCACGAAGGAAGACCGGTACTGCCACGCGAACAGCAGCAGCATCGCGATGACCTGAAGGTAAATCGTGCGCGCCTGGAAAATGGCGACGACATAGGCCAGCAGAAGCGGCGCCAGCAGAAGCGGCCCAAGGCCGATCGTCTTCGGACGGACGATCATCAGATAGGCCGCCGCCACCAGAACCAGCACTGCCGTGTTCGTGTACTGGAAGAAAATCGCCGTCGATTCGCCCGCCGTCGAACGAACGGTCGGCGAGTAGTTTTCAAGGATCGACTGGAACGGAAAACCGAACGCATAAATGCTGCCGATGACCAACAGCCACGGCAGCCAGCGGAAGAAGCGTTCGACGTTTTCCTCTTTCGTCGCGAAAATGAACCCAACCCAGATGAAAAGCGATTCAATCACATGGGTCGCGTCACGCAACGCCAAAAGGCCGTGTTCGGGAAAAGCAAAATAGGCGCGCCCGATACCGGACGTCCACCAAAGCAGGAAGGGAAACAGAAAAAGCGCTTTTGAAAACCGCGGCAGGTAACGCACGTCGGCCAGCCACAAAAGATAGGTCGCCAGCAGCAGTTCCCCGAACGGCACGCCAACGTTCGGCGGCATGCGAATCAACATGAACCCGTAATTGAGGATGAGGTACAGCGAAACAATGATGAGGGTCGCGTGTTCCCGAAGTCGCACAAGCTTCACTGGCCTCAAGCCTCCGCCATGATGCGTGCCACTTTTTCCGCCCAGGTGAACGCGTGCACCCGGGCCCGGGCCCCTTCCGAGAGGCGCGCGCGCAACGCAGGGTCGCGTTCAAGCTCGCCCAACGCCTCGGCCAGGCCTGCAATCACGGCCTTGCGGTCGCGGCCTTCCGTGCCCACCGCCCGGCCCGCGCTGGCGTCCACGATGACGCCGGGACCGCCACGGTCAAGGCAGACGACCGGCAGGCCCTGGGCCATCGCCTCCAGCACGACGAGACCGCCGGAATCGCGGAGGCTTGGAAAGAAGAAAAGGTCGTGTTCCGCATAGACCGCATCGAGTTTCTCGCGGGCGGTCCAGTCCCGCCAGATGACCTTGCCGGTGAGGCCGAGGCGTTCCACCATGCGCTGCCAATGGGTCTTGTCGGGCCCGTCGCCAAGCAGCGTGAGGCGGGCCTCCGGGTTGGCCCCGGCAAAGGCCGCGAAGGCCGGCAGGCCCAGATGCATGCCCTTGAGGTCGAGGAAGCGCCCGACATAGAGCAGGCGCAGGCCATCCCCGGACGGCCGGACGGCGGGCGGCGACGGCGCGGCAACGTCGAAGCCGATGGCCAGGGAGATCGCCGTCTTCGCCCGGTCGCGGGC
The DNA here is from genome assembly GCA_021296325.1 of Alphaproteobacteria bacterium. Taxonomy (GTDB): domain Bacteria; phylum Pseudomonadota; class Alphaproteobacteria. The sequence goes on from JAGWAR010000001.1 coordinate 48,092, forward strand.
GGGGACGAAACGCCGGCTTTCCGCCGAGGTTACGTAGATTTGCCGGGCGGCCCGATAGGTGCGGCGAAGCAGGGGGTCGAACCGGACGAGCGCGTTTAACCCGTCGCGCAGCAATTCCTCGACCCAGGCGCGCGCGCCATAGCCGACGCGAAGCCGAAACGGCGCGCGCTCGCCCCCGCCGGCCGGACCGAACGCGAAGGGTACGCCGAGGCTTCCCAGGAAGCTCGGCTGACGGGCGCTGACCAGGGTAACGTGGTGGATGCGTTCGAAACGAATCTCGGCATGGGCCGCCTGCGCCACGCGGCGCGCGCCCCACTGCCAGAGCAGGTAGTAAAGGTGAATGCCACGCCGCCCCTTTTTCCACCAGCCGGCCCAGCCGGGCAGGTCGTAATAGAGGAAGCGGGGTTTCGCGTCGCCGGCCAGCGTGGCCAGCCCCTTTTCGATGGCGGGCCGGTTGTTCGTGCGGGTCAGCACCCACACCTCGTGGCCGAGGCCGGCCAGTTCGACCGCCCAACGCCAGCCCACCTCCGGCTCGGAGCCGACGCCGGGCTCGCAGGCATAGGCGGACAGCAGAATTCTCACATGAAACCTCGAGATGGGAGGAAAGCCGTCATCGGCCCGCACCGTCCGCGCGCGTGCCAAGCATGCGAAGCCCCCCATAGAGGGCCACTGCCTGCAGGCAACGGTGCACCAGGCGCGCCGGCCAAGCGTCCGTCGTCAGGGGCGAAAACCGGATCGTCCCGGTATCAGCAAAGCCGCAATCGCCCAACATCCGGGACAGGGCGTGGGCGTTGAACAGCATCAGGTGAAACGGCTTGGCCTCGCGCCAGCGCGCGCCGTGTAGCCGCGCCTGCAGGCCGTTCCGGTTCGGCGTCGTAACGTAGATGCGCCCGCCGGGAGCCAGGCATTCCCGAAGCGTCCGCAAGGTTTCCCAGGGCGCCGTCAGATGTTCGATCACTTCGACCATCACGATCAGATCGTAGCGGCCCTTTTCGAGTTGATCGACCGTCGCGTAAAGCTCGATCCCGAAGCGAGCACGGGCCGTCTCCCTGGCGCCGGCGGAATGTTCAAGGCCTTCCGTCTCGAATCCGTATTGCTTCAGCGCCTGGCCCAGGGTCCCGATCCCGGCCCCGAAATCCAGCACCCGCATGCCCGGCTTCAGCACCCTGGCGGCCAGGAATTTGGCGTGCGCGTGAAGGGCCGTGTCGGACGATTCCATCTCGGTCGTCTGGTGTGCGATGTTTTCCTCGCTGTAATAGTCCGCGTACATCCGATCGAGCTCGTCCGCGTTCGGAATCCTGGCCAGGGTCACCAATTGGCAGGAACGGCATTCCCTGTAGGCCGCCCCCGACCCGCCCCACGGCCGGGTCGCCATGCCGCAATAAAAGCAAGGCGCACTTTGTTCATTCATCACGCAATGACCCCATCAGAAACTTCACGTAGTTCGGATCTTCCATCCCGCCTTTTGCGATGGTGGCCACTCGATAGAATTTCGAGATGCGCACCACGTCTTCTTCCGTCAGGTGAAACTGCGTGCGCAGGGCCTCCATCGCGCAATCGGATTTGCGATCCGAAAAAAGATACCGCTGAATCCACAGAAAATGCATCGCGTCGAACAGCGGCAGACCACGAGGTTCTGCGTTTTCCCAATCGCAGGCCACAAGGCGCCCTTCTTGCCGGAAAAGATTCCAGGGCGCGAAATCGCCATGCAGCCAGACGGCCGGCAACGGTGCCGGCGCGTCGAGGCCGTCGAGAACGGGGCTGATCGCCGCCGCTACATCCGGCGCAAGCCCATCAAGGGCGGGGCGAAGCCGTTCGACCGCGTGGCGAAGGGAAATTTCGCCGCCAGCGACGCGGAGGCGATCGAGAAAGGCAAGGTGGTCCGCCGTCAGCCGGCGCCCGGTCGGCTGGCCGCGAAAGGCCTCTTCCGTTGCGATGCCGCGCGCGGCGTTGCGGAAAAGCAGGCGGGGCGCCACGCCCGGCTGTTCTTCGGCCAGGCGTTCCAGCAGGTCGGCCTCGTGGAGGATGCGAGCCTGCGCGTTGGCGCCGACCGGCACCTTGGCGACGGCCAGGGCCACGCCGGTTTCCGGATCGACGAGGGAGGCGACGAGACGCTGGTTGGCGCTGGGCGTGCCCACATGCACGACCGGCTGCGGTGCCGAGACCCCTTGCCAGCCGAGATGCGACCAGTCGGCCGTCTCCGGGATGCCAATGGCGAGCCGCGCGATGCCGGGAACGGCGCCAAGAACGCCGGCCCGGTAGGCTGCCATCAGAAGCGTCCATTTCGCCCGCGAGGCGGCGTCGAAGGGCCGCCAATGGCGAAGCGCGGCAAGACCTGCGGCCGGGTGGGCGGGGACGATCCAACGGGGGCCGCGCTTGCCCCGGATCACCCAGAAGCGCATCTCCCGCGGGGCCGTCTCGCCCGTCGCCAACCGGCGGCTGCCTTCCGGAAAGAGGCCGTCCAGGAACGTGCGGGAAAGTTCAGAGTCCAAGATGGCGCCTCGTCTGGTTCTGCAGCCGGTCGAGAATCGCGTCCTCGACCTCGCACACGACGTCTTCCAGCGGCCGGGTGGCGTCCACGATCAGCACGTTTTTCAACTTTTCCACGATGGCGCGGTAGGCATCCCGCTGGCGGGCCGCCTCTTCCAGCGTTACCTCGCCCTTGCGCGCCACGACAACCTCCGGCGTTGCATCCAGCAGCACCCAGAGGTCGGGTTTCGGAACGAGGCGGGCGGCCAGCCGGACAAGCCAGGTAGCGCCGCCATAGCGATACCGCCTGGGGTCCACCAGCAAATCGTGAAAATAGCGATCGAAAAGGACGAAGGTCGATCGCACGAGCGCGGGGCGAATGCGGAAAGCGTAGCCCGCGAGGTAATCGAAAAGAAAATAGAAGACTTTTGCCGTCGAAAGCAGCGCGCTTCTGGACCCCTGCCCATGGGGTTCCGTCACCGGAGCGGCCGTCGGCAGCACCTGTTGGCCGAAACGCGGGCGCAGATGAAAATAGGCGACACGGCGGAAGGCCGGCGCCAAATCCTCGCTGACGCGGCGCTGCACGCTGGTCTTGCCGGCCCCGTCCGGACCGAGAAAGGCAACCCAGAACCCGGTCGGATTGAGCACGCGGCGACAGATCCGTGTGAGCATCGGACCCAGATCGCCTAACTGGCGCGGGATGCGCCGGCAGAGTTTTTTCTGAAGCTGGGGCAGTTCGGCGCGTACCGTGCTCCAGTCGTTTCGTTTCGCCGCATCGACGATGGCCTGGGCCACTCGCCCCCGCCAGAATCGCCAGACCTGACGTGCCGCCCCTTCCGGGTCGCGCTGCCATTCCGCATTCAGATGGTTGCCTTCGCGTGGTCCGATGCTGCGCTTGTCGACCCGCTTGAGCAGGTAATAGATGAATTCGGAAGCGGGTGCGGGCACGTGAAAGCCCAGCGAATTGCCTGCTTCGTCACGGGCAAGACGGCGGCCCGAGAGAATCTCGCCGGCCGTGAGAAACCGCCGGCCATAACGCAAATAGTCGCTGCAAACGTCCGGGTGCAAAAACCGGAGCTCGCCCTTTTCGTCGCGCCAGCCGAGGGCATAGTAGGTGGCAGTTTGCTCATGCTGCAGCGCCTGAACGAAATGCACGCCGTGATTGAGGCAAAAACGGTTGAGCCGGGTGGCAAATCCCTGCTCCCGGCCGGACGCGACGACGATATCGAGGTCGCTGGGCACGCTGTGCGGCAGGCCCTCGGTAACGCCGACGACGCAATAACTGACGTTCGACCGCTCGAGATCGGCAAAAAGCGCGGCCGCGACCGCGCCGCGGCTGCCGGCGGTGTTCGGTTTTTCAGACGTCATGGCGTCCCATCTCGCGGCGAAGGTGGACGGCGAGCACGCCGATCAGAAGCAGGTTGGTCACCAGCAGTCCGGCAACCGCGCCGGTCGCGCCAAGGGCATCGATCAGCGGCATGGCGGCGGCAAGGGAGAACACTGCCGAAACGGCGGTGGCTTGAAAAATTGGCTTCGTGTTCTCCAGCGCACGAAGCCCGGCGCGAAGCGGCAGGCCGATAAACATGACGAGATAGATGACCGCGTACCAGTAAACGAGCGCGCCGTGCTCTGCATAGGTTTCCCCGAAGAAGAGCTCGAGCCAGAAGCCCGGCGCGAGAGCCGCGATCGCGCCGACGCCGGCCGTTGCCAACCCGCCGGCAACGCCAATCCGCCGGAGATAGCCACCAAGCGCGGGGGGGCCTTCCTCGGTAAGGCGCCTAACGGCGTGCAGCGGCACGACGTTCTCCAGCCCCTGAAAGAAGATACGGTTGATCCCGATCAACGTCTCCGCGGCACGCAGCGCGCCGACGGCCGCCGGCCCGAGCAGGCCACCCGAAACAATCAGAAAAAGATTCGTCGAAGCCCATTGCAACAGAGCGGAAGCCCCCATCCATTTCGCAAACTGCCAATGCCGGACCGAAATGGTGAGGAACGCCCTCAGCTGCCAGGCAAGCCGCCCCAGGAACGGCGCGCTGATCAGGATGGCGGTGGCGGACGCGGCGCCGATCAGCCAAAGCACGGTGGCGCTATCGAAGGTGAAGAAGGGAAGCAATAGCGCCAGCGCTACCAGCAGCCCCAGATAGCCGATGACGTCGCTGATAAAGGCCATGACGGGACGTTCGCGGGTGAAAAAGTAACGCCGCAGAAAATCCCGAAGCTGAAAAAGAACCGCCGTGGCGGCAAGCGGAACCGCCAGGGCGCGGAGGTCCCATTCCGGACGCAGGGCGGCCACGCCATAGGCCCCGAGCAGGATCAGCAGAAAGGTGAGCCCGGCAAAGATCAATTGCTGAAGAAAAAGCGCGCCGTAATAGGCCGGCGCTTCTGCGGGTTCCTGTTTGGGGCCGACGCTCATCATCGGCGAGACGATTACCGCCATTTGCAGGCTGGTGACGAAAAGAACGACCAGCCAGGCCAGGGTGAAACGCCCAAATTCTTCGATTCCCAAATGGCGGGCGATCAGGATGGTGGTCAGAAAGTTGACGCCACTCACCATTCCCTGGTCCATCAACGCCCAGTTCATGTGGCGATGGCGTCTGACCGTGCCTACGATCCGGTCCAGCATGCTGCGTCCCCATGGCTTCCAATCGCATTGGATGCCGCCCCCCGCGGAGGCGGGCGCCACCTTATCATCTATGGGGAAAGCCGTCCCCTTCCCGGGGCCGGCGTCAGGACCGGGATGCGAGCCGCGTCCCGGGCGGATGGCCACCATAGGGCCGCACGAGCCCGCGCAAGCGAAGCCAGTTCCGATAAAGGCCGACGCGGCTTTCCGTGCCAAGCAGGAGTTCCCGCCGCAGGGTCTCCAGCGTGCCGGGGGTGACCGGGAAGAGGGCGGCGTAATCCGAAACGAGCCGCTCGAAGGCGCCAGACGCCAATCCGCGCGGCGGCATCAGCAGCCCCTCCGGCACCCCGTCGAGCCGGACGCCGAGACGCCGAAGCAGGTTGAGAAAGACCCGCGCGGGTTTCAGGAACCGGCCCTTGTCCGCCAGCCGCCCGACCGTGTCCCAGGCCAGCGCCTGCGTCCGTTCCAGCAGGCGAATCGCATCGACGGTCTTGCGCACGCTCATCGGCCCGAAAGCCACCTTTGCCGCGTTCGTCAACGCAAGCAGGAAGCCGTGTTCCGGCGAAGGAATGCGCAGGCGCATGCCTTCGACGTCGACCCATCCCGAATCGGCAAAAACGGCTTCCGTCGTCAGCGAACGGTCGGCCGGATAGGCATCGGGGGCGATGTGCAGGTCGAGATTGGCGCTGCCGTCTTCGGAGACGAAGGGAAGAAAGCTCGTATCGGATATGAACCCCCACGGCGAACGCGGCGCGCCATCGAACCGGAACCCGCGGCCGGACAGAAACCGGATGAGCGGATCGAGCGCATCGGGGCGGATCAGAAAATCGAGGTCACCGATGGTGCGCGCGTCCGGGTCGTCGTAAAGGCTGTGCGCGTTGGCGAAGCCTTTCAGGTAGACGACGTCGAAACCCGCCTCGCCGATCGCCTTTACCCAGCGCAGCTGGGCATGACGGAGAAAACGGTTGTAGAGGAGGTTTTTTTCGGCCGCCGCCGGGTCTACGAGTTCGCGTTTCAGCCGCGTGGCCGCCGGGCGCAACACTTCCTGCGCGAAGGCCGGCGATAACAGATCGACGAAGCGCTGCACCATCGCGGACGGCGGGGCAACGGACGCGTCCGCCGCCTCACGCGTGACCAGCGACCAGAACCCTTGCGTCGTACCCGTTTCGTCCCTTTGCCGCGTTTTCAAGGGAATCCACTATCCGGTTTGCAGGATCCGCTGTTCGGTGCCATCCAGAACGAGACAGGTTAGCACCCCGCTTGCGAAAGCGCCCGTGTCGATTCCAATCCGGTTCGGCTGAAATTCGGGCTTCGGCGAAATCGTATGCCCATGAACGATGATCTTTCCGAAATCGTCCGCCGAAAAAAGAAACGCGTCCCGAATCCAAAGCAGGTCTTCTTCCGACTGTTCCTCAAGCGAACGTCCGGGACGCACGCCGGCATGGACGAAAAAATAATCGCCTTCCTCGTGACGGAGGTCGAGCGCGCTTAGAAATTCGAGATGACGGCCGGGCAGCTTGCGCGCGAATTCGGCCTGCATCGTGGAAAGCTTGTCCGGCGTCAACGGCGAGCGGGGAACCGTCACGCCATAACTGTAAAGCGTCGCATCACCGCCATAGGCCAGCCAGCCGGGAGCGATGTCGGTGTCGTGCAGAAATTTAAGCATGGCGTCTTCGTGATTGCCCTTCAGATGCACGCTTTCAAAGCCGGGAAGCGGATCTTCGATCAGGCGATCGATGACCTCGCGGGAGGTCAACCCGCGGTCGACGTAATCACCGAGATAGACAACAACGTGACGCTTGCCGGCCTGCGTGCGGGCGTCTTCCTGGATTTTCGCCTGCAATTCCTCAAGCAGATCGACCCGGCCGTGAATGTCACCGATGGCGTAAGCCACGGTGCCGTTCGGGATTTTGGCCTTGGCGTCCGGCTGGTCCGATCGCCGCATGAAGCTGGAGAGGCTGCGCATGCCAAAGATATGGCCCTTTGGGCGCGCCTTCGCCAGAAGAAAAGTACGGGTGGCGGGCCTTTCGCATCCTCTTGATTGCGCCGAAATGTGCCCTATTCTTAGGGCCTTGCATATGGACGCGCCGCAAAGCTCCCGAAGGATTTCGACCGACCTGCAGACCTTCCTGGCAGGCTTTCTTCGCATTGGCGACGTCGCCGCTGTCGTCGTCACCGGCATTCTGGCCTATCGGATTCGCGAACTGGATTTCGACCTTCCCGGTGCCTATCAGGTCGCACTGGCGCTTGGGGCACTGTTGACCCTCAATTATTTCCATTTCGCCCGCCTTTACCGTTTCGCCAATCTTGCCGCACCCATTCAGCAGTTCGGCCGGCTGGCCGTCACTTGGATCATCGTGATCGTGACGCTGATCTTCGTTGCCTATTTCACGAAAACGTCAGAGGAATACTCCCGTATTTGGGTGGTGCTTTGGTTTTCCCTCAGCTTCGCCGGCTTTCTTTGTCTGCGCTTTTTTTCAACCCTGCTGATTCGCCGCTGGCAGAAGACCGGGCAGCTTACGCTGAACCTTGCCATCGTCGGCGCCAACGAACTTGGCCTGTCGCTTGCCAACCACCTGGCCGAAGACAAGCAGGCCGGCGTCCGGCTGGCCGGTTTTTTCGACGATCAGGCGGCGGATACGGGAAAGCTGGATGCTTATCCGGTTCTTGGCACGGTCGAGGATTTGCTGAAATACAGCCGCGATCACAAGCTCGACGAGGTCATCGTCGCCATGCCGTGGTCGGAAAGCGAGCGGCTTTTGAAGGTCCTGAAGAAACTGCGTACCCTGCCGATCAGCATTTACCTGTGCCCGGAAATTCTTGGCGCCCCGATCCCGATTCACAAATTCGACCGCATCGCCGGCTGGCCGATGCTGGCCGTACAGGAACGGCCTTTAAGCGGTTGGGACCTGCTGGTGAAAACGATTGAGGACTATATCCTCGGCAGTCTGCTGCTGGTGCTGCTCACGCCGTTGATGATTGTCATTGCGATCGCCATCAAGCTGGACAGCGCGGGCCCGATTTTCTTTCACCAGCGGCGCTATGGCTTCAACAACAACTTAATCAACGTCTACAAATTCCGGACGATGTACCACACCGAGGAAAGCCGGACGGCGGCCCGTGCCGAAGGCGCCGTGCCGCAGGCCAAACGGAACGACCCCAGGGTGACGCGGGTCGGCGGCTTTTTGCGGCGCACGAGCCTGGACGAACTGCCCCAGCTTTTCAACGTGCTGCAGCGGCAGATGTCCCTGGTCGGGCCGCGGCCGCATGCCGTCGTCCACAACGAACAATACGCCAAGATCATCGACGATTATTTCGGCCGCCATCGCATGAAGCCGGGCATCACGGGATGGGCCCAGGTGAACGGATTCCGGGGGGAAACGAGTTCCTACGAGAAAATGCAAAAGCGGGTTCATTACGACCTTTACTATGTCGACAATTGGTCGCTTTTCTTCGACCTTAAAATCCTGTTTCTTACGTTCTTCGTGCCCTTCATGCAGGAAAATGCCTATTGAATCCCCGCGCCCTTCTCTTCTGGCTTCTGATGGCGATCGTGGCGCTCGCGCCCCTGCCCTTTGGCAGCAACCGCCCATGGTCATGGTCGCTGCTTGGCGTGCTGGTGGGACTGCTCGTTCTCTTCTGGGTGGCCGCCGCCTATCGCGATCGCACGCTCATCCAGATCGAATGGCGGCGCTCCCGCATCATCGTGGTGCCGTTCGCCGTATTGATGCTGTGGTTCCTTCTGCAGGCAAGCGGCCTGACGCCGGATGCCTGGCACCATCCGCTTTGGGAGAAAGCCGCGGGCGTGCTCGGGGTGCCGCTTACGGGGGCGATCAGCCTTAATCCGGAAGCGAGCAAGATGGCCGTGATGCGCCTGCTTGCCTATGGCGGCATCTTCTGGCTCGCCTTTCAGTTGGGCCGCAACGAAGAACACGCCCAGCGGGTTTTCTGGGTCGTTGCGATCACCGGCCTCGTTTATGCGATCTATGGCCTCGTTGCGCATCTCAGCGGCAGCCAGAAAATCCTCTGGTATCCGAAATGGGCCTATGAGGAATCGCTGACCAGCACCTTTATCAACCGCAACAATTTCGCCACCTATGCCGGGATCACGCTGATCACCACCCTGGCGCTGCTGGTTGCCGAAATCCGCCGCATCCTGCGCTACAGCCCGATCGCCGCCAGCCATTTTCTGGGCTTTCTCGATGCCTGCGGGTTCCGTTTCTACCTGCTGATCGTCGCCTGTGGCACGATCTTCACGGCCCTGCTGCTCAGCCATTCCCGCGGCGGGTTCCTGAGCGCGCTGGTTGGCATCGGGGCCTTCATGGTCGTTTCCGGCATGCGGCTGCGTAGTCGCGAGCCGGTTCTCAATTTCCTGCCGGCGGCCATCGGTGGCACCCTGGCGCTGGGCATGATCGTCGCCATCCTGCTGGTAAGCGGCAAGCAGACGTTTACCCGCATCGACGAAGCCTTGAGCACCGGTGGCGACCGTCTGGCAATCTATGAGCGCACCGCCGAGGCGATCGGAGACTTTCCCATGGTGGGCACCGGCATCGGCGCCTTCAAGGAAAGTTTTCGTCTCTACCGTGACGCGGATTTCCGTTTTTCCGTCGAGACCATCGACCGCGCCCACAACACCTATCTGGAACTTGCCCTCGAAGGCGGCCTGCCGGCCCTGATCCTGATGGTGCTGCTGTTGGCCTACCTGACGCTGCTTTGTTTTCTGGGCACGCTCAGACGAGGGCGCAGCGCCATTTACCCGGCGGTGGGCGTGGCAACAACCGCGCTGGTTGCAACCCATGCGATGGTGGATTTCAGCATTCAGGTGCCGGCCGTCGCTGCCACCTATCTGCTGCTATTGGGCGTGGGGACGGCCCAGTCCTGGTCACAACGGGCCTATCCCGCCGCGCCCGTCTAGAGACCCTGATAGGACTGGATAAGACGCTGGCGAAGTTCGGGCTCGTCGGCCAGCGAATCGTAGACAAGCTTTAGCGCGTAGCGTTTCTTCGCCAGTTCGGCGAGGCGGGTTGGTGCATGATGCGCCGCGATGAGGATTTGCGAGCGTAGCTGTTCAGTGGCTTGCGGATCCAGATGCACCCAGATGGCAAGACCGATGGCAAGGCGGCGCATGACGAGGCGGGGTTCCGTCGGCGCCGTCTCGACCGACATGGCGAAGAGCGGGCTTAAATCCTTCGAGGGCCCCTCGAGCGCCAAGCGTGCCTGAAGGAGCTGCACCCAGGCGTAGGGCTGCGCCGGGGAAAGCGTCAAACTGCGCCGCTCGGCGGCGATGCTTGCCTTGAGAAACTGGATTCCCTCCGCAGACGCATAGCCCGCCTTGCCGGCCTGCACGAGATGAAGGCTGCCGATTTCCGCATGAAGTTTCGGATCGGCAACCCAACCGGCGGCTGTCTTGCGCGCCGCAATTGCGTTTTTGGCTGCTCCTTCGGATACCGCCTCCCCCTTGCTGACCGCCTCAAGCGCGGCATGGGAGGGAAGCACCGTAAGTGCGGAAATCAGTCGGGGAACGGCAAACCAGAGCGCAAAGAAGGCAAGGATGCAGGGGAAGGCCAACAGGACAAGGGTATCGGAATTTCGCCGCACGGCAGGGCTTCTCCTTATGCCTCCTTGTAGTAGCGGTCGTAGTCCTCGTAATAGTGACTCGACCCCCCGAACCCATACTGCGCGCTCTTGCGAACGTCGACAAGGCTCAGGACGACGCCGGCCAGATTGGTCCCGGCTTCAAGCAATTGCTTCAGCCCGGCCCTGGCGGTGTTGCGGTCGGTCCTTGCCCAGCGAACCATGAAGACCGTCTTGTCGACGTTGCGGGCCAGAATCAGCGCATCGGAGACGGCAAGCAGGGGCGGCGCGTCCAGGATGACGAAATCGAAGAGTTCGCCCAGCTGCTGGGTAAGGTTGCGCATCTGCTGGGAGCCAAGCAGGTCGGCTGGATGCGGCACGGACGGCCCGGCGGGGATGACCCGCAAACCCGAGCGCACATCCATTTCCATGATGCCGCTCAAGTCCATCTGACCGGCGAGGTAATTGCTAAGCCCTTGTTCGTTCGGCATGCCGAGGGCTTCATGGACACTGGGGTGGCGCAAATCGCAATCGATCAGAACGCATTTCTGCCCGGAACGGGCCGCCGAGACGGCCAGGGCCACGGCCCCCGACGTCTTCCCCTCGCCCGGCACGGACGAGGTCACCATGATGGCCTTGGGCATGCCCTGGACGCTGGACAGCGCAAGCGAGGTGCGTATCCGGCGAACCGATTCGCCGAAGATACTGTTCGGTCGTTCCAGCGCCGCCTTGTACGGGGACTCTCCGTCGCGCAGGTGCGGGAAAAGGCCCAGCACCGGCTGGCCCGTCACGTTTTCCAGCTGTTCGGCCGTCCGGAAACCGGAATCGAGGTATTCGAGAACGAAGGCAAGGGCGATACCGCCGATCATCGAGGCGAAAAGGGCCGCCATCACCATGAGGCGCTTCTTCGGATAGTAGGGCGAACTGGGCTCGACGGCGCGGGAGATAATGCGGGCATTCGCCTGAATCAGTTCGTCGTCCTGCACCTTCGTTTCCTGGAATCGGGTCAGAATCGTTTCGTAGAGCTGCTTGTTCGCCTCGACTTCGCTTTCCAGCGCGTTGATGGTGGTTTCCGCTTCGGCCTGGGCCTCGATCTTCTTCTGCAACGAGGCGATTTCCGCTTCCAGATTCGCTTCCCGCACGCGGGCAATTTCAAGCTCGTTGCCGAGGTTAAGCGCGATCTTGTTGACTTCGTTTGCGATGTTCTTCCGCAAATCTTCCAGTTCGTTCGCGGCCAGCGTCATCCGGGGATGGCCTTCCCGAAGCTGGGTCTTGTACTCGGCAATCTTGCGGAGAAGCTGCGATTCCTGCTCCCGAAGCTTCTGGATAAGCGGCGAATTGATGACGGCAGCCGCCGATTCGACGCTACCCGACGCGGCCAGTAATTTTTTAATCTGTTTGCTCTGCGCTTCCGCCTCGGCCCGCTTCGTCCGGGCGATAATCAGCTCGGAGCTCAAATCGGCGAGCTGGTTCTGGTAGACGCTCCGCCCCCCCGTTTCGACGATGCCGGAGGCGCGGCGAAATTCATCAAGCCGGCGTTCGGATTCGATCACCCGGCGGCGCAGCTGATCGGTGCGCTCGCTGAGCCAGTCCGTGGCGCGCACGGTGGCCGCACCGCGCGTTTCCAATTGGTCGAGAATGTAGATTTCGGCCGCCGTATTCGCGAGCCGGGCAGCCACCCGGGGGTTTGTCGACGCATAGCCAACGGCAATGATGCGTGAAGTGAACGACGGCGAAACGCTAAGACCGGCAAGGTAATAGTCCGTTGTATATTCAAGTATGAGCTCGCGTTTCTCTTCAGGCGAAAATCCGGCCCACGGGTCTTCTTCCTCTCCCGCCTCGAAAAGCCAGTTCCGAATCGAATCGAGAAGCCCCGGTTTGGGAGGTTCCAGGTACGGATTGAATAGCGGATCCTCGACGAGATTGAGCATCTCGACGGTCTTAACGGCAAGCTCGCGCGATCCGATGACGGCGGCTTCGGTTTCGTTCGTATAGTAATCCGTGCGCAGGCCCTGGGTGACCGCATCGATGTTCAACACGTTCTGCTGATTTTCTTCCAGAACCAGCAATGTCTCGGCCCGGTAAAGCGGCGTGATCTGGGTGACGAAAAGGGCGGTGAAGCTGGTGACCAGGAACATGATCCCGGCAATCAAATACTTCCGCCGACGCAGCACGCCCAGAAGGTAGGCGAGGTCGAGCTGTTCCTCATCGTCAACGAACGTCTCGACGTTCGATGCACGGGAATCGTCCGAACCTGGAAAACGACGGACGGTTACCATCCTGTTCACGCCATCTCCTCTGGCCATCTCCCGAAAGGAGAAGCCATTTTGACCCACCCGGTCCTGCCCTGTCCGGCTACCCGGCTATGTTTTGCTTTTATATAGTTGGGAATTTGCAGGAATTTATCTATATTTTTAAGTAAGTTGGGTCAATCTTTTTACGAATTATCAGAAGGCCCCGCCGGCAAGGGGCACCGTGGGCGGCCCGGAACCGGCCCGGCGAAAATAAACCGGATTATTATTAACTATCTATAATTGCTTGTTTTTTTCCGGGAGCAGAGGGCTAAAAGAGGCGCCGCTCGACCTCGATCGTATCCCCCGGCAGGACCGGAACGTCAAGCGTCGCCTGGTAGCGCACCTTGCCTTCCGCCGTGCGGCGGATCAGCAGGACGGCGTCCGTCTTCGCCCGCCGGGTAAAACCGCCGCCGATGGCGATGGCCTGGCGAATGTCGATGCCGCTTTGATAGGGGTAGCTGCCCGGCTTGTTGACCTGGCCCAGGATGAAGAAGGGCCGGAAATTCCGGACCTCGATGCTGACCCTCGGATCGACGATGAATTCCTTGTCCAGCCGTTCCTCGAGCTGGCCTTGAAGGGCGCGGACGGTTCGCCCGGCCGCTTCGATCTGCCCCATAAGCGGCAACGAAATGAAACCGGCGCTGTCGATCTCGAATTCGCCGGAAAGGTCCGCATGGCCGAAAACCGTGACGTTCAGCTTGTCGCCGGGGCCCAGGTAGTATTCGGACGCCTCCACCTGGGCGTGGGCCGGCGCGGCGAGCACTCCGATAACGAACAGGCAGGCCAGCGCGAACAGCGCGCGCCATCCCGCGCGCGCCGTGGCGGGCCTTAGAGACGGAATGTAAACTGTGCCAACCATCGGTTGTCCTTATAGCTTTCGCCGATCTCGTTCGAATCCCGGTCTTCGTACTGGTAACGGAACTCCGTCACCCATTCCGGATGAATGAGGTATTTCACGATGAAATGGAAGCGAAGCGTGTCCTCTTCCCGGGTAACTCCCTCGTAATCCTCATTCTTCATCGACCCTCCCAGGGTAAAAATCAAATTTTCCAACGGATCGTAATCGACTGCAAAGCTCCATTTCGTGTTCAGGATACCCGAAGCGTTAACAAGTGTCGTCTCCTCTACGGTGCGGTCGAGTTCGAGAGTAAACGTCATCAAATCCGTGGCGTTCCACACGAAATCCACGGTGAAGGCAGGGCCACTGACCGTGCCGAAAAGCACGTCGTCGAATTTCTGCTCAAGGAAGCCCGCCCCGATTTTGAGAAAGGTCACGCCCGAGATATCCCATTCGAGCCCGCTCAACAGCCGGTACCCGTCCGAGCTGCGCTGGCGGCCGCCATCGTCGAGGCTTTGGTCGTATTCAACCAGCTTGTAGCTGGGCTGCACGAAAAGGGTCGTGCCCCGTAAAAATTCGTAGCCGACCCGAAAACTGAACCGGTATTCGTCCCGGTCCTGATCGTCGTTGTTAATGGGCCCCGCGTCGTCGAAATCAAGGACCGTCCACTCGCCGTCGGTACGAAAGGAAAAGCGCTCGCCCTTGAAGGCGGCATTCAGGCGATAGGTCGTCTGAAACGTATCCGTCAGGGGAATGCCCTGACCGCTGTCATCCGGGGAGGCCCGGTCGGTGTGGGACTTTGCAAAGGAGATGCCACCCCCCACCGACGTCCGTTCCGTGAGGTCCACCACCCCCGACCCGCCGAAATTGAAGTCTTCGTAATCTTCGCTGCCATTGTCCTGGTAGCGGCCGATATTGGCCCCCGCCCGCAGCGTCAGCAGGTGATTGTCCCAGTCCGACTGGATGCGCACGCCGGGTGAAAAGCGCAAAATCTTGTCGGAGCGCTCGTCCGTTTCGATGCGATAAATATTGTCGTCATAGACGAAACCGACATCGGCTTTCGGAAAGATCAGGAAACTGCCCGTAAAAGGATCCGCCGCAAGTCCCATGCTGGTCAGCAGATCCCGGGATTCAATGCCCAGCGGGTCGTAGTCCGGGCGGGCCCGGCTTCCGACCGAATCCTCCTTCGCCGTCGGCGCCTCCGTCTGGGCAAAGGCGGGAAACGCGATCAAGGCGATCGCGAAGCCCGTTAGAAAACGACCTACGCCATGCAACAGCATGGCGCCGCCCTTTGCACCGCCGGTTTCACCCGCGGCGCAGCCAGAAGAAAAATCAGGCGATGCGTAATCAGCTTGGGCTTGCGAGCTGCTCATCCTCAAGGATGGGCTCCGGAAGGTCGAGAAGTTCCACGATATCTTCCTCACCTGCTTCCGGCACGAGCTCGGCGACCACCTCGGCCACGGTCGAACCGATATCCGCTTCCGCCAACAGGCGCCGTTCGTTCGAGAAGACGGCTTCTTTTGCTTCTGGCGGAAGGTCGAGAATGCTTTCCTGATCCGTCGGTTCGAAAATCGCACCGGTCAGATAGGTCCGGCCATCGGTCTCATCTTCGGCATCGAAGTCAATTTCGAGCACGTTACCGGGAATGTCCACTTCCAGGATGATGATGCCGCCGACAAACCGGGCGGAAGCTTTTTTCGACGGATCGACGATTTGGGCAACCGACCGCTCGCCCTGCTTCAAGCGCGCCACGCGAACCCAGTCCTGGGGCAGCGCCTCCGAGATTGTAATCTTGACCCCGTTCACGATGATCGTCGAGCCGAACGGCGCGGAAACGGAGCTGCCTTCGCCGATCGCCTCCGTCATGAGAATGATCCGCCAGCGCCCGCTTTTCGTCATCGGCACCTTGAGCGTCTTGACGCCGATCAGCCCGTCCGACTGCAATCCTTCCTGCCCAGGACGACGGATGGATTGAAGGGCGGACTGCGCCGTGCCGCCGATGCGGGGGTCGTTGTTCGTGACCTTCTCGAAGCCTTCCGCCAAATTCCCGTCGGCTGGCCCAAAATCCAGCGCGATAACGCCTTTCGGTGGAACAAAGTTCGCCGCGCTCGGGTCGAATTCCACGATGCGCGCGCCGCCGCCGACATTCGTAACGGCCGCCTGAATAATCCGGTCGGCGGCCGTCATCATGGCGGTGGCGTCTTCGATGAAGCCGGCATCCTTCAATTGCTGGAGCAGACCCTTCGCGCGTGCCTTGATCTGGTCCGGCCCGGCGTCGCCTTCGGTGAGCAGCTTGTTCAGTTCTTTCAGGCCGGCCTTCGTGCCGGTCACGGCACCAAGCAGGGCGGCCCGTTCCTGGGGCGTGATTTTCGCCGGCGGCGCTTCGTCCTCGGCTTCCTGGGCACCCAGCGGCGGCGCCAGAAGGAAGAAACCGGCGCAAAGAAGGCCGGTGACCAGCCATCGCAGGCCGGACCCGGTGCCCGTCCATCCCGGAAAAACCTTTGCGTAAGTCATACCAAAGCCTAGCAGAACCTTAGGGTTGCGGGAACTTAAAAAAGCGGCGGGACGCGCCGGCGTCCTGAAAAAAGCGCTGCTCTTCAACGCCTTGGAAGGCACCCGGTCCCCCGAGGGTCGACGAAATTGCTTAAGAATTCCCTGCGTACCGGGCGGCGGTGGATTTTCGCCAGGGACTTCTTTACCGTCCTTGGAGTCGCAGCGGACAGGCGTGGTCGAACAACGTGTCACAAAAGACCAAGACGCGATCGCCCGAGGGCGACGCTGCCATAGGGGGGAGCCGGTGGAAACCGGCAAACGGAGAAAGTCGAATGGAAACCGCCGTCCGTCTCGACGGGGTTCAGGACGTTCTTCTGCCCAAGCATGAATCCGTCATCACCAAAACGGAAGACCTGCACCATTTTTTCGGCGGGCGTTTTCGCCGCGTTGCGTTTGAAATTCTGCTTGCCTCGCTTGTCATCAACATCTTTGCACTGGCGGCACCGCTTTTTGTGATGGCCGTCTACAACAAGGTCATCGCACAGAACGCGCTGGACACACTCAACGTGCTCGCGATCGGTATGTTGACCCTTTACGTTTTCGATATCGCGCTTCGTGGAATCCGCGGCTACATCGTCAGCCACACCGGCGCGCGGGTCGATGCCATTCTCGGCGGCGAGACGATGCACCGCATGCTCAACCTTCCCTACCGGGATCTGGAATCCGCGCCGGCCGGCCTGATGAACGAACGGTTGCGCCAACTCGATACGATTCGGGAATTCTTCACCGGCGCCGTACCGGTGCTGCTGGTCGATCAATTCTTCGTCCTGCTTTTCCTGATAACGCTTTTTATCCTGAGTCCCGTTCTTGGCGGCATCGCACTGGCCGTTCTGCCGATCTTTGCCCTGCTTTCCTTCGGGCTGAACCGGACGCAGCGCGGTTTCTTCGAACACCGTTTTCAGGCACTGGCGACGCGTTCGTCGGTCTATCTGGAGGTGTTGCGCAACGCGTTGACCGTCAAGTCGCTTGGCCTCGAGCCCGAGATCGAGCGGCGCTGGGAAACGCGCGTCAGCGACGCCGCGGCGACGGGGTTTCACGCCGGCAAGCGTGCGGCGGGCGTCAACGCCGCCGGCATGCTGCTGCAACAAGCGGTGGCGCTGGCCATCCTTTTCTTCGGGGCGCGCCTGGTCATTTACGGCGAACTTAGTATCGGCGCACTGGTGGCCGCGAATCTGCTGGCGACGCGGGCCATCGCACCGGTTCGCCATGCCGTTTCCGCATGGAATCAATTGCAGGAGACGCGCACCGCTTTTCGCCAGCTTGCGCTTTTCTTCGAAAAGCCCCAGACCGACGCGCCCGGCAACGTGACGGCCGCGCCCGCCTTTGAAGGGGCGGTCCGGTTCGAAGACACAGGTTTTCGCTACGCGCCCGGCCTGCCGCCCGTGCTGGACGGACTTGCCTTTGAGATTCCGAAAGAAACGATCTTTGCGATTATCGGGCCGGCGGGTTCCGGAAAAAGCACGCTGGTAAAATTGTTGCAGGGACTCTACACGCCATCCTCGGGACGCATCCTGATCGACGAAACCGACATCGCCCATCTCTCCGCCGCGGCCCTGTGCCGACAGGTCGTCTCGGTCCCCCAGGAAAGCCAGCTCTTTTCCGGAACGGTGCGGGAGAACCTGTTGTATGGCCTGCACAATGTGCCGGCGGAACGCGCCGTGGCGGCGGCAAAATTCGTCGGGGCGCACGCCTTTATCCAGCACCTTCCCCAGGGCTACGACACGCCCATCGGCGAAGGCGGGCGGGGCCTTTCCGGCGGTCAAAAACAAATGCTGTGTGTCGCGCGCGCGCTGGCCAGGAATCCGAAAATCCTCATCCTCGACGAGGCAACGAACGCAATCGACCCGGCCGCCGAAAAAGCGCTGCTGCAGAAACTGCGTGAAACGGCGAAAGGGCATACCGTGTTGTTGCTGACGAACCGGCTGGCGCCGGCGGCGATCGCGGATCACATCGCCTTCCTGGTGAACGGCCGCATCGAGAGCCTGGGCCCGCGGTCGGAAATGCTGGAAACCGCCCGACGGCGCCTGACCGAGCTTTCGAAAGAGCCCGTACCATGAAATGGCCCCGCCGTTTTGCCTTTTCGCCGAAGCGGAAACGGAACCTCGCCGACTTCCACCCCGAAACGGCGGCGGACGGGTCCGAGCCGGCGCCACTGGCCCGGCTGCTTCTTTTCACCATCGTGCTTTTTCTTGCGGTGGCCCTGATCTGGTCCAGCCTCGGCACCGTCGAGCAAATGGCCAACGCGTCCGGCATCGTCCGGCCCTTCGGGCGGTTCAAGATCGTCAACCATCCGGAACGCGGCCAGGTGACCATGATCCACGTGCGCGAAGGTACCGCCGTCGCCAAGGACGAGACGCTGCTGGCGCTGGATACGTCATTGCTGGACGAGGAAATCGGCCGGCTCACGGACCAGTGGCGAAACCTGGCGGCCGAAATCGCCCGCCTTGAGGCGGAAGCCACCGGCACCCGGCCCGATTTTGCCCTCGAACTTCGTGAAACGCGACCCGATCTCGAGCGGTTGCAGATGCGACTTTTCGAATCGCGCGCGGCAACCCTTGCCAGCGACCGAAAGATTTCTGAACGCATCGTCGAGCAACGCGCAAGCAACATCGAGGCGTTGCGGCGAAAGGTCGAAGATCTGGAAGCAAGCGCGGTCATCCTGAAGAAACAGGAACGTTCCGTCGGCGAACTCGCCGCGCAGGGGTTCTTTCCGGAATTGCGCTACCTTTCGATTCAACGCCAGCGCTCGGAGGCCGAAGGCCGGCTTGCGGAAACCCAGGAACGGCTGACGGCCGCCTTCGCGGCGCTTGCCGAGGCAAGGGCGCGTCTGGAGGCCGTCGAGCAGAAATGGAACGCGGACGTTCTCGACCGGCTGGCCACCGCCCAAAAGGAACACGACCAGGTCTTCGGCGCCCTCGCCCAGTTAAAGGCGCGGCGCGCAGCCCTTGTCATCCGGGCCCCCGATTCCGGAATCGTCCAGAACCTGCAGGTCACCAGCATCGGTCAGGCCATCGGCAAGAACGAACCCCTGATGCACATCGTGCCGACGACGGACAGCCTGATCGTCGAGGCGCGCGTCAAGAACCGCGACATCGGGCACGTTTCCATAGGCCAGGCAGCCCGGGTCAAGTTTCGCACGTACGATTTCCTGCGCTTCGGCAGTCTCGAGGGTGTCGTCGAACAGGTGGCAGCCAATGCCGTTGCACCGGCCAATGGCGGGGGTTCCTACTTCCCGGTGGTCATCCGCACCGCCCGCAATTATCTGGGCGCCACCCCGGACAAGCAGCCGGTGCAGCCGGGCATGGAGGTCGACGTCGACCTTCGGATCGGCGAGAGGACGATCCTTTCCTATTTCACGGACCGGATTTTCAGGACGCGCGCGGCGGCGTTTCGGGAGCAATAAGAACGAGGCGGTGCGTGACCATGTCGTCGAGGGCGGCGCGAAGGTCGCGGGTAAGCGCGGCGATTTCCTGATCCGGGAAGGCCTCGGCATAGGTGGTGAGGATTTCCTCCCACGTCGCCGGCTGGTCCAGAAGCCGCCAGATTCCGCTCGTCACCGCATCCAGATAGTAGACGTCCTGGCCCTCGGGCTCGACGAGGAACAGGTCGTTCTCGACCGGCGTCGTGCTGACCGCCGGATTCTTGCAATAGCGGGGGTTGGTTTCGTTCACGTTTCGCTCCGCCGAAACTATGGAGCGCGCAGCGCGGCATGACAAGGTCAAGTCGCGCCACGGCGCCGATCCGGAGAAACGCACGGTTGTCCCTTGCCAGAAGGCGAACACGCTCCTTTACTTGCCCCATGACGGAACCGGCCATCCGGGTGGAAGGACTCACGAAGCACTTTGGCGCCATTCGCGCCCTCGACGGCATCGATTTCACCGTCGAGGCCGGCGCGACGATGGCGCTGCTCGGCGGCAACGGGGCGGGCAAGACGACGACGCTAGCCATTCTGTTGGGCCTTCTGCTGCCGACCAGCGGCCGGGCCACCGTGCTTGGCGCCGACATGCGAAAACACCGCTATCGCGTTCTTCCGCGGATGAATTTTTCCTCGCCCTATGTGGATTTGCCGCGCCGGTTGACGGCGGTCGAGAACCTGACGGTCTACGCGCGGCTTTACGGCGTACCGGACGTTCGGGCGCGCCTGGATGCGCTTGCCCGCGATCTTGACCTTGGCGAATTTCTTCACCGGCCCATCGGCAGCCTTTCGTCGGGCCAACGCACGCGCGTCGCCCTTGCCAAGGCCCTGGTGAATACGCCCGACCTGCTTCTGCTGGATGAACCGACTGCCTCGCTCGATCCGGACACGGCGGACTGGGTGCGCGGTTATCTGGAACGTTACCGTCAACAAACGAACGCGACGATCTTGCTTGCCTCCCACAACATGGCCGAGGTGGAACGGCTTTGCGACGACGTGGCGATACTGCAGAAGGGCCGCATCGTCGACCGGGGAAGCCCGCAGGCCCTCATCGCGCACCATGGCAGCCGCAACCTTGAAGAGGTTTTCCTGACCATCGCCCGCAGCGGGGACGGTCCCCGGGAAGGAGAGGCAACCCCTTGACAGATCTTCCGAATCCGGCCTTTTCCTGGCGGCGTTCGACGGCGCTTTTGCTGCGTTATCTCTACCTGCTGCGCGGCTCCTGGCCACGCATTCTCGAGCTTGCCTATTGGCCGACCGTGCAGATGATTCTCTGGGGGTTGATTACTCAATTCTTCCTTGCGACGAGCTCTTGGCTGATGCAGGCAGGCGGCGTACTGATCGCCGCCGTCCTTCTGTGGGACGTGCTGTTTCGAAGCCAGCTTGGCGTTTCGATTTCCTTTCTCGAAGAGATGTGGTCGCGAAATCTGGGCCAGTTGTTCGTGAGTCCCTTCCGGCCCTGGGAATTCGTCGCCTCGCTGCTGGCGATCAGCCTGTTGCGCACCCTGATCGGGGTTATCCCGGCCGCCTTGCTGGCGATTTTGCTTTACGAATATTCCGTCTTCGAACTGGGGTTGCCGCTGCTTGCCTTTTTTACAAACTTGCTGGTCATGGGATGGGCCATCGGCCTTATCGTCGCGGCGACGATCTTGCGTTACGGGCTTGGTGCGGAAAGCCTGGCCTGGCTGGCTATCTTCGCCATCGCGCCCTTGAGCGGCATTTACTACCCGATCGAGGTGCTGCCGGCCTGGCTTTTGCCGCTGGCCTACGCGCTGCCGTCGTCCCACGTCTTCGAGGGCATGCGGGCCGTCATGTTCGATCAGGTCTTCCGCTGGGACTATCTGGGCTATGCGGTGGCGCTGAACGGGCTTTACCTCGGCGGCGGGATCGCCGTCTTGCTGGCGGCCTTCCGGGTGGCGCGCGTCCGCGGCCTGTTGCTGCAGATCGGGGAATAAGCCGGCAAAATTGGCGAAGCCGCAAAACTGCCGTATAAGGGGGACCGGCCGGGTCCGGACACGAATGGATAACACATTGATAAATATCAATTTTAAAGAAAGCGTGGCGGGATGACCCGGACGACCCGCTGGTGGTGGGTGCGCCATGCCAAGGCGCTCAATCACGACAACCGCGTCTATGGCAACACGCTCGACGTTTCCGTCGATACGAGCGATCCGGTTTCCTTCCGGGCCCTGGCCGGGACCCTGCCCGGCAATGCCGTACTTATCCGCAACCAACTCAACCGCAGCGTCCAGACGGCCGAAGCCATCCAGGCCCAGGGGTTCGCACCCTCGCGCGTGCAGGTCGAGGAGGAGCTGCAGGAGCTGTGCTTCGGCGACTGGCAGGGGTTGAGCTACGACAAGATCCGCGAGGTCAGCGGCGGCCATCCCGTCTGGTTCACACCCCTTGACCTGGTCCCACCAAAAGGCGAAAGCTTCGTGCAAATGCGCACGCGCGTCATCTCCGGCATCGAGCGGCTGACCAAGGAATTGGCCGGGCATGACATTGTCTCCATTTCTCACGGTGGCCCGATCCGGGTTGCCATCGGTCACGCCCTCGATTTCGATGCCAACCGGTCCGTTTATTTTCGCGTCGACAACCTTTCGCTGACGCGGCTTGACTACCATCACGCGCCGGATGCGGCAGGCGGCACCTGGCAGGTGCATTGCGTCAACGTCCTGCCGGACGCGCTGGAGGCCGCCTGAATGTCCATCACCCCAACATTGCTTCCGTTTAGGAAGGAGGATGCTTCGATGCCCAGGCGAATTTTCACGCCGCTGCTTTTTCTTTTCGCGTTCTCGTTGACACTGACCGGCGCCCTGTCCGCGAAGGCGGCGTCCGACCAGCAGGAGCTGATCGATTCGGCGAAGTACACGATGGAACGCATGTTGAAGGACGAGGTCTTTTCGCAAGTGCCCGCCTATCTCGCCAGGGCGAAGGCAGTGCTGATTGCGCCTTCCGTGTTTAAGGCGGGCTTCTTCTTCGGCGGCGAAGGCGGCAGCGCCGTGCTGCTCGGCAAGAACGCGGAAGGGGAATGGAGCTATCCCGCCTTCTACACGCTTGGCGGCGCCAGTTTCGGCCTGCAGTTCGGCGCCGAGAATTCGGAAGTGCTTTACGTCATCCTGACCGATGACGGCCTTGAATCGGTTTTGAAGACGCAGGTGACGCTGGGTGCCGACGCCAGCGTTGCGGTCGGGCCGGTCGGTGCCGGCATCGAGGGTGCGACAACGACAAGCTTCGGCGCCGACATCGTCGTCTTCTCGCGCTCGGTCGGACTCTTCGGCGGCGTGGCGGGCGAAGGAACGGTTATCTATGGGCGCAAATCCTGGAACGAGCTCTACTACGGCGAGGGCGCAACGGCGAAAGCCATCGTCCAAGAGGGCGGCGTACGGAACGAAAACGCGGACGCGCTTCGGGCCGTGCTCTCCGGAAAATAAGATGCGCCGCGTTCCGTCCCTGATGATTCAGGGAACCGGATCCGACGTCGGCAAATCGCTTCTTGTGGCGGGGCTTTGCCGCGTCTTTGCGCGTCAGGGGCTCGATGTGCGCCCCTTCAAACCGCAGAACATGTCGAACAACGCCGCCGTCACCGTCGAGGGCGGCGAGATCGGGCGCGCCCAGGCGTTGCAGGCGCGCGCCGC
>JAGWAR010000001.1:71545-86384 GCA_021296325.1 Alphaproteobacteria bacterium
CGTCGTGCAGGGCGGCGTCGCCGGGCGCATGGAAGCGCGGGCCTATCAGGGCAAGAAGCCGGATCTGCTGCCCGCCGTGATGGAAAGCTTCGCGACCCTTTCCGAAGGCGCCGATCTAGTGCTGATCGAAGGCGCCGGCAGCCCGGCCGAGGTGAATCTCCGCAAGGGCGACATCGCAAACATGGGGTTCGCCGAAGCCGTCGACCTTCCGGTCGTACTGGTCGGCGACATCGAGCGCGGCGGCGTGATCGCCGCCATCGTCGGCACGCGCGAGGTCATCGCGCCATCCGAACGCGAGCGCATCCGGGGGTTCATCGTCAACAAATTCCGTGGCGACCCGACGCTTTTCGATGACGGCGTCCGTCTGATCGAGGCGCGAACGCATTGGCCCTGTTTCGGGGTCGTGCCCTTTCTTTCGGAAGCACGGCTTTTCCCGGCCGAGGACTCGCTGCCCCTTGTCGCCTATCGGGAAAGCCTGGGCCGGGACATTCGCGTGCTGGTGCCCGTCTTGTCGCGGCTTGCGAATTTCGACGATTTCGATCCGCTGCTTGCCGAGCCGGATGTCAGCATCGAGATTGTGCCACCGGGCCAGCGCCTGCCCATGGGCGCCGACCTCGTCATCCTGGGCGGCACGAAGGCGACGCTTGGCGATTTGCGCTTCCTGCGCGAGCAGGGATGGGAAGAGGATTTGCACGCCCACCATGCCCATGGTGGCCGGATTCTCGGCATCTGCGGCGGCTATCAGATGCTGGGCCGGCAGGTGCGCGACCCCCACGCCATGGAAGGCGAAGGCGGCGAGGCCGCGGGACTGGGCTTCCTCGATTGCGAAACCGTGCTGGATCGCGAGAAACGGCTGCATTCCGTGCAAGGGACCGAACTGGAAAGCAAGACCCCCGTCCACGGCTATGAGATGCATCTCGGCCGGACAGAAGGCGCTGCGCTAAAGCGCCCCCTCTTCGAACTCGCCGGCAAGCCGGAAGGGGCGTGCTCGGAGGACGGGCGCATCCTTGGCACCTATCTGCACGGGCTTTTCGCCGCCGACGATTTTCGCCATGCCTTTCTCAACCGCATCCGGCCGCGCAAGCAAAGCCGCGTCCAGTTTGAGCGCCGCGTCGAGCAGATGCTGGGGCGGTTGGCCGATCATCTGGAAGCCTCGCTCAAGATCGAGGATCTGCTGAACCTGGCGAAAACTTACGGCGGCAAACGCCATTAGGCGTGATAGGCGAGCGCCGCGACAAGACCGAAGGTAAAGATGCCGCCCGCGAAGAAAAGATAAAGGGCGCGGCGGATGTCTTGGTGGGTGGCGCGCGCCCGGCCCGAACCGATCCAGGGCATGGCTTCCTTTTCCGCCGCTTCCTGCCTCGGGCCCAACAGCGCCAGGTCCAGCGCGCCCGCCGTCGCCGCCACCGGCCAGCCGGCGTTCATGTCCGGATGCTTCCCCCCTTCGGGCACCAGGGCGCGCGCGCTTTTGGCGGGCGCCGCCGTCGGCGTGAAAAGGGCCGCCACCACCAGCACGAGGCCGGCCAGCCGGACGGGCAGGAAGCCAAGGGCGGCGTCGAGCCGTCTTGACGCAAAGCCGAAAGCCCGATGGGCCGCGTCGGTGCTGCCGATGCGCACGGCCAGCACCCGCCCCGCCCGACTCAGGAAAACGCCCGGCAGGCCCAGCAGGGCGAACCAGAAAACCGGGGCGACGACGTCCTTGCCGAACCCCTCGGCGAGGCGTTCGATGGCAAGGCGTGCCAAGGCGTAAGAATCCATCTTCGCGCTGTCGAAATTGCCCTCCGCCAGAAAGGGCACGCGGGAAGGGTCGAAGCGTTCGCCTTTCAGCGCAACGCCAAGCAGGCGCGCCTCGTCGAAGACCTGGCGCACCGGGATCAGCACCGCCAGCAACAGAATTTCGAGATACCTTCCGAAGGGGGCCGTCGCCGCCTTGTTCAGCACGAAAACACCCAGGGCAAAAGCGAAGCCGACCAGCAGCAGGGTTACCAGGGCGCCGCGGATGATGCGGTTGCGCTCGCTCCGCTTCTCCCGGTTGAGACGGCGGTCAAACCAGTCCGCCCCCTGCCCCAACAGGGCTTCCGGATGAAAGGGCTTCAGGAAAGAAAGCGAAACGCCACCGAGAAGCGCATTGACGACCAGCGCGATCAGCAGGAAAAACAGGGAGTCGGGGCTCCCTCCCGGAAAGGGCAGCGGCATGCGGCGAGCATGGGCCGAAGGTTGCTGCGCCGTCAACGCCGGAAGCGCATTCTTCACCGAACAAGGACGGGTTCATTGGCATGAGTGGAAAATCCGCCGTCTTTTTCTGCGGCCATGGCAGCCGGGACCCGGAAGCTCGGCTGGAATTCGAGACGCTGATGGACCGGCTTCGGGAAAAATTGCCTGCCCGGCCGGTGGGGTACGGGTTCCTCGAATTCGCGAAACCGGACATCGGAGAGGGGCTTGAGGAGTTGCGCCGGCGCGGAGCGGAACGGATCGCCGTCCTGCCGCTGACGCTGTTCGAGGGCGGACACGCGCTGAACGACATTCCGGCATTGTTGCGCGCCTTCGAGGCGGCAAATCCGGGTCTTGCGCTTCGCTATGGCCAGGCCTTCGGCATCGAGACGAAGCTTTTGAAAATCGCGGCGGATCGCATCCGAAAGGCGATGGAAGACGCAGCCGCCGTCCAGCCGCGGGAAACCTTTCTGCTGTTCGTTGCGCGCGGCGCGCGGGAAGCCGAGGTGGGCAGACAGGCCGTCGAAATGGCCGACCGCCTCAAGGCGGAATTCGGCTTCATGGCAGCGCTTGCCGCCTTCAACGGCCTGGCCGAACCTTCCGTGGAGGCGGGCTTACGCGAAGCGGCCCGATCCGGGGCCAAATGCGTTCTCGTCGTTCCCTATTTCCTGTTCACCGGAAAACTTCTGAAAGAACTCCACGCCAAAACAAAAGCCGCGGCGGCAAAAAACGCCGACGTCGCGTTTCACGTAACCGGCCATCTGGCCGGTCATCCGCTGTTGGAGGAGTTTCTTCTCGATCGCGTGGGCGAGCTTGCTGGGGATTAAGAACGGCTCAGTCGCGGCCACCCAATTCCTTCAGCACGCGGACCTGGCGATGGCCGCCCATGGCGGCCCGGATGAGGGGCGTAAAGCCATTCGCATCCATGACGTTGGGGCTGACGCCGGCGGCAAGCTTTGCCTCCACTTCTTTCAGATTGCCGCCCCATGCCGCGAACAAGAGGGCGGCAATGGCATTCTGCGCTTCCTTGGGCGGACTTAAGGCGGCCGCAATGTCATCCGAGTCCCTTTCCGGCGCACAGGCGACATCCTGCGCACGCACCGTCAAGGGCTGCCCGAGAACGAGCAGCAGGATCGGAAGAGCGAACCACCAGCTTCTGCATGGCTTTTCATTATAACGGCCCGGCCCGTCCTTCGAACGGGCTTCTCGGGGATGTGCCCGCAAGGTAGTCTCGGGCCCATGAGCATGCCTTCCCTGACATTGCCCCCTTTCGAAGCGGGTTCCGTGTGGCTGGTCGGCGCCGGACCCGGCGATCCGGGACTGTTGACCCTGCTGGCGCTGCACGCGCTTCAGTCCGCCGACGTCGTCGTCTACGACGCGCTGGTGGACGAACGGATTCTGAAGCTCGTCAATCCGAAAGCCGATCTCGAATATGCGGGCAAGCGTGGCGGCAGGCCCAGCGCGAAACAGCCCGACATTTCGAAGCGGCTGGTCGCCCACGCGCAGGCCGGCAAGCGCGTGCTGCGGCTTAAGGGGGGCGATCCTTTCGTCTTCGGCCGCGGCGGTGAAGAGGCGTTGGTGCTGGCCGGGGCCGGCGTACCGTTCCGGCTGGTCCCCGGCATCACGGCGGCGATCGGGGGCCTGGCCTATGCCGGCGTGCCGGCCACCCATCGCGGCATGAATTCCGCCGTCACCTTTCTCACCGGCCACGCCGACGACGGCGATCTGCCGCGCGACGTCGATTGGGAAGGCCTGGTGAAGGGCTCGCCCCTGTTGATCGTCTACATGCCGATCGGCAATCTCGAGGGGCTGTCGCGCCGCCTCATCCAGGCCGGCCGGAAGGCGGATGAACCGGCGCTTCTCATCAGCCGGGCAACGACCCCGGACCAAAACGTCGTCGAGACGACGCTAAAAACCTGCGTCGCCGACGCAAGGACCGGCGACATTCAGCCCCCGGCCCTTTTCGTCGTCGGCCCATCCATCGCGCTTCACGCCGATCTCGACTGGTACGGGGCCATCCTGAAGCGGGCAACCAAGGAGAAACCTTCGTGAGCAAAATTGCCTCTCGTTATGCGCTGCCATTGGCCTTCCTTGTCGCCATTCTTCTGGGTTTCGCCTTCCTTCTGGCCTTGCCCGCGCCAAAGGATAAAGAAGAAACGCTTGCCCTCGGCGGGCCCTTCACGCTTGTCGACGGCGACGGCGTCACGCGGACGGAAGCCGATTTCAAGGGGCAGCACCTTCTGATCTATTTCGGCTACACCTTCTGCCCGGACATCTGCCCGCTTACCCTGCAAACGATGAGCAAGGCGATCGAGCAGCTTGGCGAGAAGGCGGCATCGGTGACGCCGGTCTTCATCACCGTCGATCCGGAACGGGATAACGTCGAGCTGATCGGCCCTTACGTCGCAAGCTTTCACCCGCGCTTCGTCGGTTTGACCGGCACGCCGGAACAGGTGGCCCAGGCGGCAAAGGCCTACCGTGTCTATTACGCGAAATCGGGCGAGCCGCCGCACTACCTTGTCGATCACACGTCGATTCTGTTTTTCATGGGGCCGGACGGAAAATTTCTCCGCCATTTCAGCCACGGCGCGACGGCCGAGAACATCGCCAAAGGCATGGCGCCTTTTCTGAAGCAATGAATCAGATGTCGAGGTTGACGACCTTGAGCGCGTTTTCCTGAATGAAATCGCGGCGGGGTTCGACGACGTCGCCCATCAGGGTCGAGAAAATCTTGTCGGCTTCGTCCGCATGGTTGACCTTGACGCGAAGCAGGGTCCGCGCGTCCGGGTCCAGTGTCGTTTCCCACAGCTGTTCCGGGTTCATCTCGCCAAGCCCCTTGTAGCGCTGGATGGCGAGCCCTTTGCGGCCGGCCTGGGTGACCGCCTCGATCAGGGAGACAGGGCCGGTGATGATGGTTTCCGTTTCCTTGCGGTGGAGGACAGCGTGGCGTTCCCACGTCGTCTGCAGGCTGGAGGCAAGCTCGTCCAGGCGGCGGGCCTCGGCGCTCTGGATCAGGGCAAGGTTGATTTCGTGACGCGCCAGAACGCCGCGCAGGGTGCGGTTGAAGCGATAGCCGCCCTGTTTCAGCGCCTCGCCCTGCCAGCCGCGCTCCGTCTCGCCAACCAGCGCGTCCAGCCGCTTGGCGATGTAGGAAGCCGCTTCGCTGGCGGTGGCCGCATCGCTGGCAAAGTCAAGGTTGAGCACGCCGAGGATTGCCGCCTGCTCGATCACGTCCCGGCTGCCAATGCGGCGCGCGAGCGGCTGAATGAGGTGATTGACGGCGCGGGCCTCTTCGACGACCTGGCGCAAATCCTGATTCGAACGTTCCGAGCCGTCGCTTAGCTTAAGCACGGTTCCTTCAAGACCCGTCGTCACCAGATAGTCTTCAAGTTCGCGTTCGTTCTTCAGGTAAAGGGACGTGTTGCCCTTGCGTACGCGGTAAAGCGGCGGCTGTGCGATATAGAGATAGCCGCGGTCGACGAGCTCTGACATCTGCCGGTAGAAGAACGTCAACAGCAACGTGCGGATGTGACTGCCATCTACGTCGGCGTCCGTCATGATGATGATCTTGTGGTAGCGGGCTTTTTCGATGTTGAAATCGTCGCGCCCGATGCCGGTGCCGATGGCGGAAATCAACGTGCCGATTTCGGCCGAACTTAACATGCGGTCGAAGCGTGCCCGTTCCACGTTCAGAATCTTGCCCCGCAACGGCAGGATCGCCTGGCACGCCCGGTCCCGCGCCTGTTTCGCTGAACCGCCCGCCGAATCGCCTTCGACGATGAAAAGCTCGCTTTTTTCCGGGTCGCGTTCCTGACAGTCGGCAAGCTTGCCCGGAAGCGAGGAAATATCGAGCACGCCCTTCCGGCGGGTCAGCTCGCGCGCCTTGCGCGCCGCTTCGCGGGCAACCGCGGCCTCGACGATCTTGGCGACGACTTTCTTCGCCTCGGCCGGGTGTTCCTCCAGCCATTGGGAAAGCCCGTCGGCAAACACGCCTTCGACGACCGGACGAACCTCGGAAGAAACCAGCTTGTCCTTCGTCTGGGAGGAGAATTTCGGGTCCGGCGCCTTGACGGAAAGAACGCAGGTAAGGCCTTCCCTGGCATCGTCACCGGTGAGCGCGATGCGCTCTTTCTTCATGATGCCGCTTTCCACCGCATAGGCGTTGATCGTTCGTGTCAACGCGCCGCGAAAACCGGCCAGGTGCGTTCCCCCGTCGCGCTGGGGAATGTTGTTCGTGAAGCACAGCATGTTTTCGTGGTAGCTGTCCGTCCACTGGAGCGCGATCTCGACCTCGACGCCTTCGCGCTTGCCGCTGACCGCGATCGAGGGAGTGTGAATCGGCGTTTTCGACTGGTCGAGGTAGTTGACGAAGGCGGCCAATCCGCCCTCGAAATGCATTTCGACCCGCTTTTCCTCGGCACTGCGCGCATCGACGAGCGTCAACATGACGCCGGAATTCAGAAAGGCGAGTTCGCGCAATCGATGTTCGAGCGTTGAAAAATCGAAGTCCCGCATCGAGAAGGTCTGTGCGGAAGGCAGGAAGGTGATCTCCGTGCCCGTCTGTTCGTGGGCGGGGCCGTCCTCGGCCAGGGGGGCTTCGGGCACGCCGTTCTTGAAGCGCATGAAGTGGGTCTTGCCGCCGCGCCAGATCCGCATTTCCAGCCAGTCGGAAAGCGCGTTCACGACGGAGACGCCGACCCCGTGCAACCCGCCGGAAACCTTGTAGGAGTTCTGGTCGAATTTCCCGCCCGCGTGGAGGTGCGTCATGATCACCTCGGCGGCCGAAACGCCTTCTTCCTTGTGGATGTCGACCGGAACGCCGCGGCCGTTGTCGAGCACCCGCACGGAACCATCGTCGCGAAGCGTTACTTCGATGCGGTCGCAGAACCCGGCCAGCGCTTCGTCGATGGCGTTGTCGACGACTTCGTAGACCATGTGGTGAAGACCGGAGCCGTCCTCGGTGTCGCCGATATACATCCCCGGCCGCTTGCGAACGGCATCGAGGCCGCGCAGCACCTTGATCGACTCGGCACCGTAATCCTGGTCCGACCCGGCGGGTTTCCGCCTCTTCGCCTTTTCTACCGTCTGATCCACGCGTTCACCTTAGCTTCGATTGCGTCCAGGCATCCGCTACGCTTCCGCGACGGCGGCGCCGTCGAGCACCCGGAAAAACTGGGCCCGGCCCTTGAGCGACTGGAAGAGGGCAGCTTCCGTCCCGGTCATCCAGGCCTGGGCGCCCAACGTTTCGATCGCTTCGAACAGCGCCTGGCGGCGGGCCGAATCAAGATGGGCCGTTACTTCGTCAAGCAGAAGCAGCGGCGGCGTTCCCCGCGCCACCCGTTGCAGCCGGGCATCGGCCAGCAAGATGGCGATCAGAAGCGCCTTCTGTTCGCCCGTCGAACAATCCGCCGCCGGCATGCCTTTCGTGCCGTGGCGAACGGCAAGGTCGCTGCGATGGGGCCCTTCCGTGGCAAGGCCGGCTTCGGCGTCCCGGCGGCGCAGATCGGCAAGCCGACTGCGGTAGCGGGCCAGCATCGCCGCCGGTGTCTCCGTTGCCAGCCCCGCTTCGAGCAGGCCCTCGGTCTCGAGGGCGACTCCGGGAAAGGGGCCCGTCGCCTCGGCCACCGCCTTGCCCAGATGACGGACATAGGCGCGGCGCGTTTCGGCGATCGCCACGCCGCTTTCCGCCATCGTTTCCTCCAGTGCATCGAGCCAGCCCGGATCGGCCGGGCCTTCCTGGAGCAGGCGGCTGCGCTCGCGCATGGCGCGGCCATAATCGGCAAGCCGGGTGGCATGGGCAGGTTCGAACCCGAAGGCGAGCCGGTCCAGGAAGCGGCGGCGGCCGGACGGCCCTTCCAGGAAGAGGCGGTCCATCTCCGGCGTCAGCCAGGTGGCGTGAAGAACTTCGCCGAGCGCCGCCTGGCTTCGCGAATCCCGGCCATTGATGCGAAGCAGGCGCCGGTCACGGCCGCCTTCCATTCCTTTGGGATCCCGGCCAACGCCAACCTCGACGGCGCCAGCGGGCGTCCGGACTCCGACGGCGACCGCCCAGAGCCCCGGCTGGGCCTCCTGACGAGCCAGGGCGGCAATCCGCGCCCGGCGCAGCCCCCGGCCCGGCACCAACAGGGAAAGGGCCTCCAGAAGGTTCGTCTTGCCGGCACCGTTCGGCCCCGTCAGCACGACGGAGGTGGCCTCGAATGACAGGCGAAGCGTCGCGTAATTCCGGAAATCCGTCAGTTGCAGACGGCGTACCGCAAGGGAGTCGGTGGTGGCGGACGGCATGGCCGCAAGGGGGTTCGCGCTCATTGGCCCGCCCTCCTCATACGCGCATCGGCATCAGGACGTAGAGCGCGCTTCCTTCGGCAAGGTCGCGTAGAAGCGTCGGCGAACTGGCATCGGCCAACATCAACTCGATATCTTCCCCCTCGATCTGCTGGGCGATGTCGAGCAGGTAGCGCGCATTGAAACCGATTTCGATGGGCTCGGCGTCGTACTTGACCGCCAGCTCTTCCGAGGCGGTGCCGCTTTCCTCGGAGCTGGCCGACAAAAGCAGCTTGCCGGGAGCAAGCCCCAGCTTCACGGCACGGGATTTTTCGATCGAAATCGTCGATACCCGGTCGACGGCCTCGGCGAATTCCCGACGGTTGACGACGAGCATCTTGTCGTTCTTGGTGGGGATGACCCGCCCGTAATCGGGGAAGGTGCCGTCAATCAGTTTCGAAGTGAGGATGGCGTCGGCGGTGGTGAACCGGACCCGCGTCTCGGAAAGCCCCACCTCGACGGGATCGCTCATTTCCTCCATCAGTTTGCCAAGCTCCAGCACCGCCTTGCGGGGCAGGATGACGCCCGGCATGCCGGTGGCACCCTCGGGCAGCGGCATCTCGACCTGGGCCAGGCGGTGGCCATCCGTCGCCACCGCGCGCAGCACATCGGCCGAGCCGTTTTCCGTCGCATGGAGAAAGATGCCGTTCAGGTAATAGCGGGTCTCCTCGACCGAAATGGCGAAGCTGGTGTGCTCGATCAAATTGCGCAAGGAAGCCGCCTCGAGCGTGAAGCTATGGGAGAACTGGTCCCCGGAAAGGGCCGGGAATTCCTCGACCGGCAGCGTGCTCAACGCAAAACGCGAACGGCCCGCGCTCAGGCCCAATCGGGCGCTTTCGGCGTCATAGTCAAAGGCGATTTGGGCGCCCTCGGGCAGCTTGCGAACGATGTCGTAAAGCGTGTGGGCCGGCGCCGTCGCCTGGCCCTTGGCGCCAATATCGGCCGGCAAGGTCTCGACAACGCTGAGCTCCATGTCCGTCGCCGTGAGGCTCAGGCCGCCTTTCTCGGCGGACAACAGGACGTTCGAAAGAATCGGGATCGTCGTCCGGCGCTCGACAACTCGCTGAACATGCCCCAAGGACTTGAGAAGCGCCGTGCGTTCGATGGTGAATTTCATCACAAGTTCGCGGTTTCTGAACCGGTTTTCAGGGCAAGGGATTTTGCCCGGGGCCTGTCCGACGGATGCCTTTGAATTCGCGGAATATTATATCACAAGTGGTTGGTTTCCGAAGCGTTTTTCAGAATTTTCGGGCGCAAAAAGGGGCGAAAAACCGCCCCTTTCGTGACGCAAAAATGACGCTTTGGTTACCCCTCGAGCATGCGGCGAAGCAGCTCGATGTCTTCCGAAAAACTCGGATCCGCCACACGTAATTCCTCGACTTTGCGCACGGCGTGCATGACGGTCGTATGATCCCGGCCGCCGAATTTGCGCCCGATTTCGGGAAGCGAGCGCGGCGTCAACTGCTTGGCCAGATACATCGCCACCTGCCTGGGCCGGGCCACCGCCCGGGAGCGACGGTCGGAATGCATGTCCGAGACGCGCACGTTGAAATGCTCGGCCACGCGTTTCTGGATCTCCTCGATCGTGACCCGGCGCTCGTTCGCCCTCAAGAGGTCGCGCAGCACTTCCTGGGTGCTTTCCAGCGTGATCGCCTGGCCGACCAGGGTGGCGTGGGCGATTACGCGGGTTAGCGCGCCCTCCAGTTCGCGGATGTTCGAGGTGATCCGGTGGGCCAGGAATTCCATCACCTTCGCGGGGACGACGATCCCCATCTGTTCCGCCTTCGATTGCAGGATGCCGAGGCGCAGCTCGTAGGTCGTCGCGTGGATGTCGGCCACCAGCCCCCAGCCCAGCCGTGAACGCAGCCGTTCCTCCAGCCGATCCAGATCGGAAGGCGATTTGTCGGCGGAAACGATGATCTGACGGTTCTGGTCCACTAGCGCGTTGAAGGTATGGAAGAATTCTTCCTGGGTAGCCTCCTTGTCCGCCATGAACTGGACGTCGTCGATCATCAGCACGTCGACGGAGCGGAACAAGTCCTTGAAGGCCATCGTATTTTTAAACCGGAGCGCGCGGATGAAGAGGTACATGAACTTCTCGGCCGAGAGGTACACGACCTTGCGGGCCGCTTCGCGCTCGCGGATATGCCAGGCGATCGCATGCATGAGATGGGTCTTGCCAAGCCCGACCCCGCCATAAAGGAAGAGCGGATTGAAGGGCACCTCCTTCGCCTCGACGACGCGGCGGGCCGCCGCATGGGCCAGTTCGTTCGGCTTGCCGACGACAAAATTGTCGAAGGTGAAACGCGGGTCGAGGGGGGCGGCGACCTCCTCCAGCGTCCAGGCGCGATTCCCGACGGGCAGGCTGACGCTTTCGATGGCGATGCCGGCTTCGGCCGCCACTCGCGCGGCATCGACTTCCGGCGTGCCCGGCTTCAAATGCATCGCCCGCACGGTAAAATCGACGCCCTTGAGAGAGGCGTTGCGGCTTGCCCACAATTCGCGAATACGCTCGGCGTATTTCGATTGAATCCAGTCGCGCATGAAACGGGTCGGCGCCGAAAGGGTGACGCCATCGTTCGAAACGGACTCGATCTGAAGCGGGCTGAGCCAGCTTTTGAAAATCGCCTCCCCGAATTCCGCCTCGAGCTCCTTGCAGACGAGATCCCATTCCGTCTTGACGGAAAGGTCCCGGTCGTTTCCGGTCATGGGCACGCCCTCCCAGGCTCGGAAACGGGCAGAAATCCGGGAAATTTCAGGAAAAAAGCCGTTTGGACAGGGGGAGTCGTCGATTCATGTCTGATGTGCCGATGTGCCGATTTGAGCCACGCGTTGCGTTTCGCCCAGAGCGACATGCCTCCCTCCCTAAAAACCCTACGTCATCGTTGGGCGGCTATGAACCGCACACTTAATTTAAACTCGCACGCAAAAAATTTACCGGTTTAAACTCGCACGCAAAAAATTTACCGGGAAAACTCATGAACGAATGAAAACGTCCTCCCGGAATTTCTGCTTGCGTTATCTCCGATGATTCCGGGACGGCGGCAACCCGATTTTTATGATTACGCATCCGTCCCGCAAAAGAGGATAAAGACTAGCCACAGTCAGAGCGGTTGGCAACCGGGTCTAAAGGGGAACACAAAAATTTTTTTAACCGCTTGACAAGCGCCAGCTTGCGCCGCGGCAAGCGCATAAAAACAACACCCGCGAAGCGGGTGCGGGCGAGGCCGCCGTGATCTTGCCGAGGTTCGGTTAGAGCGCTTTGATTTTTGCCGAAAGGCGCGACAATTTACGTGACGCCGTATTTTTTTTGATCACGCCTTTTGTGACACCCCGCATGACTTCCGGCTGCGCCGCGCGAAGCGCTTCCGCCGCTTCTTTTTTCTTGCCTTCGAGGATCGCCGTTTCGACCTTCTTCAGAAAGGTGCGGATGCGCGTACGCCGCGCCCGGTTGGTGGCGGTCTGGGTCGCGATCTGGCGCGTCTTTTTCTTGGCCGCTTTCGTGTTCGCCATGCTGGATTTCCAACGCTTTCGACTGGACGCGGGGTTATAGCGTTCCCAGGCGCCCAGCGTCAAGGCAGGGTGGGCCTAGCGGTGCTTCCATTTCGCCGGCCGCTTCTCGACGAAGGCCGTCATCCCCTCCGCACGGTCCTCGGTGGCCAGGGTAAGGTTAAAGAGGCGGTGCTCGAAGGCCCGGCCCGATTGCAGCGACATCTCGTAAGCGGCGTTCACCGCTTCCTTGGCGATCCGGGTCACGGGGAGCGAGAGGGAGGCGATTTTCGCGCCCAGCGTGACCGCCTCTTCGACCAGAGCCGCGGCCGGCACGACGCGGCAGGCCAGGCCGGCGCGTTCCGCCTCCTCCGCCTCCATCATCCGCCCCGTCAGGCACATTTCCATTGCCTTCGACTTGCCGATCGCCCGGGTCAGCCGTTGGGTGCCGCCGCCGCCCGGAATCGTCCCGATGGTGATTTCCGGCAGACCCAGTTTCGCGGTATCGGCAACCATCAGGATGTCGCACATCATGGCGACCTCGAGACCGCCGCCAAGCGCGTAGCCGGCCACCGCAGCGATCGTCGGCTTGTTGCAGCGGGAGATGCATTCCCAGTCCTCCGTAAAGGTCAGCTCATGGGCTTCCGTCGCGGTCATCTGGAGAAGCTCCTTGATATCCGCACCGGCGGCGAAGGCCTTCTCGCTGCCGGTCAGCACGATGGCACCCACCCCGTCGTCCGCCATGAAAGCGTCGAGGGCCTGGCTCACCTCGGCGATCAGCGCCCGGCAGAGCGCGTTCAGCGCGTTCGGCCGGTTGAGCGTGATCAGACCGACCCGACCGCGGGTTTCGACGAGAATGTTTT
Source organism: Alphaproteobacteria bacterium (assembly GCA_021296325.1). Taxonomy (GTDB): domain Bacteria; phylum Pseudomonadota; class Alphaproteobacteria. The sequence goes on from JAGWAR010000001.1 coordinate 84,430, forward strand.
CATATGCCATGGCTGTCTCCTGTTGATTTCCGGGCCGGGCCGTCTAGTTCGGTGAAAGGGAAAAACGGACAAGCAGCGGTTTGCCATCCGCTTCAAATTCGATGCGAAGCGCCTCGCCTTCCCGGTGGAACGCGGCCTCGCCGTCGGCCGTCCAGCCGAGCTGGGGAAGGGTGTTCGCGTAGAAGCCGAGCACTTCGGTCCGCGAAACGTCGCCTTCCGCAAAGGCGACGACGATGCGTCCCGCAGGCTTGTCGAACACGACGCCGGCCTCCTCGACCTCGGCAAGCCCCGGCATCAGGGGAAGGTCTTCGATGCCGTGCAGATAGGTATAGGAAGGCTCCGCCATCTCCGCGAGCGCGGCGGTACTGGCCATCGGAAGGGCCGTCGCCAGCAGCAACGCCAGCGCGAGGCCGCCACCTTTCCATCGCCGTGAACCCCGAACCCTGTGCATGCGCTTCCTTTCCCTAGCGTTGCCGTTTTGGGCAATAGAACGTCGAGCGGCCCGCCTGCCTGATCCGCCGCACCCCGCCCTTGCAGTCGCAGGCCGGACAGGGCGCGCCTTCCCGATCATAAACCGCGAAGTGGTGCTGAAAATAGCCAAGCTCGCCGGAAGGTTGCGCGTGATCCCGAAGGGAGGTGCCGCCGGCGGCGATCGCCCGGTCCAGGACGCGCCGGATGGCCGCGACCAGGCGCCCGGCCCGGCCCGGCCCCAGCGAGGAAGCGCGCCTTCTGGGGGAAAGCCCCGCCCAGTAGAGGCTTTCGCACGCGTAGATGTTGCCAAGCCCGGCGATCAGGTGCTGGTCGAGCAGCGCTGTCTTCAGGGGCCCGCTGCGGCCCTTGAGGCCTGCGAGGAGGGCCGTTGCCTGAAAGCCTTCGGAAAGCGGGTCCAGCCCCATGGCCCGCAGCAGGGGGTGGGCGGCGAGCGCCGTTTCCTCGCTCAGGACCAGCAGCCCGAAGCGCCGCGGGTCGCGGAAGCGGATGCAGGCCCCTGCCTCCGTTTCGAAATCGACGTGGTCGTGAGGCGAGGGAGCGGGCGGCGGTTTCGTAAAAACGGACAGCCGGCCCGACATGCCGAGATGCTGCAAGAGAACGTCGCCACCTTCGAAATGCCAGAGCAGGTATTTGCCGCACCGGGCAAGGGCGCGCACGCACCGGCCTTCGAGACGGGCGGCAAGGTCCGGCGGCACCGGTGCCCGCAGGTCGGGCCGGCGCACGGTGACGCGTTTCAGGCGATGGCCTTCAAGATGCGGCTGCAAGCCGCGGCGCACGGTTTCGACTTCGGGAAGTTCGGGCATGACCCGGCGAAGGTAGCGCCTTCCCGGGCGCTCGGCTATCGTCGCCAACGGCATGGAACGGAAAGCGCCACATAGCGACCCGGAGGCGGCGAGCGACTTCGGGTTTCGCCGGGTCTCGGAAGCGGCGAAAACGAAGCTCGTCGATGACGTCTTCGCTCGCGTCGCCCCCCGCTACGATCTCATGAACGACCTCATGAGCGGCGGCGTCCATCGCCTGTGGAAACGCGTGCTGATCGACCGTCTCGATCCCCGGCCCGGCATGCGGCTGCTTGACGTGGCGGGAGGCACCGGCGACATCGCCTTTCGCTTTCTCGACCGGGCCGAGACCCGGCGCAAGGAACGCAACGACCTGCCGCGGGCCGAGGCCTGCATCTGCGACCGCAACGAGGCGATGCTGCGCACCGGCCGGGACCGCGCCCTCGACCGGGGACATCTGCACGGCCTGCGCTGGGTGCTTGGCGATGCGGAAGCGTTGCCCGTTCCTTCGGCCAGCATCGATGCCTATGTCATCTCGTTCGGGCTTCGCAACGTCACCCGGATTGACGCGGCGCTGAAAGAAGCGGCGCGGGTGCTGAAGCCCGGCGGGCATTTTCTTTGCCTCGAATTCAGCCGGGTGCTGCTGCCCGGCCTGGCCGAGCTGTACGACGCCTATTCCTTTCG
>JAGWAR010000001.1:86478-352068 GCA_021296325.1 Alphaproteobacteria bacterium
CGAGGCCGGCCTCGACCGGGTACAGGTGCGCAACCTCTCCGGCGGCATCGCCGCCATCCATTCGGCCTGGCGCGTGTAAAAACGGCGGTGGGAATGGCGGAAAATGGGCCCTTGCCTGCCCCCGCCCCGCCCCATACATTAATAACGGTTTTCTCTCGTAGTTTATCACCCCTGACCCCCGGCGCTCGCCATGCTCGACGGCAAACGCATCTTGCTCATCATCTCCGGCGGCATCGCCGCCTACAAGACGCTGGACCTCATCCGCCGGCTGAAGGAGCGGGGGGCCACCGTGCGCGCCATCCTGACGAAAGGCGGCGCCCAGTTCGTGACCCCGCTTTCCGTCGCCGCCTTGAGCGGCGAGAAGGTCTATCAGGACCTCTTCTCGCTGACGGACGAAAGCGAGATGGGGCACATCCGGCTTTCCCGCGAGGCCGACCTCGTTGTCGTCGCCCCGGCCAGCGCGGACCTGCTGGCCCGGATGGCGAGCGGCCTGGCCGACGATTTGGCGACGACGGCGCTGTTGGCCACCGACAAGCCGGTGCTGATCGCCCCCGCCATGAACGTCGAAATGTGGGCGAACCCCGCCACCCAGGCGAATCTGGCCCTGCTCGAAGCCCGCGGCCTCCTGCGCGTGGGACCCGCCGAGGGCGACCTCGCCTGCGGCGAGACCGGCCCCGGCCGGATGGTGGAAGCGACCGACCTTTTAAGCGCGATCGAGCGTTTCTTCGAACGCCCGACCCCCCTTCGCGGGCGCCGCGCGCTGGTGACCAGCGGCCCCACCCACGAGCCGATCGATCCCGTGCGCTACCTTTCGAACCGTTCCTCCGGCAAGCAGGGCCATGCGATTGCCGGTGCGCTTGCCCGGCTCGGCGCGGAAACGGTGCTGGTGACCGGTCCGACCCGTCAGGCCCCGCCGCCGCTGGTGCGCGTGCGCGCCGTGACGACGGCGGAAGAAATGCTTGCCGCCTGCGAGGACGAACTGCCCGTCGAGATCGCCGTCTGCGCCGCCGCCGTCGCCGATTGGCGGCCGGTGACCCGGCCCAACCAAAAACTCAAGAAGGACGGTGAGCCGCCCATGCTTGAGCTTCAGGAAACACCGGACATCCTCGCCCGTTTAAGCGCCGCCGGCCCACGGCGTCCGAAACTGGTCATCGGCTTCGCCGCCGAGACGGAAAGCCTGGTTGCGAACGCCGAAGCCAAGCGCGCGCGCAAGGAATGCGACTGGATGCTGGCCAACGACGTTTCCGACGACAGCGGCACGCTGGGGGGTGACCTCAACACCATCCACTTCATCTCGCCGGACGGGATCGAGGACTGGCCGACCCAAAGCAAGGATGCCGTCGCCGACACGCTTGCCGATCTCATCGTCGCCCATTTCCAAGGCGGCGCGGGCGCGTAATGCGGATCTCCAAGAAACTGCTTTTCGCCCTCGAGGCCGTGCTTGACATCGCCTATCATTCCGGCGGCGAGGCCGTGCAATCGAGCGCGATTACGCGACGCCAGAAAATTCCGAAGCGCTACCTCGAACAGGTCTTGCAGCAATTCGGGCGTGCGCGGTCCCCATGGCGGCTACCGGCTGGCGCGGGAACGCCGGCGCATTTCGCTGGGCGACATCACGCGCACGGTGCGCGCGCTGGAAACGGCCCAGGACCCCTTGCAGGATTCGTCCGGTTCCGAGCTTGGTCACCGGATCCTGCGGCCGCTTTGGACCGAGCTTCTGGAGGAGACGATGGGGCGCCTCGACGCGCTTACTATCGAAGACCTGTGCGAGCGGGCGAACACGGCTCACATCCCGCGGGAGACGGAGGAAAAGGTCGATTTCAGCATTTGATTTCGACCGGGCGACGGCCTAAATTACATATGTAATTTGTAATTATACACAATTAACATAATATAATGGTGAAATAGATGTCCGGGGCGAAACAAGCGGGACGGGGACGAATCTACGAGAACTTCTTGGAGACGATCGGCAACACGCCCCTCGTCCGTATTCCGAAATTCGCCGAGGCCCATGACTGCCCGGCCGAGCTCGTCTGCAAGCTCGAATTTTTCAATCCGCTTTCTTCCGTCAAGGACCGCATCGGGCTGGCCATGATCGAGGCGGCGGAAAAAACCGGCAAGGTGAAGCCCGGCTCGATTTTCATCGAACCCACCTCGGGCAATACGGGGATTGCGCTGGCCTTCGTCTGCGCGGCGAAGGGCTATCGCCTCATTCTCACGATGCCGGAAAGCATGTCGATGGAGCGGCGCAAGATGCTGCAACTGCTTGGCGCGGAATTGGAATTGACGCCAGCGGCGAAGGGCATGAAAGGCGCCGTCGCCCGCGCCGAGGAATTGCTGGAGCAGACACCGGAGATGGTCATGCTGCAGCAATTCAAGAACGCCGCGAATCCGGACATTCACCGGCGCACAACGGCGGAGGAAATCTGGAACGATACGGAAGGCAAGGTTGATGCCGTCATCAGCGGCGTCGGCACCGGCGGCACACTGACCGGCGTCGGCGAGGTGCTGAAAGAACGCAAGCCCGGCCTGCGAATGATCGCCGTCGAGCCAGAGGACAGCCCCGTGCTCAGCGGCGGCGCACCGGGCCCCCACAAGATTCAGGGTATCGGTGCCGGCTTCGTGCCGGAAATTCTCGACAACAAGCTGATCGACGAAGTCGTGCGCATCGGCAACGAAACCGCCTTTGCCATGGCCCGCGAAATCGCCCGCGTCGAAGGCATGCCGGTCGGGATTTCCTCCGGCGCTGCCCTCGGCGCCGCCCTCGAGGTTGGTTCGCGCCCCGAGATGAAAGGCAAGATGATCGTCATCGTCATTCCCTCCTTTGCCGAACGCTACCTTTCGACGGCGCTGTTCGAAGGGTTGTAGGCAGGAAAGGCGCAGAACCTAAAAGGATGGCCTTCAACGAAGAGCAGATCCGGCGTTACGCCCGCCACATCATCCTTCCGGAAGTGGGCGCGAAGGGACAGGAGAAGCTCGCCAACGCCAGGGTGCTGGTGGTCGGCGCCGGCGGCCTTGGCTCGCCGAGCCTGCTTTACCTGACCGCCGCCGGCGTCGGCACGATCGGCGTCATCGATGACGACGTCGTGGATTTAAGCAACCTTCAGCGCCAGGTCGTTCACCCGACCAGCCGCATCGGGGTGCCCAAGGTGGAGAGCGCGGCGCTGACCCTTGCCGAGGTGAACCCGAACGTGCGCGTCATCCGTCATCACGCGCGCCTCGATGCCGAAAACGCGCTCATGCTTTTCAAGGACTACGACCTGATCGCCGACGGCAGCGACAATTTCCCGACCCGGTTTCTGGTGAACGACGCCTGCTATTTCGCGCAAAAACCCCTGGTCACGGCGGCCATCCTGCGCTTCGACGGCCAGCTTGCGACCTTCCGCGCCTATGAGGAAGGCAATCACCCCTGTTACCGCTGCATCTTCCGCGAACCGCCGCCGCCTGGCTCCGTGCCGAACTGTGCGGAGGGCGGCGTGTTCGGCGCCGTCGCCGGTGTCATGGGCACGATCCAGGCGACGGAAGTCGTCAAGGAACTGCTTGGCATCGGCCAAAGCCTGGACGGACATATGCTGATCTACGATGGCCTCGAGGGAAGCTTCCGCAAGATTGCGATCACGCGCGACCGGGCCTGTCCGCTTTGCGGGGAAAACCCGACGATCCACGGGATCGAGGCATCAAGCGAAGCAGCCTGCGCCGGCTGATCCGAAAACCCGTCTAGCTTTCCGTGCCGATGACCCGGTCGGGCGGCGAATGGCCGTCCACGAAGGTCTTGATGTTGATGAGGACCTTCTCCCCCATGTCGACCCGGCCTTCCAACGTCGCCGAGGCCATGTGCGGCAGCAGGACGACGTTGTCGAGCTTCAAGAGCTTCGGGTTGACGGCGGGTTCGTGCTCGAAGACGTCGAGGCCGGCCCCCGCGAGCTGGCCGCGCTCGAGCATCCGGGTGAGCGAGTTTTCGTCCACCACCTCGCCCCGCGACGTGTTCACGATATAAGCCTCTTCCCGCATCAGTTTCAGCCGCCGGCCCGAAAGCAGGTGATAGGTCGCCGGCGTATGGGGACAGTTGACGGAGATGATGTCCATATGGGCGAGCATCTGGTCGAGGCTTTCCCAATAGGTGGCGTCGAGCTCGCGTTCTGCCGTTTCCGGCAGCCGGTGGCGATTGTGGTAGTGGATGGAAAGGCCGAAGCCGCGGGCCCGGCGGGCAACGGCGGAGCCGACCCGACCCATGCCGACGATGCCAAGCCGCTTGCCCCAGATGCGATGGCCGAGCATCCAGGTCGGGCTCCACCCTTCCCATTTGCCAGACCGCATGATGCGCTCGCCTTCGGCCAGACGGCGCGGCACGGCCAGGATCAGCGCCATCGTCATGTCGGCGGTGTCTTCCGTCAGCACGCCGGGCGTGTTCGTCACCGTGATTCCGCGCTGGCGGGCCGAACCGAGATCGATATGGTCGACGCCGGCCCCGAAGGAAGCAATCAGCCGCAAATTCGACCCGGCATGGGCCAGCACGCTGGAATCGATGCGGTCCGTGACGGTCGGGACGAGGACGTCCGCCTTTTCAACCGCCTGGATCAGCTCGGCCCGGCCCAGGGGACGGTCGTCAAGGTTCAACTGCGCTTCGAACAGTTCCATCATCCGCGTTTCGATCGGATCCGGAAGCTTTCGGGTCACCACGACCAATGGTTTTTTTGCAGGCATGCGTATTTACGCTCCTCGGCTCGGAGCCTCCCATAGCAAGGATATTACAGCCTTGTCCACTGCCTGTCCTCTGCGATACCGCTTTTCGGCAGGCCGGTTTTTTCCGAACCGGGCGCATCGCTTGACCCGACTTCTCGCTCCCTTATCTAATGGGCACACAGCCACGATCAAGCCCAGGAAAAGCCCCGCCATGCGTTTTTTTCACCCCGTTCTCGCCGCAAGCCTTGCCGTCGCGTTGGTGGCGTGCACGTTCGGCCAGGCACTGGCGGCAACGGGGTTGCCGCTTCCCAGATACGTTAGCCTGCGTGCGTCGGAAGTGAACGTGCGCACCGGGCCCGGCGTGCGTTATCCCGTTGACTGGGTGTTTCGCCGCCACGGACTGCCGGTTGAAATCGTTGCGGAATTCGATACCTGGCGAAAAATCCGGGACGCGGAGGGAACGGAAGGCTGGGTCCACCAGAGCCTGCTTTCCGGTAAGCGGGCCATCTTGGTGACCGGCGGACTGCGTACGCTTCACCGCAAGCCTTCGAAGGATTCGAAAACGGTGGCGAAAGCGGAAACGAATGTCGTCGGCCGGCTGATCGCCTGCCCCAAGCAATCCGAATGGTGCCGCGTCAATGTCGGCGCCTACGAGGGCTGGCTCAAGCGAAGCGATTTCTGGGGCGTCTATCCGAACGAAACCGTCGAATAGAAACGGGAAACGACGTTTCAGTCGAAATCCTGCATTAGGGCGGCGTGTACATTGTCCGGGATACTCGCCATGTGCGCGTAACCGTCATGCCGGATTCCGAGGATAACTTCCGTTTCCGGATCCCGAAACGCCGCGATCGCCGACGGCGTGAAAGGAAAGTGCAGGAAGTGCACGGAGGAGGCCTTGCCGCCTTCGGTCGATCGTTCGACGTCAGCTTCGGGGACGGCGCTGATCTTTTCACTGCCGACGTGAAGGGTAACCGCTTTCTCGACACCACCCAGCCTGGCGAGGAAGCGGGCGCGGCGATCGGGATTTTCGATTTCGAACATCAAGGTCGCGACGAGTTCGTTTCCCTTCGGAATCAATGGATTATACGCGGCCAGTTCGTCGGCGATCTGGTCCTCGCCGCCCTTTTCGATGTAGAGCATCTCGTGAACCTGCCACCACATCGTATCGTAATTTTCGAAATAGAACGTCGCGTAAGGACCGACGGAAACCCGCCGGTTCTTCTTGATCGCCGAGACGTCCTGCCGGCGCTGGTGGCGAATTTTTTCGTACTCTTCAAGCAACAGCACGTCCGCACGGGTGATTTCGTGTTTGCCGGTCATGGCGCCGACACCCCATAGGCGCGGGCAAAAAGTTCGATCGGATGAAAGGCCCGGTCCGGCACCGTTTCGCCGTCGAGGCGCGCCATGCCTTGCAGGATGTGCTGTCCCGCCAGCGGGCATTCTGAAGCGACATGGGTCTTCTTCCCGTTGGCCGCCTGACGGGCGACCGGCTTGCCCACCTTCAGCGCCGTTTCAAAGTTTTCCTTCATGATGCCCCACGAACCGCCATGGCCGGAGCAACGCTCGATCACCTGAAGGTCGGCTTCGGGGATGAGGCGCAGCATCTCGACCGCCTTCTGTCCCATGTTCTGGGCCCTGGCGTGGCAGGCAAGGTGCATGGCCACGCCGCCATCGAGGGAAGAAAGCCCTTCCGCCAGGCCTTCCTTCAGCGCGATGTCGACGACGTATTCCGTGACGTCAAGGGTCGCCTCCGAAAGCCGTTTTACGTCGGCGTCATCGGGCAGAACAAGGGGCCATTCGAATTTCAGCATGAGCGCACAGGACGGCATCAGGGCGATCACCGCGTAGCCTTTTTCGATCCAGGGCCGCATTTCGCCCGCGACCTTGCGGGCGCGTTTGGCAACCGAGGCCAGATCGCCATGTTCGAATTTCGGCATGCCGCAGCAGGTGGGATAGACGATTTCGGTTTCGACCCCGTTCCTCGCCAGCACGGCGCGGGTCGCAAAACCGATCTGGGGATTGTGGTAATTCCCGTAACAGGTCGCATAAAGCACCGCTTTGCGGCCGAAGGCGGGCGCCTCCCGGTTGACCTCGACCGGGTCGGCGGCAGCGGCCGCGGCGAAAGTCTTGCCGTGGAATTTGGGAAGGGCCGCTTCACGGTCAACGCCCGTCGCCTTTTCCATCAGGGTGCGCACCGGCTTGTTCTTCGTGTCCATGGCCCAGTTCGCAAGCGGGGCCATCGGCGCGGCAAGCCTGGCGTTGCGGTCGGTTTCCGTCAGCTCGCGGGCGGCGAGGGGCACCTGCTTTTCCTTCAGTTCCATCGCCCGGTAGCGCAGCATGAGATGGGGAAAATCGAGATCGAATTCGTGGGGCGGTACGTAGGGGCATTTCGTCATGAAGCACATGTCGCAAAGCGTGCAGGCATCCGTCACGCGCTTGAAGTCCTTGTCTGACACGTCCTCGAGCTCCCCGGAGGGCGCGGCATCGATTAGGTCGAAGAGACGTGGGAAGCTGTCGCAAAGGTTGAAGCAACGCCGGCAGCCGTGACAGATGTCGAAGACGCGGCGGCATTCCGCTTCGACCTTGGCCCGGTCCGTAAAGTCCGGGTCCTGCCAGGCAAGCGGGCGGCGCATCGGGGCGCCCAGGGATCCTTCACCAGCCATCGTTCCTTGCGTTCCTTGTCCTGCACTTCCTTGAAGGCGCGCCCGGAGGCGAAGGGGATGCGCAAAGGCATCCCCTTCGGAAATGCGCTCCGGGTGGTGCCTTTGGGTTTACTGCCCGAGCGTGTCGAGGGCCTTCTGGAAACGCCCCGCGTGGGATTTCTCGGCCTTCGCCAGGGTCTCGAACCAGTCGGCAATCTCGTCGAAGCCTTCCTCGCGGGCGGATTTCGCCATGCCCGGATACATGTCCGTGTATTCGTGGGTTTCGCCGGCGATCGCCGCCTTCAGATTGGCATCCGTCTGGCCGATCGGCTCGCCGGTGGCCGGATCGCCGACCTCTTCGAGGAATTCGAGATGGCCGTGCGCGTGGCCCGTTTCCCCCTCGGCGGTCGAACGAAAGACGGCGGCGACATCGTTGAAACCTTCGACGTCCGCCTTCTGCGCGAAATAAAGGTAACGACGGTTTGCCTGGGATTCGCCGGCGAAGGCCGCCTTCAGATTTTCCTCGGTTTTCGTTCCTCTCAGGGATGCCATGTTTTCCTCCGTCTGGTTTTGGTCCCGAACTGCGTGGGCCGTTGGACGCGATGCCCGCCGGCGAAGGCCGGCCGGATGCGTTCGGCAAGCCCCGAAATTCTATATTAGAATTATTCTAAGATAGAGTCGGAAGGCTGGAAAGTAAAGCTGTTTTTTAGAGAAAAGGCGGCGGAACCTTAGTCTTCCAGGTCGGCCAGATGCAGGATCACGTCGACCCGTTTTACCGTCTTGCCGGCCGGCGGGTCGGGGAGTCTTGCGATCGCGAGCTGGTCGGCGGGAATGTCCCGAAGCTCGCCGCTGTTTTCACAGAAGAAGTGGTGATGGTCGCTGATGTTCGTATCGAAATAGGCTCGGCCCGATTCGACGATGACCTCGCGCAGAAGCCCGACCTCGGTGAACTGGTGCAGCGTGTTGTAGACGGTGGCCAGCGAAACCCGGATGCCGTCGGCAAGCGCCTCGCCATGCAACTGTTCGGCGCGCACGTGCCGATCCGTCCCGTCGAAAAGCAGCTTCGCCAGGGCCAGACGCTGGCGCGTCGGGCGAAGCCCTGATTCCCTCAGGAGGTCATAGGCGTTTGCATAAGGACGGGTTGCGGCCATTTTTTTCCTCGAACGAGCCCCCTAAATATTTGCATTCTTCAAAAAAATGCAAGCAAAAACATTGCCTTCCGGAGCTTTTTCGAATTCCCCTAAATTAGTCCCCGGTGAGCAGGCGCTCGAACAGCTCCTGCACCGTCGGGATGTAGCCGTTCGCATAGAAGGGGTCCGTCTTGAAGCGAAAGGCGTTGTGACCGGCGAACATGAGTTCGTTGTCGAGATCGCCCCCATGGGCGATCGCCTGCAGGGTCTTCTGGATGCAGTAGGACCGGGGATCCGGTTTCTTGCCGGTCGAGCCGGTCTCGTTCTGCGACCAGTTGCTGAAATGGCAGGCCGAAAGGCAGCCCATGCAGTTCACCTGATCCAGGCGAATCTGTTTTGCGTTTTCCGGCGTGACGAAGATCAGCGTCGAATCCGGCGTGCGCATCGCTTCCGTAAAGCCGGTCGAGACCCAGGCTTCCGCCCGCTGCTTGTCGGTCACGGTCAGGAAGACCGGGCGTTTCCTGGCGCCAATCCCGAAGGCAACCTGATGCTCGCCAACCGGTTCCACCGTATAGGCGACCTGGCGCTCGGAACGTTCCCGCAGATCCTTCAGGAAGCCGTTGTTGACGCAGGAGGAATAGAAACCGGTCGGGCTGAAGCGGTTGAGCCGAACGTCGCCCTCGTCGAGTTGAAGCAGGCGGCGCTTCCATTTCTCCGGGATCGGGCTTTCCTTCGTGAGCAGCGCCCGGGTGCCGAACTGAAAACAGATCGGCCCCAGTTCCGGGTTGTCGATCCAGTCCTCCCACTCCCGCAGGTACCAGACGCCACCGGCCATGACGATCGGCGTGTCGTGCAGCCCGAACTCGCGCATCTGCTGGCGCATGGCGAGCACGCGCGGATAGGGGTCCTGGGGCACTTCCGGGTTTTCGCTGTTGCTGAGGCCGTTGTGGCCGCCGGCACGCCACGGATCTTCGTAGACAACGGCGCCGAGAAACTCGGAAAATTTGTGATAGGCGCGTTTCCACAACGCCCGGAAGGCGCGCGCCGAGGAAACGATCGGATAGCAATAGACGCGGTAGCGCGCACAGACTTCGGCCAACCGGTACGGCATGCCGGCACCGCAGGTGACGCCATGAATAAGGTCCCTAGCACCTTCGAGGATGCCCTTGAGTACGGTTTCCGCCGCGCCCATTTCCCAGAGGATGTTGACGTTCAGCCGACCCTGGCCATTCGCCATTTCGTGAGCGATCTGTGCCTGGCGGATGCCGCCCCGGATGGATTGCTCGATCAGTTCAAGATGGCGTTCGCGGCGATTGCGGCCCCGGTAGACGTAGGGAATGGGCATGCCGTCCGCGTCGAAGCTATCGGCGTTGACGCCGGAGAAGGTGCCGATGCCGCCCATGGCGGCCCAAGCGCCCGAGCTTTCGCCGTTCGTGATCGAGATTCCCTTGCCCCCCTCAACGAGGGGAAGCACCTCTTTTCCCGAAAGGAGAAGGGGGTTCAGAGCCTTCACAAGGCATACTCCCGGCCGGTTGATCCATCAAAGGGATAGCGAATCCCCATCCCTTTGCATATAGGCAAGAAACGGTCGAAAACCAGCCTGCGGGTGGGCAAAAACATCCAGTGATTTCCGATGGTTATGCCCTCCTTCCGCGAATCGAGGCGGCTAGCCCGCCTCGGCCGTCTCCTGCGCCTTCTGCAGGTCCTCGCCGGTTTCCTGATTGACCGCCTTCATGCTCAGCTTCACCTTGCCGCGGTCGTCGATGGCGAGCACCTTGACCTTCACCACGTCGCCTTCCTTCACGACGTCCGTCACCTGCGCCACGCGCCGGGGCGCCAGCTCGCTGATGTGGACAAGGCCGTCGCGGGCCCCCAGAAAATTCACGAAGGCGCCGAAATCGACAACCTTCACGACCTTGCCGGTATAGATCGTACCGATTTCCGGCTCGGCGACGATGTCCTTGATCCAGGCGATGGCCGCGTCCCCCGCTTCGCTGTTCACCGCGGCGACCTTGATCGTGCCATCGTCTTCGATGTCGACCTTGGCGCCGGTTGTTTCGCAAATCTCGCGGATGACCTTGCCGCCGGTACCGATCACTTCGCGGATCTTGTCCTTCGGAATCGTCATCACCGTGATGCGGGGCGCGTGGGTGCTGACCCCTTCGCGGGCCTGGGCAAGGGCTTTCGTCATCTCGTCAAGGATATGCAAACGGCCTTCGTTCGCCTGGGAAAGCGCCGTGCGCATGATCTCTTCCGTGATGCCGGTGATCTTGATGTCCATCTGAAGCGCGGTGACACCTTTTTCCGTGCCGGCGACCTTGAAGTCCATGTCACCGAGATGGTCCTCGTCACCCAGAATGTCGGTGAGCACCGCCACGCCTGACTCTTCCTTGATGAGGCCCATCGCGATGCCGGCGATCGGACGCGGCAACGGAACGCCGGCATCCATCAACGCCAACGACGTACCGCACACGGTTGCCATTGATGATGACCCGTTCGACTCGGTAATTTCCGAGACGACCCGGATCGTATAGGGGAAGTCCTCTTTGCTTGGCATCAGCGCGTGCAGCGCGCGCCAGGCAAGCTTGCCATGCCCGACTTCCCGGCGACCGGTAAAGCCGACGCGGCCCGTCTCACCAACGGAGAAGGGAGGGAAATTGTAGTGGAGCAGGAAATGCTCGCGGTATTCCCCTTCAAGCGCATCGACGAATTGTTCGTCCTGCCCGGTCCCGAGCGTGACGACGACAAGCGCCTGGGTCTCACCACGGGTAAACAAAGCGCTGCCGTGGGAACGCGACAAGAGGCCGACTTCCGCCTGGATCGGACGGACCGTTTTCGTATCCCGTCCGTCGATCCGTTTTCCCGTCTCCAGGATGGCGTTTCGCACGATCGCCTTTTCCGCCTTCTTGATAGCCGCTGAAACGGCCGTCTCGGCAATTTCCGCCGCCGCCAGCGTTTCCACGAGGTCCTTGCGAATCTCGCCCAAGCGTTCGGAACGGGCCTGTTTTTCGGTGATGGCGTAGGCTTCCCGAAGGTTCGCCTCGGCCTTCTCGCGCACGGTGGCGGCAAGCTTCGTCTCGGCCTCGCTTGGCCCTTCCACGGTCCAGGCCGCTTTGCCGCAGGCCTTCGCCATTTCGGTAATCGCCTCGATCACCGGCTGGAACGCCTGGTGGCCGAACATAACGGCCTCGAGCATGACGTCTTCCGCCAGCTCGCTTGCCTCCGATTCGACCATGAGGACGCCTTCCTTGGTGCCGGCGACGACCAGGTTGAGATCCGAATTCGCCATTTCATCAAGCTGGGGATTGAGCACGTGGCGGCCGTCGATATAGCCGACCCGCGCCGCGGCAATGGGTCCCTGAAAGGGAATGCCGGAGATGGCAAGGGCGGCGGAAACGCCGATCATCGAGACGATATCCGGATCGTTCTCGAAATCGTGGCTCAACACCGTGCAGATAACCTGCACATCGTTGCGGAAATTGTCCGGAAAAAGCGGCCGGATTGGCCGGTCGATCAGACGGGAAACCAGAATTTCCTTTTCGCTCGGCCGACCTTCCCGCTTGAAGAAGCCGCCGGGGATCTTTCCCGCTGCATAGGTTTTTTCAATGTAATTTACGGTGAGGGGGAAAAAGTCGATTCCTTCGCGTGCCTTTTTCTCACCAACGACGGTGCACAATACGGACGTGTCTCCGTAGGTTGCCAGCACCGCTCCATCCGCCTGCCTGCCAATTTTTCCTGATTCCAGAACAAGCTTTCGATCGCCCCACAGAATTTCCTTACGCGTAACATCAAACATTTCGTCTTCCTTCTAACCAACATCCGACGACCCATGTCGCCGGGGCTCCTTCCATTCGCCCAGCCGGGTGAGCCCACCCCTTCCAGGCATTCATACGATTACTTCCTCAACCCAAGCCGCTTGATGAGCTGTTCGTAGCGTTCGCTGTTCGACTTCTGCAGGTAATCGAGAAGCCGGCGGCGGCGGCCAACCATTTTCAGGAGGCCGCGGCGCGAATGCATATCCTTGTTATGATCTTTCAGATGCTCGGTCAGGTTTTTGATCCGTTCGCTCAGGATCGCGACCTGCACTTCCGGCGAGCCGGTATCATCCTTCTTCAGGGCATACTCTTTGATGAGGCCCGTCTTCTTCTCTGATGTAATCGACATCGTCTATCCCTTTACAAATTCAATACCCGCAACGCGCGGAGCGTACCGCCGGCCAGCCGCGCCACCGCGACCGGCCTGCCTGCCGACATGGCACAAACCACGGCACCCTCCTTCTCGAAGGCGGTGCTACGCTGTGCCTGCCGGTGGTCGTCGCCAAGCAGCATCTGGATGGCTTGTCCGTGCCGAAGCCGGGCTGCCTGTTCTTCCGTCAAGGCCAGAGCCGGGATGTCGTCCAGCCCGGTCTCAACCGGAAGCAGATGCTTCAAAGCGGGCGCATCATGCCCGAGAGAGGTCAGATAATCCAGTGAAATTGCCCGATTTTCCGTGAAAGGACCGGCCGCCAGGCGGCGCAGCGCCGCAATACAGCCAGAGGTCCCGAGCGCCTCGCCAAGGTCGCGCGCCAGGCTCCGCATATAGGTGCCCTTGCCGCAAACGACCTCGAAGGTGGCGTGATCCGGGTCTGGAACGTCGATCAGCGTCATGGATGCGACCTCCACCGTGCGCGCCGCCAGCGTCACCACTTCGGCCTTCCGCGCTCGCGCATAGGCCCGCTTGCCGTCGATCTTGATCGCCGAATAGGCGGGCGGAACCTGTTCGATGCGACCGGTGAAGGTGGGCAGCGCCGCCCGAATCTCGGCCTCCGTCGGCCGGTGGGCGTTTTGCTCGACGAGCCGGCCGTCCACGTCGTCGGTTTCGCGCCGTTCGCCCCAACGGACGGAGAAGCGGTAAGTCTTCCGGCCCGCCACCGCGTAGGCCATCGTTTTCGTCGCCTCACCGAACGCGATCGGCAGCACGCCGGTGGCCAGCGGGTCGAGCGTGCCACCATGGCCCGCCTTCGCCGCATCGAAATGCCTGCGCACGGCGGCGACCGCCTGCGCCGACGTCATGCCTTGGGGCTTGTCGAGCACCAGCCAGCCGTGAAGGGGACGGCCCCGGCGTTTACGCGTCATCGGTCTCCCTGGGCTTGGCCGGCGGCACGCCATCGGCCAGGTCCTGCGCGACCTCCGGACGGTGAAGCAAGGCCTCGATCCGGGACACCTCCTCGAAGGTGACGTCCGGCCGGAAGGCCAGCGAGGGCAGGTAGCGCAACCGGACGTGATGGGTAAGCTGGGTGCGGAGATAGGGCGCGGCACGTTCCAGCGCCTCGATCAGGTCGTCCATGCCTTCGCCGCCAAGGGGAGTTACGAAAACGGTCGCCTTGCGCAGGTCCGGTGCAACCCGGACTTCCGTTACCGTAATGGTCGCACCGGTGAGGACCGGATCGCGAAAGTGGCCGCGTTCGAAGATGGCGGCAAGGGCGTGGCGCAATTCTTCGCCGACGCGAAGCTGGCGTTGGGAAGGAGCCTTGCCCCGAGAAGATGCCATGGCACTGCTTTCGAATCGAAACGGTAATGATGAGGAAAGCGGCCTACAGCGTCGCCGCGGTCTCTTCGACCTCGAAGCACTCGATCACATCCCCGGCCTGGATGTCCTGATAGTTCTCGAAGGCCATGCCGCAATCGTTGCCGTCGCGCACTTCCTTCACCTCGTCCTTGAACCGCTTGAGACTGCTTAACTTCCCTTCGTGCACGACAACGCTGTCGCGCAGAAGCCGAACCCCGGCGCCACGGCGAACCATGCCGTCCGTCACCATGCAGCCCGCCACCTTGCCGACCTTCGAGATGTTGAAGACCTCGCGGATCTCGGCGTTGCCGAGATATTTCTCGCGGCGGATCGGCGACAGCATGCCTTCGAGACCGGCCTTCACGTCGTTCGTCACGTCGTAGATGACGGAATAGTAGCGGATATCGATTTTTTCCCGTTTCGCAAACTCGCGCGCCTGCGGGTTTGCGCGCACGTTAAAGCCGATAATCAGCGCGTTCGACGCTTTCGCCAGGGTCACGTCGGATTCGTTGATGCCGCCAACCGCCGTGTGCAGCACGACGACGGACACTTCCTCGCTTTCCGCAGAAAGTTTTTCAAGACTGCCGGCGATGGCTTCCACCGAACCCTGGACGTCGCCCTTGATAATGACCGGTAGCTCCTTGACGGCGCCGCTCTTGATATCCGAGAGCATCTGCTCAAGCGTGCCGCGCGGTTTTGCGGCCGTTGCGATCGCGTGTTCGCGGCGAGAACGGTATTCGGCAATCTCGCGCGCCTGTGCCTCGCTGTCGACGACGATAAATTCGTCCCCCGCCATCGGCACGCCGTTCAACCCAAGGATTTCCGCCGGTTCGGAGGGGCCGACGGCCTCGACCGTCTGGCCCTTGTCGTTGACGAGCGCACGGATACGGCCCCATTCGCTGCCTGCCACGAAAACGTCGCCGACGTGAAGCGTGCCGCGTTGAATGAGCAACGTGCCGACAGCGCCGCGGCCACGTTCGAGCTTGGCCTCGACGACGATGCCTTGCGCCGTGCGATCCGGGTTCGCCTTGAGATCGAGGATTTCCGCCTGCAGCAAGATCGCTTCCTCGAGCTTGTCCAGATTCTGGCCGGCCTTCGCCGAAACTTCGATGGCAAGCACGTCGCCACCCATCGATTCGACGACAATGTCGTGCTGGAGCAACTCGGTCCGCACCCGATCCGGGTTTGCTTCCGGCTTGTCCATCTTGTTGATGGCAACGATGACGGGCACGTTTGCCGCCTTGGCGTGATGCACGGCCTCAATGGTCTGCGGCATGATGCCGTCATCGGCGGCCACGACCAGCACGACAATGTCCGTTACCTTCGCACCGCGCGAACGCATCGCGGAAAAGGCTTCATGGCCCGGCGTATCCAGGAAGGTGATGCCGTCGCCGTTTTGCAGGGTTACCCGGTAGGCGCCGATATGCTGGGTGATGCCGCCGGCCTCGCGGCTGACGACGTCGGTCTTGCGAAGCGCGTCCAGCAGCGACGTCTTCCCGTGGTCGACGTGCCCCATGATCGTCACGACCGGGGCGCGGCGCTTCAGGGAAGCTTCGTCGTCCGGTTCCGTTTTCAGACCGATTTCCACGTCCGCCTCGCTGACCCGTTTCACCTTGTGACCAAATTCGGCCACGACGAGTTCCGCCGTGTCGGCATCGATCACCTGCGTGATGTTTCCCATCACGCCCATTTTCATGAGCACCTTGATGACATCGACGCCCCGTTCCGCCATGCGGTTGGAAAGTTCCTGAACCGTGATCGTTTCCGGAATGATGACGTCGCGCACGATCTTGCCGGACTCCGTCGCTTCCTGTTCTTCCTTCCGCTTGTCCCGTTCACGGGCGCGACGGACGGAAGCAAGGCTGCGGACACGTTCTTCCTCGTTGAGCGCCTCGTTGATCGTAAGCTTGCCGGCCCGGCGACGGGGTTCGGAGCGCCGCACCGGAGGCAGGCGTTTCGCCTCGGGCTTGCGCTTGGTGGTGCTTTCCTTCTCGCGAAGCCGGGTCGCCGCCGCCGAAAGCGCATCGCTTTCGTCGCCCTCCTCGACCGCGCGGGCCTTCGTCACCTCTTTCTTGCGTCCGGGACGGGCGGCCTTGTCGCCGGCCGGCGCCTCGGGGGATGCCGGGGACGGTTCGGCCGTCCCGGGCGCGGCCTTCGCGTCCTCCTCGGGCGGGGTTTCCGACACCCCTTCCGGCGTGGCTTCCTCGATTTCGGCCTCGCCGCCCGCCGCGTCTTCCGACAAGGTTGCCCCCTGCAGGGCGCGGGCGCGGGCCTGGCGCTCCGTTTCCGTGAGCTTGGCACCGCTGAGGGCGGCCTCTTCCTCCGTCATCTCCGGCGCTTCTTCGCCTTCGGGAAGCTGGGTGACCTCCGTCAAATTGCCCTGGGAATCCTTCGAGAAGGTCCGCTTCTTGCGCACCTCGACGGTGACCGCCTTCGTGCGGCCATGGGAGAAACTTTGCCGAACCTGGCCGACCTTGACGGTTTTCTTCAGCTCCAACCGTCCCGGCCGCCGAAGCGACAATGGCTTCTTCTTTCCCTTTTCTTCCTGCTCGTTCGTTTCCGTCATAAGAATCCAGTCGGTTCCGTGGGTTCCGTTGCCGGTTAGGCCGGCTCTTTCTTGGCAGACTCGGCGTTTTCAGCGTCCGCTTCGGGTGCCGCTTCGGCCGCCGCTTCCGATGGGGCTTCTTCGTCCTCGAACCAATGGGCGCGCGCCGCCATGATAATCGTGTCGGCGTCGCCTGCCGAAAGTTTCGTATGGCCGACGATATCGCGCAATTCGTCGCTGGCAAGGTCCGCGAGATCGTCGAGGCTCTTCACCCCTTTCTCGCCAAGCTGAACCAGCATGGCGGGATTCAACCCGTCGAGCGTCGCCACCTCGTCGGCCACGCCAAGTTCCTTGCGCTGCGTCGTCAACTGTTCGTTCTGGCTGGTGATGTAGTTGCGGGCGCGGTCCCGTAACTCCGTCGCCACGGCTTCGTCGAAGCCCTCGATGCCGGCCAGATCCTCGGTCGGCACGAAGGCGACTTCCTCGACGGTCGAAAACCCTTCGGTGACCAGCAGATGGGCGATCACCTCGTCGACGTCGAGTACTTCCGCAAACATCTGCGAGCGCGCACGAAATTCCTCATTGCGGCGATCCGACTCTTCGGCCTCGGTCAGGATATCGATGTCCCAGCCGGTCAGTTGCGAGGCGAGACGCACGTTCTGTCCGCGCCGGCCGATGGCGAGACTTAACTGATCGTCCGGAACGACAACCTCGATACGCCGCTGTTCCTCGTCCAGCACGACCTTCGTCACTTCGGCAGGCGCCATTCCGTTCACGATGAAGGTCGCCGGGTCCGGCGACCAGGAAATAATATCGATTTTTTCGCCTTGAAGCTCGCTGACGACGGCTTGCACGCGGCTGCCGCGCATGCCGACGCAAGCGCCGACAGGGTCGATCGTTGCGTCGTTTGAAAGGACGGCGATCTTTGCGCGGCTGCCCGGATCGCGGGCAACGGCCTTGATTTCGATGATGCTGTCGTAGATTTCGGGCACTTCCTGGGCAAACAGCTTCGCCATGAATTGCGGGTGGGTGCGCGAGAGAAAAATCTGCGGGCCGCGCGGCTCCTGGCGAACGTCGTAGATGTAAGCCCGCACCCGATTGCCGTTGTGGAAGACTTCCCTCGGCAGGGTTTCGTCGCGGCGCAGCAGGGCTTCGGCCCGGCCCAGATCGACGATCAGGTGGTTGCCGAATTCGCTTCGCTTGACGATGCCGTTGACGATCTCGCCGACGCGGTCCTTGTACTCCTGGTATTGGCGTTCGCGTTCCGCCTCGCGGACCTTCTGGACGATGACCTGTTTGGCGGTCTGGGCGGCGATCCGTCCGAAATCGATCGGCGGCAGGGGTTCCGTCAGAAACTCGCCAATCTGGGCATCGGGCTGGCGCTTTTGCGCTTCCGCCAGCGTCATCTGGGTAACGTCGTTTTCGATCTCTTCGACCACTTCGATACAGCGCATGAGTTCAATCGCGCCGGTTTCGCGGTCGATCGTGGCACGGATGTCGTGTTCGTGGCCGTATTTCGAGCGGCCGGCTTTCTGGATGGCCTGCTCCATCGCCTCCAACACTTCATCAGGCTGGATGCCTTTGTCCCGAGCGACGCTCTCTGCCATCTGCAGGAGCTCCGGTCTCGGCTCCGTTACCATTTCAAGTTCCATACCCTTACTTACGCCTCATGATTTTGCCGTTTTCGCAATCAGTTCATCGGTCAGGACGAGTTTGGCACGCCGGACGTCGTTAAAGTCGAGCTCCAGCGTCTCACCGTCCTGATCGAGCCGTATCCTGTCGTCATCGATGCCGAGCAGCGTTCCCTGAAACCGCCGCCGGCCGTTCATGGCCTCCTTCGTTTCCACCTTGGCAAGGTGCCCGGAGAACCGGGAAAAATCCTTGCGCCGTGTCAGCGGCCGGTCGATGCCAGGTGAGCTTACCTCCAACTGGTAAGCCCCCTTGATCGGGTCCTCCACATCAAGCAGGGCCGACACGGTCCGGCTTACCTGGGCACAGTCATCGACCGTCACGTCCTGGCCGTCGATGCGCTCCGTCATCACCTGCAGGGTCGGCCGGCGGCCGGCGGTAAAAAGCACCCGCACGACTTCGTAGCCCATCGCTTCGAGGGAAGGCGAAATCATCTTCAAAATCGGCTCTTCCAAACTTGTTTTCGACTCGCCCATCGCCGGTTTTTTGCCCGCGCCAGAAAATAAAAAAGCGGGCCACCGGCCCACCCTTTTGATCGTCTGAAGCATTTTTCAGGCTTAGGGAATTTTTCTTTAAAATATAGGGGATTGGCGGGTTTCATCAACCCCTTTTCGCTGGTTTTTCACCCTTTCCCGGCCGCCGTCGAAATCGCAAATAGGCGATTTTTCTGCCTTCGCGCGTCGCCTTGGCCTCGTAGCGGGTGGCTGGCCAGTCGGCCGGGCGCTCGCGCCAGCCGCCCGGGCCCTTTGCTTCCCAGGCGAAAGCGGCATGGCCGAGCAGGTGGAAAAGCATCCATCGCAGATAGCCCGCATCGTCGGTGGCAAGCCTGAGTTCGGCCCCTTCCTTCATGACGCGGGCAAGGGCATCCAGCGTCTCGGTCGAGACGAAGCGCCGCTTGTGATGCCGTTTCTTCGGCCAGGGGTCCGGAAACAGGATAAAGACGCGGCCCAGGCTTTGCGGCGGTAACGCCGTCAGCAACGCCCGGGCATCGTCCGGAAAGATGCGGATATTCTGCAAATCCTCCGTTTCGATCGCCCGCAAGAGCGCGGCGATCCCGTTTACGAAAGGCTCGCATCCCAGAAAGCCGGTCGCGGGATGGCTGGCGGCTTGTTGGGCCAGATGTTCGCCGGCGCCAAATCCGATTTCAAACCAGATGTCGTCCGGTGGTTTCGGAAAAAGTTTTTTCGGATCCATCGCGCCCTCTTCGCCGGGCAAGGCAATGGCCAGTTCCGGCAACAGGCGTTCGAGCCGGGCCTGCTGGCCCGCCCGCAGGCGATGGCCATGACGCCTACCATAAAGAAGTCGTTTTTTTTGCGTTTGGCGTTCGGTCATCTCGAACGCAATCCGAAGTGATTAAAAAGCGGCGCGCAATTCGTCGACGAGATCGAGACGTTCCCATGAAAACCCGCCATCGGCTTCCGGCTCGCGGCCGAAATGGCCATAGGCCGCCGTGCGTTCGTAAATCGGACGGTTCAGCCCCAGATGTTCGCGGATGCCGCGCGGGGAAAGGTCCACCAGACCCTGCAGCACCTTGGCAAGCGTCTCTTCGTCGGCAATCCCGGTGCCGTGGGTATCGATGTACACTGCCAGCGGCTTCGCCACGCCGATGGCATAGGCGAGTTGAATCGTGCAGCGATCGGCCAGCCCCGCCGCGACGACGTTTTTCGCCAGATAGCGCGCCGCGTAAGCCGCCGAACGGTCGACCTTCGTCGGGTCCTTGCCGGAAAAGGCGCCGCCGCCATGGGGGGCCGCCCCGCCATAGGTATCGACGATGATCTTGCGCCCGGTGACGCCGGCGTCCCCGTGGGGCCCGCCGATCACAAAAATACCCGTCGGGTTCACGTAGAATTCCGCGTCTTCACACATCCAGCCCTCCGGCAGGGCGCGTTCGACATAGGGACGCACGACTTCGCGAATTTCTTCCTGCGTCAGATCCGGCGCGTGCTGGGTCGAGACGACAACGGAAGTGGCGCGCACCGGACGGCCATCCTGATATTCAAGGGTCACCTGGCTTTTCGAATCCGGCCTCAAGCCCGGCTCGGTCCCGGCATGGCGGGCCTCGGCCAACGTGCGCAGGATACGGTGGGCGTAGTAGATGGGCGCCGGCATCAGCACGTCGGTTTCCCGGCAGGCATAGCCGAACATGATGCCCTGATCGCCCGCGCCTTCGTCGCGGTTGCCTTTCGCGTCGACGCCGGCGGCAATGTCCGCGGACTGGCCGTGAATGTAAACGGCGACTTCCGCCTCTTTCCAATGGAAGCTTTCGTGGTCGTAGCCGATGGCGCGAACCGTCTGACGCGCAACGTCTTCGAGCACGGCATGGGTCAGCGTATCGGGGCCACGCACCTCGCCGGCCAGAATGATCCGGTTCGTCGTCACCATCGTCTCGACGGCAACGCGGGCATGGGCATCCGCTTTCAGAAAGACATCGACGATGGAATCGGAAACGCGGTCGCAAACCTTGTCGGGATGGCCTTCCGACACCGATTCGCTGGTGAAGAAATACTGCCCTTTACGCACGCGGTTTTCCTCCCGATCCAAGGACGGTTCCGGCGGGAATCGGAGGCCACCGCCGGTTGCGACAAGGCGGTTTTGTGGCAGCCTTTCGATAGACCGTCAAGCGGCGTCGGGATGGGTTTGCAGGGCGAGAAAGGATTCCGCCGGGTGCTGCGCGCGGGCGCGCCTTCAGGATTCCCCGGCGTCTTCCTCGTCGGCCAGCGACTGCGTCAGATCGAAAATCCGCTTGCGCAGGGCCGGCGACTTGATCCGGTAATAGGCGCGAACCAGCCGAAGCGTTTCCCGCTTTGTCAGGGGATCGCCTTCGAAGGGCGGAGGGGTTTCTTCGTGCAACGCGCCGGCCACGGCATCGCCGGACGACGCGTAGGTCATGTCATCGAAGAAAAAGGAAACCGGCACGTCGAGCACCTGGCTGAGTTCGTGCAGACGGCTCGCACCGATGCGGTTGGCGCCACGTTCGTATTTCTGGATCTGTTGGAAGGTAAGCCCGATCGCCTGGGCGAGCTTCTCCTGGCTCATGCCAAGCAACGTGCGGCGCAGGCGAACCCGGCTTCCGACATGAATGTCGACGGGGTTGGGGCCGTCGCCTTTCGGCCGGCCACGCTTGGCGCTCGCGCCCTTCTTCTGCTTCGCTTCCGCGAGCGCGCTCATCTGCCTCCCTGCCGCGCTGATGGATTGCAACTGACCGTAACATACAACCGTATGATGTCAATTCGCGAGATTGCTCAACCATGCGAGGTGGTGGACCAGCCCCAAAGGCGCGCCGTGCCAAGCAGGATCAGGCCCGCGCCAAGCAGGCCGAAAAGGACGCCGTCCCCGAACCGGGCGTAGGGCGGCGGCGCCAGCGCGCCCGGCAGGGGCCCATCCAGCGCACCCGTTTCACCGAGATCGAGGCGGGCGCGCACCCGGCCATGGGCATCCACGATCGCCGAAATGCCGGTGTTGGCGGCCCGGACCAATGGCAGTCCCTCCTCGACGGCGCGGAAGCGGGCCGAGGCAAAATGCTGATAGGGACCGGAGCTTTCGCCGAACCAGGCGTCGTTCGTCACGTTGAGCAACCAGCCGGGCCGCGTGGTTGCGTCCAGCACCCGGCCCGGAAAAATCACCTCGTAACAGATGAGCGGGCTTGGCGCGGGCAAGCCGGGCAGCGCCAACGTGCGGGGCCCCGGCCCGCGATGAAAATCGCCGATGCCGGGCACGATCCTGGAAATCGGAAGCCATTTCCGCAAGGGCACGTATTCCCCGAAGGGCACGAGGTGAAACTTGTCGTAGCCGCCGACGATCTCGCCCTGGTCGTCAAGCACAACGAGGCCGTTCGACGCCGAGCGCGGCGCGTTCGCCTGCGCCAGGCGCGGGGCGCCGGTCAGCAGCACCCCGCCCGCCGGCACCGCGGCGCGCAGCCGGGCCCGGCGTTTCGCGTCGCCGGCCAGCGCGTAAGGCACGGCCATTTCCGGCCAGACGACGATGTTGGCCTTGTCGAAGCCGGGGCCCGTCGTAAGGGACAGGTGACGGGCGAAATGCGCCTCGTGCAGATCGGAACGCCATTTAAGGGTCTGGGGAATGTTCGCCTGCACGAGCCGCAGCTGCACGCCGGTCTCCTCCGGCGCGCCCGCCCGCTCGAGGCGAAGCGCGCCGCCCCCCCACAGCAGAAGCAAAAGCCCGATTGTCAGCCCCAGCGGCAGCAGCCGGCCTTTGCTTTGCGGACGGGCCAGAACCACCGGCATCAATGCCGCCAACACCATGAGGAAACTCAGGCCGTAGCTTCCAACGACGGCGGCCGTCTGCATCATCGCTTCCGAGACGACCCAGCCATGGCCCATGAGCGTCCATGGAAAGCCGGTGAGCAGGTGGCCGCGCAGCCACTCGAACCCTGTCCAGAGCAGGGCGAACAAAAGCGCGCCCCGCCACCCGTCGCCGCCCAGGAACCGGCCAAGCAGGCGAAAGGCCAGTACGCAGCCGGCGGGAAAGAGGGCGAGGTAAAGGGCGAGGCCCGGAATGGCGATCGGCACCAGCCAGGCGAAGCGGTCCGCATCGACAAGAAAGGCGTTCGTGATCCAGTAGACCCCCACCAGGAAATGCCCGAACCCGAAGGCCAGGCCGAGAAGGCAAGCGGTGCGATGGCGCCGCGTCGCGCCGATCAGCCAGAAGAGGCCCGGAAAGGCCAGAAACAGCAGGGGAGCCCCATGCCAGGGCGGCATCGCGAAAGCCGCCAGAACGCCCAGCAGGAAGGCAAGCAACCAGCGCCGGCACCCGCCGAGAGCCTCGCAGGCCCGGCGCACCCGCAAGGCCCATCCAAAGGAATCGAATCCGGTGGCCGGCGCCGCCTCACCCATCCGTGGGCGACGCGGGAAGGTTGCGGGCGCGCATACGGCGAATGCGGCGTCCGTCGGCTTCGAGAATCTCGAATTCGATTCCCGAAGGGTGTCGGATGATTTCGCCGCGGGCGGGCACGCGGCCAGCAAGGGAGAAAACGAGACCGCCCAGGGTGTCGATGTTCTCGTCCTTGTCGGCAAGCGCGGCAAGCTCGGTGTGCGCTTCAAACGCTTCGAGCTCAACACGGGCGTCTACCATGAGCGAGCCGTCGTGCAGCGGCACGATCATCGGTGGCGCCTCGACGTCATGTTCGTCTTCGATCTCGCCCACGATTTCCTCGACGAGATCCTCGATGGTGACCAGCCCATCGACACCGCCATATTCATCAACGACCAGGGCCATGTGGATTCGTGTCGCGCGCATCTGTAGCAAAAGGTCCAGCACCCGCATCGTGGGCGCCACGAATAGCGCACGGCGAACGATTCGCGAAAGCCGGAACTGTTCTTCCGCGCCCCAGCAGGCCAACACATCCTTGATGTGCACGATGCCGATCACATCGTCGAGCGAGTCGCGGTAAACCGGAAGCCTGGAATGCGCGTTTCGGCCCATGATGTCGATGACTTCCTTGAGCGAGGCCCCCGCTTCGACCGCGACGATGTCAACGCGCGGCAGCATGATGTCACTGATGGCAACGTTGCGAAGCTGCAGAACGTTTTCGAGAAGGACGCGTTGATCCGGGTCGATCGGCATTCTTGATTCGTCCTGATCAAGAATCAGTTCTTCGATCGGCCGTTCCGCGGCCCGCGCGCGCCGGCCGCGCAGACGATTCCACGCCCCCCGGAACCAGGTTTCCGTTTCCGGCGATGTGTTTTCCGTCTCGGCCGGCATGTTTTCCTGGGTTTCGGCTGTCATCCCGCTTCTCCAGCAACCCGCGCCTGCGTTTCGGCCGCGTAAGGGTCTGCGATGCCAAGCCGGGCAAGGACGGCGCGCTCGAGCCCTTCCATTTCCTCGGCGGCCTGCGTTTCCCCATGATCGTAGCCCAAAAGATGCAGGACGCCGTGGACGACGAGGTGGCTCAAATGGTCCGAAAGCGTCTTGCCCTGGGCCTTTGCCTCCGCCGCGGTCGTCTCGAAGGCAATCACGACGTCCCCCAGCAAAAGCGGGCGGTTCGCATCGCCGGGCCGAAGCGTTTCGCCCGCAAAGGCAAGCACGTTGGTGGCCGCGTCCTGGTCGCGGTAATCGCGATTAAGCCCGCGCACTTGCGCATCGTCCATCAGGGCAAGGCTAAGCTCGACCGGCCCTTCCGGCAACGCCGCCTGGGCAAGGGCGGTGGTGGCGGCGCGGCGCGCGACGGCTTTCGCCGAGGGCAGGACCTCCAGCCACCGTTCGTCCAGAACGGCAAGCGCAATGTCGACCGAAAGAGCGGGGACAGCGTCAGTCATTGTGGGATTTGTCGTACGGATCGGAAGCCGTATTTTCTTCCTGTTGGTCGCGGGCATCGTAGGCCCGCACGATATCCGATACCAGGGGATGGCGAACGACGTCGGTATCCGAAAGTTCGACGATGCGCACTCCATCGACGGAGGTAAGAATTTCTAGCGAATCCCGAAGACCGGAACGCACGCCTTTCGGCAAATCCACCTGGGTCAAATCGCCGGTTACCGTCATGCGGGCGTTCTCGCCAAGGCGCGTCAGCAGCATCTTCATCTGAACGGCGGTCGTGTTCTGCGCTTCGTCCAGAATGACGAACGCGTTCGAAAGCGTACGCCCGCGCATGAAGGCCAGCGGCGCGATCTCGATCTCGCCGCTGGCAAGCCGGCGGTTCACCTGATCGAGCGGCATCATGTCGTGCAGCGCCTCGTAAAGTGGGCGCAGGTAAGGGTCGATTTTCTCGCGCAGATCGCCCGGCAGAAACCCCAGGCGTTCGCCCGCTTCGACGGCGGGACGCGACAGGATGATCCGGTCGACCTGTCCCGTCATCAGCATGGAAGCCGCCATCGCGACGGCAAGATAGGTCTTGCCGCTGCCCGCGGGGCCAAGGGCGACGACGAGCTCGCTTGCTTGCAACGCCTGGATGTAATGAACCTGGCCGGCCGAGCGGGGCGTGATCAGCCGCTTGCGCGTCGGGATCGCGTAAGTCTCGAAATCCAATAGTGTCCCTTTTTCCTTCACGTTCACAGCCAGACGCAGCGCCGCGTCCACCTCGCCGGCATCGACGTCCTGTTCCTTTTGCAGTCGCCGGTAGAGCGCTTCCAAAGCGGCGCGCGCCATGCGGACGTGTTCCGGCGGGCCGGAAATGGCCAGACGATTGCCCCGCGAAACAATGGAGACGCTGAGCTTCTTTTCGATGCGCGCGAGATGTTCGTCCTGTTTCCCGTAAAGATGGGGAAGCAGACGGTTGTCGTCGAACTGAAGGTAAAGCGGGGCATCCTGTTTCGTTGTTGGTGCGTTCACACGCATGGCCGCGTTGCGTCTCCTTTATCCGGTGCCGCCGCAGGGGAGGAGGCGACTTCGCGGCCGGCCAGGCTGTTCGCATGGAGCGCCGTGATCACGACCTCGGCCACCTCGCCGATGGCAACGCCTGGCGATTCGACGTGCACGGCCTGCAAATAGGGACTGCGCCCCACCAATTGACCCGGATGGCGGCCGGCGGATTCGAAAAGAACCGGCAGGCGGCGGCCGACGGTCGCCGCATTCCAGTCCTGCTTTTGCGCGGTGAGCAGGACCTGAAGCCTTGCCAGACGTTCTTCTTTTTCCGCCTCGGGCAATTGGTCCTCCATCATGGCGGCCGGCGTGCCGGGGCGCGGGCTGAACTTGAAGGAAAAGGCCTGGGCGAAGCCCACCTCGCGGACCAGCGCCAGGGTCGCCTCGAAATCGGCTTCCGTTTCGCCCGGAAAGCCGACGATGAAGTCCGAGGAAAGGGCGATGTCCGGGCGGTGATGGCGCAAGCGCGCCACCCGTTCGAGGTAGTGTTCGACCCGATGGCCGCGGTTCATGCGCTCGAGCACCGCATCGGACCCGGACTGAACGGGCAGGTGTAAAAACGGCATTAGTTTTGGCTCGCTCCCGTGCAGCGCCAGCAGATCGTCGTCCATGTCGCGGGGATGTGAGGTCGTGTAGCGGATCCGCAACAGGCCTTCGATCCCTGCCAAAACGTCGATCAGTCCGGCCAGCGTCGCCCGGCCGCCGACCGGGTGTTCGCCGTGATAGGCGTTGACGTTCTGGCCCAGGAGAGTGATCTCGCGGGCGCCGGCATCAACCAGCCCTTGCGCTTCTTCGAGCACGGCGGAAACCGGCCGCGAGAATTCCGCGCCCCGCGTATAGGGCACGACGCAGAAGGTGCAGAATTTGTCACAGCCCTCCTGAATGGAAAGAAAGGCGGAAACGGGACTTTCCTTTGAGGCCTGCGGCAGGTAATCGAATTTCGATTCAACCGGAAAGTCGGTGTCCAGCACGCCGCCGCCGGCCCGGGTGGCGCGGGCCACCATTTCCGGCAGGCGGTGATAGGCCTGGGGCCCGAAGACGAGATCGACGTAAGGGGCGCGGCGAAAAATTTCGGCGCCCTCGGCCTGGGCGACGCAGCCGGCGACGGCGAGGATCAGGGTGCGGCCCTCGGTTTCGCGCGTGGCCTTGACGCGGCGCAGCCGCCCCAATTCGGAAAACAGCTTCTCGGACGCCTTTTCGCGGATATGGCAGGTGTTCAGGATCACCATGTCGGCGTCTTCCGGCCCGTCCGCCGCCGCATAGTCGAGCGGCGCCAGAACGTCCGCCATGCGGGCGGAGTCATAGACGTTCATCTGACAACCATAGGTTTTGATGAAAAGCTTCTTTGCCAACCTATCTGCCCGGCTCAAGGACAGGCGCCCTCAAGCCCCCGGTTTTCGGCATCGCTATAGGAAAACATAACCCAAAAAGCACGCGGATTGCGCGAAAAAGCGTCATGGGCGGGCAGGCGCGAGGGTCGTTTGCGCCGGCGTTCCGGCGGTTGCCGGCGGCAATTGTCCGGTGATCGCCGCCGCCACGCCCCGGGCCACGATCTGCCCGCAGGCCTCGGCCAATTCCTTGCGCGAGCCATGGGCCTCGACCGTCACCGGGGGGTGAAACGTAACGACGATGGTGACCTTGCCAAGGCCCGCCATCTCCAGAAAGTGGGGCGCAAGCTCCATGTCGCCATACCAGGCATAGAAGGGCCGGTAGAGGCGGCCCATCGGCACCCCGTTCAGGTGCGTATAGGCGATCGAGACCGGCTGCACGACCAACGGTTGATCGTCGATCTTTTTTTCGGCCACGCTCAGAAGCGCGCTTTTGAACGGCAGCACCCGGTTGCCATCGTTGCTGGTTCCCTCCGGGAAAAGCACAAGCCGGTCACCGGTCTTCAGGCGTTCGTGAATCGCATCCCGGTGGTGCGAGGTGCGCGAGGTGCGCCGTTCGATAAAGACGGTTTCCTGAAGCCGCGCCAGCCGGCCGAAGAACGGCCAGTCCCTGACCTCGGCTTTCGAAATAAAAGAGACGCCCGGAATCAGCGCCGAGAGCATCGTGATATCTAGATAAGACGTATGGTTCGAGACGAACAAGGTCGGCCGCTGTTCGGAAATGGCTCCAAGCTGAACGAGACGAAAGCCGAAAATCCAGCAACAACTGCGATGATAGAAATAAGGAAGGCGGCGCGCATAGGGACGATGCAGGCGCAGCCCGATCGCCTGCACGGGAATAAGCAGGAACGTCCAACTAACGTAAATCAGGATGCGGAAGACGGCGAGAAGGCGAGAGCCCATGCAATCTACTGCGTCGATTTCTTCACGTCGAAGTGCCGGAAATACTTATCCGGAACAAGATCGCGTTTGACGACGACGCAAACGTCCGTCGTATTGAATTGTTCGTCGATGACGGCGCCGTCGCCGACGAAACCGCCAAGGCGTAAATATCCCTTGATCAGGGTCGGAAGCGAGGCAAGCGCGCGCTTCGTATCCACCTCGTCCAGCGTCTTCATGGGAACGTAGCGATCGGCCAGCGCCTTTGGCCGAATCGCCGGCGGCGCCAAGTGGTATTTGCGCAGGTAGGTAAGCACTTCGGCGTGTTCTTCCGGATCCGTGCCGATCAGACTGGCACAACCGAACAGCACATCGACGTCGTAATATTCTACATAGGCACCGATGCCGCGCCAGAGCAATTCCATCGTCGCCCGGCTGCGGTAGTTCGCATCCACGCAGGAACGGCCCAGCTCCAAAAGCCGGCCCGGATATTCCATCAGGCGCGAAAGGTCGTATTCACCGGCGGAATAAAAACCGCCGTGCCGGGCCGCCATTTCGCTGCGAATCAGACGGTAGGTGCCGACGACGGCGTTCGAAAAATCGTTCCCTTCGACGCGATCGTGATCGATGACCAGCACGTGGTCGCAATCCTCGTCGAAACTGTCGAAGTCCCGCTTTTTGTCCAGCATTTCCGGGGTGGGATGGGCGTTCAGCTCTTCGTAAAAAACCCGGTAGCGCAACGCTAGCGCCGCGTCGACCTCGCGTTCGTTATGGGCAAGGCGAACCTCGAGCGTCTTGCTTCGAACCTTCTGAATGGGATCGATAAAGCCCTTCGGCATGAAGGCGGCGGCGCCAAAACGCTTCCACCCATAAGGCGGGCGCATGGCTTTCGCAAATTTCGGAAGCCAGCCGGGCTGCCGGTTGCGAAACTTCTCACGAATTTTTTTCGGCGTGTTCAACATCCGTTTTATTTCTTTGGCTTCGATTTATTTACAGGCACGCCATAAAGTTCGAGTCGATGTCCGACAAGTTCGTAGCCATGCTTCTTGGCGACTGCTTTTTGGTAATCTTCGATTTCCTTGCATTGAAATTCGATGACCTTACCGCTGCGCATATCGATCAAATGGTCGTGGTGTTCTTCCGGAATTTCTTCGTAACGCGCCCGGCCGGTCTTGAAGTCGAGTCGTTCGATGATATTGGCTTCTTCGAACAGCCGGATCGTGCGATAGACGGTCGCGATGCTGATGTGCTCATCGACTTCGGAGGCGCGCCGGTAAACCGTCTCGACGTCCGGATGGTCGGTTGAATCGGAAAGCACGCGGGCAACCACCCGACGCTGCTCCGTCATCTTCAAGCCCTTTGCTTCGCAAAGGCGTTCCAAACGGGAAGGCATATTCCAGCTGGGTGTTGGATGAACGATACCGTTTCCGTTTTTTAAGTATAAGGATTTGAAAGCACCCTCACAAGTCTGCCCCGAATTGGCATAACATAGCTTAAACGTTTATTTTTTACGTTTTCGTGAACGCGATCCAAGGCCAATCTTTTTAGCAAGTTTGCTGCGCTGTTCCGCATAGGCGGGCGCAACCATCGGATAGTCCGGCGGCAACCGCCAACGGGCGCGATATTCTTCCGGCGTCATGCCATAGGCCGTCTTGAGATGACGCTTCAGCATTTTCAGTTTTTTCCCGTCCTCCAGGCAGACGATGTAATTCGGGGTCACCGATTTGCGAATGGGGACGGCCGGCTGGGGACGTTTGCGCTCCGGCTTGCCCTTCGGGCCGGCGCCAATCAGCGAGGCGTAGACGTCGTGAATGAGTTTCGGAAGCTCCTCCACCGCCAGCCGGTTGTTGGCGACATGGGAAACGACGATGTCCGTCGTGAGTTGCAGCAGCTCGGTCCTGTGCATGCCCGTCGCAGCCGAGGGCGTTTCTTCCGCCATGGGTCCTCCTCTCCCGTCCCGGCAGTCTAGTACAAAACCCCGCCCTCACGGAATTTTTCAGAACTAACGATTTGAAAAGAAAGGCTTTCAGAGGGTCCGGCAGAGCAGGCGAGCGTCGCCGGGCGGCGCGTCCCGGCGCGGGTAGTAGCCGGGCCTCTGGCCCACCTGCCGGAAGCCGTGGCGGTGGTAAAGCGCGCCGGCCTCCGTGTTCTGGACCGCGACCTCAAGGTAGATCCGTTCCGCCCCGCGTGCGCCCGCCGCCGCCGCGATCGCCTCTAGGAGCCGGGCGCCAAGGCCCCGGCCGCGCCATTCCGCGGCGACACCCAGCGAAAGGATTTCACATTCCCCGCCTACCATCCGGCAGAGCGCGAAACCGGCGGGCCGTCCCCCGCCGGCGACGGCAAGCAGGGAGAGGCCGTGGGGGTCGGTAAGAAATTTCGCGATCGAGGCCTCCCCCCAGGCGTCCGCGAAACAGGCGGCCTGAAGCGCGGTCACCCCTGGCAGGTCTCCGCCAAGCGCCGGGCGGATGCGAAACGGCGCGGAAGGCTCAACCATCGGGAAGCCGGGCCTCGGGCGGGCGAAGGTAGATGGGACGCAGGGCGGGCGACGGCTCCCGCGCGGCGGCAAGGCGGGCGATGACCGCGGCCTCGGGGTGGCCCGGCGCTTCGGACCAGCGCACCGCCCGCGAATTTTGGCCGAAAACCTCGCGCAACAACGACGCCCCGTCGCCGACGATCAGCAGCGGGCCCTCGCCTTCGAACCGGGCACAGGCCGCCGGCGCCAGTACCTCGCCTTCGGCGAGCGGCGTCAGGGTCGAATCGAAGGCCTGCACGTAGAGATCGCCCCGCTTCGTATCCAACGCCACCAGCAGCAGCCGGCCTTCCCGTTCCACCGCCGTCACCCCGTGGGCGACGGCCTCGAAGGTGGTGACGCCCACCACCGGCAAATCGCCGGCAAGCGCCAGGCCGCGCGCCGCGGCCAGCCCAACGCGAAGGCCGGTGAAGGAGCCGGGCCCAAGGGTCGTGGCCAGACGGTCGAGACCGGCGAAGGACGCGCCCGCCTCGGCCAGCACTTCCTGCACCACGTCCAGCAACACCTCGGCCTGGCCACGCTCCATTTCCCGAAGGCGCGATGCCAGGATTCGGCCATCCTCAAAAAGGGCGGCCGAACAGGCGCGGGCGGCGGTATCGAAGGCAAGAATCTTCATCACCCGGTCCAAACGGTTGTCATCGGATCGCCAGGGAAATTTGACGGGCAAATTCTAGCCCAAGATCGATCGAAGACTTGTAAAAACCACGCCGAACCCGGCAAGCTGCGGGACGCATGGACGCAAACCCGAAACCGCCCCTAGTCGAAATCATCCCGGACGATGGCGTCGAACTGGCGCTGGCCTATGCCACGGCGGAAAATTTCACCGGCCGGCCGGTCTATGCCGCGGCGCGCTGTTATTTGCACCCGGACGCCGCCGCCTGCCTTCGCAATGCCATCGCATTGGCCGAACGCTTCGGTTGTCGCTTCCGAATCTTCGACGGGTTTCGCCCGGCCGAAGCGCAGCAGATTCTTTGGGATGCCTGCCCGGACCCGGACTTTCTGGCCGATCCGAAGAAGGGGTCGCCCCACTCCCGCGGGGCGGCGGTCGATCTCACGCTGCTGGACGCGACGGGCCGGGCGCTCGACATGGGCACACCCTTCGATGCCTTCACGCCGCTTTCCCACCACGGCAACGGGGACGTTTCCCTGGAAGCGCAGCGCAACCGGCTTTTTCTCCTGGGGCTGATGACGGACGCCGGATGGGATTTCTACCGGAACGAATGGTGGCACTATCAGCTGTTCGACGCGAAACGCTACCCGCTCCTTCACGATGCCGAGCTTGGCCTCGGCATGCTAGGCTCTCCCGCATGACCCGTTTGCTTCGCCGCTGTCTCGGTCTTTTGCTGGCCGGCCTGTACGGATGTTTTTTTGCCGGCGCCGCGCTGGCCGCCGACTCGGCCGTCGTCCTCATCTATCACCGGTTCGGGGAAAGCATTTACCCCTCGACGAATACCACGCTCGAACAATTCGAGACGCATCTGCACGAGCTGAAAAGCGGCGGCTATGCCGTGCTGCCCCTGCCCGAAATTCTCAAGTCGCTTCGCGAGGGCAAGGCGCTTCCGGAACGGACCGTTGCCATTACCATCGATGACGCCTTTCTTTCCGTCTACAAGGAAGCCTGGCCGAGACTGAAGGCGGCCGGCTTCCCCTTGACCCTTTTTGTCGCCACCGAAGCCATCGACGAGGGCGGACAGAGTTACATGAGTTGGGACCAGGTGCGGGAGCTGATGCGGGAAGGGGTCACGATCGGAAGCCAGACGGCAACCCATCTTCACATGCCGCTTGCGGACGAGGAAACGATGCAGGAGGACCTTGCCCATTCGAACGCGCGGTTCCTCGACGAGCTTGGGGCGGTACCGAAGCTTTTCGCCTACCCTTACGGCGAAGCGAGCCTCAGGGTTCAGGATGCCGTGCGCAAGGCCGGCTTCACGGCCGCCTTCGGCCAGCATTCCGGCGTCCTGCATGGCGGGGAAGATTTCTTCTACCTGCCGCGCTTCGCCTTCAACGAAACCTTCGGAAACATCGAGCGGCTTCGCCTGGCCGCCGGCGCGCTGCCCCTGCCGGTGAAGGACGTGACCCCGCGCGACATGCTGATCCAGGACGACAACCCGCCGAATTTCGGTTTCACCGTCGAGGGCAACGTGCCCGATCTGGACCGGTTGAACTGTTACGCGTCGAACCAGGGCCTGGGCCAGCTCGAGCGGCTTGGCGAGCGCCGGTTCGAGGTGCGCATGACGGAGCCTTTCCCGAAGGGCCGCGCCCGAATCAACTGCACGCTGCACACGCGGGACGGGCGCTGGCGGTGGTATGGCCGCCAGTTCTACGTCGCCGGATAAGAAAGAAAATAAACGCGCCTAGGCGCCGCTCTCCGGAAGGCTCGCATAAACGTCACCGGTAAGCCGCGCCCGGTCGAAATGCCGCAGCTTGTTCGACCGGATGAGAGAGCGAAGCGTCTGGATGTAGGCTTCGCCGCGCTCGGAATAGAAGCGAAGCGTGCCGGCCAGCGTGTAGCCGTTCAGCGGAATGTCGCGGCGGCGCAACGCCTCGCGCTTGGCGCGAAGTTCCCGATAGGCCAGATGCGTATTCAGGTTGCGCGTATAGGCCCGCACCGAACCGGCGAGGTCGCGGAAGCTTCGCACCGCGACGCGCGATTCCCCGCCGCGTTCCAGCGGCACCAGCCCCCGATGAAGGCTAAGCGTCCACTGGCCGAAGATGGCGTTCCCTTCCTGGGCGAAACGGGACGTTCCCCAACCGCTTTCCTCGGCCGCCTGGGCCAAGGCAAGCGACGGCGGAATGACGTCGACCCGGCGCAGCAATTCGGACAAATCGCCTTCCGGGACGCGGTAATAAGCATACAGGTCGCGCAGCCAATCCGAATCCTTCGTGGCGAGGCGCACGCCGCGTTGCTTCGCTTCCGTAAGC
Organism: Alphaproteobacteria bacterium; assembly: GCA_021296325.1. Lineage (GTDB taxonomy): Bacteria > Pseudomonadota > Alphaproteobacteria. The sequence continues at coordinate 119,748 of JAGWAR010000001.1, forward strand.
GCGAGCGCGCGCTTGCGCTGTTCGGCGATCGTTTCGTTCACGTGCAGGATAAGCGGCAGCACCGTTTGCAGAAAAAGCCGCTTGCGCTCACGCACCCCTTGAATCGCCTCGAGGTCGGAGGGCAACACCGCCAGGAAAACCCGCGGCACGACGCCTTCCTCGCGCACCCGGTCCAGACGGTAGCCCTGACTGCCGAAGGCCGCGGCGACCGTTTCGGCGTCGGTGAGCCGGAGGGCGGCCACCGGCCGTTCGAGCGGCGCGTGTTCGAGAAGAGGTGTCACCGGCAGGCTCGTCCGGCCGAGGACGACGCTGCCGACCAAGCCACCGATGGCGAGGAAAAGGAAGCCAAGGGCGAAGCGCTCAAACCCGATCCGCTGCCCCAAACCGCCGAAGGCCTTGGTGTCGACCCACTGCATATAGCGGCCTAGCTGATTAAACCTACTAGATAGAGCTATGAATCCGCGGGCGGCGTCAAGCCAAAAACGGCCGCGAAGGGCCAGGCGTCGGGCCTGATGGCCGAGCCAGTGGAGGGAGCGGAAGGGAACCGGCCGCCGGCGGCCGGGGAATAGGTGCCTCAATGGATGAATCCTCTTTTGGCCGTTGCCTCAGGAAACGGCGCGGACTTCCTGGATTTCCGGGATGTAGTGCTTGAGCAGATTCTCGATCCCGTTCTTGAGCGTCGCCGTCGAGCTTGGGCAACCGGAACAGGCCCCATGGAGCTCGAGAAAAACGACCCCGTCCTCATAGCCCTGGAAAACGATGTCGCCGCCATCCTGGGCGACGGCCGGGCGCACCCGCGTTTCCAGCAATTCCCGGATCTGGACGACGATTTCGTCCTCGTCCCCGTCCGGCGCGGCCGAAGCCTTCGACCCGTCCTCGACCAGGACCGGCTCACCGAGCGTGAAGTGCTCCATGATGGCGCCCAGGATTTCCGGCTTGATCACCTGCCAGTCCCGTTCGTCCGTCTTGCGTACGGTGATGAAGTCAGCGCCCAGGAACACGCCGGCCACGCCCGCAATGGCGAACAGCCGCTTCGCCAATGGCGAACGCGTTGCCGCTTCGGACGATGCAAAATCGACCGTTCCGGTTTCCATGACCGCCTGACCGGGGATGAATTTCAAAGACGCCGGGTTCGGCGTCGTCTCGGTCTGAATAAACAGCGCGGACCTCCTTGGCGAGCCAAGCTGTGGTTTTTACGTTTCCTCGTTGGCTGGGAATTTAGAAAAAGAAATCTAAAATTCAAGCTTTTGTTTAGGTAATTCTTAAGGTTACCCAGCTAACCATCCGGAAAGGCGTCCTTTTTAAGTCAGCAGACGAAGCTGTTCGTCGGTCAAATCGCCGGGCACGATCGTGATTGGCACCCGAATCTTGCCCGCCAGCTTGTTCACCAGATGGTTGATCAGCGGTCCCGGCCCCTCCGGTCCGGAGGCGGCGGCGAGCACAAGGATGGAGATGCTGGGCTCCTCCTCGAGGACCTTGACCAGCTCTTCGCTGCGCACCCCTTCCCGCACGAACAGCACCGGCATCTTGCCGGTCAGCTTGTTCACCTCTTCCGAAAACTGCTTGAGATGTTCCTCCGCCTCGGCACGGGCTTCGTCGCGCATGAGTTCGCCCACCGTCATCCAATGCTGAAAGTCGGCCGGCTCGAGCACGTAAAGAAGCGAGACGTAACCGCCCGTGCTGTGGGCGCGGTAACAGGCAAAACGGAGCGCCGTGTGCATCTCTTTCGTAGGGTCGACGACGACAAGAAAACAGCGACCGGACGATTCCTTTGCGCTTTCCTTTCGTTGCGACATGCGACCTCGTAACCATGAAATGGGGGAAAGGGGGTCAAACCCGGCGGAAGAAGACCCCGGCCAACCATCCTGCCACTAAGGCGAGGAAAATAGCAACGATCCCATATTGCGCCGCATGGGCATGGGCAAAATTGAAGATGGCCGCCTCGACGCCGGTCTTCTGCACAATGAGCGGCGTCGTCTGGACGCTGACCACCTGTTTCTCCCGCACCAGCAGCACCTTGACGGTGTAGATGCCGACCGGCACCGTCGCCGGAAAGTAAAGGCGGGTCTGAAAGAGGCTGTTGCTCATGAAGGCGATCTCGCCGGGCGCCATGCCGTAAAGTTGCTGGGTCTGCTTCCTGCGGATCAGGGCTTTGCGGAAAAGATCGGCCGCTTCCTTCGTCGATTCCGTTGTCGTTGCCAGCCGCAGATTTTCCGCGCCGATTTCGTTACGCACGCGCATTTCGTGGGGCACGATCTCGGCGATTGGCCGGTTCGAAGCGGCGGTGTAGTAGGCCGGCACGTCCTTGAAATGCATGCGGTTCCGATTCATCCAGATGCCAGCAACCGATTCCTTTTGCCGCACGATCAGGTTCTGAGCGGGCCCTCGAACGATGACGACGATGTCTCCGGCCCCTTCCGTCGCCCCGAAGAGCAGAACCTCGGCCCCGGTGAACCCGGTCGTTATCTCAATCAAATGATCCGAAAGGTCCGCCACCAGCGGTTCCGCCCGAACCGGGAACGCGCCAAGCCAGAGCAGGGTGAGGGCAGCTAGGAAAGGAAGACGCGCCCGGTTCATGGCTGCACCAGGCTCAAGGAAAAGACGTCTGCCGGCGTCGCCACCAATTCCCACAGCATCCGCGCACAAACGAGAAGAACCAGCAAGGCAAGCAGACTTCTTAATTCGTCTCCCTGCAGCTTGCCGCCGAAGCGCGTGCCAAGCTGGGCACCGACGACGCCGCCGACCAGAAGCAGAAGCGCCAGCAGAATATCCACCGTCTGGTTGTGCAGCGCCTGTAGGAACGTCACGTTCGCCGTGACGAAGATGATCTGGAAAAGCGAGGTGCCGACGACAACGGCGGTCGGCATGCCGATGAGGTAGATCATGACGGGAATCAGGATGAACCCGCCACCGACGCCCATGATGGCGGCAAGCACGCCGACGAAGAAGCCGGCGCCCAGCGGCAGCAGCGCGCTGATATAGAGTTTCGAGCGGTGAAACCGCATCTTGAAGGGAAGCCCGTGCACCCAGAGATGCTGATGCAGCTTGCGCCGCGTCGAAGCCTGCCGTCTGCGGCGAAGAACGGCGCGCGCGCTTTCCGCAAACATGAGGCTGCCGATCACGCCCAGGAAAATGACGTAGGAGATGGCGATGACGAGGTCGATCTGACCCAGGCTGCGAAGGTAGGAAAACAACCACACGCCGACGGTGGAACCGAGCAGGCCGCCGGCGACAAGCACGATTCCCATTTTTATATCGATGTTCTTGCGCTGCCAGTGGGCCAGCGCGCCGGAAACCGAGGCGGCGACGATCTGGTTCGCCTCCGTGGCCACGGCCACCGCCGGTGGAATGCCGATGAAAATGAGGAACGGCGCCATCAAAAAGCCACCGCCAACGCCAAACAGGCCCGAAAGGAACCCGACAAGCCCCCCAAGCCCTAAAAGAAGAAAGGCGTCTACCGAAATTTCGGCAATGGGGAGATAAATCTGCATGTGGCCTGCATGTTTCGGCCGCCTGGACCGATACGCAGAGATAGGCCGAGCGCCACCGCAAGGGCAAGCCTAAATCGCAGATTCGTCAGGAGAAAACGTAACGGCCCGTCATTCGCAGCGCAGCAATCCCATGAGGTCGCGAATCTCGGCCAGGTGCTTCTCGGCGATTGCCGAGGCGCGTTCCGCCCCTTCCTTGAGGACCCCGTCCACCGTCGCGGTGTCCCGCTTCAGCTCCGTCATCGCCTCGCCGATCGGCCCCAATGCCTCGACGGCAAGCTCGGTCAGCGCTTCCTTGAAGGCCGAAAACTGGGCGCCGGCGAAGCGGTCCAGCACTGCCTTGCGGTCGGTCCCGGCCAGCGCTGCATAGATGCCAACGAGATTCGCCGCCTCGGGCCTGCCTTCGAGGCCCTTCACGCTCTCCGGCAGAGGGTCGGCGTCCGTTTTCGCCTTGCGGACCTTGCGGGCAATCGTGTCGCGGTCGTCCGTGAGGTTGATCCGGGAATTGTCGGAAGAATCGGACTTGCTCATCTTTGCGGTGCCGTCGCGCAGACTCATGACCCGTGTCGCCTCGCCGAAGATCTGCGGCTCCGGCAGGGGAAAATACTCAACCCCGTACTGGCGGTTGAAGGCGCCGGCGATGTCGCGGCAAAGCTCGAGATGCTGTTTCTGGTCTTCGCCGACCGGCACGTGAGTCGCCTTGTAGAGCAACACGTCCGCCGCCATCAGCACCGGATAGGCATAGAGCCCGAGTCCCGCCTTCTCCTGATGCTTGCCGGCCTTGTCCTTGAACTGGGTCATCCGGTTGAGCCAGCCGAGCGGCGTGAGACACCCCAGCAGCCAGGCCAGCTCGCTATGCCCGGCCACCGCGCTTTGGTTGAAGATGATGCCGTTTTTGGCGTCGATCCCGGAGGCGAGGAAGGCGGCCGTCACTTCCCGGGTGTGCGCGGTAAGGGCGGCGGAATCCTGGGGGACCGTCAGCGCGTGCAGGTCGACGATGCAGTAAATGCACTCGAAACGCTCCTGCAGGCCAACCCAGTTCTTGAGCGCGCCCAGGTAATTTCCAAGGTGCAGATTCCCGGTCGGCTGCACGCCGGAGAAGATGCGTTCCATGTCTTAAACCCCCGCGGAGCCCTTTCGGGCGGGCGAAGTCTCCCCTCAAGCCTCCGCCTGGTCAAGCGTACTTTTCCTGAAAAGCGTACGCAGATCTTCCTTTTTGAACGCACCGAGAAGATGCGCGAAGAAAAGGTAGGTCACGCCACCACCGGCGACGAGCAACAGCATGACAAGCCCGCGTTCGACCGTGCTGCCCATCAATGGCGCCTCCAGCAGCCCTGCCACCCAAAACGCCAGCCCCCCCATGGCAAGAGCGGCCAGCATCATGCGCGGCAGGCGTTTTTTCAGCCGGTCGTCCGGGACGAGATCGCGCCGCCGCCACAACCCGATCGCCAGCAGGCTGGCGTTGAACCAGGAAGCAATCGCCGTGGCGAGCGCGATGCCCACCTGAGCGAAGGGAATCATCATGGCAACGCTGAAGACGATGTTGATCACGACGGCAATGCCGGCGATTTTCACCGGCGTCGTCGTATTCTCCCGGGCGAAGAAGCCGGGCGCCAGCACCTTGACCAACACGTAGGCCGGCAGCCCCACCGTATAGGCCATCAGCGTCAGGGCCGAGGCTTCGGTCTCGGCGGCGCCAAAGGCACCGCGTTCGAACAGCACGCGGATGATCGGCTCGCTCAGGAGGAAAAGCGCCACCGCCGCCGGCAGGGTCAGGAAAAGGGTGACCTCAATCGCCCGGTTCTGGCTGGCGTTCGCGGCCACTGCGTCACCGCCGCGAATCTGGCGGGAAAGCAGCGGTAAGAGCGCCGTGCCGACGGCGATGCCAACGACGCCCAAGGGCAATTGGTTCAACCGATCCGCGTAGTAAAGGTAGGAAATCGCCCCCGTCGGCAGCAACGAGGCAAGGATGATGTCGACGAAGAGATTGATCTGCACAATCCCGGCCCCGACCGCACCGGGCGCCAGCAGGCTCAGGAAACGCTTTACGTCCGGCGTTAATCGCGGCCGGCGCAGGCGCAGTGGAAAGTGAGTCCGTTTCAGCGCCACCACCAGCCACAGAAATTGCCCGAGACCGGCGATCGTCACCCCGATCGCCAGCGCGTGCCCGGGCGTTGCCGTGAAATTCACAAGAATCAGCAGGCTTCCGATCAGGGTGAGGTTAAGCAGGATCGGTGTCGCCGCCACGGCCGCAAACCGGCCGAGCGAATTCAACACGCCGCCCATCAGCGAGACGAGCGAGATGAACAAAAGATACGGGAAGGTAATTCGCGTGAACTGGGTGGCAAAATCGTAGCGCTCGGGATCGTCCACGAAACCGGGCGCAAGCACATACAAAAGCCACGGCATCGCAATCTCCGCCAGCGCGACGAAGATGGCAAGGGCAACGAAAAGTACGGCAAGCACTTCTTCTCCGAAACGCTGCGCCGCGTCCTTGCCTTCCTTTTCGAGGAAACCGGCGAACATCGGAACGAAGGCGGCGTTGAAGGCGCCTTCGGCAAAAAGGCGGCGGAAGAAGTTGGGCAGCTTGAACGCGACGAAGAAGGCGTCGGCGATGGCGCCGGCACCCAGGATCGCGGCAAGCAGAATGTCCCGGATAAAACCAAGCAGCCGGCTGGTCAGCGTGTAGCCGCCAACGGTAGCGATCGATCGAAGAAGTGCCATAGCCTTGATATGTATCGGATTTTCCGACCAGTGGAAAGGCGAAGCACCGGCGCCTATTCCCCGGCGGCGGCCCGCGCAGGCGGCGGCAGACTTTCCTGTCCCTCAACGGCGTCGAGCAGGCGTTCCTTGATCTCTTTCAGCTTCGCCCCGTGCTCGATCTTCATGCCGAAAATATCCTTTACATAGAAGACGTCGACGGCGCGTTCGCCATAGGTTGTGATGTGGGCGCTGCCAATCTGCAGATGAAGGCTGCTCAGCGCGCGCGTGACATCGTAGAGAAAGCCGGGACGGTCGCGGCCGTTCACCTCGACGACCGTGAAATTGTGGCTGGCCTTGTTGTCGATGAGCACGCGCGGCGCGACCGTAAAGACCTGGGTGCGGCTTGGCAGGCCCGCATGCCGGGCAAGTTCCTGAACGGGAAGAATTTCGCCGGCCAGGGTCTCCCGAATCAGCCGGGTCAGCGTTTCGGTCAGCTTCGGCTTGTCGAACGCCTTGCCGCCAATGGATTGCAGCCAGAACGTATCGAGCGCCATGCCGTTCTTCATCGTGAAGATTTTAGCGTCCACGATGTTGGCGCCCGCCACCGAAAGTGCGCCGGCCAGCCGCGAGAAAAGACCGGGATGATCGGCCGTGTAAATCGTCACCTCGGTCACGTCGCGTGCCGCGTCCACGTGGGTCTGGACGGAAAGCGGGGTGGCGTTTTTGTCGGCGTCGTACATGAGCCGCGCCTGACGCGTCAGCGTCTCGGCCGGATAGGCCAACCAATAGGCCGCGAAACCGCGATTGCAAAACGCATCGAAATTTTCGTCCGTCCAATCCGTGAGCTGGGTCCGCAAATCCTTGAGCGCGGCGCCGACGCGCGCCTCCGTCACCTGGGTCATCAAGCCGCCGGACATGACTTCCTCGGCCCGGAAATAAAGCGCGCGCAGCAACGATGCCTTCCACGCGTTCCAGACGTCGGGACCGACGGCGCGGATGTCGGCGACGGTAAGCAGAAGCAGCAACCGTAACCGTTCCGGCGACTGCACGATGTCAACGAAGGCCTTGATCGCTTCCGGGTCGTTCGTGTCCCGCTGGAAGGCGGTGCCGCTCATCAGAAGGTGGTAGCGGACGAGCCAGACGACGGTTTCCGTTTCCTCTTCCGACAGGTGCAGCCGCCGGCAGACGCGGTCGGCGATTTCGGACCCGACGATGGAGTGGTCCCCCGGCCGGCCCTTGGCAATGTCATGAAGAAGCACGGCAAGGTAAAGGACGCGCCGGGAAAGCACCTTGTCCACGATTTCGGAGGAAAGGGGCATCGCTTCCAGGTAACGGCCCTGCTCGATTCCGTGCAGCGTGCCGACCGCGAAGATGGAATGCTCGTCCACCGTGTGCACGTGGTACATGTTGTATTGCATCTGGGCAACGATTCGCCCGAACTCCGGAAGCAGACGGCCAAGCACGCCGGCTTCGTTCATGCGCCGAAGGGCGCGTTCGGGGTCTTTCTTCGACGTCAGGATTTCCAGGAAAAGGCGCGAGGCCTCCTCGCTTTCCCGCATGGCGTGATCGATCCGCTTCAGGTTCTGGGTGATCAGGCGAAGCGCGTATGGGTGCACGTCGAGCTCTTTTTCCTGGGCGACGTGGAAAAGCTTGATCATGCAAAGCGGGTCCTTCGCGAAGGCGTCTTCCCTTTCGACGTTGATCCGATTGCCTTCAATGACGAATTCGCCGATGCGCGCCGGCGATACCCAGGGAAACCGAAAACGCGGGCGGCGTTTTTGCTGGGTTTCCAGATAGGCGCAAAAAATTCGCGTCAGATCGCCGACGTCCTTCGCCACCAGAAAGTAATGCTTCATGAAGCGTTCGACGCCGCGCACATGTCCCCGGTCGATATAGCCCATCCGGCGGCTGATCTCGGGCTGGACATCGAAGGTGAGGCGTTCCTCGGCGCGGCCGGCGAGGTAGTGCAGATGATACCGAACGTTCCAGAAAAACCGTAACGCGCGATCGAAACGGGTCGCCTCGTGCGCCGTCAACACGCCAAGCGGCACCAAGGCATCCGGATCGTCGATCTGATAAACGGCCTTGGCAATCCAGAACAGCGTGTGCAGGTCGCGCAGGCCGCCCTTGCCGTCCTTGATGTTCGGCTCCAGCACGTAACGCGAATCGCCAAGGCGGCGGTGACGCGCATCGCGCTCGGCAAGTTTTGCGTCGACGAATTCCGTCGTCGCGGCCGCCAGCACGTCCTGCAAAAAACGCCCGCGCATTTTCTCGTAAAGCGCCTCGTCACCGGCGATGAAACGGGATTCGAGAATGGCCGTGCGGATTGTCATGTCCGCCTTTGCAAGACGGATGCAATCGTCGGAAGAGCGCACGGCGTGCCCGACCTTTAAGCCCAGATCCCAGAGCACGTAGAGCATGTATTCGACGACCTGCTCGCCGAAGGGGGTCTGCTTGTAGGGCAGCACGAACAGCAAATCGAGATCGGATTGGGGCGCGAGCTCGCCGCGCCCATAGCCACCGACGGCGACGATGGCGAGGTGTTCGGCCGCCGTCGGATTCGAGGCCCGGAACAGCCGGCCCGTCGTGAAGCGATAGAGGGCCTCGAGCAGCACGTCGAGACCCTGGCTGGCCGCCCGGGCGATGTCGAAGCCGTTCGTGCCGGATTCGAAGCGGCCCCGCAGTTCGGCGTGCATGTCCCCGAGCCGGCCCCGCAATTCGGCAAGCAGGCGGGGACGCAGCCGCTCGGGGCTTGCGTCTTCTTCATAGAGCGCCTCGAAGGCCGCCTCCAGGGCGGCCGCGCTCAGGACCGGTTCAACCGTCTTTTCCATATGTCGCTTCCACGGAGCCTTGCGGACACGGGCTGAAAATGCCCCGTCCTCTTTAAGATAGGTAGGAAACGTCCTATTCGTCGAGCGCCGCCTTCAGGCGGTAAAGCAGCTCCAACGCCGCCTTCGGGCTCAGCTCGTCGGGGCGCACGTCCCGAAGCAGCGTTTCGACGGGCGAGGGTGGCGCGGGTACCGCCGCCGGTTCCTCGGCCCGAAACAACGGCAGGTCGTCAGCCAGCCGGGTGAGCGCGCTTTTCCCCTCACCCGCCTCGAGGGTCTTGAGAATTTCCTCGGCGCGTCCAACGACCGCCGCCGGCAGACCGGCCAGCCGGCCCACATGGATGCCGTAGGAACGGTCCGCCGCCCCGGCGCCCACTTCGTGCAGGAAAATGACGTCGTCCTGCCACTCCTTGATGCGCATCGTATGGCAGGAAAGGTTTTCGAGCTTCGCGGCAAGGCCGGTGAGTTCGTGGTAGTGGGTGGCAAAGAGCGTGCGGGCGCCGTTCACCTCGTGCAGATGCTCGATCGCCGCCCAGGCGATCGAAAGCCCGTCATAGGTCGCCGTGCCGCGGCCGATCTCATCCAGAATGACCAGGGAACGCGGCCCCGCCTGATGCAGGATCGCCGCCGTTTCGACCATTTCGACCATGAAGGTCGATCGCCCCCGCGCCAGGTCGTCGGCGGCGCCCACCCGGCTGAACAGCTGGTCGACGATGCCAAGACGCGCCGAGCGCGCCGGCACGAAGGCGCCCATCTGGGCAAGCACAACGATCAACGCGTTCTGACGCAGAAAGGTGCTCTTGCCCGCCATGTTGGGCCCGGTGACCAGCCACAGGCGCTGACCTTCGCCAAGGTTGCAGTCGTTTTCGACGAAGGCGGCCTCGTGATCGCGCTCCAGCGCACGCTCGACGACCGGATGGCGGCCGCCCACGACGTCGAAGGCAAGGCCTTCCTCGATCGCCGGGCGCACGTAGCGGCATTGCACGGCAAGCTCGCCGAGCGCGGCGGCGACGTCGCATTCGGCCATGGCAGCGGCGGCGGCGGCGATGGCTTCGGCGCGATCGGCCACCTTGGCGACGAGGACATCGAACAGCGCGTTTTCCAGCGCCAGCGCCCGGTCGGCGGCCTGGCGGATGCGGCCTTCAAGCTCGGAAAGCTCGACCGTCGTGAAACGGGCGGCGTTCGCCATCGTCTGGCGATGCAGAAAGCCGCTTTCCGGCGCCGTCAGCTTTGCCGCATGGGCCGCCGTCACTTCGATGTAGTAGCCCAGCAAATTGTTGTGGCGGATTTTCAGGGAACCGATTCCGGTTTCCTTGCCGTAACGGGCCTCGAGGCCGGCGATGAGACGGCGGCTTTCGTCGCGCAGCACGAGCGTCTCGTCGAGTTCCGGCGAATAGCCGGGCGCGATGAAGCCGCCCTCGCGGACGATGGTGGGCAGCTCCGGCTGCAAGGCCCGCTCAAGCTCGTCCACGAGATCGCCGTGGGAACCAAGGGCGGCCAGCTGATCGGCCAGGCCGTCCGGCAGCAGGCTTTCGCCGGAAAGGACGTCACGCAGATCCTGGGTAAGCGCCAGCGCATCGCGCACGCCGGCCAGGTCCCTGGGGCTGCCGCGGCCAAGCGTCAGCCGGGAAAGGGCGCGTTCGAGATCGGGGGAACGCTTGAGAGCCTCGCGCAGGCGTTCGCGGCTTGCCGGAGTTTCGAAAAAGAACTGCACCATGTCGAGACGGCGCTCGATCGCCGCAACCCCGGTCAAGGGCGAGGCCAGGCGGACGGCAAGCAGACGGGCGCCGGCCCCCGTCACCGTCCGGTCGATCGCATCCAGCAGCGAACCTTTGCGGCCCCCCGCGAAGCTGCGGGCAAGTTCGAGGTTGCGCCGCGTCGCCGCGTCGATCTCGAGCACGGCGTTGACGCGAAGCCGCCGGGGCGGCGCCAGGCGCGGCAGGCGTCCCTTCTGGGTAAGTTCCACATAATCGATCAACGCGCCGCAGGCGGCCACCTCGGCCCGCGAAAAATGACCGAACCCTTCCAGCGAACGCACGCCGAAGACGGCTTCCAGCCGGCGTTTCGCGCTTGTGCTGTCGAACCGCGCCGGGGGCAGCGGCGACAGCACGGCGGAGGAATCGCCGAGTACCGCGTTCATCTCGGGCCGGTCGAACAGGTGATCGGAAAGCAGCACCTCGCCCGGATCGATGCGGGCCAGCACGGCCGGCAGCCGCTTTTCCGTTATGGCCTGGACGTGAAAATCGCCCGTCGACATGTCGAGCCAGGCGACGGCCAACTCGTTTTCGGCTTCGGCCAGGGCGGCGAGGAAGTTGTGGTCCCGCGCATCGAGAAGCGTTTCTTCCGTGAGCGTGCCCTGGGTTACCAGCCGGATGACGTCCCGGCGGACCAGCGCCTTCGACCCCCGCTTTTTCGCCTCGGCCGGTTCCTCGACCTGCTCGCAGACGGCGACCTTGAAGCCTTTCCGGATCAGCCTGGAAAGGTAGGTGTCCGCCGCGTGGACGGGCACGCCGCACATCGGGATGTCGTCGCCCCGATGCTTGCCCCGTTTCGTCAGCGTGATGTCCAGTGCCGCCGCCGCCTGCACGGCGTCGTCGAAGAAAAGCTCGTAGAAATCGCCCATCCGGTAAAAAAGGAGGTAGTCCGGGTGGGCCTCCTTGATCGTCAGATACTGGGCGACCATCGGGGTCGCCGAAGGGATGGATTTCGATTGGGCCATGGATGCAGGCGGCTTTCCCACTCCCACCGGTTGGGCAGGTTTCGCGCCGGAAACGGGTAGCGAAGACGCCAAATCTACCACATCCCCCAAGGCGCAGGCCACGCCGCCGCCGGCATTCGCAAGGCCCCGGTTTCGCACCGGAATTTCGCCGCCCCGCCGGCAGCGGCGCAGCGGTTGGCTTTGACGCCACCCGCCCACATCCCTACGATCACAAAAAACCCGCCGGACCAAAGCGAAAACGGCGGCACGGACAAAGGCCGTTTGAGGAAAGATGACCGACGAAACGAACAAGGTGACCGACCAGGAGGCCCTGCTTTTCCACGCCAGCGGGCGGCCCGGCAAGATCGAGATCACGCCGACGAAGCCGCTGACGACCCAGCGGGACCTTTCGCTCGCCTATTCGCCGGGCGTTGCCGTGCCATGCGAGCGAATCGCCGAGGACCCCTCGCTCATCTACGACTACACGGCGAAGGGCAATCTCGTTGCCGTCATCTCGAATGGCAGCGCCGTGCTCGGCCTCGGCAATCTCGGCGCCGCCGCCTCGAAGCCGGTCATGGAAGGCAAGGCGGTGTTGTTCAAACGTTTCGCCGACGTCGACAGCATCGACCTTGAAGTTGATACCCAAGACGTCGACGAATTCATCAATTGCGTACGCTTTCTCGGGCCAAGCTTTGGCGGCATCAACCTTGAAGACATCCGCGCGCCGGAATGCTTCGTCATCGAGCAGCGCCTGCGCGAGATCATGGACATACCGGTTTTCCACGACGACCAGCACGGCACCGCGATCATTGCCGCCGCCGGGCTTCTCAACGCGCTGAACCTGACGGGACGCAAGATCGAGGACATCCGGATGGTCGTGAACGGCGCGGGCGCCGCCGGCATCGCCTGCCTGGAACTCGTCAAGGCGATGGGCGCACAGCCGGAAAACATCATCCTGTGCGACACGAAAGGTGTCATCTACCGTGGACGCGAAGCGGGCATGAACCAGTGGAAGTCCGCGCACGCCGTCGATACGAAAGCGCGCACGCTGGCCGAGGCAATGAAGGGCGCGGACGTTTTCTTCGGGCTTTCCGTCAAGGGCGCCGTCGATGCCGACATGGTCGCCAACATGACCGACAAGCCGATCCTTTTCGTGATGGCGAATCCGGATCCGGAAATTTCACCGGAAGAAATTCATGCCGTTCGCAGCGACGCCATCGTCGCCACCGGACGATCGGATTATCCGAACCAGGTAAACAACGTTCTGGGCTTTCCCTATATCTTCCGTGGCGCCCTCGACGTACGGGCCTCGACGATCAACGACGACATGAAGATCGCCGCGGCGCGCGCACTGGCCAGCCTTGCCCGAGAGGACGTGCCCGATGAGGTGGCCGCCGCCTATGCCGGACGGCGCCTGCAATACGGGCCGAATTACATCATTCCCGCGCCTTTCGACCCCCGCCTCATTTCGGCCGTGCCGGCCGCCGTCGCCGAGGCGGCGATGGAATCGGGCGTCGCCCGCAAGCCGATCATCGACATGGATGGCTACAGCCGAGAGCTTGCCTCGCGGCTCAACCCGACGACGGCAAGCCTGCAACTCATCTTCGAGCGCGTCCGGCACAATCCCCGCCGCATCGTCTTTGCCGAGGGCGAGGAGGAAAAGGTGATCCGTGCCGCCATCGCGTTTCGCAACGCCGGTTACGGCACGCCGGTCCTGATCGGCCGCGACCATCTGATCGCGGAGGCGATGGAACGGCTTGGTTTCGGTGAAGCGAACAACCTTGAAATTCACAACGCCCGGCTAAGCAAGAACAACAAGCGTTACACGCAACACGTCTACGAGCGGATGCAACGGGACGGCGTGCTGTACCGGGACTGTCAGCGGATGGTCAATCAGGACCGTAACGTTTTCGCCGCCTGCATGGTTGCCCTGGGCGAGGCGGACGCCATGGTCACGGGACTGACCCGAAGCTATACCGTTTCCTATAACGAGATCACCCGCGTGCTGGACGCGAAACCGAATACGCCCGTGTTCGGGCTTTCCGTCGTCGTCGCCGCCCACCGCACCGTCTTTCTTGCCGACACGACCGTTCACGAGAACCCGACGGCGGACATGTTGGCGGACATCGCCGTCCAGGCGGCGGAAAGCGCGCGCACATGGGGACACGAGCCGCGGGTGGCGCTGCTTTCGTTTACGAATTTCGGCAACCGCAAGGCGGACGCAGCAAGTCGCGTGCGCGATGCAGTACGCGCCCTTGACCGGCGCAACGTTGATTTCGAATACGACGGAGAGATGGCACCGGACGTCGCCCTCAACCCGGAACTTCGGAAGCTCTATCCCTTCTGCCGTCTTTCCGATTCGGCAAACGTGCTTGTCATGCCGGGCTTGGCCAGCGCCAACATCGCATCGAAGCTGGTCCAGGAGCTTGGCGATCTCACGGTGATCGGACCCATCCTTCTGGGATTGTCCAAGCCGGCCCAGATTGCCCATATGGGCGCCACGGTTTCCGACATTGTGAATCTGGCGGCACTGGCCGCGCACGCCGCCGAATAAACGGGGGCCTGCCGCCCCAAACCGTCTATCAAGAGGACGCCATGCCCGGTGGCCAACCCCGCACCATTCCAAAACGCTGGTTTTTCCTGTGGGCAGCCGTCGTCGTCCCCGGTGCTGCCGTACTGACCCTTCTGGTCCTGCTGAACCAGCTTGCCATGTGGCCGGCGATTTTTGGCGGCACGCTTGGAGCCGTTGCGCTTTTCTTTGTCGTGCGTACCTACCTGGCCGATTTCGACACGGTCATCGCCTATATCGGCGATCTGGCCCGGGACAAGAAACCGCAAGCGCCGGAGCCGCGCGCGCACAGCGCCGCGGACGAAATTCTGTCCGCGGTCCGGACGCTCAACCGGACCCATGACCGGCGCACGTCGGAACTCGAAACGCTTGCCGAGGCAAACGTCACCATCCTCGACAGCATTCCGGACCCGCTGCTTCTCCTGAACAGGGTGCGGCAAATTCGCCAGGCGAATCGCGCGGCGCGAGGGCTTGTGACGGCGAACCCGATCGGCCAGGACCTTGCTTCGGTCATCCGCGATCCGGCCCTGCTTGAAGAAGTCGATATTGCGCTGGAGACCCGCTCGGACCGCGAGGCGTTGTTCACGCTGCCCTATCCGCGTCTGCAGCATTTTCTGGTCCGCATCACTCCGCTTGCAAAAGTAACGGCGGACGGCACCGCGTTGATCGTCAGCCTGCACGACCTCACGGCCATGAAACAGCTGGAGCAGACGCGCGTCGATTTCATTGCCAATGTCAGTCACGAGCTTCGCACGCCCCTGGCCACGCTTGTCGGTTTTATCGAAACCCTTCAGGGGCCCGCAAAGGACGACGCGAAGGCGCGGGCGCATTTTCTGGAAATCATGGACAGCCAGACGAAACGGATGGTACGGCTGGTGGAAGACCTGCTTTCCCTTTCCCGCATCGAGTTGAGCGAGCACCTGCCGCCGGCGGACACGGTGCCGATCGACGCCGTGCTGAAGACGGTGCGCGACATGCTGTCCCTGGAGGCAAAATCCCACGGCATCACGATCGCGCTGGATCTGCCGGAGGACCTGCCGGAGGTGCCCGGCAGCCGGGACGAATTAACCCAGCTTTTTCAAAATCTTATCGACAACGCCATCAAGTATGGCGGCACCGACACGACGATCCGGATCGAGGCCAGACGGGCGGAGCGTTCGGGTGTCGTCGGCCTGCCCGGGCCCGCCCTTTCGGTCCGGGTTCAGGACGAAGGCGAGGGGATCGCGCCGGAGCATCTGGCGCGGCTGACCGAGCGTTTCTACCGGATTGACCGGGCGCGCTCGCGCGAACTTGGCGGCACCGGTCTCGGCCTGGCGATCGTGAAACATATCGTGAACCGGCACCGGGGGAGATTGACCATTGAAAGCGCCCTTGGCCGGGGCAGTACCTTTACGGTTTTCCTGCCTCTGGAGGCAGGGCCCGCGTCATAAATCCGTAATAGAACTCCGATACCCCTTTACGGGTCATGGGTCGGTCCATGGACGACCGGCCATCCCTTCTGCCCAAGCACCAGGAGTTCCAGGATGAGGAAACTGCTTCTCGCTGCAGCCATCGCAGCCATTGGTATCGGCACGGCTCTCGCGGCCGACACCCGAAACCAGATCCGCATCGTCGGGTCTTCCACCGTTTTCCCGTTTTCCACGGCCGTCGCCGAGGAATTCGGAAAAACCACGAATTTCAAAACACCCGTCGTCGAAAGCACCGGTTCCGGCGGGGGGTTGAAGCTGTTCTGCGCCGGCATCGGGCTGGGCCACCCCGATATCACGAACGCCTCCAGGCGAATCAAGGATTCGGAGGTGGCAATCTGCGCGAAGAACGGCGTCAGCAGCATCACGGAAGTAAAGGTCGGATTTGACGGCATCGTGCTTGCCAATTCGACGAAGGCGAAGCGTTTCGAGCTGACCCGGAAAGCCATCTGGCTGGCCCTTGCCAAGGACGTTCCGGACGCTTCCGGCAATTTCATCCCCAACCCCAACAAGACCTGGAAGGACGTGGATGCAAGCCTGCCCGCCGTCAAGATCGAGGTACTGGGACCGCCGCCGACCTCCGGCACGCGGGATGCCTTCGTCGAGCTTGCGATGGAAGGGGGCTGCAAGGCGTTTCCGGACATCAAGGCCATGAAGAAGACGGACAAGAGCAAGTACAAGGCCATTTGCCACGCCATCCGTGAGGACGGGGCCTTTATCGACGCCGGTGAAAACGATAATCTGATCGTCCAGAAACTCGAGGCGAATCCGGATGCCCTTGGCGTCTTCGGGTTCAGCTTCCTCGATCAGAACCGGGACAAGGTCCAAGGCAGCATCGTGGACAAAGTCGAACCAAGCTTCGACAACATCTCCGGCGGTCAGTATCCGGTTTCGCGCTCCCTTTATTTCTACGTAAAGAATGCGCATGTCGGCGTCGTGCCGGGCATCAAGGAATTCATCGATGCCTTCACGAGCGAGACCGCCTGGGGCCCCTATGGGTATCTGGCCGATCGTGGACTCATTCCGTTGCCGGTGGACGAACGGGATAAAATCCGCAGCGCGGCCATGAGCCTGATGCCCTACGCCAAGTAATCCGGACGCCGGATCGTGAACCCGCCGCTTGAGGCATGCGAGAATTGAGGACGTGATGGCCACCTATCTTTTCATTATTGGCCTTCTCGTCCTCTCTTCCGCCGCCTTCGCGGCGGGACGGCGACGCGCCTTGGCCGTTGGCGCGAATCGCCGACTGCATTCCCGGCCGATTCATCATGGACTTTACGTCGTGCTTTGGTGCGTCGTACCAGCGATCGCCGTTCTGGCACTGGGGTCTTTTTTTGAGCAGCCCCTGCTCGGGTCTTTTCTCGTCGTAACGACGGAGCCAGCGGTCATTGATCAGCTTGGCGGCCGTGAAATTTTCATCGACAAGGTCTCTGCCCTTGTGAAAAGCGGCCTCGTTTCCCAGGAACCGCAAGAGCCTTTGCGTCTTGCGGCCCTCCACTATCTGAATCTGCAACAGATCGTCCAGGCAGGCCTTTTCGTGTTTGTGCTTGGCGTGGCCCTCGGCGGACTGGCTTGGGGACGCCGCGCGCTCAGCCCCTCTTTCCGGGCCCGCAACCGGGTCGAGGGATTCTTTCAGGGTTTGCTGATTGCGGGTTCGGCAATTTCGATCCTGACGACGATCGGTATCGTTCTTTCGATGCTGTTCGAAGCCATCCGATTCTTCCAATTCATTCCCTGGCATGAATTTCTGTTCGGGCTTCAATGGAGTCCGCAGACGGCGATCCGCGCGGACCAGGTCGGGCAGACCGGCGCCTTCGGCGCGATTCCGGTCTTTGCCGGCACGCTGTTGATCACGTGTCTTGCCATGCTGGTCGCCGTGCCGGTCGGCCTTTTTTCGGCCGTCTACACGTCGGAATATGCGCCGCCGAAGATACGGGCGACGGTGAAGCCGGTGCTTGAAATTCTGGCCGGTGTGCCAACGGTCGTTTACGGCTTCTTCGCGGCGCTGACAGTGGCGCCACTGGTGCGGGATGGTGGCGGCCTGTTTGGACTTGACGTTGCCTCGGAAAGCGCGCTTGCCGCCGGCCTCGTCATGGGGATCATGATCATCCCCTTCATCTCGTCCCTTTCGGACGACGTCATCAACGCCGTTCCCCAGAGCCTGCGCGACGGTTCCTATGCGATGGGGGCGACGCAATCGGAAACGATCCGGCAGGTTGTTTTGCCGGCCGCCCTTCCCGGCATAGTCGGCGCCATCTTGCTGGCCGTTTCGCGCGCCATCGGCGAGACGATGATCGTCGTCATGGCGGCGGGTCTGGCTGCAAACCTGACCGCGAATCCCCTTGAGGCGGTGACGACGGTCACCGTGCAGATCGTGACGCTTCTGGTCGGCGATCAGGAATTCGACAGCGCGAAGACGCTTGCCGCCTTCGCGCTTGGCATCATGCTTTTCACGATCACGCTTTGCTTGAACGTTCTTGCCCTTCGCGTTGTCGAAAAATACAGGGAAAAATATGACTGACGCCGTCATCACGAAGAAAAGGGCAGCGCCTTCGCGCAGCCGCAGCCGCGCAAGGGCGGAAAAGCGGTTTCGCTTTTACTGTGTCGGCGCCGTCCTGGCTGCCGTGGCGTTTCTGATTTTCCTGCTGACCAGCATTACCTTGAGCGGATACACGGCCCTCTTGCAGACCCATGTACGCCTTGACGTCACCTATGACGCGGCCGTGATCGAGCGCGGCGGCAACCGGTCGGCCGACGCCCTCATGGGAGCCGACTATGGCGCTCTTATCCGCCAGAGCCTGATGACAAAATTTCCGAACGTAGAAGGCCGCAAGAATCTGCGCCGCCTGTTCGCCCTGGTAAGCGATCAAGCCCGTTTCGAGTTGCGCGACCGGATCACGGCCAATCCTGACATCATCGGCAAAACGGAACCGATCTGGCTTACGGCGTCCGGGGACGTCGACATGCTGATGAAGGGCTACATGCGCCGCGACGTGCCGGAAGGCGAACGGCGCCTGGACAACCAGCAGATCGGCTGGATCGACCTGCTTTCCTCGGAAGACAGCATCGAAAAAAGGTTGAACGTCGCCTTTTTCACCCATGCCGATTCCCGTACGCCGGAAGTAGCCGGCATCTGGGGTGCCGTCGTCGGTTCCTTCTATACGATGGTCATAACTCTACTGTTCGCCTTCCCGGTCGGGCTCATGACCGGTGTTTACCTGCAGGAATTCGCGACAAAGAACCGCTGGTCGCGGTTGGTCGAGGTCAATATCAACAATCTGGCGGCCGTGCCGTCCATCGTCTTCGGGCTTCTGGGCCTTGCCGTCTTCCTGAATTTCGGTGGCATGCCGCGTTCGGCCCCGTTGGTGGGCGGGATTACGCTGGCGCTGATGACCCTGCCGACGATCATCA
Source organism: Alphaproteobacteria bacterium (assembly GCA_021296325.1). Lineage (GTDB taxonomy): Bacteria > Pseudomonadota > Alphaproteobacteria. The sequence continues at coordinate 138,911 of JAGWAR010000001.1, forward strand.
TCGCGACCCGGGCCTCGTTGCTTGCCATTCCGCCTTCCATTCGCGAGGCGGCCCGTGGCGTTGGCGCCTCGGAGACCCAGGTCGTGTTGCACCACGTGGTGCCCCTGGCCATGCCGGGCATCTTGACCGGGACGATCATCGGCATGGCTCGGGCGCTCGGCGAGACGGCGCCGCTGCTCATGATCGGGATGGTCGCCTTCATCGCGGACATACCGCAGAGTTTCACGGATCCGGCAACCGCTCTGCCGGTCCAGATTTTCCTCTGGGCGGACAGCCCCGAGCGGGCCTTCGTCGAGCGGACGGCGGCGGCCACCTTGGTTTTGCTGGCCTTCCTGATCACCATGAACGGGCTTGCCATCTATATGCGCAAGCGATTCGAACGCCGCTGGTAGGAGAAATCGGGTAAAATGAAAGCCATGGAACGCCAAATCGACGCAAGCAACCAAGAGGCCCCCGAAGCGCGCACCACTCGGAAACCGGCAAGGACAATTTCCGTTTCCGTCACGACGAAGGGGAAATCGCCGATGCAAGACGATGAGACGGCGGCAGAGATAACCGCATCTCCTCCAAAGATGTCGACGCGAAAACTCAATGTCTTTTACGGTGATAAACAGGCATTGACGAACGTCGACCTCGACATCCTGAAGAACGAAGTTACTGCCCTGATCGGTCCGTCCGGTTGCGGAAAATCAACCTTCCTGCGCTGCCTGAACCGGATGAACGACACGATCGAGAATTGCCGCGTAACGGGCACGGTGGTGCTTGACGGTCAGGATGTTTACGAAAAAAGTGTCGACGTCGTCGAGCTGCGCGCCGAAATCGGTATGGTTTTCCAAAAACCAAACCCGTTCCCAAAAACAATTTACGAGAACGTCGCCTACGGCCCGCGCATCCATGGCTTCGTCAAGAACCGGGCCGAGCTGGACGAAATCGTCATGACCTGCCTCGAGCGGGCGGGTCTTCTAGGCGAAGTACAAGATCGCCTGCATGAGCCCGGCACCAGCCTTTCCGGCGGCCAGCAACAGCGCCTTTGCATCGCCCGTGCGATCGCGGTCAACCCGGAAGTCATCCTGATGGACGAACCCTGCTCGGCACTGGACCCGATCGCTACGGCCCGCATCGAGGAATTGATGGACGAACTTCGCCAGAAATACACGATCGTCATCGTTACCCATTCGATGCAGCAAGCCGCGCGGGTGTCGCAGCACGCCGCCTTCTTCCATCTCGGTGAACTGATCGAGGTGGACGACACCGCGACGCTCTTCACGAGCCCCCGGGACGAACGGACCCAGGGGTATATCACCGGCCGCTTCGGCTAAGCCCCGGCGAAGAAAAGGGAAATCCCATGACTTCGGAACATATCGTCAAATCCTACGACGACGAGCTGAGCCGCCTAAACCGCGAAATCGTCGAAATGGGTGGCATGGCGGAAAGCCAGTTGGCCGCATCCATGCGCGCCTTGAACGAGCAGAACGACGAGCTTGCCGCCAGCATCATCGAAGAAGACGACAAGGTGGACGAGCTTAACTTCGACATCGACCAGTTCGCCGTGCAATTGCTGGCCCTGCGCCAGCCAATGGCGGAAGATCTTCGCAGTATCGTCGGCGCCCTGAAAACGTCGAGCGATCTGGAGCGAATCGCCGACTATGCCGCCAACGTCGCCAAGCGTGTTATCGCCATGGACGATTATCCGCCGGCCCGGCTGACCGCCGGCATTCCGCGCATGGCAGTCCTGGTTCAGCCCATGATCAAGGACGTGCTGGACGCCTATGTGGCGCACGATGCGGAAAAGGCCATGGAAGTCTGGCACCGCGACATTGAAGTCGACGACATGTATATGAGCCTGTTTCGCGAATTCCTGACCTACATGATGGAAGACCCGCGGAACATCACACCGTGTACGCATCTTCTTTTCATGGCGAAGAATATCGAACGCATCGGCGACCACGTAACGAACATCGCTGAAACAATCTATTTCCTTGTTCATGGCAAACGCATGCGGGAACACCGGCCAAAGATCGACGAAGGAGATTCCGTGGTTACGACCCTCGCCGGCCGTGATAAATTGAAGGGATGAAACCGCTTCTCCTCATCGTCGAGGATGAAGAAACGCTGGTTACTCTGCTTCGCTACAATCTCGAAGGGGAAGGCTACCGCGTAGCCGTGGCGAAGAATGGCGAAGACGCGCTTCTTCTCGCCAAGGAAGAAACCCCCGATCTCATCCTGCTGGACTGGATGCTGCCGCTGCTTTCCGGCATCGAGGTTTGCCGCCGGCTTCGACGCGACAACGCAACCCGGAACGTTCCCATCCTCATCCTGACGGCGAAAGGCGAGGAAGAGGACAAGATCCGCGGCCTCGATACCGGCGCCGACGATTACGTGACGAAACCCTTCAGCCCGACCGAACTGGTAGCCCGCATCCGGGCGTTGCTTCGCCGCTCGCGTCCGGCGCTTGGCGAGGAGAAACTCGAGATCGGCGACCTGACGATGGACCTTGCCAGCCATCGTGTCCGCCGGGCCGACCGCGAGATCGTGCTGGCGCCGACGGAATTTCGGCTGCTACGGCATTTCCTGGAGCATCCCGGCCGCGTGTTCGACCGCGAACAGCTTCTGAACGCGGTCTGGGGCCAGGACGTCTATGTCGAGCTTCGCACCGTCGACGTGCATATCCGCCGGCTTCGCCGCGCGCTCAACACCAATGGCGAAACGGACCTCATCCGGACCGTGCGCGGCGTCGGCTACGCGCTCGAAGAAACGCGCGCTTCTCAATAAATCGCGGATTCCGGTGGAATGGCCGGAAGGTTCAAGGCTCGGCCTACCGCCTTATGGGTGATCCGGCCCTTGTGGACGTTGAGCCCGTGGAGCAGGTGTTCATCCTCGGCCATCGCCACCCGATACCCCTTGTCCGCCAGGTCCAACACGAAGGGAAGCGTCGCATTGTTGAGCCCCAGGGCAGAGGTGCGGGCGACGGCGGCCGGCATGTTCGTGACGCAGTAATGGACGACGCCGTGGACGGTATAGGTGGGCTCCGCATGGCTGGTCGGCCGGCTGGTCTCGAAACAGCCGCCCTGATCGATCGCCACGTCCACCAGGACGGAGCCCCGGCGCATTCTTTTCACCATTGTCTCCGTGACGAGTCTCGGCGTTGAGGCTCCCGCCACCAGCACGGCTCCGACCACCAGGTCGGCGTCCAGCACGTAGGTTTCGATCGAATCGACGGTTGAGAAGATCGTGTTCAGCTGCCCCCCGAACCGCAGGTCGAGGTCGTTGAGGCGGGGCAGCGACTTGTCGATGACGGTGACCTGGGCATCCATGCCCATCGCCATGCGCGCCGCGTTCGTGCCGACGACGCCGCCGCCCAGGACCACGACCTTGGCCGGCGGCACGCCCGGCATGCCGCCCAGCAGCAGGCCGACGCCACCCTGTTCCTTCTCGAGGCAATGGGCGCCGACCTGGACCGCCATCCGGCCCGCCACTTCGCTCATCGGCGCCAGCAACGGCAAGCCGCCCGCCGCGTCCGTTACCGTTTCATAGGCGATCGCGATGACGCCCGTCTCCATGAGCGATTTCGCCACCGCCGGTTCCGCCGCCAAGTGCAGATAGGTGAACAGGATCTGGCCGTCGCGCAACCGGGCGAATTCTTCCGGTTGCGGCTCCTTCACCTTGACGATCATCTCCGCTTCGCCAAAAACCGCGGCGGCGTCCTTTGCGATCCTGGCGCCGACGGCCTTGTAGTCGGCGTCCTCGAAACCGCTGCCCACCCCGGCACCCTTTTCCACCAGCACGTCATGCCCGTGGTGAACGAGTTCGCGCACGCCTCCCGGCACCAGGCCGACGCGATGTTCCTGAACTTTCGTTTCCTTTGGAACGCCGATCCGCAACGCCTTGTCTCCTTTACGCAACTATCATCCTATCGCCGATCCGGGCTTGCGCCGAATCCAAAGCAACAGGAAAAGACCGGGAAGGGCAGCGGCCGTGGTCAGCAGGAAGAAGACGACCCAGTCCGTCCGGTCGGCAAGCCAACCCCCCGGTGTCGAAAGCAACGTGCGGCCGAACGACATCAGGGAAGACAGCAGCGCGTACTGGGTCGCCGTATAGGCAACATGGCAAAGGGACGACAGATAGGCGACGAAGGCCGCCGTCCCCATACCGCCGGACAGGTTTTCGAAACCGATCGTAACGAACAGCAGGCTTATGTCGTTTCCGACAGCGGCCTGCACCGCGAACATCGCGTTCGAAGCCATTTGCAGGATGCCGGCCACCAGCAGGCTTTCGAGAATGCCGTAGCGCGCCACCAACATGCCGCCGACAAAGGCGCCGGCGAGCGTGGCGCCCAGGCCGAAGAGCTTGCTGACATTGGCGATTTCGACCTTCGAAAAACCGACTTCCAGGTAGAAGGGGTTCGCCATGACGCCGGCGATGGCATCGCCGAATTTATAAAAGACGATGAAGGCCAGGATCACGACCCATTGGGGCCGGGCCAGAAAATCCGCGAAGGGGGCAAGGACGGCCTCCCGGAGCCAATTGAGAAGCCTTTGAATTCCCTCGCCTTTCAAGGGTTCCGCCGCGGGCGCGCGGGGCTCGGGCGAAAACAGGATCGTCACCAGCCCAACCAGCATGAGGGCGGCCATCGCCAGATAGGCCGTCTGCCAATCGAAATAGGAGGCGAGGTAAAGCGCGCCGGCGCCCGCCACCAGCAACCCCACCCGATAACCGAAGACGAGCGTTGCCGCCCCCGCTCCGTAAAGCCGCTCCTCGAGGATTTCGACCCGGTAGGCATCGATGACGATGTCCTGGCTGGCCGAACAGAAAGCGACGAGCAGCGCCCAGACCGCTGTCGCCAGAGGCGCGGTTGCCGGGTCCGCGAAACTCAAACCGGCGAGGGCGAGGATCAGGGTGAGTTGGGTGAACACGATCCAGCCCCGGCGCCGGCCAAGCAGGCGCGTGAAGAACGGCACGGGCAGTTTGTCGATAAGGGGCGCCCACAGAAACTTGAACGCGTAAGGCAGGCCGACCAGCGCGAAAATCCCGATCGCCGTTTTCGTCACGCCGCCTTCCACAAGGCGCACGGCCAGGGTCGAGGCGGTCAGAAGCAGCGGCAAGCCGCTTGCGAAACCCAAAAGAAGAAGGCGAAGGACTCGTGGATCCCCGTAAACTTCCGCCGCCTCAAACAACCGATTCCGCAACGCAGGGTCTCCTCGCGTCACAACGCAGAAATGCGCCTAGTCGCGCACGCCGGATCCCATGCGCGCATGGATGAGCTCGTCGAGCGGCGTTTCCGGCCGCGCGCCAAAATGGCTGATGATTTCGGCTGCGCAAATACTGCCGATCCGCCCGCAGGCGGCAAGGTCGTGGTTCCGGGCCAGGCCAAAAAGAAAGCCGGCCGCAAAAAGATCGCCGGCGCCGGTCGTATCCACCACCGCATCGACCGGCTCGGCATCGATCACGTGCACCTCTTCGCCGGCGACGATGACGGAACCTTTCTCGCTTCGGGTCAGGGCGGCCACTTCGCAGCGCCCGCGAATCCGCTGCAGGGCCTGGTCGAACGTCTTCGACTGGTAGAGGGAGAGAATTTCGATCTCGTTCGCGAACAGGATGTCGACATGGGCTTCGACGAGGTCCTGGAAGGAACGCCGGTGGCGTTCGACGCAGAAGGGATCTGACAGCGTCAGCGCCACCTTGTTGCCGGCTTCGTGGGCAATCTTCGAGGCCAGCACGAAGGCTTCCTGCGCCGGCGTTTCGTCCCAGAGATACCCCTCGAGATAGGTAACTTTCGCCCGCCGGATCAGGCCGTGATCGAGGTCGTCGGGACCCAGGCCGACGGAAGCGCCAAGATAGGTTTCCATCGTGCGCTGGGCATCCGGCGTCACGAAGATGAGGCAGCGCGCCGTCGGCGGTCCGGCGATGGCGGGCCGGGTCGGAAATTCGACGCGGGCGGTGGAAATGTCATGGTGAAAGATGCCGCCGAGCTGGTCGTTCCGGACCTTGCCGATATAGCCCGCCGCGCCGCCCAGCCGAGACAGCCCCACCATCGTATTGGCGGCCGAGCCGCCCGAGATCTCGACGGCGGAACCCATGTTTTCATAGAGAAATTCGGCGCGGGCGGCGTCGATCAGCGTCATCGCGCCTTTCGTCAGCTCAAGGGCGACGAGGTCTTTTTCTTCCGCATGGGCAATCACATCGACGATGGCATTGCCGATACCGACGACGTCGAGTGAACTTTCTCCCATGCGCCTTCCTCCGCGTGTCCGATGCGTCGGACCTTAGCCTTCCGCTTGCGCAACGACAAGGCGCGCTTGCGAGGGGAGGGAACGCCCGGTAAAGGTAGGACGCGGCTTCAACGCACGGGACTTTTCATGATTCACGCCTTCTTTCGAACCTTAGGCCAGCTTTCCGACCCGGCCTTTCGCGGCCTGCTCATGCGCGGCGTCGGGCTGGCCATCGCGGCCATGGCATGCCTCTGGTTTCTCGCCTGGATTCTTTTTCGTGCGACAACGGTCTTTGACATCGGCTGGTTGGAGGGCGTGTTCGACATCGGCGGTTTTGCCGCCGTCCTGTTGTTGACGGTGCTATTGTTTCCAGCCTTCGTCACGCTGAGCCTGAGTTTCTTTTTGGAAGACGTGCTGGCGACGGTCGAGCGTCGCGACTATCCGGATTTGCCGGCGCCACGAACCCAGGGATTTACCGAAATCCTGATCACGACGGCGAAATTCACCGGCGCCCTGATCCTGCTTAACCTGCTGGTGCTACCGATCTACCTCTTGCCGATCCTGGGCGCCGTGCCGTTCCTCATGGTCAACGGCTACCTTCTGGGCCGCGAATACATGGAACTGGTGGCACCCCGGCGGATGACGGCGAAGGAAGTAAAAGTCTTTCGGGTGCGACATTGGGGAAGTATCTTCTGGGCCGGCATGACGATTGCGGTCTTTTCCACCATTCCCGGACTGAACCTCGCCGCGCCGGCCCTTGGGGCGGCGTTGATGCTACATCTGTTCGAACGTCTCCGGGAGAAGGCCGCATGAATCGCCGTTCGGTTTTTCTTCTCTGTCTGCTTTGCCTGCTGCCAGCCGCCCTTGCGGGATGCCAAAAGGGCATGACGCCCGCGGGCGCCCAGGGCAGCACCGCGCCGCCCCCTGCCACCGCGGCGCTGCCGACGCCCGGCGAGCTCGTCGGCCTCGACAAGGAAGGCGTTCAGGCCCTGCTTGGGGCGCCGCAGCTGATCCGCCGGGACGGCCCGGCCGAGGTCTGGCAGTACACGGCGAACGCCTGCATCCTGGACCTTTTTCTCTACGAGGCCGGCGGCGCCTACCAGGTTGAATATCTGGAGCTTCGCACCCAGCCCGACGAAAACTTCCCGCAGAAACGCTGCTACGAACAATTTCGCAAGGATAAGGAAGCCGCCCGTCTAGGTTAGGCGGTCGTCTTCGCGTCGTACTCGCAAAACTGGCGGACGACGCAGTTCGGGCAATCGGGCTTGCGCGCCTTGCACACATAGCGCCCATGCAGGATGAGCCAGTGATGGGCGTGGCGAAGGTATTTTTTCGGCACGCGCCTTAACAGGGCCTCCTCGACGGCAAGGGGCGTCTTGCCGGGAGCCAGCCCCGTCCGGTTGCCAAGACGGAAAATATGCGTATCGACGGCGATCGTGGGCTCGCCAAAGGCGATGTTCAAAACGACGTTTGCCGTTTTTCGTCCCACCCCCGGCAGGCTTTCCAGCGCGGCGCGGTCCCTCGGTACCTTGCCATCGAAACGTTCGATCAGCATCTTGCTCAAGCTCAGGATGTTCTTTGCCTTCGTGTTGAAAAGGCCGATCGTTCGTACGTGGTTGCGCAGTTTCTTCTCGCCCAGCTTCACCATTTTCTCCGGCGTGTCGACGGCGGCGAAAAGCGACCGGGTCGCCTTGTTGACGCCCGTGTCGGTGGCCTGGGCGGAAAGCACGACGGCAACGAGCAGGGTATAGGGATTGGTGTATTCCAGCTCGCCCTTCGGCTTGGGGTTCGCCTTGGCCAGGGCGGCAAAAAACTTTTCGATCTTTGCATTAACCATCCAGCGAGCCTACCGGCTTACAAAGCGTGCGAAAAGCCGTTTGGCTTTGGCGCGATCAAAAATCCCGCTAGACTGTTCGGATGGAGGAAACGCAAGTTGCACGAGACGAGGCAACGGCGCCGCCCGTCCTCTTCTACGCCGAAATGCGGCCCCATCGCAGTTTAAGTCCGATGGGTTTTTGGATTCTGATGGCTGCCATTGGCGGCATAAGCTTCGTCACCGGCATGATCTTCCTGATGGCGGGCGCCTGGCCGGTCTTCGGCTTCTTCGGGCTCGACGTTCTACTGATCTATGTTTTTTTCCGCCTGAACTATCGCGAAGCCCGCGCCTTCGAAGCCTTGACGCTTACCGAAAGGGAGCTACTGCTTCGGAAGGTGAGTCCGAGAGGTAAGGTCAGCTCGCACCGGTTCGAGCCTTACTGGATTCGGGTCAAGATCGACGCCCCCACCCAAACGCGGAGCCGGCTGACGCTTTCTTCCCACGGCAAGACGGTCGAGATCGGCGCCTTCCTCACGGAAGATGAAAAAATCGGTCTCGCTCAGGAAATTCGGAACGCCCTTCGGCGCCAGCGCGAGCACGTCGAGCCCGCCGAAAATCTAATCTAGGCCCAGCACGTCCTGCATACCGTAGCGACCGGGAGGCTGGTTCAGCACCCAGCGCGCCGCGTGCACGGCACCGCGCGCAAAAACACTGCGCGAGGTTGCCTCATGGGTGAGGGCAAGCTGCTCGCCCTCGCCGATGAAGAAGACGCTGTGCTCGCCGGCAAGGTCGCCGGCCCGGATCGCCGTCATGGTGATTTCGTCCCGCTTGCGTCCGCCGGTCTCGACCGCGTCACGAAGCGCCAGCGCCGTGCCGGAAGGCGCGTCCACCTTGTGACGGTGATGCATTTCGGAAATCGCCACGTCGTAACTGTCGTCGAACACGCTGGCCGCCTTTCGAGTCAGCGCCAACAGCAGATTGACGGCAAGGCTCATGTTCGGCGCCTGGACGATGGCGACCGAGGCGGCCGCCTCCGTGATCGCCTTTGTCTCGGCCGGACCAAGCCCGGTCGTTCCGATGACGATTGGCGTCTTCGTCTCGGCGGCGCGTTTGACATGAGCGGCCGTTGCCGCCGGTAGCGTGAAGTCGATGACGACGTCTGAGGTTGCAAAAAGGGTGGCCACATCCTGGGTGATGACGACGCCAAGGGGCGACAGCCCGGCTAGCTGGCCGGCGTCCTTGCCGATCGCCGCGTGGCCGGCCATGTCGGCGGCCCCGGCCAGCGCGATGCCCTGCCCGGCCGCCACCTCGCGGACCAGCATCTGGCCCATGCGCCCGGCGGCACCCAGAATACCGATCTTGATCGTCGCCATGACGTCTCTCCACGTGTTCGCTGGGATTTAAGCACAAGGCCCTGGGCGGGCGGAGGAAATTTTCAGACCGGCGCAGCTAGTCGCGAAGGTCGTCCCAGAGTTCCTTCACCTTGTCGAGGAACCCTTCCGAGGCGGGCGACGTCTTCTTCGGGTTTCCGGTTTTTGCGAATTCACGCAGCAATTCCTGTTGGTGCTTCGTGAGATTCACCGGGGTCTCGACGGTGGCATCGATGTACATGTCGCCCCGCCCGCCGACGCGAAGGCCGGGCATGCCCTTGCCCTTGAGGCGAAACTGCCGGCCCGTCTGGGTGCCGGAAGGGATGGTGACGCGGGCCCGGGTGCCGTCGATTGTCGGCACTTCGATCGCCCCGCCAAGGGCGGCCGTCGTCATCGGGATCGGCACCTGGCAGGCCAGATGCGGCCCCTGGCGGCGGAAAAAGCGGTGCGGCCGGGTCGAAATGAAGAGGTAAAGATCGCCGGCCGGCCCGCCGCGCAACCCCGCCTCGCCCTCGCCGGCCAACCGGATGCGCGTGCCGTCCTCGACCCCCGCCGGGATCGTTACGGAGAGCTTCTTTTCCTTCTGCACCCGCCCGACGCCGTGGCAGGCCGTGCAGGGATCCTCGATGACCCGCCCGACGCCGTGGCAGGCCGGGCAGGTGCGCTCGATCGTGAAGAAGCCCTGCTGGGCGCGGACCTTGCCGGCGCCGTGGCAGGTCGTGCAGGCAACCGGGCCCTTGCCGGGGGCCGCGCCGCTGCCCTTGCAGGTCGTGCAGGGCGCAAGCGTTGGTACGCGGATTTCCGCCTGCTTGCCGTGGAAGGCTTCTTCGAGGGTGACTTCGAGATTGTAGCGAAGGTCGGAGCCGCGCCCGGCACTGCCCCGGCCCGGATCGCCGCGGAAACCGAAATCGCCGAACATTTCGTCGAAGATGTCGGCAAAGCCGGTGAAGTCGCCGGCGCCCGGCCGGCCCGGATGGGTACCGCCGGCTTCAAACGCGTCGTGGCCGAAGCGGTCATAGGCCGCGCGCTTTTGCTCGTCCTTCAGGACGTCGTACGCTTCGTTGGCTTCCTTGAATTTCTGTTCGGCCGATGTGTCGTCCGGATTGCGGTCCGGATGGTGTTGCATCGCCTGTTTTCGATAGGCCTTCTTGATGTCCTCCGCGCTGGCATTACGCTGGACACCTAGAATTTCGTAGTAGTCACGTTTAGCCATGCGATGGGCTCCGGAGGCGGGAAAACCTTTTCCCTATCGGGGCAAGGTCATTCGGTGACGACGCGTCATTCTTCCTTTTTTTCTTTTTTGTCGTCGTCGACTTCCTCGAAGTCGGCATCCACGACGGGACCTTCCTCGGTATTTTCCGTTGCTTCCGTCGGTTCCGTTGCTTCTGCTTCCTGACTTGCCTTGTACATGGCCTCGCCAAGTTTCATGGCGGACTGGGCGAGTTTCTCGACGGCCGAACGAATCGCCTCGGTATCCTCGCTATCCTTCACGTCCCGAAGCGCCTGAAGATCTCCCTCGATCTGGCTGCGTTCGGCGTCCGGAACCTTGTCGCCATGTTCCTCCAGATTCTTTTCCGTCGAATACAGCAGGACTTCCGCCTGGTTTCGCGCTTCGACAAGTTCGCGTCGCTTCTTGTCTTCGTCGGCGTGGCTTTCGGCGTCCTGAACCATTTCATTGATTTCTTCTTCCGACAATCCGCCGGAGGCCTGGATGTGGATCGCCTGCTCCTTGCCGGTTGCCTTGTCCTTGGCCGAGACGTTGACGATGCCGTTCGCGTCGATGTCGAAGCGAACCTCGATCTGCGGCACGCCACGCGGCGCCGACGGGATGCCCACCAGGTCAAACTGGCCTAAGAGCTTGTTATCCGAGGCCATTTCGCGCTCGCCCTGGAACACGCGAATCGTCACCGCCGTCTGGCTGTCCTCGGCGGTCGAGAACACCTGACTCTTGCGCGTCGGGATCGTCGTGTTGCGGTCAATCAACCGCGTGAAGACGCCACCCAGGGTTTCGATGCCGAGTGACAGCGGCGTCACGTCCAGCAGCAGTACGTCCTTGACGTCGCCTTGCAGCACGCCCGCCTGAATGGCGGCGCCGATGGCAACAACCTCGTCCGGATTGACGCCCTTGTGGGGATCGCGTCCGAAAATCTGTTTTGCGATCTCGACGATCTTTGGCATGCGCGTCATGCCACCGACGAGCACGACCTCGTCGATGTCGGAAGCCTTGAGGCCGGCATCCTTCAACGCCGCCTTGCAGGGACCGACCGTGCGCTGGACCAAGTGATCGACGAGCGCCTCGAGCTTGGCGCGCGTGAGCTTGATGTTCAGATGTTTCGGGCCCGACTGATCGGCCGTGATGAAGGGAAGATTCACTTCCGTTTGCATGGCGCTGGAAAGTTCGATCTTCGCCTTCTCGGCCGCTTCCTTCAGACGCTGAAGCGCCAGACGGTCCGAGCGAATATCGATACCGGATTCCTTTTTGAACTCATCCGCCAGGTAATCGATGATGCCTTTGTCGAAGTCTTCGCCGCCGAGAAAGGTATCGCCATTCGTCGACTTTACTTCGAAGACGCCTTCACCGATTTCCAGCACGGAAATATCGAACGTGCCGCCACCCAGATCGTAGACGGCGATCGTGCCGCCGCCTTTTTTCTCAAGCCCGTAGGCGAGCGCGGCCGCCGTCGGTTCGTTGATGATGCGTAGCACCTCGAGCCCGGCGATCTTGCCGGCATCCTTCGTCGCCTGACGCTGGGAGTCGTTAAAGTAGGCGGGCACCGTGATGACAGCCTGTTCGACCTTTTCGCCGAGATAGGCTTCCGCCGTCTCCTTCATTTTTTGCAGGATGAAGGCGCTGACCTGACTGGGGCTGTATTTTTCGTCGCGGGCCTCGACCCAGGCATCGCCGCTGTCGGCGCGGACGATTTCATAAGGCACCATCCCCTTGTCCTTCTGGGTCGTCGGATCGTCGTAGGGACGGCCGATCAGGCGCTTGATCGCAAACAGCGTGTTCTGGGGGTTTGTGACCGCCTGGCGTTTCGCGGCCTGGCCGACGAGGCGCTCGCCTTCTTCCGTGAAGGCCACCATCGAGGGGGTCGTGCGGCCGCCTTCGGCGTTCTCGATGACCTTCGCGTTCTTGCCTTCCATGACAGCGACGCAGGAATTCGTCGTGCCTAGATCGATTCCGATGACTTTACCCATGGTCTTATTTCTCCCTTGGCAGGCCCAGAAGGCCACGCATGGCACCCTCCAAGCCCCCATGCCGACCAGTGATATGCAGCGTCAGGATCGATAAATCCTTAACGTTCAGGGGATTGGTCGGGGGATATATATGTCCTCATCCGGGCGGCGACAACCGGCGCCGACCGCTTTTTTCGCATACCGTATCCGGCAGGTACGAAAGGGGAACGTTTTCAGGCCTCCGTGTCCACATGGGGCGCGCCGTCGCCTTCCTTGCCGCCCGTCGCCGCCTTCGCCACGCCGACCATGGCCGGACGCAGCAGCCGGTCGTTCAGCGTGTAGCCGATCTGCATGACCTCGACGACGGTGCCGGGGGGCGCCTTTGCCGTTTCGACCTCGAACATGGCCTGATGGAAGTCGTGGTTGAACTTCTCTCCCATGGGATCGATCTTCTGGATGTTGTAGCGGTCCAACGTGGCAAGCAGGTCCCGCTCGGTGATGGCGACGCCTTCGATCAGGGCCTTCAACGCCTCGTCCGACACGCCTGCCAGATCCGGCGTGTTTTCGATGGCACGGTGAAGGTTGTCCGCAACGCTAAGGATGGCACGGGCAAAATCGGCGATCGCGAATTTGCGCGCCTGTTCTTCCTCGCGCTTGGTGCGGGCCCGCAAATTCTCCATCTCGGCCAGCGTGCGCAGCAACTTATCCTTTGTTTCGGCAAGCTCGCGCGCGAGGGCGGCCTCGGCCACTTCCTCGGTCGGCGTTTCCGCCGCCGGAGTAGGATCGCCGGTCTGGGCTTCGTTTTCCGTCGCCGGCGGTTCCGGCATTTCGCCTTCCGCCGGCTTTTCGTTTTCGTCCGGTATCGTCATCTCACCAAAATAGATTGTGTTTATCCGATAAAGCGCCCGATCAATTGGGCCGTGTAATCTACCATCGGAATGATGCGAGCGTAATTAATCCGTGTCGGTCCGACGACGCCGATGGCGCCGACGATCTGCTGACGGCTGTTGCGGAAGGGCGAGACGATCATCGAGCAGCCGGAAAGACCGAAGAGCTCGTTCTCCGAGCCGATGAAGATCTGAACGCCCTGCGCCTCTTCCGAAAGCGAGAGCAACCGGTTCAGCATTTCCTTGCGTTCCAGCGCCTCGAACAGCGCGCGGATGCGCTCGATTTCCTCGACCGCCGTCACGTCCTCAAGCAGGCGCGCCTGTCCGCGCACGATCAAGGACGCGGCCCCATCACCCCCTGACCAGGTGGCAAGCCCTTCGGCGACGACGCGAGAGGCCAGCTCGTCGAGTTGGGCGCGGTGTTCGTGGATTTCGGCAAGGATCTCGGTTCGTGCTTCCTGAAGCGTGCGTCCGACGAGTCGCGCGGTCAGGTAGTTCGTCGCCTCGAGCAGCGTCGAGGACGGCAGGCCCAGTGGCAATTCGATGATGCGGTTTTCGACGATCCCGTCTTCCGTCACGATGACGACCAGCGCGCGGCGGGGGCCGACCTGAACGAATTCGATGTGCTTGAGCGCACGCTCCGTCTTCGGCGCCACCACCAGGCTGGCGCAGGCAGAAAGGCCGGAAAGCGCATGGGAAGCTTCTGCCAGCAATTCTTGCATGCTGTGCCCTTCCGGCTTGCACTGGCGTTCGATGTCCTTGCGCTCAAGCTCGCTCAGGCCGCCGATCTCGAGAATGCCATCGACGAAAAGGCGCAGGCCCGCCTCCGTCGGCAGACGGCCGGCCGAGGTATGGGGCGAATACAGCAGCCCGGCCGTTTCAAGGTCCGACATCACGTTACGGACCGTGGCCGGGGATAGGGGCACGCTCAGCATCCGGGCAAGCATCGCCGAGCCTACCGGGGACCCCGTATTGACATAGGCGTCCACGACGCAACGGAAGATTTCCCGGCTGCGTTCGCTAAGCTCGACGAACGCCAGATTGCTTCGCTCGGTCATGTCCGAAAATGGCTGTTTTCCCAAGCCCCTAATCTAGTAAGCCTCCTCCAGACCGTCAACGCGCCCCAAGGCCCGGTGCGAGGCTGGACTTCGCCTTCGCTTGCGGGCTAGCTTGGCCACGACCCGCCCCGAAGCCCGCAATCAAAGAGGAAAGGACGGACCATGCGCCCTTCCGGCCGCGCGCCCGACGCCCTAAGAACCGTCCACCTGGAGACCCGCGTCAGCAAGCACGCGGAGGGGTCCTGCCTGTCGCGCTTCGGCGACACCCATGTCCTGTGCACGGCCTCCGTCGAGGAAAAGGTGCCCTTTTTTCTTCGCAATCAGGGCAAGGGCTGGGTCACCGCCGAATACGGCATGCTGCCCCGTTCCACCAACACGCGAACGGACCGCGAAGCCGCGCGCGGCAAGCAGTCCGGGCGGACGCATGAAATCCAGCGGCTGATCGGCCGCAGCCTGCGGGCGGTGACGGACCTGACCCTGCTTGGCGAGCGTCAGGTGCGGATCGACTGCGACGTCCTGCAGGCCGACGGCGGCACGCGCACGGCGGCGATTACCGGCGCCTATGTCGCCCTTTACCAGGCCTGCGACCTGCTTCTGAAGAACGAAGCGATCGCAACGCTTCCCCTCCGCGACCAGGTCGCCGCCATCTCCTGCGGCATCTGGGAAGGCACGCCCGTCCTCGATCTCGACTATGCCGAGGACAGCACCGCCGAAACGGATGCGAATTTCGTGCTGACCGGTTCCGGCACCATCGTTGAAATCCAGGGCACGGCGGAAGAAACGCCCTTTCAAAAAGAGCAGTTCCTGACGCTGCTGGAACTGGCCGAAAAGGGAACCAAGGAACTCGTCGAACACCAGCGGCGCACCCTCGGCATCGCCTGAACCATGGCCAGGCCGTTCGCCGAAGAAGCATTGGTGCTGGCCAGCCACAACCCGGGCAAGGCGCGCGAGATCGCCGACCTGCTTGAGCCGTTCAAGGTGGCCGTGCGTTCCGTAAGCGAATTCGACCTCAAGGCGCCGGCGGAAACCGGCGTCACCTTTTCCCAGAACGCCGAATTGAAAGCAAAGACGGCGGCCGAGGCCACCGGCCTTGTCGCCCTGGCCGACGATTCCGGCCTTGCCGTTTCCGCCCTGGCTGGCCGGCCCGGCATTCGCTCGGCCCGCTGGGCCGGTCCCAACCAGGATTTCAACAGCGCCATGCACCGCGTGCACGAGATGATGGAAGGCCATCCGGACGACAGCGCCCGTTTCGTTTGCGCGCTGGCCCTTTGCTGGCCGGACGGTCATTGCGAAACCTTCGAGGGTACGGTTGAAGGCCAAATCGTCTGGCCGCCGCGCGGCAGTCTGGGCTTCGGCTACGATCCTATTTTCGTGCCCGAGGGCCACGCGATCACCTTCGGCGAAATGGCGCCGGAGGAAAAACACAAGATCAGCCACCGGGCGGACGCTTTTCGAAAACTGATCGACGCCTGTTTTGTGAAATAGGGAATCGATGCCGACTGCATCCGAAAAGGAACGAGAGGAAGCCGGGCTTGCTCTTTACGTGCACTGGCCGTTTTGCCTTTCGAAATGCCCTTACTGCGATTTCAACAGCCACGTGCGGGAGGGGGTCGCGCCCGAGCGTTGGGAGCGCGCGCTCCTTGCTGCCCTTGACCGCGCCGCCGCCGATACGCCGGGGCGGCAGCTGACTTCTCTTTTCTTTGGCGGCGGCACGCCGTCGCTGATGGCGCCTTTAACGGTGGCCCGCCTGATCGAACGCGCCAAGGCCCACTGGCCCGCGGGCGAGGACCCGGAAATCACGCTGGAGGCGAACCCAACCTCGGTGGAAGCCGGACGCTTCAAGGCCTTTGCCGAAGCCGGCGTCAACCGGCTTTCGCTCGGCATTCAGGCATTGCGGGATCCAGCCCTGCGTTTCCTTGGCCGCGAGCACAGCGTGCGGGAGGCGCTGGCGGCGCTGGACATCGCCAAGGCCGCCTTCGGCCGGGTTTCCTTCGACCTGATCTA
Source organism: Alphaproteobacteria bacterium (assembly GCA_021296325.1). GTDB lineage: Bacteria > Pseudomonadota > Alphaproteobacteria. The sequence goes on from JAGWAR010000001.1 coordinate 155,432, forward strand.
CGCGCGCCCGGACCAGACCCCTGCCGACTGGCGGACGGAACTGGAAGAGGCGCTGGCGCTCGCGGGCGGACATTTCTCGGTCTATCAACTCACCATCGAGCCCGGCACCGCCTTCTTCCAGCAGCACCGCGCGGGCGCGCTGGCCACGCCGGACGCGACAACCGGGGCAAGGCTTTACGAGACGACCCAGGCTGTGGCGGAAGCCGCCGGCTTCTCGGCCTACGAGATTTCCAACCACGCCAAGCCGGGCGAGGAATGCCGCCACAACCTCGCCTATTGGCGGGGCGAGGAATATATCGGCATCGGCCCCGGCGCCCATGGCCGTGTCGGCGGACGAACGCCCCCGGAGGCGCGCCGGAGCCGTCAGGAAATCCGCCTTCCCGAGCGCTGGCTCGCCGCCATCGAACGGCAGGGCCACGCCATCGAGGCGGAGGCCATTCTTACGCCGGAAGACCGGCTGGCCGAATTTACGATGATGGCGCTGCGCCTGCGCGACGGCATGACGCGCACCGGCCTGCGCCGTAAGCTTGGCCTCGAGATCGAGACGGCCTTTCCGACCGGCGTGCTTTCGGCCTTGATCGTCGGCGACTTTCTGGTTCTGGATGACCGGGGATTGCGAATGACGGCGAAGGGGCGCCTGCGGCTGGATGCGATCCTGCCGCGGCTTCTGGGAGATTAGTTAGCTGCCGCTGAAATTCGTCGGCGCCGGGCTTACGACCCTGGGGCCGCGCCGGCCTACCGCCAGCACGGCAAGCCCGCGTTCCACCAGGCCATCTCCGTGAAAGCGGAAGACGCCGTCCACGCCGGCAAAGCCGCCGCGAACGGTAAGCGAAAAATCGTCCAGCGTCGCGCCCGTGCCGACGAGAACCGCGGCAAGGGCGGTGGCGTCATAGGCAAGGCTTGCAAGGCGCAACGGCGACGCGCCGAAGCGTTCCTTGTAACGGCGGACGAAGCGCTCCCACTCTCTTGGTTCCGATGTCGCGTACCAGCCGTTCAGAAGCGCCGGCTCCGTTCCAATCGTCGAATCGTCCCACTGGCCCGTGCCGAGGAAGCGCACACGCTTCGGGTCGATGTCGTAATAGGAAAGCAGCGGCGCGATGCCCTTCAACCGGTCACCGCCTTCCGGCAACAGGATGGCATCAAAGTCAACATCGCCAAGCGTATCCTGACCTTCGAGTCCTTCCAGTTCCAATTTTGAAATCTCGTCGCTCATCAGTTCCAGTTCGGCCCGGTGCTGCTCCAGCGCTTCCTTGCGCAAATCGTAATCGGCAAGGTCGCGCACGATGGCCGAAAGCTTTTCCGTGTCCATCGCGGAAGCCGTGTCGTAAAAGGCAACCCGCGTAACGACGCCTTCGCGTTTTTCGACCGCCTGCTTCAACGCCTCGACCACCGTGTAACCATAGGCATCCTGCGGCGCCAGGATGGCGAAACGCATGAGTCCCTGATTGCGCGCGAAGGCGATGACGCGTTCGACCTGAGTACGCGGAAGAAATCCCATGGGGTATTTCCCGCGACCGGCCACGTTGCGGTCGGTCGAAAAGGCGACGACCCGGATGTTGCGTGCGCGTGCGCCTTCGGCGATCGCCGAGACGGAAGTGGAAAGCAGCGGACCAAGGATCAGGGCCACGTCGCTGTCATAGGCAGCAGCAGCGGCTTCGGCTGCACCGGTCGGCGTTCCTTTCGTATCGAAGGGCAACAGCGCGAAATTTGGTCCCGCCAGATCGAAGAGCGCCAACTCGGCCGCCCGCAACATGGATTTGCCGAGCGCGGCGTTCGAACCCGATAGTGGCAGCAGAATGGCGATGCGCGTGCGTTTCGAATCGACCGGCATTTTCTGCACCCGGCGTTCGACCCCCGCCCGTGGAGACGAGCGGTTGAGCGAAGCAATCGCCGTCGTCGTTTCGCGAAGCGAGGCATCCTCGCCGCGAGTCCGGTCATATTCGCTTGGAATGGGAAGCGGGGATTCCCGAACCGGGGTCGAAGGCGCGCTTTGGGGCGGCGGCGCCTCTTGCGTCCGTGGAGACCTCGACGATACGCTGCTGGAACACCCCGCCAACAGGACGAGCGCAAGCGCAAGGCATGCCCAAACCAAGGAACGCGACCAGCCAGAAACCGGGACGGCGGAAACGCGGTGCACGGAAAACCTCCGAAAAGCATCCGGAACGAACCGCCAAGGCTAGCGATTGGCCTTCCGGAAGTAAACGGGGTGGCCTCGTTTTGGTCGCAACCCCCATCGGCAATCTGGCGGACATGACCGCCCGCGCCGTCGAGACCCTGTGCGAGGCCGACGGCATTGTCTGCGAGGATTCGCGGGTCACCCGCAAACTGCTCAACCGGTACGGGATCGAAGGCAGGCTCACCCCCTATCACGAGCACAACGCCGAAAAGGCGCGCCCGGCCCTGATGCGGAGGCTCGAAGCCGGGGAAAGCCTGGCGCTGGTTTCGGACGCCGGCACGCCGCTGGTGTCGGATCCGGGCTACAAGCTGGTCCGCGCCGTCATCGAAGCCGGCCTTTCCCTGACCTTCCTGCCTGGGCCCTCGGCGCCGATCGCGGGTCTTGTTCTGTCCGGTCTGCCGCCGGACCGCTTTTTCTTCGGCGGCTTCCTGCCCGTCAAGGCGGAAGCGAAAAGCCGCGAGATCGAAAAACTCGCCACGCTTCCGGCGACGCTGGTCTTCTTTGAATCCCCGAAACGCCTGGCCGCGACCTTGCGCGCCTTCGCCGAACGGTTCGGAGCGCGGCAAGCGGCGGTCGTCCGGGAAGCGACGAAGCTCCATGAAGAAGTGCGGCGGGGGCCGCTTGCAACGCTGGCCGAGTTTTACGAAGCGTCGGGCGCACCAAAGGGCGAGGTCGTGCTTGTCATCGGACCGCCGGACGCGGACGCGGCGCACGTTCCGGACGACGCCTGCCGGGAATTGCTGCGCGACGCGCTGCAGGGGATGAGCCTGCGCGACGCTACCGACGCCGTTACCGCCCAGACGGGCCGGAAACGCCGCGAGGTTTATGCGCTTGCCCTCGCGCTTGGCAAGGAAACGCGGGCGTGAACGGAAAAAAGGCGCGGGCGGGACGGGGAAAAGAGGCCGAGCGCTACGGACGTTTTGCGGAAGGCGTGTGCGTCGGCATCCTGTTGTGCAAGGGCTACCACATCCTGGCGCGGCGCCATCGCACGCCGGTGGGCGAAATCGACGTCGTGGCGAAGCGGGGCCCAACCGTCGTCTTTGTCGAGATCAAGGCCAGGAAAAATCAGGAAAGCGCCGGTGAGGCGATCACTCAACGGCAACAAAGCCGGATTCTGCGCGCCGCCGAGCATTTTCTGGGCGCGCGCCCGGAACTGGCAAAGGCCGACATCCGTTTCGATGCCATGCTGGTCGGGCATCGCACCCTGCCGCATCACGTGAAGGACGCTTGGCGGAGGGGCTTCGATGGCGTTAGATAGGCAAGGCATGTTCGCTTCGTGTTCGCGCTATTTTCATTTTGCCTTTCCGTTCGCACTTCTTTTATGGGTCGGCGTGCTTTCCGGCTGTTCCGTCGCCGGAATGGCGATCGGCGCCGGGGCCGGCACGGCCGTCGCCGCCTCGGAAGAACGCGGCCTCGGCGAGGCAATCAGCGACACGACCATTCGAACGAAAATCAATTACGAATTGTTGGACAAGGATCTGGGTCTGTTTCGCCGCGTCAGCACCAGCGTGCATGAAGGCCGCGTGCTTTTGATGGGAATCGTTCCAACCGACGACGCGATGACAAGCGCCGTCAAGATTACCTGGCAGGTGGAAGGCGTGCGCGAAGTGATCAACGAAATGCGCGTGGCGCCAGACACGGAATTCACGGACAGCGTGCGCGACAGTTGGATCACCGCAAAGCTTCGCACGCGAATCATGCTGGACAAGCAAGTGGATGCAATCAATTACTCGATCGAAACCATTGACCGGGTGATTTACCTTCTGGGTATTGCCCAGAACCAGGAAGAACTGGACCGTGTCATCCGGACCGCCCGCGACATCGAATATGTGGAAAAGATCGTAAGCCACGTGCTTCTGAAGAACGATCCGAGGCGGAAGGCAACGTAAACGCCGCTTGGGCTGGTGCGGACTTCCATTCTTTCCTATCCTTTCCCTCCCTGAACGAAACCCGGGCCCGTCATGAGCCTCGCCGTCGCCATCCAGATGGATCCCATGGAAGGGATCAACATCGAAACGGACAGCACGTTTGCGCTGGCGCTGGAAGCCGAACGGCGCGGGCACGCCCTTTTTCATTATTTGCCGCAGGACTTGGCCTTCCGCCACGGCCGGGTGTTTGCGAGGGTGCGGCCGATGAACGTGCGGGAGAAAAAGGGCGATCACTTCACCTTCGGCACGGCCCAGTCGATCGACCTTGCCACGCTCGACATCGTGCTGATGCGCCAGGATCCACCATTCGACATGGCCTACATCACGGCGACGCATCTGCTTGAACATCTGATGGAAACGACGCTGGTCGTGAACAATCCGATCGAGGTCAGAAACGCGCCGGAAAAATTGTTTGTCACCCACTTCGCCGAACTGATGCCGCCCACGTTAATTACATCGGACCGGCAGGAAATTCTCGCCTTCCGGAAAGAACATGGCGACATCGTGTTGAAGCCGCTGTTCGGCAATGGCGGGCGCGGCGTTTTTCACGTGGGTCCGGGCGACGAAAACCTGAACGCGCTGCTGGAACTGTTTACCGAGCTTTATCGCGAGCCGATCGTCGTGCAGCGCTACCTTCCGGAAGTGCGAAACGGCGACAAGCGAATCGTGTTGGTCGATGGTACGGTCGTTGGCGCGATTAACCGCGTGCCGGCGGCGGGTGAGGCACGGTCGAACCTGCACGTCGGCGGCAAGGCGGAAAAGGCACAGTTGAACGACCACGACCGCCTCATTTGCGAATCGATCGGCGAGACGTTGCGGGAACGCGGCCTTCTTTTTGTTGGCATCGACGTCATCGGGAAATGGATTACCGAGATCAATGTAACGTCGCCGACCGGCATTCGCGAGATCGGCCGCTTCGATAATATTTCCGTCGAAGCAAAAATCTGGGATGCGATCGAAACCCGGCACGCCGCCATGCACGGCGAGGAGCGAAGAAAATAAGCGGCGAAAACGGCAAGACGGGGGGAATGGTCGCGCGGATCGCCACCGTCGCGTTCACCGGCATCGACGTAAGGGAAGTCGACGTTCAGGTGCGGATCGCCAACGGGCTGCCGGCCTTCACGATCGTGGGCCTGGCCGACAAGGCGGTGGGTGAATCGCGCGAGCGCGTCCGCGCCGCCCTCGAATCGATGGGGCTGTCGCTGCCGCCGAAACGGATCACCGTCAATTTGGCGCCCGCCGATCTCCTGAAGGAAGGCAGCCATTTCGATCTGCCCATCGCGCTGGCGCTTTTGGCCGCCATGGGCGTCTTGGCGGCCGACGGGATCGCCGAATATTTCGCCATGGGCGAACTTTCCCTCGACGGGGGGTTGAGCGCCGGGGCCGGCGTTTTGCCGGCCGCGATCGCAGCCTCGGCGAAGGGCCGTGGCTTCATCTGCCCGGGGCCCTGTGGCCCGGAGGCGGCCTTCGCCGAAGGGATCGAGGTGCTGGCGCCGCCGAGCCTGCTGGCGCTGCTCAACCATTTCAAGGGAAGCCAGGTGCTCTCCCCGCCCCTGCCCGAGCTGGAGGCGGCGGCGGAAACCTATCTCGACCTGGCCGACGTGAAGGGCCAGGAAACCGCCAAGCGGGCCCTGGAGATCAGCGCCGCCGGGGGCCACAACCTCTTGATGATCGGCCCGCCGGGGGCCGGCAAATCGCTGCTTGCCCAACGGCTTCCAGGCTTGCTGCCGCCGCTCGATTCGCGGGAGGCGCTGGAAGTCAGCATGATCCAGAGCGTCGCCGGCGAGCTTCGGGAAAGGCGCCTTTCGAAACGCCGGCCCTTTCGGGATCCCCACCATTCCGCCTCGCTGCCGGCCCTGGTCGGCGGCGGCGCCAAGGCTCGGCCCGGCGAGGTGTCGCTCGCCCATCACGGCATCCTGTTCCTGGACGAGCTGCCGGAATTTTCGCGCCAGACCCTGGAGGCGCTGCGCCAGCCGCTGGAGGCGGGCCGGGTCAGCATCGCCCGGGCCAACGCGCACGTGACCTACCCGGCCCGGGTGCAGTTGGTAGCCGCGATGAACCCCTGCCGCTGCGGCTATTTCGGGGATCCGACCCAGGATTGCGGACGGGCACCGAAATGCGCCGTCGAGTATCAGGCGAAAATTTCCGGGCCGCTGTTCGACCGCATCGACCTGCACGTCGACGTGCCGGCCGTGGCGGCGGACGATCTCGCCTTGCCGGCGGCGACGGAAAATTCCGAAGCCGTGCGCGCCCGCGTGATCGCCGCCCGCAAGCGCCAGACGGACCGCTATGCCAAGCTTGCGCCCGACGCCGGCGTTCGCGTGAACGCGGAAGCCGATGGCGAATTGCTGGAAGACGTGGCGCACCCCGATGCGCAAGGAAAGGCATTGCTTGGCGAGGCGGTGGAGAAACTGAAACTGACGGCCAGGGGCTATCACCGCATCCTGCGCGTCGCCCGCACGCTGGCCGATCTGGAAGGAAGCGACAACGTGAACCGTCTTCACATCGCCGAGGCGCTGACCTTCCGGCGCATCGTGCCGGGAAGAAGCCCGCTTTAGCCTTTCGGCAGGCTGATCATCCGGCCCAGTTGCGTGCCGCCGAAAACGTGCACATGAAAATGCGGCACTTCCTGATGCGCGTTCGCGCCATGATTGGCGAGGATGCGATAACCGCCTTCTTCCAATCCAAGTTCGCGCGCGACCTTGCCGACGGCACGAAAGAAACCGGCGATTTCTTCCGGCGTTGCGCGATCGGAAAAATCCGCCATCGAAACGTAGTCCCCCTTCGGGATCACCAGCACGTGCACCGGTGCCTGGGGATTGATGTCGTGAAAGGCGAGCGCGTGATCGTCTTCATGGACCTTGTCGCAGGGAATCTCGCCGCGCAGGATCTTCGCAAAGATGTTGTTCGGATCGTACATGGCGTTCACGCCTTCCCTCGCCGCGCGTTTTTTTCCTCGATCCCGGACGTGCCCTCCCGGCGTTTGAGCTCGTCGAAGACCTCTTCCAGCGTCACGTCTTTCGCCGCCAGAAGCGTGAGCAGGTGATAAAGCAAATCCGCGCTTTCGTGAACGAGGGCGGCACGGTCCTGTTGCGTGGCGGCGAGGATCGTTTCCGCCGTTTCCTCGTCGAGCTTGGCGGCGATCTTGTCGACCCCTTCCGCCAGCAACTGCGCCGTGTAGGAGCTTTCCGGGTCGGCCCCCCGGCGGCTTTCGATCACCGCGAAAAGCCGGGAAAGAACCGCCTCTTTTTTCGCATCCGTCATGAAAGGCACCTTAAACGCGCCATGCCGAAAGGGCTAGATTTGCGAGTGCGTCTGGCGGACCGGAATCCCGGCCGCCGCCAGATGGGCCTTTGCCTCGTGGATCGCGTGCTCGCCGAAATGGAAGATGGAGGCGGCCAAGAGGCCCCAGGCGTGCCCCTCGCGCACGCCTTCGACGAAGTGATCGAGATTGCCGACCCCGCCCGAGGCGATGATGGGGATCGGCACGGCGTCCGCGACCTGCCGGGTAAGCGCGATCTCGAACCCTTTCCGCGTGCCGTCCCGGTCCATCGAGGTCAGCAGAATTTCACCGGCGCCGGAAGCCGCCATGCGTTTCGCCCATTCGATGGCATCGATGCCGGTTTCCTTCCGCCCGCCATGAGTGAAAATCTCGTAACGGCCGGAAGAAACGCGTTTCGCGTCCAACGCGACGACGATGCATTGGGTGCCGAAGCGCATCGCCGCTTCCGAAACGAATTCGGGCCTTTCGATGGCGGCGGTGTTGATCGAAACCTTGTCGGCGCCGGCCAGCAAGAGGCGGCGGATGTCGTCCGTCGTCCGGACGCCGCCGCCCACCGTCAGCGGCATGAAGCAGCGCTCCGCCGTGCCGGCAACGACGTCGTAGATGGTTTCGCGGTTTTCATGAGACGCCGTGATGTCGAGAAAGCAAAGTTCGTCCGCTTCCTCGCGGTCGTAGATCGTCGCCTGTTCGACCGGATCGCCGGCGTCTTTCAGATCGACGAAGTTGACGCCCTTGACGACGCGGCCGTCCTTGACGTCGAGACAGGGAATGATGCGCGCCTTAAGCATCCGTCTCCTCCGCCATGCGCAGGGCTTCCTTGGGATCGATCCGGCCGTCGTAAAGGGCGCGGCCGATAATGGCACCGGCGATGCCGCTTGCCTCGCATGCCTTCAAGGCGCGCACGTCGTCGAGCGAGGCAAAGCCGCCCGAGGCGATGACCGGAACGTCCAACGCCTCGGCCAGCGCCGCCGTCGCCTCGAGGTTGGGCCCCCGCATCGTGCCGTCGCGCTGAATGTCCGTGTAGATGATCGCGGCGACGTTCGCGTCCTCATAGCGACGGGCGAGGTCAAGCGCCTTCACTTCGGTTGCCTCTTTCCAGCCTTTCGTCGCAACGCGGCCCTGCCAGGCGTCGATGCCGACGGCGATCTTTTCCGGGTGCCGCCGCGCCGCCTCGACGACGAGGTCGGGCTGCTCGAGGGCAATCGTGCCAAGCACGACGCGGGAAATGCCGGCGGCAAGCCAGGCCTCGATCGCGTCCAGATCCCGGATGCCGCCGCCAAGCTGCACGGGAAGCGCGATTGCCTCGACAATTTTGCGAACGGCATCTCCGTTCACCGCCCGGCCCGCCACCGCGCCGTCGAGATCGACGACGTGGAGCCAGGCGAAGCCCGCCGCGGCGAAGCTTTTCGCCTGGGCCGACGGGTCGTCGTTGAAGCGCACGACCTTTTCCATGTCGCCCTGCCACAGGCGCACGCAGGCGCCGTCCTTCAGATCGATGGCCGGATAAAGAATCATCTTACGGCCGCCAGCGCAGGAAATTGGCCAGCAGGCGAAGGCCGACGCGCTGGCTTTTTTCCGGGTGAAACTGGGTGCCGGCCAGGTTGTCCCGGCCGACCGCGGCGGTGACCGGGCCGCCGTAATCGACGGTGGCGAGCAGCTCGTTCCCGTGGGCCGGCGCCAGGGCGAAGCTGTGCACGAAATAGGCGTGCGCGCCCGCCGGAATCCCCTTGAAAAGCGGGTGATCCGGGGCCTCGAAGGCAAGCTCGTTCCAGCCCATATGCGGCACCTTCAATGCTTTTTCCCTTGGCGCGACCGGCACGACCTCGCCCTCGATCCAGCCGAAGCCGGGATGCGTGCCGTGCTCGTGACTCTTGTCCGCCATCAGCTGCATGCCGACGCAGATGCCGAGGAAGGGACGCGGCTTCGTGACGGCGATTTCCTGAAGCGCCTCTTCCATGCCCGAAAGTTTGGCAAGCCCGGCCCGGCAATCCGCAAAGGCGCCGACGCCGGGAAGAACGACGTGGGTGGCGCGCTTTACCACCTCGGCCTTCGCCGTCACCTCGATCGAAAGGTCGAGCGCCTCTTCGCGCGCCGCAGCCTCCAGCGCCTTTGCCGCCGAACGCAGATTGCCCGAACCGTAATCGATGATGGCGACGCTCATCGGGCGTGATCGTAGTAGCGCCGCGCAGCAGTCTCGCGGGTTTCCCCGCTTACGACGCCTTCAAACGCGTAACCCTTGGACCGAAGCGTCCGCCGCCGCCAGTCATTGGCGAAGAACCCGACGATCACGAGATAGCCGAACAGAACGATGCCGCGCACCACCGGATCGACGCCAAGCGCCGTGAGTCCAACGTTCAGCGCAAGCTGAACCGCGATCAAAACGACACCGGCCAGCCACATCCGGTTCCAGAAGGCCCACAGGCCGGTGAAGAAGAAGGCCGGCCAGGCAAAGGCCTCTTTCACGAAGACGGTTTCCGCCTCGTCTCTTTCGTTTACGGGGTCGAACCGATGGACCGTATAGATCGCCATCGTCAATCCAGCCTTGCTGCGTAATTAAAGCGAACCGCCGAGGACGCCCTTCGTGGACGGAACCTCTTCCGCCTGCCGGGGATCGACCGCAATCGCCATGCGAAGTGCCCGCGCCAATCCCTTGAAACACGACTCGATAATGTGGTGCGTGTTTTCCCCGTATAGGTTCTCTATATGAAGCGTGATCCCGGCGGCTTGCGCGAACGCCTGAAACCATTCCTTGAAAAGTTCGACGTCCATGTCGCCCACTTTCGGGCGGTCGAACTGCACTTTCCAGATCAGGTAGGGCCGCATGGACGCGTCCAGCACGACACGGGTCAGCGTTTCGTCCATCGGAATGGTGGCCACGCCGTAACGGACGATGCCACGCCGTTCGCCAAGCGCGTCGCTCACCGCCTGGCCGATGACGATGCCGGTGTCTTCCGTCGTGTGATGTCCGTCGATGCGCAGATCGCCTTCGGCTTTCAGCGTGATATCGATCAGGCTGTGGCGGGAAAGCTGCTCCAGCATGTGATCGAGGAAACCGATCCCGGTCGTCACGTCGTAAAGACCGGTGCCGTCCAGGTCGATTTCCGCCTGGATCCGCGTTTCCTTCGTTTTGCGCTCGACGCGCGCTTGGCGCATGGCCCGCGTCCTCGTGTTGGGTCCGATTCGCGCCGTTCTACCAAGATCCAAGGGAAACCGCCAGCCTTCCCGCTTTTCGCCTTGGGCGACGCGGCCTTGACCTGGGTCGCCGATTCCCCACATCTTTGGGTGAGACATCACCCCGCCCACCCCGATCCCCCTGCTCAAGAAGGAACGATGGCCGAAAGCGACGCGAAGACCTGGCACGGGACGACGATCCTCTGCGTACAGAAGGGGGGTCACACCGTCATTGCCGGCGACGGCCAGGTGAGCCTCGGCAACACCGTCGTCAAGACGACCGCCAGGAAGGTCCGCCGGCTCTCCGATGGCAAGGTCATCTCCGGCTTCGCGGGCGCGACGGCGGACGCGTTCGCCCTTTTCGAGCGGCTGGAGGCCCGGCTGGAGCAGCACCCCGGCCAGTTGACCCGGGCCGCCGTCGAGATGGCGAAGGACTGGCGGACGGACCGTTACCTGCGCCGCCTCGAAGCGATGATGGCGGTCGCCGACAAGGACGCGGCCCTGTTGATTTCCGGCACCGGCGACGTGCTGGAGCCTGAGGACGGGCTGATCGGCATCGGATCGGGCGGTAATTTCGCGCTGGCCGCGGCCCGGGCGCTGATGACGGCCTCGGAGCTGGACGCCGAGGCGGTCGCGCGGCGCGCCATGGAAATCGCCGCCGGCATCTGCGTCTATACGAACACCAATCTCACCATCGAAACGATCTAGGCGATGAACGCCCACCGCGCTTTCTTCTCTCCCAGGGAGATCGTCTCCGAACTTGACCGTTACATCGTCGGTCAGGACGACGCCAAGCGCGCCGTCGCGATTGCGCTTCGCAATCGCTGGCGGCGCCAGCAACTGCCGGAGGCGCTGCGCGAAGAAGTGTTGCCGAAGAACATTCTGATGATCGGACCCACCGGTTGCGGCAAGACGGAAATTGCCCGCCGCCTGGCGCGGCTTGCCCAAGCACCTTTCCTGAAGGTGGAGGCAACGAAATTTACGGAAGTGGGTTACGTCGGGCGCGACGTCGAACAGATCGTCCGCGACCTTCTCGAAACCGCGCTTCTGATGACACGGGAAAGGATGCGCCGCGACGTGGCGGCGAAAGCGGAAGAACTTGCCGAAGAACGCCTGCTGAACGCGCTGGTCGGTGACGATGCGTCGCCCGAGACCCGCGAAAAGTTCCGGCGCATGTTGCGCGCCGGCGAACTCGACAATCGTGAAATCGAACTGGAGCTTTCCGATCACGGCACCGCCTCAATGCCGACCATCGAGGTTCCGGGCATGCCAGGCGCGCAGATGGGCATGCTCAATCTGGGCGACATCTTCGGCAAGGCCTTCGGCGGACAACGCAAAGCGAAGCGGCTGACGATTCCCCAGGCGACGGAAGCGCTGCTGGCGGAAGAAAGCGACAAGCTTCTCGATCAAGACCGCGTGCTCAAGGAAGCGATCGCCGAGACGGAACAGAACGGCATCGTCTTTCTGGACGAGATCGACAAGATCACCGCGCGTTCCGACATTCGCGGCGCGGAAGTAAGCCGCGAAGGCGTGCAGCGGGACCTGTTGCCGCTGATCGAGGGAACGACGGTGGCGACGAAACATGGTGCCGTGAAGACGGACCATATTCTGTTCATCGCCTCGGGCGCCTTCCATCTGGCGAAACCTTCCGATCTGCTTCCGGAACTGCAGGGCCGGCTTCCCATACGGGTCGAGCTGAAGGCCCTGACGAAGGCCGATTTCGTGCGGATTTTGACCGAACCGGAGGCAAGCCTGGTCACCCAGTACCGCGCCCTGCTGGCGACGGAGGAGGTGACGCTCGACTTCACGGAGGATGCCATCGGCGAGATCGCCGGCATCGCCTCGGACGTAAACCGTAACGTCGAGAACATCGGGGCAAGGCGGCTGCACACGATCATGGAGCGGCTTTTGGAAGAGATCAGCTTCACGGCCACCGACCGAAGCGGCGAACGGATCGAGATCGACGCGAACTACGTCCGCGAGCGGGTCGGCGATCTGGCCAAGAACGCCGACCTTTCGAAGTTCATTCTTTAGGCGCCCCGCTTACTTCTGCTTCCCGTCGTTCCGAAGAATTTGCAAAAGCCGGTCGATCGTTGCCTCCGGCAGGTGACGGATGCGCCGCGCAAATTCGTTGGCAAGCTCGGTCGTCTTCGGGGGAAGACCCGCGGTATCGACCGTGACGCGCGGGTCCGAAAGCCGGACGAGAGCGTCGAGTTCTTCCTGTTCCTCCCAACCAAGCTCGAAATAGGTGGCAATCTGCAACACCAGCATGCGTCGCGGGCGGCCGCGTTTGCCATGTTCGAGCGCGGAAAGATAGGCGGCGGAAATCTGCAAATCTTCCGCCATGCGTTTCAGCGTCAATTCGCGGGCGGCGCGAAGCTCGCGCATTTTGGCACCGAAGGGTGTCATGGTTTGGGCCGCGCCTTTCGCAGGCGAACGTAAAGGGCGCCCGCCCCGCCGTGACGGTCCTTCGCCTTCGAATGATCGAGCACGATGGCGGCAAGGGGGGATTCCTGAAGCCAGCGCGGCACGTTTTTGCGAAGCACGCCGCCGCCTTCCTTGGCCGACCCCTTGCCGGTGACGATGAGGACCGTGCGCTTGCCCTCCCGCTGGGCGCGCGGCAAAGCGGCGTTGAGCGTCCGGTGGGCCTCGGCCTGGGTCATGCCGTGCAGATCGAGCGTTGCCTCGATGGCAAGCTGGCCGCGTTTTAACCGCAGGGACGAACGCCGGTCGTGACCGGCCTTTTGCGCAGTCTCCTTCGGCGCAGGTTCCTTCTTCGGCGCAACGGCTGCTGGCGGCGGCGGTTTCTTTGGTGGCGGCGCCGGCGGTGTTTTTTTCGAAGGCCCGGATTTCGCAATCCGCTTCTTCGAACCCAGCGGACGCGTTCCCGCCTTCACGGAACGCCAAAGCTCGTCCTCTGCCGCCGGCTTGTCCTTCGAGGGAGGCGCCATCCTATTCGCCTTCGCTTACATAAATCCGAAGCTGTTTCGGCCCGTGGGCGCCAAGCTGCATCTGCTGTTCGATGTCGGCGGTGCGTGACGGGCCGGTCACGAACATGGCGGCCGAGGGAAGGCCGGGGACCTCCCGCCGCAACGCGGCAAGGGCTTCCTCCATCGTGCCGAAGAGGCGCGATACGGGCAGCAGCACGACGTGCAGATCAGCAAGCAGGTGGACCGACATCGGGCTTTCGGGCGTGGCGACCAGCAGCAGGCTTCCCGTTTCGGCGATGCCGGCGGCGGCCACGGCGATGCTGGCCCGCGTCCCCTCGTCGGCGCGGCCGTGGCGCAGCGCGATCCCGGCTTCTTCCCAGGGCAGGCCGTCCAGCAGGGGATCGGCCGTGGCAAGCAGGCCTTCGTTGCCCCTGTTTTCGCGAACCAGCGGCGCCACTTGTTCGGGCAACTCTGCGGCGGAAGCGATGCGGGCCGTTTCCGCCTTGGCCTCGGCGGCCATCCGCAGAAAAAGCGCGACCGTCGCCTCGCCCGCAACCCTGCCGCGGGCCGGCAGCGGGTGGACGGGCGGGTCGGCGAGGCGGCCATCCACCTCCGCCCGCATGGCGCGAAGGCGTTCCGGCGGGGCGGCGGGGCGCCCGAGGCGTTCCCGAAGGCGGCCCAGAATGGCGGCGCGCGCTTCCGTCATGGCCGCCGCTTCCTTTGGCCGCGAAAGGCCGCCTGAAAGGTCGTGCCTTCGGGGGCCGGAAACCGCCCGCCCCAGCCGCCGGCCCGGGGCCAGACCCGGAGGAAGCCCCGCCTTCGGCCACGCCGCGCAAAGGCGACGCCAAGCCGGGCCAGGCCGTGATAAAGGGCCGGGCGGCGGGCGCAAAAGGCCCAGAGGCCAAGGGAAAGCCGGGCCAGGAGCGGGGGGCTGCCCGCCCGGGCCTGGCCCTCGCGCAGGCGGCGCAACAGGCTCACCAGCGGAATGCGCATCGGGCAGACCTCTTCGCAGCGCCCGCAGAAGGTGGAGGCATTGGGAAGGGGCACCGCCCGCTCGCGCCCTTCCAGCAGCGGCGTCAGCACGGCCCCCATCGGGCCCGTATAGACCGCGCCATAAGCATGGCCCCCCGTCACGCCATAGACGGGACAGTGGTTGAGACAGGCCCCGCAGCGGATGCAACGCAACATGTCCTCGAACTCGCTTTTCAAAAGCGCGCTGCGCCCATTGTCGAGCAGCAGCACGTGGAAGGCTTCGGGCCCGTCCACCTCGCCCGGCCTCCTCGGGCCGGAGACGAAGCTGGTATAGGTCGCCGCTTCCTGGCCCGTCGCCGAACGGCTTAACAGGCGCAGGATCACCGACGCGTCCAGCAGGGTCGGCACGATTTTTTCGATGCTGGCGATCACGATGTGCACGCGCGGCAGGGTCCGTGCAAGATCGATGTTTCCCTCGTTCGAAAGAAGAACGACGCTTCCCGTTTCGGCAACCAGAAGGTTGGCGCCGCTGATGCCGACATCGGCGGAAAGAAACCGCCGGCGCATGATCTGCCGCGCTTCGTCGACCAGCTCGCGCGGCGCGTCCAGGGAACGGTCGGGCGAAAAATCCGCATGGCGCTGCCGAAACGTGTCGGCGATCTGGCCGCGCTTCAAGTGAATGGCGGGCGCGATGATGTGGCTGGGCGGTTCCTTGCGAAGCTGGATGATGTACTCGCCAAGGTCCGTCTCGACCGGCTCAACCCCGTTCGCATTCAGAAAATCGTTGATGGCGATTTCTTCCGTGATCATGGACTTGGCCTTCACCACCGTCCTTGCGCCCACGTCCTTGCAAATTGAAAGAATGGTTTCGCGCGCCTCTTCGTTCGTCCCGCACCTGTGAACGCGAACGCCATTTGCTTCGACCTTGCTTTCGAACCGCTCGAGATAGAAATCGAGCAGCCCGAGCGTATGGTCCTTGATGGCCACGGCGCGGTCCTGGAGATCCGAAAATTCCGGCAGGCGGGCAACGGCGTGGGTGCGTTTTTCCTGAAAGCCGCGTTTCAGGTTTTTCAGCGCGTCCTGAAGGTCGGCGTCCTTCAGCGCACGGGCGGAACGTTCGCGAAAGGCGTTCGAGGTGATCTCCATCCCTTAATCCTCGACCGGCTCGCCGATGGCGGGGCCATCGTCAAGCCCGGCCAGCACCTCGGCCACGTGGCGGACGCGAAGCTTCGAGCCGCGGTTCCGCAAGCTTCCCGCCAGATGCAGCAGGCAGCCGAGATCACCGCCGATAAGTTCGCCGGCGCCGGCTGCCTCCGCGGCGCCGGCCTTGTCGGTCGCCAGGCGTTCGGAAATTTCCGGAAACTTCACGCAGAAGGTGCCGCCGAAGCCGCAACAGACGTCGCGCTCGTCAAGCTCGCGCAGGGTGAGGCCGGGCAATTCGCCAAGCAGGTCGCGGGGCGCCTCGCGGATGCCAAGCTCGCGCAGGCCGGCGCAGGAATCGTGATAGACGACGTCGCGCGCCTTGGCCTTGCCTGAGGTGCCCGGAAGGCAGGTAACGCCAAGCACGTCTTTTAGAAACGCCGTCAGCTCATGGACTTTTTCGCTGAACGCCTTGACCCGATCCGCCAGTTCCGGCGGATCGGCCAGAAGCGCCGGCGCGTGCAGGCGCAGGATAGCGGCGCAGGAGCCGGACGGGACGACGACGTAATCGACGTGCTCGAAGGTCTCCATCGTCTGGCGAACCAGGGCGGCGGCGTTCTTGCGGTCGCCGGAATTATAGGCGGGCTGCCCGCAGCAGGTCTGGCGGCGCGGCACGACGACTTCGCAGCCGGCGTCCTCGAGCAGGCGAACGGCGGCGAAGCCCACCTGCGGACGGATGAGATCGACGAGACAGGTGACGAAAAGGCCGACGCGAATCCTTGGCGATGACACCGGCAGGCCCCCGGATTGAGGAAACAAAACTTCCGCCGAAAGAGAGCGTTACGCCGGTCAGCATGGGGGGAAGGGGGTGTAAAAGCAAGAATGGGCAGGCGTTGCTTGTCCCGCCCTATTCGGCCTTCGGCAGCAGCAGGTAATAGGTGCCGGTTGTCTTCATGGAACCCGCCTTGCGTTCGGCTTCTTCTCCGTAGCCCCAGAAGAAGTCGCCGCGCACGGCGCCCTTGATGGCGCCGCCCGTGTCCTGGGCAACGACGAGGCGGCGTAGCGGCTGATCGCGATTCAGCGGCTCGACCGTGTCAAGCCAGACCGGCGCGCCAAGCGGAAGAAAGGCGCGGTCGACCGCGAGGCTGCGTCCGGGTGTCAGCGGCGCGCCAAGCGACCCGATGGGCCCCTCGCCCTGGCGTTGCCGAAAGAAGACAAAGGAAGGATTGATGGAAAACAGTTCCTGCATTCTTTCAGGATGCGCCGCAAGCCAGGTGCGAAGCGCGGGCATCGAAGCGTTGTCTTTCGAAATTTCGCCGCGCGCGATCAGCTCGCGCCCGATGGATCGGTAGTCGTGGCCGTTCTTGCCGGCGTAGTTGAGGTGAAGGACGCTGCCGTCTTTCATTTCAACCCGGCCCGAGCCCTGGATGTGAAGAAAGAAAAGATCGACCGGGTCGTCGACCCACAGGATCTCGAGTCCTTGCCCGGAAAGGGCGCCGGCCTCGATTTCGGCGCGCGTCACGTAAGGTTTCAGGGCGCCGGCCTCGACCCGGCCGGCGATCACCTCCCCGCGCCATTCCTCGCGGAAGCGGCCCAGATCCACCATGACGAGATCGGCCGGCCGGCCATAGACGGGAACGCGGTAGCGGGCGTCCCGCTCCCAGGCGCCGCGCAGGGAAGCTTCGTAATAGCCGGTGAACAAGCCTTCCGCCTTGCCGTCACCCAGCACGCGATGGGGCGTGAAACGGTTTTCAAAGAAGGCGCGCGCGGCCTTGGCATCTTGCGGGTTGATGGCTTCCGCCGCCTTGCAGACGCCGCCCCACGCTTTTGCCGTTTCGGCGCGCGCGACGAGGTGGCCGCAGCCCTTGCGGAAGGCGGCCAGTCCTTCTTCGAGACGGTCTTCCGTCCAGCCCGGCAGCGAATCGAAGCCGACCGGTTCCAGGCGGAACGGCACCGGCGGTTCGGCCTCGCAGGCGGCAAGCAGAAACAGAACGAGAAAGGGAAGCGAGCGAAACGCGCGCATGCCTTTTAGGCCGGTCCGTGAGTGGCGACCAATGTCCAGTTGGGATTACGTGAACGCAGATCGCGTTCAAACGTCCAGGTATCGGTTATCGAACGCACGGTGTTTGGATCGCCTTCGATGATGGCGCCGTCCTTGTTCCGCGTGAACTTGATCTGTTCGGAAAAAAAGCGCACGACGATCCGCCCGATGTTGCCCGCAAGGGTGGCATCGGACACTTCGGCGTCCGAGATTTTCGTGATCATCACCTCAAGCGTTTCTTCCTTGGCGGCGCGCGCATCGATGGCGGCGGCGAAACGCGAGAAGACGTCCTTGCTAAGAAGCGCCCGCAGGGTTTTCTTGTCGCCCTTGGCAAAGGCACTGACCACGGTTTCGAAGGCGACGCGGGCGCCGGCCAGAAATTCTTCGATGCTGAAATTGCGATCCCTCTTCCGCATGGCGTCGAACGCCTCGGCAAAGGGGGATTGGGCCGCGGCGGCGGGCCGGGCCGGCGTTTCGCTTTCCGGGCCCCGGCCCGGCAGGTGAACCACCTTGTCCTCCCGTTTGGTGGGGGCGGCGGCGTCTTCCCGGTCGCGCAGCGTCCAGAACGAGGATGAGGACGGCGGACGGCGGTCGAGCCCGCTTCGCCGGCCAAGCACGCTCCACAGCCGGAAAACCAGAAAAGCCGCAATGGCGGCGAAGAAGATGATGTCGAAAAACTGCAAATTTTGAGCCTTTCCTGAACTTGCGGCGCGATCCGTGCCGAATCGCCCGAAGAAGGCCCGCCGGGCGCACACACCGGGCGGCCCCCCCGACAACCTGTACAGTATATATAGGCGCTTCCTTACCGGCTTGTATATTCTTGTCAAAACTCTTCGCATGGGTATCGAAGCGAATGATTCCATTCCTCTTTTTCCTCCTGCTCGCCACGCCGCTGATCGAGATCGCCGTTTTTATCGAGGTCGGTGGCTTCCTTGGCCTGTGGCCGACTCTGGGCGTCGTCCTGCTGACTGCGATGCTGGGAACCGCGCTGTTCCGGATCCAGGGCGTCGGCATCCTTCGCCAGGCCCAGGCAAACCTAGAGGCGAACCGCTTTCCGGCCCATGAGGTGTTCGAGGGGCTGTGCCTGCTGGTCGCCGGCGCGCTACTGATCACCCCTGGATTCGTCACGGATAGCCTTGGGTTTTTGCTGTTTTTCCCGCCTTTCCGCGCCCTTTTGCGGGGCGCGCTCCTGCGGCGGCTGGTGCGCGAGGGCCGGGTCGGCCCGCCACCCGAGGGGCCCGGCGGCGAGGGGCCGGTCATCGATGGCGTCTACCGGGAGATCCGGGAGGAGCCGGCGGACGAGGAGACGCGCGGCGATCGGCCCGATCGGGGGGCCGGCGGCTAGGGCCAAGCCAGTTGTCCATGGTGGCGATCCGTGTTAGCCACATGCCAACCTGACCGAAGGGAGGCCATGATGAGTGACAACGGATCAACGAATCCGACCGACGCGCCCGCTTCCGGTGGCGCCGCCAATCAGCAGGGCGCGCCGCTGGCCATTCGCGGCCAGTATATCCGGGACCTTTCCTTCGAAATTCCCAAGGCGCCGGAAAGCATTTCCGGCCTCACGCAGGCGCCGAACGTGGACATCCAGATCGAGGTGGGCGTGCGCGACCTGCAGGCGGACACCTACGAGGTCACGCTTACCGTCCGTTGCGAGGCAAAGACGGAAGCCGAATCGATCTTCATTCTCGAAATTGCCTATGCCGGCGTCTTTACGCTGACGGGCCTGCAGGCGGAACATCTGAAGCCGGCCCTTTACATCGAATGTCCGCGCTACCTTTTTCCTTTTGCGCGCAGCATCGTCGCCACCCTTACCCAGGAAAGCAGCCTGCCTCCGATGTTGATCAACCCGATCGACTTCGCCGCCCTTTACCGGGCGCGCTATCAGGAGGCGCAGCAGGGCGCCGCTTCTTAAGACCCCTTTCCGTTCAGGATTCCCAGACCGGGTCCTTCAGCCGGGCCAGAAACGCCGCATGAGCGGCGAGTTCCGCTTCCGTCGGCGCATGGGGCCTGGCCTCGCGTTGGGGCTTGACCGTCGTCGCCACCCGGGCAGCGGCCTTCGTCCCGGCCGATGTCAGGGTCAGCCCCGGTTCCCGCCCGCCGAGAAGCTCGAGATAAACTTCGGCCAGAAGTTCGCTGTCTAGAAGGGCGCCGTGTTTCTCGCGTCCGGAATTGTCGATGCCAAACCGCTTGCAAAGCGCATCCAGGCTTGCCGGGGCGCCCGGAAACTTTTTACGCGCCAGCATCAGCGTATCGATGCAACGCTCCGATTCGAGGGCGGCGAATCCCAGCCGCTTCAGCTCGGCGTTCAGGAACGCAAGGTCGAACTCGGCGTTGTGAATGACCAGCGGCGCATCCCCGATAAAGGCCAGAAATTCCTCGACAAAATCGGCAAAGACCGGGTGGTCGCTCAGAAAATCCAGGGTCAGCCCGTGAACCCGGACCACTTCTTCCGGAATGTCCCGTTCGGGATTCACGTAGCGGTGAAACCGTTCGCCGCTCGGGATATGGTTGATCAGTTCGAGACAGCCGACCTCGACGATGCGATGGCCGTCCGATGGACTCAGGCCCGTTGTTTCCGTATCCAGCACAACTTGGCGCATGATGTGTCCTAGCTTGTCCGGCGGTTTTTGCGCCTGCGAATCAGTCTGACAATTTCCCGAAGTGCGTTCAACGTATGATGACGCCCCATGCCCGTTGGCACGATAAAGTCGGCGCGTTTGCGTTTCTCGGCGTCGGGCGTCTGCTTGGCGAGAACGGCCTGCAGGCGGGCCGGCGTCATGCCGGGGCGGCGCAGCACGCGGGCTTGCTGAACGAAGGGCGGCGCCGTCACGACGATGGTGAAATCGCAACGCCGTTCGGCATCGTTTTCGAACAGCAGCGGAATTTCCAGCACGACGAGATCGGCGCGCCTCAAGCCGGCGTTGCGGAGAAAGCGTTTTTCCGCCGTACGCACGAGGGGGTGGACGATTTCCTCAAGCCGGTGCAGGCTTTTCGGATCCGTGAAGACGCATTCGGCCATGGCGTCACGGTCGAGCGCGCCGTTTTTCACGAGGCCGGGAAACGCCCTGGCGATCGCTGGCAGCGCCGCGCCGTCCGGGCGTTGCAGCGCATGAACGACGGCGTCCGCGTCGAAAACGGGAAGGCCAAGGCGGCGCAGCATGTTGGCGGCGGTCGTTTTGCCCATGCCGATTGAGCCGGTCAGCCCGACGATGGCCATGCCTTGATTCATCCGCCCCCACCCCCGCCCACATGGGCGCGGAGTTCCGGAGTCACCTCGGGGTCGATGCCGCCCTGCCCGAACCAGGCCCGAAAGCCGGGTCGGGCCTGATGCAGCAGCATGCCGAGGCCGTCCACGGTCGGGTTGCCGCGCGCCTTCGCGGCTTTCAGAAGCGCCGTTTCCAGCGGCGCGTAGACGAGATCGGTGACGACCGCCTCCTTCGGCAATGGTCCAAGGTCGAGGTCGAGGGGCGTGCCACCCTCCATGCCGAGGGTCGTCGCGTTGACCAGCAAACGGGCCCCGGCAAGGGCCGCCTGGCGCGCCTTCCAGGGATAGGCCTCGATGGCGCCACCAAGCGCTTCGACCAGGGCGGCGGCCCGCGCCTCCGTCCGGTTGACGAGGCGGACCTCCGCGCCCTGATCGCGCAGGGCCGCCACGACCGCCCGCGCCGCGCCGCCTGCGCCGAGGACGACGGTCGGCCCCGATTCTGCCTTCCAGCCCGGCGCGCCCTCGCGCAGATTCTCCATGAAGCCGAAGCCGTCCGTATTGGTACCGGCAAGCCTGCCATCGGCCAGAACCGTCACCGTGTTCACCGCGCCAAGCCGCCTGGCAAGCGCATCCGTCTCATCCAGGACATCAAGGGCCGCCTCCTTATGGGGCGTCGTCAGATTGACCCCGGCGAATCCCAGAAGCGGCAGTGCACGCAGAGCACTTTCCAGATGTTCCGGGCGCACCGGCAGGGGCACGTAGGCCCCGTCGATCCCGTAGCGCTCGAGCCAATAGCCGTGCAGCAGCGGCGAGCGGGAATGGGCGACCGGCCAGCCCATGACGCCGGCGATCTGTGCTTGTCCGGTAACGCTCATCGTTTCAGCACCTCGTGGGTCCGCAAAAAATCAAGCAACGGCAAAAGCGCGAGACCCAGAATAGCGAAATAATCGCCCTTCACCCGTGCAAAGAGTTGCGCGCCAAGCCCCTCCATCTGGTAGGCGCCGACCGATTTCAACGCCTCCTCGCCGACGGCGGCAAGGTAGGAGGATAGAAAATCCTCGCTGAAGTCGCGCATTTCAAGGGTTGCCCGGCCAACATGGTGCCAGAGCCTGGCCCCGTCCTTCACCACCATCACGCAGCCGACGAGATCGTGGGCCCGGCCGCGAAGCTGGCCAAGCTGGGCGCGAGCCTGGTCGAGATTTTCCGGCTTGTCGAATCGCCGCCCCTCGCATTCCAGCATCTGATCGGCGCCGATCACGAAGGCGTTCGGAAACCGGCGGGAGACCTGCTGCGCCTTGAGCAGCGCCAGGGCCTCCACCACCGCCTCGACGGGTTCGGCCTGCATGCTGAGTTTCACCTCCGCCTCGTCCACATGGGCCGGCGCCGCTTCGAAGGGAACGCCGGCGGCGCGCAACAGGCGGGCGCGAACTTCGCTTGCCGAGGCAAGCACGATGCGTTTTTCCGAATCAGGCATGGCGGTCGGGCTTTCGCCGTTCGGCATAGAGTTGCAGGATGGCCGAGGCCGTTTCCTCGACGGACCGCCGCGTGACGTCGATGACGGGCCAGTCGCGTTCGGTAAAGAGGCGGCGAGCGTCCAGCATTTCTTCCCGCACCTTTTCGAAATCCGCGTAGTCGTCCATGGCGCCGGCCTGGGGCATGCGCAGCTGGCGCGCCTCGACCAGGCGGGCCGGGTCCATCGTCAGCCCCACCACCAGCGGCTTTGTCGTGCGATCGACCGCGTTCAGCAGAGGCGAACCCGGAATGATCGGCACGTTCGCCGCCCGGATGCCCCGATTGGCAAGGTAGACGCAGGTCGGCGTTTTCGACGTGCGCGACACGCCGACAAGCACGACGTCGGCGTTGTTCAAGTCCCGCACGTGCTGACCGTCGTCGTGAAGCAGCGCGAAATTCATGGCGTCGATCCGCCGGTAGTATTCCTCGTCAAGCGCATGCTGCCGGCCGGGCTGATCCTTGCTTTCCACTCCGAAATACCCCCGCAGCGCCCCCATGACCGGGTCCAGCGCGGGGATGCAGGGAATCTTCAGCCGCGCGCACCCTTCCTCGAGCGCCTCGCGAAGGGAAGAGTTCACCAGCGTGAAAAGAACAATGCCGCGGTCTTTCTCAACGGCATCGAGGATGCGTTGAATCTGCGAAGGCGTTCGAACCAGAAACCAGGCGTGCTCTTCAATAGCAACGTCCTCGAACTGGACGAGGCAGGCGCGTACCATGCTGCTGATCGTCTCGCCCGTTGCATCAGACACAAGATGAAGGTGGAAACTGTTTACCGAAACCATGTGGAGCGTATCGTATGAAATGTGAACATCTGCCGTCTTTTGCACACCGACCCGAATTCATCCCGGTCTTGCATTTTTCCTTATAGGCCTTTTCAACACCGGGATAACGTTATCCACAACTGTTCGAAACGTCGGTCAAAGAAATTGACGCCAAAGAATACGCCAACCCCACCCTGTTTTCCTACGCAACCGCCTGTGGGAGACCCGTGCAAGAACCGGTAATCCCACTTATTTCAACCACCAACCACCACTACTACCTTCTTTTAAGATTCCTATAGAAAGAAGGAGGAAGTACCCTTGAACTATCGTGGACAACACCCCAGACACATCGAAATCCGTAAAGCCGCTGCTTCGGGCCCTGCGCGGAGAGGTTAGCATGCCGCCACCCGTCTGGCTCATGCGGCAGGCCGGCCGCTATCTGCCGGAATACCGGGAAATCCGCAGCCATGCTGGAACCTTTCTGGACCTTTGTTACGCGCCGGATCTTGCCATTGAGGCGACGCTGCAACCGGTCCGGCGGTTTTCCCTGGATGCGGCCATCGTCTTTTCGGACATTCTTCTGGTGCCTCATGCGCTTGGCCAAGAAGTCAGTTTTTCCGAAGGCAAGGGGCCGAAACTTGCGGCCTTGAAGCAAAGCGGAGATCTGAAAGGGCTTGTGCTGGAGGATGTGGCGACCAAGCTCCGGCCGGTCTACGAAGCAATCAAGCAGCTTCACCGAGAGCTTGCCCCGGAGATCGCCTTGATCGGCTTTGCCGGCGCTCCCTGGACGCTGGCGGCCTACATGATCGAGGGAAAGACCAGCCGGCATTTTTCAAAAGCGCAGAACTGGGCAAAGGCAGAACCACAATCCTTTTCCAAACTCATCGACGTTCTGGTCGAGGCCGTTTCCGGGCATCTTATCCGTCAGGTTGAGGCCGGTGCCGACGTCGTCCAGATTTTCGACAGCTGGGCCGGCGTGCTTTCGCCGGAAGCGTTCGAGCGCTGGGTGGTGCAACCGACCCGGGCGATCGTCGGCAAGGTCAAGGAAGCCGTTCCGGGAACCCCGGTGATCGGCTTTCCGCGCGGCGTCGATGTGCTTTACAAAGACTACGCCGAGGCGAGCGGGGTGGACGGCGTCAGCATCGATACGCAGGTTTCGCCAGCATGGGCGGCGGCCGAGCTTCAAGACAAGGTTTGCGTTCAGGGCAATCTGGACCCGGAAGCGCTGGTCGAAGGGGGCAAGCGCATGCGCGATGCAACGGCGCAAATTCTTGAGGCCTTGGGATCCGGCCCCTTCGTCTTCAATCTGGGCCATGGCGTGGTTCCGCAAACCCCGCCCGAGCACGTGTCGGAACTTTTGGAAACCATCCGGGGCGCCGTCTGATGGGAAAAACCGCCATCGTGCTTTTCAATCTGGGCGGGCCGGACCGGCCGGAAGCGGTGCAGCCGTTTCTGTTCAACCTGTTCAACGACCGCGCCATCCTGCGCCTGCCCCAACCCATGCGCTACGTTCTGGCGCGCCTGATTTCAAGCCGGCGCGCGCCGGTCGCCCGGGAAATCTACGCCCATCTCGGCGGTGGCTCGCCGATCCTGCCCTTCACGCAGGATCAGGCGCTGGCCCTTGAGGCGGCGCTGGCTTCCCGCGGCGAAGATCACGAATACCGCGCCTTTATTGCCATGCGCTACTGGCACCCGATGAGCCTGGAAACGGCGGCGGCGGTGAAGGCCTTTGCGCCGGACGAGGTCGTGCTGTTGCCGCTCTATCCGCAATTCTCGACGACGACGAGCGCCTCTTCCCTGGCGGCCTGGCAAAAAGCGGCCGCCACGGTGGGCCTGGAGGTGCCCGCTTACGCGGTCTGCTGCTATCCCTTGGCCTCCGGATTCTGCCGGGCCGTCGCCGGGTTGCTCGGTAAGACGCTTGACGAGCAGGGCGGGAAACCCCGCGTGCTTTTCTCGGCCCACGGGTTGCCGAAGAAGATCGTCGCGGCGGGCGATCCTTACGCGTGGCAGGTGAACGAAACGGCAAAGCGCGTCGTCGCGATCCTCGACCGTCCCGAACTTGACTGGACGGTCTGTTACCAGAGCAAGGTCGGGCCGCTGGAATGGACCGGGCCATCGCTTGACGACGAAATCAAGCGCGCCGCCAAAGACCGCGTCGCGGTTGTCGTCGTTCCGATCGCCTTCGTCTCGGAACATTCCGAGACGCTGGTCGAGCTTGACATCCAGTATCGCGAAATGGCGGCGGGCGAAGGCGTTCCGGGTTACGCGCGCGTGGCCACAGTGGGCAGCGCGCCGGAATTCGTGCAAGCCCTGGCCGAGCTTGCAACCCGGGCGCGGCAACGCGGGCTTGCCCTTGGGTCGGCAGACGGCGCGCGCTTTTGCCCGGAAAGCTTTTTAGGCTGTCCAAACCATGAATAAACGCAGGCCGCACGAAAGGAAGCGGTGATGGAAGCCTTGTTGACGGAAGGGTACGACTGGATTCGGGCTCTGCACGTTATTTCCGTCATCGCCTGGATGGCGGGCATGCTTTACCTGCCGCGACTCTACGTGTACCACGCCGACGCCGCAGCCGGCGGCGAAGCTTCCGAGATGCTGAAGGTAATGGAACGCCGCCTGCTTCGCGTCATCATCAATCCGGCCATGCTTGCCGCCTTTCTTTTCGGCATTCTTTTGTTGCTGACCCCGGGCGTGGTGGACTGGTCGGCCGGGTGGATTTACGCGAAGCTTGCGCTTGTCTTCGGGATGGCGGGGTTTCACGGGCATCTTTCCAGATGGCGCAAGGATTTTGCGGCAGACCGCAACGAACGGCCGGCCACGTTCTACCGAAAGGTGAACGAGGTGCCGACGGTGCTGATGATCGGGATCGTCATCCTGGTGGTCGTGAAACCCTTTTGACGGCGCCGTCGCCCCGGACACGCCGCGAACTCCGGGTTTGACTTCCCGCCCCCCCTTCGGTACTGTTTTTTGTCGAGCGGGGCATTCTCACCCGCACCTCATCTGAAAATCGAAATGACTGCCGGACCTGTCCCGGGAGTCTATGAACAAGCTTCGAACCTTCAGGCCGCGCCTCGACCCTTCCCCGGCGATTGCCGCACCCCTCGCAACCTAGATGAAATTCCATGAAATTACAGGAACTTAAGACCAAAGCCCCGGCGGACCTTCTGGCCTTTGCCGAGGAGCTTCAGATCGAAAACGCAAGTTCGCTTCGCAAGCAGGACATGATGTTTGCGATCTTGAAGCAGTTGGCCGAGAACGACACCGCCATTTTCGGCGACGGTGTTCTCGAAATTCTTCAGGACGGATTCGGATTCCTGCGCTCGCCGGAGGCAAACTACCTTCCCGGCCCGGACGACATCTACGTCTCGCCGAGCCAGATCCGCCGCTTCGGCCTTCGCACGGGTGATACCGTCGAAGGGCAGATCCGCGCCCCGAAGGATGGCGAGCGCTACTTCGCGCTTCTGAAAGTAAACGCCATCAACTTCGAGAAGCCCGAAGCCACCCGTCACCGGATCAATTTCGACAACCTGACGCCGCTTTATCCGCAGGACAAAATCAGTCTCGAAATCGAAGATCCGAAAGTAAAGGACGTCACGTCACGGGTGATCGATCTCATCGCACCGCTTGGCAAGGGACAGCGCGCCCTGATCGTGGCGCCGCCGCGTACCGGCAAGACGATGATGCTGCAGAACATCGCCCACTCGATCATGGCAAACCACGAAGAGTGCTATTTGATCGTTCTTCTGGTGGACGAACGTCCCGAAGAAGTGACCGACATGGCGCGCTCGGTGCGCGGCGAAGTGATCAGCTCGACCTTCGACGAACCGGCCGTGCGTCACGTACAGGTTGCCGAGATGGTGATCGAGAAGGCGAAGCGTCTCGTTGAGCACAAGCGCGACGTCATCATTCTTCTTGATTCGATCACGCGCCTGGCGCGCGCCTACAACTCCGTCGTGCCGTCTTCCGGCAAGGTGTTGACGGGCGGCGTCGACGCCAACGCGCTGCAGCGTCCAAAGCGTTTTTTCGGTGCCGCGCGGAATATCGAGGAAGGCGGATCGCTGACGATCGTTGCCACCGCGTTGATCGATACCGGCTCGCGCATGGACGAAGTGATCTTCGAAGAGTTCAAGGGCACGGGCAATTCGGAAATCATTCTCGACCGCAAGCTTTCCGACAAGCGCACCTTCCCGTCTATCGACATCACGAAATCTGGCACCCGCAAGGAAGAGCTGCTGGTCGACAAGGGCCGGCTGTCGAAGATGTGGGTGCTGCGCCGCATCCTGATGCCGATGGGGCCGACGGATGGAATGGAGTTCCTGCTCGACAAGCTGAAATCGACGAAGAACAACGACGACTTCTTCGACTCGATGAACACCTGATCAGGGCCGAAAAATCGAAGCGCCCGTCGTTCGCCTGGCCTCGATGTCACGGTGGGCGTCGGCGGCATCCCGCAAGGCGTAGGTCTTGCGAATGTCAATGGTGAACACGCCGTTGCGCACGGCGTCGAACACGTCCGCCGCCGTTCCGAGCAGGTCTTCCCGTTTCGCGATATAGGTGAACAGCGAAGGCCGCGTCAGAAAAAGCGACCCTTTTGCCATTAACTCGATAACGTCGAACGGCGGAATCTTTCCCGAGGACTGTCCAAAACTTATCATGATTCCAAGATGTTGCAGGCAATCCAGAGAGCCTGCGAAGGTATCCCTTCCGACCGAATCGTAGACGGCGGCAACGCCGGCACCGTTTGTCACCTCGCGCACGCGGGCGACGAAATCCTCTTCCCGGTAAAGGATCGGATGGTCGCAACCGTGACGGGCGGCAAGCTCGGCCTTCGCCCTGCTTCCCACCGTGCCGAGGACGGTCGCCCCCAGATGCTTTGCCCACTGGCAGAGGATAAGGCCGACTCCGCCAGCCGCGGCATGCACGAGTATGATCTCCCCCTTTTTCACCCGATGGCTGCGGCGAAGCAGGTAGTGAGCGGTCATGCCCTTGACCATGAGGCCGGCGGCGCGCTCGTCAGGAAGGTCGTCCGGAAGCTTGACGAGGCTTGCGGCGGGAAGGAGGCGACGTTCCGCATAGGCGCCGAGCAATGGCGAGGCATAGGCTACGCGGTCGCCGGGACACAGCTCGCCCACGCCTTCGCCGACGGCTTCAACGATGCCCGCCGCCTCGACGCCCGGCACGGCGGGAAGGGAAGGCGCCGGGTAAAGCCCGCTTCGCACATAGGTGTCGTGGAAATTGAAACCAATCGCCGTGTGGCGAAGGCGCACCTCGCCGGGGGCGGGGGCCGCGATCGGCAGCGTTTCCCAACGGAGGACCTCCGGCCCCCCGGTTTCACGAAAAGCGATGGCGCCGGTCGTTTCGACCATGCGTTTAGGCTAGGTGTTCCTTCAGAAAATCGAAGGTGCGTTGATTGGCAAGCTCGGCCGCTTCCTGATTGTAGGTGACGCCTTTTTCGCGCGCGAAGGCGTGGTCGACCTTGGGGTAGGAATGAATCGTCACGAAGGTGCGGGAATGCAGAGCGCGCTTGATTTCCGCCTGGGCCTCCTTCGATACGAACTGGTCCGCTTCGGCGATGTGCAACATCAGCGGGCGCAGGATGGCGTTCGCTTCCTCGAGCGCTCCTTCGATGCCGACCCCGTAGTAGGAAACGGAGCAATCCGCATCCGAACGCGTCGCCATCAGATAGGCGAGCTTCCCGCCCAGGCAATACCCGACGGCGCCAACGCCGCCCTGGCACTCCGGCAGGTTGCGCAGGTAAAAGAGCGTGGCAATCAGATCCTGTACGCCTTTCGCCTCGTTGAAGCCCTGGTAGAGCGCGAAGGCCTGGTCCCATTCCTCCTGGCTTTGATCGGTGAGCTGGATGCCTGGCTCCTGACGCCAGAAGAGGTCCGGACAGGCAACGAGGAATCCCGCCTTGGCAAAGCGGTCGGCCTTTTCCCGCATCTCCTTGTTGACGCCGAAGATTTCCTGGATGAGCACGAGGCCCGGCGCGGTGCTCGCCTTGGGCTTCGCGAGGTAGGCGGAAAACTCGCCTCCGTCGGAGGCGCGGATCGAGACGTCACTCATGGCTTCCCCCAGTTTGGGTTGCGCGGTTTTTCTACCCGGCTCTTCGGAAAAGGATATCCCCGGGGTGCCGCCTTGTCATCCGGGCCGGGCCTCGACGTGCACGCCCTCCAGGGCAAGCAGGCGCAGTTTCGTGCCGACCCCGCCTTTCGCGGAATAGCCGCCAAGCCCGCCATGGGTGCCGAGCACCCGGTGACAGGGGATGAAAATCGGAATGGGGTTGCGCGAGCTGGCACCGCCCACCGCCCGCGGCCCGCTCTTCAACGCCTTGGCGATATCGCCATAGCTTTGGGTCTTGCCGTAGGGGATCTTCAGCATGGATTGCCAGACAGCCTGCTGGAAGGCGGTGCCCTGGGGCGCAAGGGGCAGATCGAAATCCTGGCGCGTCCCCTCCAGGTAGGCGTTCAGCTGATCCCGCGCCTCGCAAAGAACCGGGGTTTCTTCGCCATTTTGCACGGTTCCCCAATAAAGCCCGGTGATCTTGCCGCCTTCTTCCGCGAGCGTGATCGCGCCGATCGGAGTCTCGAATGAAAGCTTTGACATCGTCTTCTCCTTGTTACCCGGTTTGCCGGAGCGCTGCCTCGAGGGCGGCCGCATCCGTGATCGGTGAATCGCAAACCGGCCCACGGCAAATATAGCAGGTGGATCGGCCATCCACGCGTTCCTTGCCGCTGGCCGGGTGGCCGGGGGGCAACGCGGCTCCGTCGGTGACGACGAGCAGCACGCGGTTGGGAAGCGATACGCGATGAACGACCCGAAGCAAGGCGCGGGTTTCTTCCGCTTCCCGGTCGCCCAGAATGGTGACCTGAATGGCCCCGTTCAGCAATTCAAAAGCGTTCAGCAACGCCGCAAGGCCGACCGGGTTGTGGTTTGCTTCGCCGGCGAAGGCGCGGATCGTCCTCTCGGCGCGATCGCGATGGTCCGCCTTGCCGGTCAGGTAGAAAAGCCGGGCCAAAACGCCTGCCATCGTGCCGTTGCCGGAAGGGGCGGCGTTGTCGCTTGCCGGTTTCATGCGCGCGATCACGTCGGTCAGGTCGTCCGCCGTCAGGAAATAGCCGCCGCCCTCGTCGTCCCAGTAACGCGCGTTCACGATCGCAACCCAGGTTTCCGCCTGGTCGAGATAGGCTTGTTCCTGGGTCGTTTCGTAAAGGGCCAGGGCGGCGCGGGCCATCTGTGCGTAATCGTCCAACGTTGCCGGGTGGCGCAACGTGCCCCGGCACCAGCTGTGCCGAAGCCTGCCATCCTCGGCCGTCATGCTTTTGCACAGGAAGCGAAACGCCTTTCTTGCCGCCGCTTCCCATTCCGGCTTTTCGAAGACGCCGCCCGCGAAGGCAAGGGCTGCGATCATGAGGCCGTTCCAGTCGGCCAGCACCTTGTCATCGGTGGCGGGCCGGGGGCGCGTGGCCCGCGCCTCGAACAGAATCGCGCGGGCGGACCGAAGCTTCGCCTCAAAATCCGCGTTCCATTCCGGAAGCGCGCCGCCCACGTTTCGCCGGAGAATCGTTTTGCCTTCCCAATTTCCTTCCGGGCGCACGTCGTAGGCCGCCTTGAAGGGGCCGGCGTCCGTGTCGAGAAGGCGGTCGATCTCCGCCTCCGTCCAGACGTAAAAAGCGCCCTCGCCGCCTTCGCTGTCGGCGTCGAGGCTGCTCAGGAAACCGCCCGCCTCATGTCGCATTTCCCGGAAGACCCAGGCGATCGTCTCCTCGACGGCGGTGGCGAAGAAAGGATCGCGGGTCTCCTGCCAGACCAGGGTCAAAAACTCGACCAGCTGGGCGTTGTCGTAGAGCATCTTCTCGAAATGCGGCACCAGCCATTCCTTGTCCGTCGAATAGCGGGCGAAGCCGCCGCCCAGATGGTCGTAGATGCCGCCCTGGCATAGATGGCCGAGCGTGCGCGTCACGGCCCCTCCATAAGGTACGCCGACGCTGCGTTTATGGGCCCGCCAGAGAAATTCGAAAGCCGGGATTTGGGGGAATTTCGGCGCTTTGCCGATGCCGCCATATTTCCGGTCGACGACGCGGAACAGCCCGCGCGCAACCTGTTCCAGAAATTCAGGCTGGATCTCGCCTTCCGCGCCCGACGCGGCCATGCGCGCGATGCCGGCGCGCAGGGCGGCGGCGTTGTCGACCACCTTGTCGTGTTCTTCCCGGTAGATGCGGGCGACCCCGTTCAGAAGGTCGCGGAAGGCCGGCCTGCCAAACGCCGTCTCCGCCGGAAAATACGTGCCGCCGTAGAAAGGCTCGCCCTCCGGCGTCAGGAACATCGTCAACGGCCAGCCGCCATGTTCGCCCATCAGGGCGAGGGCAGTCTGATAGATACCGTCGAGGTCGGGGCGTTCTTCACGGTCGACTTTGATGTTCACGAAGTTCGCGTTCATGACCGCAGCCGTTTCCGGGTCCTCGAAACTTTCATGGGCCATCACGTGGCACCAGTGGCAGGCGGCGTAGCCGATGGAAAGCAGGATGGGAACGTTCCGCTCGCGCGCGGCCTGAAGCGCGGCATCGCCCCAGGGGTGCCAATGGACGGGGTTCTGCTTGTGCTGCAGCAGATAGGGACTCGTTTCCTGGTCGAGCCGATTGCGCGACATCATGAACGTCCCGGGGAAGCAGGTAAAATTGGCGGCATTGCTAGGGATTATCCCATGCCTTACTTTGCTTCGTAAGTGCCTTCTTCGTCCACGGACGAACCGGAACCAGAGAAACAAAACCGATGTCCCGAGAACCGGAAGCCCCGCCGCTGCGTTACCGCAAGCACGTCTTCGTTTGCATGAACGAACGCCCGGCCGACGATCCCAGGGGGTGTTGCGCGGCGAAGGGAAGTCCCGCGATCCG
Organism: Alphaproteobacteria bacterium; assembly: GCA_021296325.1. Lineage (GTDB taxonomy): Bacteria > Pseudomonadota > Alphaproteobacteria. Next base: position 187,445 of record JAGWAR010000001.1, read on the forward strand.
CGAATACATGAAGCGCCGCGCGAAAGAGCTTGGCCTCAGCGACATCCGGATCAACCAGGCAGGCTGTCTGGACGTGTGCGAGGCTGGCCCGGCCCTGGTCGTCTATCCGGAGGGCGTATGGTATCGCTGTGAAACAAAACGGGACGCCGATGAAATTCTTCTCGTCCACCTTCGGGATGACGGCCGCGTTCCCCGCCTGATGCTCGATCGCGACGAAAAGAGCGGATAAGGGCAACCCACGCCCATGCACCAGGACACGATCTTTGCCCTTGGCAGCGGACAGGCCCGTGCTGGGATCGCGGTGATTCGGATTTCCGGCGTGCGGGCGGGCGAGGCGCTGGCGCGTCTCTCCGGCGCCGCCCTGCCCGAGGCGCGCCGCGCGACCCGGGTCCGGCTTAGCGACCCCGAAACGGGCGAGGCGCTGGACAACGGCCTTGCCCTTTGGTTTCCGCCGCCGAAAAGCTTTACCGGCGAGGCGGTGGCCGAGCTGCACCTGCATGGCGGGCGGGCTTGCGTCGAGGGCGTGCTTGCCGCCCTGGCCCGCCTGCCGGGTCTGCGGCTCGCGGATCCCGGCGAATTTACCCGCCGCGCCTTCGAAAACGCCAAGCTCGACCTCACCGAGGTGGAGGGCCTGGCCGACCTGATCCAGGCGGAAACGGCGGCCCAACGCCGCCAGGCGCTGCGCCAGTTCGAAGGGGCGTTGGGCGAACGCACCGAAGGCTGGCGGGAAACGCTGCTTCACGCCCTGGCCCGCATGGAGGCCGCTATCGATTTCGTGGATGAGGAATTGCCGCAGGACGTGATCGCCCGCGCCGGCGAAAGGGTTGAGAAAATTTCTGCGGAAATCCGCGCCCATCTCGACGACAACCGGCGGGGCGAGCGGCTGCGCGAAGGTTTCCGGATCGTGCTGCTGGGCGCGCCCAACGCCGGAAAATCGACGCTTCTCAACGCGATCGCCCAACGCGAGGCGGCGATCGTTTCGGAAGAGCCGGGTACGACCCGCGATATCGTCGAAGTCGGACTCGATCTCGGCGGCTTTCCGGTGGTGGTGGCCGACACCGCCGGCCTTCGGGAATCCGAAGGCGCGGTCGAGCAGGAAGGCGTGCGCCGCGCCCGGGCGCGCGCCCGGGAATCGGACCTAAGGATGACCTTGTTCGACGGAAAAATATGGCCGGCATGCGATCCGGAGACCCGGGCCCTGGTGGATGAAAACACCCTGCCGGTCATCACGAAGGCGGACCTTCACGCAAAAATCGAAGACCCGCGCATCGGCGACGTTGCGGCGATCTCCCTTTCCGCCAAGACCGGGGAGGGCATGGACGTTCTTCTGAAGCGTCTGGAGAAGGAAATCACGGCCCGCATGGAAGGCAGCGAAACCGCGCCTTTGACGCGGCTTCGCCACCGGCGGCATCTGGAGGAATGCGTGGAGGCGCTCGAAAGATTCCCGAAGGCTACGGGGCCGGAGCTCGCGGCGGAGGATCTCCGCCTTGCCGTCCGCGCCCTTGGCCGGATCACCGGCCGGGTCGACGTCGAGGAAGTGCTCGACCGGCTCTTCGCCGAGTTCTGCATCGGCAAGTAAATCCGACCCTCGGACCGTTTTGACAAGAATCGGGGCGGCGACTAGTTTGCCGCCATGAAACCGGACCAGTACGACGTGATCGTGGTGGGTGGCGGCCACGCCGGCACCGAAGCGGCGGCGGCGGCGGCGCGGGCTGGCGCGCGCACGCTGTTGCTTACGCACCGGCTCGACACGATTGGCGAGATGTCCTGCAACCCGGCCATCGGGGGGGTCGGCAAGGGCCACCTGGTCCGCGAGATCGACGCCCTGGATGGCCTTATGGGCCGCGCCATTGACCGCGCCGGCATCCAGTTCCGCGTGCTCAACCGGAGCCGGGGCCCCGCCGTGCGCGGCCCCCGCGCCCAGGCCGACCGCAAGCTCTACAAGCGGGCGATGGCGGAAATCCTGAAGGCAATCCCCAATCTCGAGCTTCGCGCGGCGGCGGCGGGCGATCTCCTGCTCGATGAAAATAATAAGCAAATTCAAGGTGTTATTACGGAGGCCGGGGAGCGGATCCGGGCCGGCGCCGTGGTGCTTACGACCGGCACCTTCCTCGGCGGGCTGATCCACATCGGAACGAAGGCGATCCCGGCCGGCCGGGTCAGCGAGGCGGCTTCCTACGGGCTTTCGAGGACACTACACCGTGCAGGGTTCCGCCTGGGCCGGCTCAAGACCGGCACGCCGCCGCGGCTCGACGGGCAGACCATCGACTGGGCGGGGCTTACGCCCCAGCCGGGCGACGAACCGCCCGAGCCCTTTTCGATGCTGACCGAAAAGATCACAACGGAACAAATCGTCTGCCACCTCACCGGTACGACGCCGGAAAGCCACGCGCTGATTCGCCAGCACCTGCACCTTTCGCCGATCTATTCCGGACAGATCGCAAGCGCGGGCCCGCGTTACTGCCCCTCCATCGAAGACAAGGTCGTACGGTTCGCCGAACGCGAACGTCACCAGATTTTTCTCGAGCCGGAAGGACTGGACGACGCCACCGTTTATCCGAACGGCATTTCCACGTCGCTTCCGGAGGACGTGCAAACCGCGTTGCTGAAAACGATTCCGGGTTTGGAACATGCGCGCATGTTGCGGCCCGGCTACGCCATCGAATACGATTACGTCGATCCGCGGGAGCTTACGCAAACCCTTGAAACAAAAAGGATTTTAGGACTTTTTCTGGCCGGGCAAATCAACGGGACAACGGGCTACGAGGAAGCCGGCGCGCAAGGCATCCTCGCCGGTTTTAACGCCGCCCTTTTTGTTTCGAAGAGCAATGCGTTCACGTTGGACCGCACCGACGCCTATATGGGCGTGCTGATCGACGATTTGATTACCCAGGGCGTGAGCGAGCCCTATCGTATGTTTACTTCGCGCGCCGAATACCGGTTGAAGCTTCGCGCCGACAATGCCGATCAGCGATTGACCGAAAAGGGAATCGCCATCGGCGGCGTGGGCGCGACGCGCGCGCGCCATTTCACGGAAAAACAAACCGCGCTTGTTCAGGCACGCGCACGGATGGAGGCCCTGTCGGCCACGCCGACCGAACTGGCGCGCCACGGCCTTGCCGTCAGCCGCGACGGCGTCCGGCGCCGCGCCGCCGCGTGGCTGGCCCATCCGGGGCTGAATCTGGAACGCCTGGCGGCGGTCTGGCCGGAAGTCGGAGATTTTCGCCGCGACGTCGCCGAGCAGCTCGAGATCGATGCCCGCTATGCCGCCTATTTCGAGCGTCAGGAGGCGGATATCTGCGCCTTTCGCCGGGACGAGGCGCTGGAGCTGCCGGCGGATCTCGATTTCGGGGCCGTCGGCGGCCTTTCCAACGAGGCGCGGACAAAGCTCGCCTCCGCCCGCCCGGCCACGCTGGGCGCGGCGGCGCGGATCGCCGGCGTCACCCCGGCCGCGCTCACCGCGCTTCTCGCCCATGTCCGACGGAAATCCAGCCGCCGGTCACGGGTCGCCTGACGCCGCCCCGTGGGAACGGCTGCCCTCTCTCCACTAAAAATTGAAGAATTTCAATCACTTACCAATGTTTCACGTGAAACATGCGACCGTCTGGCGGCCTATTTGCGGCTGTTGGAACGCTGGCAGCAGCGAATCAATCTGGTCGGGGCCGGGAGCCTCGCCGATCCCTGGCGCCGTCATTTCCTGGATTCGGCCCAGCTTCTGCCACTTCTGCCGAAAGCCGCCTGTTCCCTGGTCGATCTGGGCAGCGGCGCTGGCTTTCCCGGCCTGGTTCTGGGCATTCTTGGGGTGCCGGAAATCCATCTCGTGGAAAGCGACGGCCGGAAAGGCGCCTTCCTGCAAGAAGCCGCCCGGGAAACCGGGGTTTCCGCGGTGGTCCACGCAGACCGGATCGAGAATTTGACACCCTTTCCGGCCGATGTGGTGACAGCCAGGGCCCTTGCCCCCCTTGATTCCCTGCTTTCCCTGGCCCTGCCTTTCCTGGATTCGGGCGCTACCGGCCTTTTTTTGAAAGGCAGGGGCGTTTTTGAGGAATTGACCGTCGCTGAAAAAAGCTGGAAGATGGCGATCGAGCAATTTCCGAGTCAATCGGACCCTGATGGGGTGATTCTTCGCTTGGGAAACCTCCGCCGTGTCACATGACACCATTTTTGCCGACCGTCCCGACGCCGCGCCCCGGGAAGCGGGCTTGCAGATCATTGCGATAGCGAATCAAAAAGGCGGGGTCGGAAAAACGACGACGGCCATCAACCTGGCCACGGGGCTTGCCGCAACTGGCAAGCGGGTCTGCGTGCTGGACCTCGATCCCCAGGGAAATGCCAGCACGGGATTGGGAATTGGCATGGAATTACGGGAGGTTACCTCCTATGACGTGCTGGCCGGCCAGTCCTCCGCCAAGGCCGCCATGGTGCCCACCCGGATCCCTGGATTGTGGGTTATTCCGGCTTCCGTAGATCTTTCCGGAGCCGAAATAGAATTGGTCGACGCCGAAAAGCGGGAATATTTGCTGCACGGGGCGCTGCGGAATCGCCTCGACGCCATCGACTACGTGCTGATCGACTGCCCACCCGGCCTCGGCCTTCTGAGCCTCAACGCCCTGGTGGCGGCGGACGCCGTGCTGGTGCCGCTGCAATGCGAGTTTCTGGCGCTGGAGGGGTTGAGCCATCTCATCAAGACGATCGAACGCATCCGCCGCGCGCTGAATCCGAAGCTGAAACTGATGGGCGTCGTGCTCACCATGTTCGATCAGCGCAACATCCTGAGCAAATCCGTCGCCTCCGACGTGCGCGCCTATTTCGGAGAGGTCGTTTACGACACGATCATCCCGCGCAACGTCCGGGTTTCGGAAGCGCCGTCCCACGGCCTGCCCGTCCTGCTTTACGACCACCGTTCGACCGGCGCCCAGGCCTATATCCGGCTTGCCCGTGAAATCCTTCGCCGGGAACGCAGTGACGCAGTTGATCGGAAACCGGAAGAAGAAATGGAGGCACTTGGATGACGGAGGACGGAAAGCGCCGCGGGCTTGGGCGTGGGCTTGCGTCATTGCTGGGAGAAGAAGCGGAAGATTACGCCTCCCTCGACCGGGTGCGTCAGGGCAAAACGATCTCTCTCGATTTGTTGCGTCCCGGCCGCCACCAGCCGCGCCACCGTTTCGATGAAACGGCGATCGACGCGCTCGCCCAATCCATTCGCGAGAAGGGAATCCTGCAGCCCATTCTCGTGCGCCGGATCGACGACGGCGATCATTACGAAATCATTGCCGGCGAACGGCGCTGGCGGGCCGCCCAGATCGCCGGCCTGCACGAAGTGCCCGTCCTTGTCCGCAACCTGACGGACAGCGACGCGCTTGAGATCGCGCTTGTCGAAAACGTTCAACGCCAGGACCTCACGCCGTTGGAAGAAGCGGAAGGCTATCAGCGCCTGATCGATGAGTTTGCGCACACCCAGGAAGACCTCTCGAAAGCGGTCGGCAAAAGCAGAAGCCACATTGCCAACATGCTGCGCCTTTTGAACCTGCCACCGAAGATTCGGGAAATGCTGGAAAGCGGCGAGTTGAGCGCCGGGCACGGCCGCGCCATCCTTAACGCGACAAACATGGAAAGCCTTGCCAAGGAGGTCGTGCGAAAGGGGTTGAACGTGCGGCAAACGGAAGCGTTGGTTCGCCGTCAGCAAAAAGGCGAAACAACGGCAAGACCAGTGCCGATCACCAAGGACGCGGACACGCTGGCGCTGGAGCGCGATCTTTCCGCGCTATTGGGGTTGCGCGTCACCGTGCGCTTTCACGGCAAGAAGGGGGGCGAGTTGATCGTGCACTACCAGACGCTCGAACAGCTCGATGACGTCTTGCGCCGCTTGAGTCACCCGTCTTCGGATGGGCATGGGATGAAAGATTCGGACAGTTAGCCTTCCTTGCCGCTGCGCGTGGCGAGTTCAAGCAACGTACGATCACAAATGGCTTTCGCTGGCAGGCCGCTCGATTTGCAGGCCACTTCGCGTTCGGCCAAAAGCGCGAGCGCCCGGCCGAGGGCGGGCAGCGACCAGCGCCCCGCCTGTTCGCGAAAAGCCGGCACGCGCTTGAAAAACACTTGTGGTTTCAATGTCTTCAGAGCCTCGCCCGGATTCTCGCCCCGGTCCATGTGGCTGCGCACGAGGTGCAGCCTCAAAAAATGGTGGCTGGTCGCACGCAGGATGGCGACCGGGGACGAGCCTTCCAGGTGCACGCGTTCCAGCGCCTCTTCAAGCGAGGACCGCGCCCCCTGGCCGACCGCGAAGGCAATATCTTCCAGCGTAAGCGTCGAGCTGTCGCCGATTGATTCGACAACGTCGGTCAACGTCACCCGTTCGTTGCCTTCGACGTAGAGTTTCAGCTTTTCAAGCTCGCGGCGCGTTACCAGCCGGTCGCCGCCAAGGTGGTTCAGCAGATAGCTTCGCGCGTCCAGGTCGATCTCGAGTGGATGCAACGCCTCCCGGATGATGCGTTCGAGGCCAGCGCCTTCGTCACCGTAACAGGGCACGGCAGCCGCTTGTTTGTCGTCTTCGAAGAGGCGGCGAAGCGTGGAGCGCGGGCCAAGCTCGTCCGCGCCGAGCAGCAGCAACGCCTCGCCCTTTGGCTCGGCCAGGAAATCACGCAGGGAAGGTGTCAACGCATCGCTCGCCGAAAGGATGCGAACGACACGCCGCCCTCCGGTAAGGGCCAAGGCGGAGGCTTCTTCGACCAGACGCGCCGGATCCTTCCGGATGTCGGCGGCCTGAAGCTCGCTCAGGCAAAACGGATCGTCCGGGTCTTCCAGAACGGCGGCGATCAGGCTTGCAAGGCGTTCGTGCACCTGGCCCGCGTCCCGTCCGTAAACCAGAACGGCGCGCGTTTCCGGATCGGGAGACTGTAGAAAGGAATCGATTTGTCTCGGCGCGATTTTCATTACACGCGTCTACGGCGCCATGGAATTCTGGCGGCTCAAATGAATGGCGAGGCTTGTCTTTATGTTGTCGCTTATTTTCTGAATGAGGCGCGATCGAATGTCCTGCTCGGCAGCCAGCGTTGCAAAATCGGACTCAAGAATATTGTAACTTCCCACGGTTTTTTTCTCGGAGCGGAAAACGGGCTGCCGCGTCGTGCTGTCGTAGAGCGTATATTTCACGTGCAGGCGCAAATTTGCACGCGTCGCCGTTTCGTCCTTGCGGATGCCGAGTTCCTGAATGTTTTCGGTCGCCGCAACGCGCAACAGATAGCGCGGCCGGGACGGCACGCCCATCGGTGTCAGGCGATCGAGGAGGGCGTTCCGAAATTCCTGGCCGAGGCGGTCCGGGATCGGTTCGATCTTGATCAGCGCGAGCTCGCTGTCGGCACCGCTGGCTGCGCTTCCTCCATGTCCGTGAAGCGGGCGAAAGCCGCACGCCGCCAAACTCAACAGCGTCGCAACCAGAACGGCGTTTCTAAAGGACCACATTGATCACCCGATTCGGGACGACGACGACGCGGCGGACCGGTTTTTCCTTGCAGAGCTTGGCCACGGCAGGCAGGGCCAAGGCCGCCGCCTCGGCGTCCGCCTGGACGGCGTCTCGCGGCAGCTCGACGGTTCCGCGAAGCTTGCCATTGACCTGCACGGCGATGGTCAGCGTCGCGTCCACAATAAGCCCTGGATCGGCCTCGGGCCAAGGCGTGTCGGCAAGAAGCGTTCCATGGCCGAGGGTCTCCCAGAGTTCCTCGGCAAGGTGGGGGGTCATCGGATGGACGAGGCGGGTGACCGTCTCGAGCCCTTCCCGCAGGACCCAGGCGCCGTCCGCGCCGTCCGCGCCGTCCAGTTCGGCCAGCGTGTTCGTGAGCTCGCGGATGCGGGCGATCGCCCGGTTGAAGTGAAACCGCTCCAGATCCTGGGTGACGGCGGCGACCGCCTTGTGGGTCGCCTGATGGGCCGCCATTGCCCGTTCGCCGAGGGTGGCGGGTTGTGTTGTACCGGCCGGCGGCAGCGCCATGGGCGGTTCCGTCACCAGCCGCCACAACCGGTTGGCATAACGCCACGCCCCTTCGATCCCGGCTTCCGTCCATTCGAGGTCGCGGTCCGGGGGGCTGTCCGACAGCATGAACAGACGCGCCGTGTCCGCGCCATAGGCTTGGATGATCGCTTCCGGATCGACGGTGTTCTTCTTCGACTTGCTCATTTTTTCGAGGCGGCCGACCGTGACCGGCTTGTCCGTCGCGGCGGTGACGACGTTGTTTCCTTTCCGCTGCACCTCGTTGAGGTGGAGCCAGCCCCCTTTTTCGTCGCGATAAGTTTCGTGGGTCACCATGCCCTGGGTCAGAAGCCCGGCGAAAGGTTCGGCCAAGTCGAGGTAGCCGCAATCGCGCAGCGCCCGGGTGAAAAAACGCGAGTACAGCAGATGCAGGACGGCATGTTCAATGCCACCGATATATTGATCGACCGGCATCCAATACTTGGTTGCCTTCGCATCGAAGGCGGCCTGGTCCAGATGCGGCGAACAGAATCTGAGGAAGTACCAGGACGATTCGAAAAACGTATCGAAGGTATCCGTTTCGCGTTGCGCCGGTTGTTTGCAGGTTGGGCAGTCCACCTGCTTCCAGGTGGGATGGTGGTCGAGCGGATTGCCGGGCTTTTCGAAACGAACGTCCTCGGGCAGTTCCACCGGCAGCTCCTTTTCCGGCACCGGGACGATGCCGCACGCCCCGCAATGAACAACGGGAATGGGACATCCCCAATAACGCTGTCGGGAAACGCCCCAGTCGCGCAAGCGGTAGGCAGTTTCGCGTTTGCCAAGGCCTGCCTTTTCGAAGGCGTCCGCAACCTTGTGCTTCGCTTCCTCGACGCCAAGACCGTCGAGAAAATCCGAATCGATCAGCGTGCCGTCTTCCGTATAGGGGGCCGTGTCGATCGGGGACGCATCGCCGTCGGGGCCGGCGACGACGCGGCGGATGGGCAGGTCGTATTTGCGGGCGAAGTCGAAGTCGCGCTGGTCGTGGGCCGGGCAGCCGAAGATGGCGCCGCTGCCATATTCCATGAGCACGAAATTGGCGACATAAACGGGAAGCGTGCGGCCCTTCACGAAGGGATGCTCGGCGACAAGCCCGGTGTCGTGACCCTTTTTTTCGGCGGTTTCGATGGCTTCTTCGCTTAGGCCTTGCCGGTTGCAGGCTTGGATGAAGGCGTCGAGTTCGGCGTCTTTTCTGGCCAGTTCGCCGGCCAGCGGATGATTCGGCGCCAGCGCCAGGAAGGCCGCGCCAAAAATCGTGTCGGCACGGGTCGTATAGACCTCGACTTCGCCGCCAGCGCCCCCCCCGGCGTGCTTTAGCGGAAAACGCAGGCGCATGCCTTCCGATTTACCGATCCAGTTTTCCTGCATGAGGCGCACGCGCTCGGGCCAGCGGTCGAGCCCTTCCAGCGCCCCGATCAGTTCTTCGGCGTAAGCCGTGATCTTCAGGAACCACTGGGAAAGTTTCTTGCGTTCGACCGGCGCGCCGGAACGCCAGCCACAACCGTCGATGACCTGTTCGTTCGCCAGCACCGTCTGATCGACGGGGTCCCAGTTCACCCAGGACTCCTTACGATAGACGAGACCCTTTTTTAGGAAATCGAGAAACATCTTTTGTTCGTGGCGGTAGTAGTCCGGCGAACAGGACGCCACTTCGCGCGACCAGTCGTAGGACAGGCCCATTGCCTTCAGCTGGTCGCGCATGTGCGAAATGTTTTTCCACGTCCACTCGGCGGGGTGGGTCTTGTTTTCGATCGCCGCGTTTTCCGCCGGCATACCGAACGCATCCCACCCCATCGGGTGCAGCACGTTATAGCCTTGTGCGCGCTTGAACCGGGCGACAACGTCGCCAAGCGTGTAGTTGCGCACGTGCCCCATATGGATGCGGCCCGAAGGATAGGGAAACATTTCAAGTACGTAGTATTTCTTGCGGCCTTCTACTTCCTTCACCGCAAAGGTTTGCCGCTCGGCCCAGATTGCCTGCCACTTCTGTTCGGCTTTTCGAAAGTTGTAGCGCGACATGGCTGGCATTGTTCCCTGCCTTGGGTGCCGTCGCAAGGCCCGCTAGGGGAAGGGGCGTTTATCCCGGCGCTATTCGGCGGTTTGGTTGATCCGTAACTGACGCGCCCGGGTAAGAATGTTGTCTTCAAGCTCGATGACGGTCTTTGGCTCCACTTCCGCATCCGCCCAGACACCGTCGGCTTGGCGCACTTGGCGGAAGGCGGCAACCCGAAGACCGTCCGCGCGAAGCTCGCGGCCCAGGATGTACACGGTGAGCTTGAAGCGTTCGCCCGGCGATTCGGGCGGCGCGTACCAGTCCGTGATGATGATTCCGCCGAAGGGATCGGCGGAAGCCAGCGGCATGAAGGAAGTCGTGTCGAGGGCGGCGCGCCACAAATAGGCATTGATGCCGGCGTTGGTCACGCCGGCGGTTCCGGTCCCAAGGGCCGCCGTCGAATCGCTTGCACGGGAGGTTTTTTTCCGGTCCGGCAAGGCGGGGTTCTGGCTCCAGATCCCCTCGACGATCGAGCAACCCCCCACCAGACCGGCCAGCAAAAGGGCCACGAAACTTCGCTTCCAGCTTTGCATCATTTGGCCGGAGTATGCCCGAATTGTTTGGCCGACTTCCAGCGGAAACTTAGAGAAACCGGGGCTTTTAAAGGATCAAGGGGACCGCGTCGCCAAGGGCGGAGACGGCGGCGATGCCGACGGCGCCGGAATCGCGAAGGCGACGGGCTGCTAGAGCGTCAATGCCGCCAAGCCCATAGACCGGCAAATGGGCCTGGTGGGCGAGACGCGCAAAGCGCACGATTCCAAGCGGGCACGCCCCGGGATGGCTTTTCGTCGGAAAAAGGGGCGCCAGCAGCACCGCGTCCGCCCCGGCCGCCTCGGCATGGTGAAGAGCGGCTTCGGAGTGGGCCGCCGCCGTGATGAGCCAGTCCGGCCGCCGCCGCCGCCAACCGTAACCGACGCTGATCTGCCCGCGTGCCAGCCATTCCGGCAGATGCAGCCCGTCGGCGCCAACCGCCGCGGCGAGGCGGCCATCGCCTGCGATCAGCAGACGTAGCCCGCGCGCGCGGCAAAGCGTCGCCAGGCGCCGGGCAAGGAGGTGCCGGTTCGCCGCGTCGTAGTGGCGAAGAATGACCAGGCTTCCCCGCGGCAAGGCAAAAACGGCCGGTTCCGGGTCCGGGAAGCGCGCCGCATCCGTAAGATGGATGAGTGGCGGCAGTTTTTTCACGTTCCGCCGTGCCGGCCTTGGGTGAAAAACGCCGGGACGAAGGAGGGTCAAGCGATTCGGTGGAATCCCCGGCACGACCTTTCTATCCTCGAAAGACGAAACAATCCACGAAGGTGCCACGATGGCGAACGATCTGCAAAGCAGCCCAAACGATCCGCCGGCGGCGGTCGGGGAAAAAATCCTCGCCCTTCGCGCCGAGGTGGAAATCGCCGCCAGCAGGCTTCGCCTGGCGAAAGCCCCCCCCGTTCTTGTCGCGGTAACAAAGAAGGTGCCGGAAGCGGCCATTCGCGAGGCCCTGGAAACCGGCCAACGCGTCTTTGGGGAAAACCGCGTCCAGGAAGCGGCGGAAAAATGGCCGGCGCTGCGCGATGCCTATCCCGATATCGAGCTTCACCTCATCGGCCCGCTGCAGACGAACAAGGTGAAGCAGGCCATCGGTCTCTTCGACGTGATCGAAACCCTCGACCGGCCAAAGCTTGCGAAGGCCCTTGCCAGGGAGCGGAACGACGGCGCCCGCCTGCCCCGGCTGTTCGTCCAGGTGAACACCGGCGAGGAAGCACAGAAAGCGGGCGTCTTGCCCGCCGAAACCGGGGCCTTCCTTGCCCTTTGCCGGAACGAGCTGGGCCTGGTTCCCGAAGGCCTCATGTGCGTTCCGCCGGTGGAGGAAGAAGCGGCGCTGCACTTTGCCCTGCTTCACGAAATCGCGCGGGCGAACGCGCTGGAGGGGCTTAGCATGGGGATGAGCGGCGATTACGAAACGGCCCTCAATTTCGGCGCGAGTCACGTGCGGCTCGGAACGGCGATCTTCGGCCCGCGAGGCGAAGCTTAAGGCGCGTCTGAAGAAATCCTGAGTTTCGAACTTTCGCTCGCCTCACGAAGAATTCTTTGCAAATCCTCCGAAGCGAGCGCGACGCAGCCTTCCGTGGGCGCGTAGTCGCCCGTTGCCAGGTGAACGAAAATAGCGCTGCCCTTGCCGGGCAAAACGGGAACGTCGTTAAAACCCGGAACCAGCAAGAGGTCGTACAGCGCATCCTCGCGCCACAGGTGTTCCGCGCTTGCCTCGAAAGGAAAAGTAACGGGCCGGTTGTAATCGGCGTGTTCCGGCGCGTCGCACCAGCCGTCCTCGGTGCGGATAGCCGCCAGGGGCAAACGGGTTTCCGGTTCGGCCAGGCGGTCGGCCCGGTAAAGGACGCGCCGAAAGGCAAAGACGCCTTCCGGGGTGGCGCCGTCGCCCTCGCGCTTTTCCGGCCGGATGCCGGCGCGACCGAGCGCGCAGCGAAACTGCAAATCCCCCCACCGGGCGGTGCCATTCGCAAAGACGAAAAGGTCCATCGCCAAGCCTTATAGACGGCCTGGCGTCAACGGACAAAGGCTTCAGGCGTTAAGCCGCAACGACGGCGTATCGGGTAAGGTCAGGTTGTGGCCCTTTTCGTAGGCGTGCAATTGCCGGTCGAAACGGAGGGCGAAGGTCGTGGAGGCGTCTTCTTCTTTTTCCAGGGCCGATTCCTGCATACCCGCGAGCAGGGCCAGATCAAGCGAACTCCCAAAGCCCGTTTCCGGCGCTTGCCGGGCGGCGATGGCAATGGGTTTGGCGTTGTCGTCGGAGAAGTAGGCAAGCACCGTTTCGCCGATGTCCTTGCCGGTGACTGCCTCGAAGGCGGTGTTCACGGCGGACCCGATCAGGCCGGGGATGCCGGCGAACAGTACGCCGCCGGCAAGCCGGGCGGCGGCGCCGATGTGGTCCCCTGTCCATTCGCGGTAAAGGCTTCCGACCACGGGCAGGTGCTGCAGCGGATTCACCGCGTCCAGCAAATCGCCGAAACTAAACCCGTCCTTGTCCCAAAGCGAGAAACCACCCTCACCGCGGGCGGAGGCGGTGGGCGTGGGCAGAGGCGTCGCGGCGACGGGTTCGACCATTCGGATATCCCTTCCAGCAGGATTCGAAGCAAGGGCAGTGCCAGAACGAGCGATGAAAAACCGGTTCTAGATCACGTGGTTATGGCGCCCGCGTCGGGCGAGCGAGGCATCAAGGCGGTCACGCGGCAAAAAATGCCGCCGCTTTTTTCCGCGGGCCTTCGGGAAAGGGGAAACGTGGTAAGATTGGAAATTCCAGGGTTCGGAGAAGAAAAACCGCCCGCCGGGAGGAGAATCCATGACCAAGCAGCCGGGGAAATGCATCCTGGTGATCGAGGATGACTCAAACCTTCGCCAATCCCTGGCCGAACAACTCCGGCTTCACGAGGAGTTCGAGGTCGACGAGGCGGGAGAGGGATCCGAGGGCCTGGAGATCGTCAAAAAGGGCCATCACGACCTGATCCTTCTGGACGTGCACCTGCCCGACATGGATGGGCGTGAAGTCTGCAAGCTCATTCGCCGGTCCGGCATTCTGACGCCCATCATCATGTTGACGGGGGCCGACTCGGAAGTGGACACCATCTTTGGTCTCGATTCGGGCGCCAACGACTACGTGACGAAACCGTTCAAACTTGGCGTGCTGCTGGCCCGCATCCGTTCGCAGCTTCGCCAGCACGAACAAAGCGAAGACGCCGTCTTTACGATTGGTCCCTACCGTTTTCGGCCGAGCCTGCGGCAGCTGCAACTGGACGGCAAGGTGATCCGGCTGACGGACAAGGAAGCCGCCATCCTGAAATATCTCTGCCGGGTCGGCGAGCGAGTGGTAAGCCGCGACGTACTGTTGAGCGAGGTTTGGGGTTACAACGCGGGCGTCACGACGCACACGCTTGAGACCCACATCTACCGGCTTCGCCAGAAGATCGAACAGGACCCGGCGGACGCCAAGATCCTGGTGACGGAATCCGGCGGCTACCGCCTGAATGCCTGATCGCTGTTTCCGGATCGCGACGCCTTAAGCCGTGCTTGGCCAATCGAAAACGGCCACGACCGGCGCGTGGTCGGAAGGCCGTTCCCAACCCCTTGCCACTTTCAGGATTTCCGCCGAGACGAGACGTTTCTCAAGGGGCGCCGTCACCCAGATGTGGTCAAGGCGCCGCCCGCGATCCGACCCGGCCCAGTCGCGGGCCCGGTAGCTCCACCAGCTGTATAGCCGCTCGCTTTCCGGGATGAAACGGCGAACGGCATCGACCCAGCCGGCGCTGGCCCGAACCCGGTTCAGGCGTTCGACTTCTTCGGGCGTGTGGCTCACGACTTTCAGCAATTGCCGATGCGACCAGACATCCGTCTCGAGCGGCGCGACGTTGAGGTCACCGACCAGGATGGCGGGCCCGGCATCCGCCTGCGGACGGGCGAACCAGTCGGCCATTTCGTCGAGGAAGGCGAGCTTGTGGGCAAAGGAGGGATTCGTTTCGGGGTCCGGCACGTCGCCGCCGGCCGGCACGTAGAAATTATGAAGCGTAACGCCGCCGGGCAGGATGGCCGAGGCGTGGCGGCGGTCGTCGCGCGCGGCCCATTCCCGGCCACCGGGGTCGGCGAGGGGAAGGCGGGAGAGAATGGCAACCCCGTGATAGCCCTTCTGGCCGCGAATGACGGTCTGCGCGTAGCCCTTGTCGCGGAAGAAATCCCGGGGAAAAAGTGCGTCCACCACTTTCGTTTCCTGAAGGCACAGGACGTCGGGGGCGGCTTCTTCGATCAGGCGTTCGACCAGCGGCAAGCGCAGGCGAACGGAATTGACGTTCCAGCTTGCGATTTTGATCCGCATGGGCCCGCCTTAACCGGGAAGCATGGCGAGGATGCAGGCCTTCGTGCGGATCGTCGCCTCGAAAAGAAGCAGGTGACTGGTTTCCTCGACAACGGTCAACGCCGAACCGGGCACACGCGCGGCCAGATCGGGGGCAAGCTTGGCAATCCAGTCGCCGGCAAGGCCGATCTCGGGGTCGCCCGAAACGAAGCGGACCGGCATCGGGAAATCGGGCAGGATTTCATAGTTCACCGAATCCATGTGGCAGGCGAAGATCGCCGCTTCCACTTCCGGCGGCGAGGCAAGGGTGTAGTCGCCCTTGCCGGTGGGGCGGAGATTGGCCCGCGCGTAATCGAGCAGGCGGCCTTCCTCGAACAGAGAAAAAAGCGACCGGCCCTTCAGGGCGCTGGTCAGCACGTCCGGGCTTGGCCAGCGGGCCTTGCGGTTTTGCGAAAGCCGGACGAGCTCGTCCGTCCGTTGCATGGCTTCGCCGTAAAGGGGGTGCGAATCCGGCGGAAAGACCGGGGGCTCGAACAGCGTCACGCCTTCCCAAAAGGGGCGCTTGCGAAGCGCGCCAAGCCGCAAGCCGGCGATCGCGTTCAGGGAATGGGCCACGTAGTAAAGAGGCGCTTCCCCGATTTCGTTGCGAACGCTTTCGGTGATGGCTTCCAAGTCGTCCGCGAAGGCATCCATGTTGTAGTGACGATCGAGTTCGGTTTCCGGCGCCGACGAGCCGCCATGCCCCCGCGCATCGAAGGCGAACACGGTGGCCTCCAGCGCCAGCTCCTCGAGAAGCCGCAAATAGGAGCCGGCCGCCATACCGTTCGCATGACCGAACAGAAGAACCGGCCCCTCCTGAACCGGCCCGATCATCCGGTAAAGCTTGAGCCGGATTCCGTTCGGGCGAATCACCTCGTTCGCTTCGGCCTTTTCATGAGGGATCGAACGAAAACTCTCTGGCATGGAAATGTACTTTCAGGCCGCGGGCTAACGCCGGCGCGGTCCGGGCTTGCGTTTCTTGTAGGGGTCCCGAAGTTCGAAGAGGTCCGGGTCGAAGGTCTGCCCGAATTCGGCGTTCAAAAGACCGACTCGCGTCGTCAACCCTTGCGCGTCCGTCACTTCCCACTGGCGTAACGCAAAGGGGGCCTCGCTGAAGACGAGGGTCAGCTTGCCGGCCTTAGGGTCGTTCGTCTCGGTCAACTGGATGCGGACGGCGCCCGGCGTCTTTTCGACTTCCGTCACCGTAATCTCGCCGCTCAGTCGAATTTTTTCCTGCAACAGGAATGACGCCGGCGTCGAGGAAAGCGGCAGGTAGGTGACTTCTTCTAGTTCCTTGTCCTGATAGGCAAGCCAATCATCGGCCGCGATCAGCAACAGCGGCACGGGCGGGTCGTATTCGATTCGCATCCGTCCGGGCCGGGCAAGGTAGACGTCGCCTTCCGACAGCTCCCCGTTCGGCCCCACCTGGACGAAACGGGCGCGGATCGTTGTCAGGCGATTGAGATAGTTCTCGGCCCGATCGATGGCGGCGCGCAGTTCCGGCGCAAACGCCGTTTTTGCGGCGACGGCATCCACCGAAAGAACTGCAAGCCCCAGGAACAGGGCCAAGACAAAACGGTTACGCAACGGGAATACGCCTCGACCGAGATTGCTTGGTTTAAGAAACCTTGTCCGGTTCGCCGATCAGCACTTCACGCTTGCCGACATGGTTGGCAGGACTGACGAGGCCGTCGGCCTCCATCTGGTCCATGATTCGTGCCGCCCGATTGTACCCGATTTGCAGATGGCGTTGGATGAAGCTTGTCGAGGCCTTGCGTTCGCGGCGAACCAGCGCGACGGCCTGATTGTAGAGGTCATCGCCCTCGCCCTCGGGCAGGGCAGCGAAGGGGTCTTCCTCTTCTTCAGTGATCTGGTCGACGTAAACCGGTTCACTCTGTTCCTTCAGGAAATTGACGACGCGTTCGACTTCTTCGTCGCTGACGAAGGGGCCATGGATGCGGGTAATTCGCCCGCCGCCGGTCATGTAGAGCATGTCGCCCTGGCCAAGCAGTTGCTCTGCCCCCTGGTCGCCCAGGATCGTGCGGCTGTCGATCTTGGAAGTGACCTGAAAACTGATCCGGGTCGGGAAGTTTGCCTTGATCGTGCCGGTTACCACGTCAACGGATGGCCGTTGCGTCGCCATGATCAGATGCACGCCGGCGGCGCGGGCCATCTGCGACAGGCGCTGGATGGCAAGTTCGACATCCTTGCCGGCGATCAGCATGAGGTCGGCCATCTCGTCGACGACGACGACGATGTAGGGAAGCGGCGTCAGGTCGAAGGGCTGTTCCTCGAACACGGGTTTTCCGGTTTCCGGATCGAACCCGGTTTGAATCGTCCGCGTCAGAATTTCGCCCTTCTTCTTCGCTTCCTCGACGCGCGCGTTGTAATTGTCAATGTTGCGTACACCAAGCTTCGACATGGCGCGGTAGCGATTTTCCATTTCGCGGACAGCCCATTTCAACGCGACGATCGCTTTCTTCGGTTCCGTGACGACCGGGTGCAGAAGATGCGGAATTTCGTCATAGGTCGAAAGTTCCAGCATCTTCGGGTCGATCAGGATCAATTTGCATTTCTCCGGAGGCAGCCGGTAAAGCAGGGACAGGATCATCGTGTTGATGGCGACCGACTTGCCGGACCCGGTCGTGCCGGCGATGAGAAGATGCGGCATGCGGGCGAGGTCGACCATCATCGGGCTGCCGCCGATATCCTTGCCGAGAACGAGCGTCAGGTTCTGGGCCGTCTTCTCGAAGGTCGAAGAGGCAAGCAATTCGCGCAGGTACACCGTCTCGCGGCCGGCGTTGGGAAGCTCGATGCCGATGACGTTGCGTCCCGCCACGACAGCGACGCGGACGGAAACCGCGCTCATCGACCGCGCGAT
Source organism: Alphaproteobacteria bacterium (assembly GCA_021296325.1). Taxonomy (GTDB): domain Bacteria; phylum Pseudomonadota; class Alphaproteobacteria. The sequence continues at coordinate 205,257 of JAGWAR010000001.1, forward strand.
GTCGTCGGACAGGCTGATGACGCGCGAGGTCTTCGTTCCGGGCGCGGGTTCGAGCTCGTAAAGGGTGACGATGGGACCGGGACGCACCTTGGTAATCTCGCCACGCACGCCGAAATCGGCCAGCACGGATTCGAGAAGGCGGGCGTTCTGTTCAAGCGCGCTTTCATCGATCTTCGCCGTCGTCACCTTCGGGGGCGCGTTCAAAAGGTCGAGCGGGGGAAGCGCGAAAGCCTCGCCGGCCAGCAGGTGGAATTTCGGCTCGCGTTCGGCCTTGGCGCGCTTGCCGATGGCGGGGCCCTTCGGACGGGGCACGACCCGACTGGCCTCCTTGTCCGGCGCGCTTGGTGCCGCCGCGGCGCTGGCTTGCGCGGCAGGGGCTTCCGGTGCCGCCGCAGGGGCGGCGTCCACGATGCGCGAATCGCGGCGGCGATCCATCTCGGCACGCAGCAGGGAAAACCCGCCCTGGGCTGTCCGCCGGGCAAACGCCAGGGCGGCCTGGCCGGCGCGCAGCAAGCCCTGGCCCAGGAAGACGATGCCGCGGGCCGCGGCCTGCCATTCCCTGCGGTCAAACCCCAGCGCCGGCAGGAAAGCCAGCAGGGTGCCAAGCCCTGCGATGGCGCCGACCATGCCGGCGGTGAGCGGCAATTCGAGGGCTGCAATCTCGCGAAACAGCAGGACACCGGTAAACCCGCCGGGGCTGGTTTCCGGGTCGGCGAAACCGGCGGCGGCCAAGGTGGCCGTCAACAGGGCCAACGGCAGCAGCGCCAGCCGCATCCAGAAGCGCGCGATGCCCCGTTTCGCGAGGATGCGCCAGCTCCATGCCAGCAACAGCGGCACCAGCAGCCAGGCGGCCACGCCGATGGTTTGTAGGAGAAAGTCCGCCGTCATCGCCCCCGCCCCGCCGAGCCAGTTGGCAACGGGGCCGTTGCCGGCGCTGTTCAGCGAAGGGTCGGAGGCCGAATGGCTGGCCAATGCCAGGGCGACGGCGATGGCCAGCAGGGCCAAGAGCAGGCCGGCCGCCTCGATCGAGCGGCGGCGCAGAAATTCACGGATGCCGGCCGGTAGAAAGGTTGTTTTTCTGGCGCTTGCCGATCGCATCCTTATGAGTCCCAAGGGTCCAAGGCGGCTCATCTTAATCTGCGCGGGCGGCGGGAAACAAGCTTTCCACCCCGAAACGCCACATCATCTTGCGGAAAGCCGGCCCAAAAACCCCCAGATTTGCCCGTCGAACGGCGCGCCGGACGAAAAAAGGCCCGGAAGACAACCGCCTTCCGGGCCAAGGACTGGAAACGTTGGGACCGTCTAAAGCACGCTTTCCCCGTGGAGGCGGATGTCGAGGCCTTCGCGCTCGTCCTCCTCCTTCACGCGGATCCCGATGACGAGATCGATCACCTTCAGAAGTACGAAGGAGACGATTCCGCAATAGATGATCGTAGCGAGGATTCCATAAGCTTGCGTCCACACCTGACCCGGGTTGCCTTCCAGCAGGCCGGGGGTTCCGCCGATGGCCTCGACGGCGAAGACGCCGGTCAAAAGCGCGCCGACAATACCGCCAAGCCCGTGAACGGCGAAGACGTCAAGCGAATCGTCGTAACCAAGCTTGCGCTTCAACCAGGTTGCACCCCAGAAACAGATGATGCCGGCGATGGCGCCGATGCAAAGGGCCCCCATCGGATCGACGAAGCCGGAGGCCGGCGTGATTGCAACGAGACCCGCCACCGCGCCCGAAGCGATGCCGAGCACGCTGGGTTTGCCGTGGGCGAGCCATTCCGCAAACATCCAGGCCAAGGCCGCCGCTGCGGTTGCAATCTGGGTCACTGCCATTGCCATGCCGGCCAAACCGTCGGCTGCCACGGCGGAACCGGCGTTGAAGCCGAACCAGCCGACCCACAGGAACGAAGCGCCCATGACCGTCAGCACCAGATTGTGCGGCATGATGACTTCCCTGCCGTAACCGGTGCGTGGACCAAGAACGAGACACGCCACCAACGCCGCGACGCCGGAGTTGATGTGGACGACGGTGCCGCCTGCGAAATCGAGTACGCCGACGTCGGCCAGGAAGCCACCGCCCCATACCCAGTGGGTAATCGGCGAATAGACCAGGATCGACCATGCGGCCAGGAACAGCAGCAGGGCCGAGAACTTCATCCGCTCGGCGACCGCGCCGGTAATCAGGGCGGCCGTGATGATGGCAAAGGTGAGCTGGAAGATGATGAAAACGGATTCCGGAATCGAGCCGTTGATCTGTTCAAGGCTGAGCGTGTTCAGGAACAGATTGCTCAGATCGCCGACATAGGCACCGCCTTCACCGAAGGCGAGGCTGTAACCGATGACCATCCAGACGATGGTAATCAGGCAAGTGGTCGTGAAGCTTTGCATGACGGTAGCAAGGACGTTTGGCTTCCGCACCATGCCGCCGTAGAAAAGGGCGACCCCTGGAATTGTCATCAACAAGACCAGCGCGGTGGCGGTTAACATCCAGGCAGTATCGCCGCTGCTTAAGGTAGGCGCCGCCTCTGCCGCCGCCTCCATCGCTTCCTGGGCAAGCGCCGATCCGCTTGAAGCGGTCAACGCCAGGATTGCAAATAGCAGTCTCTTCATGAGGGGCCTCCTATAGAGCTTCGGCGTTCGTTTCACCCGTACGGATGCGAACGACCTGTTCGAGATCGAAGACAAAGACCTTTCCGTCGCCGATCTTGTCCGTTCGAGCGGTTCTTTGAATCGTTTCCAGTGCTCGATCCGTGAGCTCGTCTGGAAGCGCGACTTCAATTTTTACTTTCGGCAGGAAGCTCACTTCATATTCCGCTCCCCGATAGATTTCCGTGTGACCCTTCTGTCGCCCGAAACCCTTGACCTCGGTGACGGTCAGTCCCTGGACACCGAGTTCGGTCAGGGCTTCGCGCACCTCGTCGAGCTTGAAAGGCTTGATGATTGCTATGACGAATTTCATGGTTCGGTTCCTCGTGCTTGCGCAGGCCGATGCCCCCCTCTTTCAAGATGCGTGCCGGAATCCGGTCCGGTCGTAACAGATTGAATTAATTGTGTAATTTTTTAGGCAGTGGGAACGGGGCGCGGGCGGCTCCAAGGATCAGCCCAGATTTTGGGCAAATACCCCGCGTTGATTAAAATCTAAGCATATCAGGGCGCCGGCCGTGGCCCGCGACTGGACAGACGCGTACGGACGGGCGATGGTGCGCCCGTTGGAGGCGGGAATCCCATGGCAAAACGCACGGAAACGGTCATCATCGGCGGCGGGCTGATTGGGCTTACCCTTGGGATCGCGCTTGGCCGTTCCGGTATCGAAACAATTGTCGTCGAGCGGGAATCGCCGAAACGGGTGCAGGCCGCCGCCTTCGACGGCCGCACCTCGGCGATCGCCTATGGCTCGCGCCGAGTGCTGAGGGGGCTTGGCCTGTGGGAGGCGATGGCCGGCGGGGCCGAACCCATCCTCGACATCCGGGTGGCGGATGGCGCGTCGCCGCTTTTTCTCCATTACGACCACCGCGACGTCGGCACCGAACCCTTCGGCCACATCCTCGAAAACCGGCACCTGCGCCAGGCCCTGTTCGCAAGCGCGGCGAACGTGCCGGCGCTGCAACTGGAGGCGCCGGCCGAAGTGCGCCAGCTTGAACGCGACGCCCACGGCGTGCGTGCCCATCTGGATTCCGGCGAAACGATTGCGGCGCAGATCGCCATCGCGGCGGACGGGCGCAAGTCGCCGATGCGCGAGGCGGCCGGCATCCGAAGCCTGCGCGGGCGCTATCCGCAAACGGCGATCGTCTGCACGGTTCGTCACGAAAAGTCCCATCACGGTGTCGCCGTCGAACATTTTCTTCCCGCCGGCCCCTTTGCCATCCTGCCGATGACGGAAAACCGTTCCTCCATCGTCTGGACGGAACGGAGCGAGCTTGCGCCGGCATTGCTGAAACTCGAAGCACCCGACTTCCTTCGGGAACTCGTCCGGCGCTTCGGGGATCATTTGGGCGGGCTGCAACTGGAAGGCGGGCGGTGGTCCTATCCGCTTTCCCTCGTGCTGGCCGAACGCTATCTGGCCGACCGCCTTGCCCTTATCGGCGATGCCGCCCATGGCATTCACCCCATCGCCGGGCAGGGGCTCAACCTGGGTTTTCGGGATGTCGCGAGCCTGGCCGAATGCCTGGTCGACGCCCATCGGTTGGGACTGGATCTTGGACGTGGTGTCCATCTTGAACGCTACCAACGGCTTCGCCGGTTCGACGGTTTTCTGATGGCGGCGATGACGGATGGGCTGAACCGGCTTTTCTCGAACGATCTGGCACCGCTTCGCATCGTGCGGGACGCGGGCCTTGGCGCCGTCAACCGGCTGCCGCCCCTGAAGCGGCAGCTCATGCGTCACGCCATGGGCATGCCCTTGGGCGGCTGGGACAAGGGGCCGCGCCTGGTTCGTGGCCTTCCCCTTTGAGAGAGTCACGGTTTAGGCTTTGGTTTCGCTTTCGTCGAGTGCGCGGGCTTCGTCCACCAGCATGATCGGAATGCCGTCGCGGATGGGATAGGCAAGCTTTGCCTGTTCGCTGATCAGTTCCTGACGCTCCTTGTCGAAACGAAGCGGCCCCTTCGTCAGCGGGCAGACGAGAATTTCCAGAAGCTTCGGATCGACGCCTGCTTTGGCTTCTCCCATGAAAACGGTCTCCTTCTAGTTTGGGCGCACGCTATCGTCCGTGCCGGGGGAAAGCAGCGCCATTTCCAGCAGCGCCGTCAGCACTTGGCTGCGTTCGGCCAGGCTCGCGCATTCCAGCAGCGCCTGTTTTTCGTTCGGCTTGAACGGGCAGGTCATGGCCAACGAGACGATCAACTGCTCGTCCGGCAGGGCGGTCACGGCTTTCCATTCAACCTCGATGGCATTTTGCTGCAGGAAAAGGTGCAGCACGTCCAGCAACCGGTTGCGGTCGATCTGGTTGCCGGTTTCCGGAACCTGATCTTCGGAAAAATCGGAGTAATCGGGAACGATGCGGCGGTAGCCGTTCTGGTCGGGTAGTTCGCGTGCGATGTGGAAGCGGTTGACGCCGGTCAACATGATCAGGAAACGGTCGTCTTCCGTTTCGTTGAAGGCGGTGATGCGGCCAAGGCATCCGGTTTGGTACACCGCCGGGCGCTGCGACTTGTCGTCGTTCTTCAGTGGCTGCACCATTCCGATGGTGCGGTCATTCGCCATGGCGTCGTGCACCATGTTGAGGTAGCGCGGCTCGAAGATATTCAGCGGCAGTACACCGCGCGGCAGCAGCAGGGCGCCGCTTAGGGGAAAGATCGGAACGATTTCCGGCAGGTTGTCTTCCAGCATCTTACGAAAATAAAAGTGATGACAATTGCCGTCTTCCCGCGACCGTCAACGGATCCTCCGGTCCCAGGGCCTCGAAGAATTTCAGAAGCTGCGTATGGGCCGCCTTGTCGTTCCATTTGCGGTCGCGGCGAATAATTTCGAGCAGGGATTCGATCGCCGCTTCGCGGTTGCCGCTGGCGAATTCGGCTAGCGCGAGTTCGTAACGTGCGGCGTGATCGTTCGGGTTTTCCGAAAGCTTCGCCGCAAGCGCTTCGGTTTCCTCGGAGGGCGCGACCTGCTCGGCCAGTTCGATACGGGCCCGGATGCCGGCGATGGCCGAATGGTTGCGCAGTTTCTCGGGCACGTCTTCCAGATAGCTCTTGGCGCCGGCCGTGTCGCCGGAGGCGAGAAAGCTTTCGATGATACCGGCCAGCGCGTCGGCATTTTCCGGCTCCTGCCCGAGAACGTCGGAGTAAAGGGCCTGGGCCTGGCCGATGTCACCCGCCTTCAGTGCCTGGTTCGCCGCCTCCAGGGTCTCGGCCGTTTGATCGGTGACGGGGCCGCCGAGCATGCGGCCGAAAAACTGGCGAAGGCTGTCCTCCGGGATCGGCCCCATGAAGCCGTTCACCGGGGCGCCGTTCTGGAAGACCATCACGGCCGGCACCGTCTGCAGCTGCAATTGCTGGGCGACCTCGGGGTGCTGCTGGACGTTCATCTTGACCAGGCGGAGACGCGCGCCGGCCTCCCGCGCCAGGCGCTCGATGACCGGCGTGAACGGCTCGCAAGCCGGGTTGGGCATCCAGAAATAGACGAAAACGGGGATTTTTTTCGACGGCTCGACGACGTCCTGAAGGAAGCTCTGGGGGCTTCCTTCCACGATTGTGGGGGCGTCGGCGCCGTCCGCGAGAAGGGGCGGGTTGGTCATCGGGTCCAAGATATGGCTTTCCTTAAGGCTTGAAAGACGGTCTTTTCGCTGGCCTGCGAATCATGGGGGTTTGGGGGACTTCGTGCAAGTCCGGCGAACGGGCTTGAATTCGAAAGGACTTTGCCTAGACTCCGCCCTCTCGGGAATCCCCGGGATCAAGCGGGCGTAGCTCAGGGGTAGAGCGCAACCTTGCCAAGGTTGAAGTCGTGGGTTCGAATCCCATCGCCCGCTCCATTTTCTAAAGAACGGTCGGCGCAGCAGGCCTTTGCGGAAGCGAAGGCGAAAGACTATGTTGCAGCCACCTTGCCACAGTGAAGCGGGCGAAGGCCCCCGAAACGAACATGTCCCTGCGCAACATCGCCATCATCGCCCATGTCGATCATGGGAAAACGACGCTTGTCGATGGCTTGCTAAGGCAGTCGGGCGCCTTCCGCGAAGGCCAGCGCGTCGCCGAACGCGCCATGGATTCGGGCGACATCGAACGCGAGCGCGGCATCACCATTCTTGCCAAATGCACGTCCGTGCAGTGGAAGGATGTGCGCATCAACATCGTGGATACACCGGGGCACGCTGATTTCGGCGGCGAAGTCGAGCGCATCCTCAACATGGTGGACGGCGTGCTGGTGCTGGTGGACGCGGCCGAGGGGCCGATGCCGCAGACGAAATTCGTGCTCGGCAAGGCGTTGGCGGTGGGCTTGCGCCCCATCGTCGTCGTCAACAAGACGGATCGCGCCGACGCCCGCCCCTTCGAGGTGCAGAACGAAACGTTCGATCTGATGGCGGCCCTTGGGGCAGCCGAATCGCAACTTGATTTTCCGACCCTTTTTGCTTCGGCGAAGCAGGGTTGGGCCGCGGAAGTCCCGGAAGGTCCGCGCGAAAATCTGCACGCGCTGTTCGACCTTATTCTGAAACACGTGCCCGAGCCGGAAGCCGAACCCGATTCGCCCTTCCGCATGCTGGTGACGACGCTCGAATACGACAACTATCTGGGCCGCGTGCTGACCGGGCGCATCCATGCCGGCATTTGCCGCGTCAACCAGACGGTCAAGGCCATGGGCCCGGACGGCGAAAAGGCGGATGCCGGGCGCATCGTGCAGTTGCTGGCCTTTCGCGGGCTTGAACGCGTGCCGGTTGCGGAGGCCCACGCCGGCGACATCGTCGCCGTGGCGGGACTCGCCGACGCCTCCGTCGCGGATACGATTTGCGACCCGAAGGAGACCGCGGTCCTTCCCGCCCAGCCGGTCGACCCGCCGACCCTGGCGATGACGTTTTCGGTAAACGATTCGCCGCTTGCCGGGCGCAACGGCGACAAGGTGACGAGCCGTCTGATCGGCGCGCGTCTGGCGCGCGAGGGCGAGGGCAACGTTGCCATCCGCATCCGCGAAACCGGTACCGCCGGCGAGTTCGAGGTCGCCGGGCGCGGCGAGCTGCAGATCGCGGTGCTGATCGAAACCATGCGGCGCGAAGGTTTCGAGCTTTCGGTGAGCCGCCCGCATGTGTTGTTCAAGACGGACCCGGAAACCGGCCAGGAGATGGAGCCGGTCGAACAGGTCGTCGTCGACGTGGACGAGGAGTTCGCCGGCGCCGTCATGGAAAAGCTGGGTCAGCGGCGGGGCGAATTGACCGACATGCGCTCGACCGGCGGCGCCAAGCAACGGCTTGCCTTCCTGGCGCCGACGCGGGCGCTGATCGGCTATCACTCGGAATTCGTGACGGACACGCGCGGTACCGGCGTCATGAACCGGCTGTTCCACGGTTACGCGCCGTTTAAGGGGGTGATCAAGGGACGGAACGCGGGTGCTCTCATCTCCATGGCGGCGGGCCAAATGGTGGCTTACGCACTCTGGAACATCGAGGAACGCGGCAAGCTTTTCGTGAAACCGGGGGAGGAGACCTATCCCGGCATGATCATCGGCGAGCATTCGCGCGGCAACGATCTTGAGGTCAATCCGCTAAAGGGAAAACAGCTTACGAACATCCGCACTCACGCCAAGGACGAGGCCATCGCGCTGACGCCGCCGGTGCGCATGTCGCTGGAAGAGGCGATCGCCTATATCGGCGATGACGAACTGGTGGAAGTAACGCCGGCTTGTTTCCGGCTGCGCAAACGCCTGCTCGATTCGAACGATCGCAAGCGCGCCGCCCGCAAAGAGGCCGCGAGCTGAAGAAAGCGGAGCCCATCGCTTATTCCGGATATCCTGGCCCATGATCCCGATTCGCGACGACAATCCGACGACGCTGCGCCCCCTCGTGACGATCGGGCTGATCGGGGTTTGCGTTCTCGTCTTTCTCTGGCAGATCGGTCAGCCGGCGGAACAGCAGGAACGGATTTTCTACGCGCTTGGGCTGATCCCGGCCGTGTTGTTCGGCCATGCCGAACTGCCGCCGGAGCTCGTCACCGTTTCGTCCTCGATGACGGTGCTGACCTCGATGTTCCTGCATGGCGGCTTCCTCCACCTTGCCGGCAACATGCTGTACCTCTGGATTTTCGGAAACAACGTCGAGGACGCCATGGGCCATGGCCGCTTCGTCGCCTTCTACGTGCTTTGCGGCATTGCCGCGGCGTTGACGCAAGGCATGCTGAACCCGGAATCGACCGTGCCGATGGTGGGGGCGAGCGGCGCCATCGGCGGCGTGCTCGGCGCCTATCTGCTGCTGCATCCACGGGCGATCATCTGGATCGTTGTGCCGATCTTCTTCTACCTGCACGTCATGCGCGTGCCGGCCTTCGTCATGCTGGGCCTTTGGTTCCTGATGCAGTTCCTGAGCACGGCGATGATGGAGGGAAGCGGCGGCGGTGTCGCCTATGGCGCCCATGTCGGCGGCTTCGTGGCCGGGATGATCCTGATTCCGTTTTTCCGCTATCCGGAGGTGCCGCTGCTGAACCGGGGGCCGGCGGGGCCACGCCGGGGACCCTGGGGCTAGGGCCTAGCCGAACAATCCCCAGAACATGCGAAGCGAAGTTGCCACCAGGAAGCACGCGAAGGCGACCTTCAGGGTGCGCGCACCGACCCGGTGGGCGAGCCGCACCCCGAAGGGGGTGGCGAAGATGGTTCCCAGCGAAATCAGCGCGAAGGCGGGCAGGCTCACGTAACCCAGCGAATGGTCCGGGCGCAGCGGCACGTCCAGGCCCGCGATCGCAAAGACGGCGGCCCCCGGCACGCCGATGATGAGCCCGATCGCCGCCGCCGTGCCGACGGCGCGGGCCATCGGATAGCCGAAGGCGGCGAGGTAGGGCACGCTCATCGTGCCGCCGCCGATGCCGATCATCGCCGAAATGCCGCCGATGACGGCGCCTGCCGCCTGCAGGCGAGGCCCGGAAGGCAGCCGGTCGGCCAGGCGAAAATCCTCATGCCCGAAGAAAAGGTGCAGCGCGACCAGCAGGGCGAGCGTCGCAAACGCGCCGGTCAGCACCCGGCCTTCCGCAAAGCCGCCGAGGCTGGCTCCCGCCACGACGCCCAGGAAGATCGCCACGCCCCAGCGTTTCAGCAAATCCCGGTCGACCCCACCGCGACGGTGGTGGCCGATGGCCGAAACGCTTGCCGTCACCAGGAAGGTCGCCAGTGAAGTGCCGACCGCAAGGTGCATGCGCACCTGTTCGTCGATTCCGATCGCCCCGAACAGGAGATAAAGGACCGGCACGATGACGATGCCACCGCCGACGCCAAGAAACCCGGCGACAACGCCGGCGATAGCGCCGGTGACGACGAGGCTTGCGGCAAGCAGGACAAGAAGGAGAAGGGATTCCGGCATCCCGGGGTTTCCGTTTTGAAGGCGCTTCACTTTAGAAGGTGATGGCACGCCGCGCCAGTCGGGAGGGGACTTACGCCTTCACCCTTGGCGGCGCGGTTGCCAGCCAGATGCCATAGAAGACAAGCGGAATGCCGAAATAGTGATAGCCGTACAAATTCTCTCCCAGAAACAGCATCGCCTGAAACAGCGCAAAGACCGGCACCAGGTTGAAAAGGACACCGGTCCGGTTGGGGCCGAGTTTGGCGACGCCATAGTTCCAGCAGAGGTAACCGATGGCGGCGCAGAAGATGCCGACATAAAGAAGAGTGACGATGGTGAAGCCGTCGAGCGGCATGGTTTTGCCGCTTGCCATCTCAAGACCGTAAAGCGGAAGCAGCATCACCAACCCGAAGCCGATCACCGCCGTCAACACGGCCGTTGTGTTGAGTCCTTCGGGCAATCGTTTCAGCAAGACGGAATAAAACGCCCAGAAGAAAGTCGCAGACAGGATCATCGGATCCCCCCAACTTAGGTCAAATTCGCCAAGCAAACGCAAATCTCCACGCAACACGATGATGACAACGCCGATCATCGTAAGCGCAATGCCGAGCGCTTGCCGGGTGGTGACGCGATCCGAAAACATCAACCAGGCAATCACCGGAATCACCGCTGGCACGGCGGCGTTGATCAGGCTCGCATTGATGGCCGTCGTCCACTGGAGCGCTGCGTATACGATGACGAAGAAACCGGTGATCCCGAAGAAGCCAAGCAGGGTAAGCAGTTTCCACGCGTTCAACAGCGTGCGGTACTGCATGCGAAGGGCCGGCCACGCAAAGGGAAGCAAGAAGAAAAACGCGATCGTCCACCGCCAGAAGCAAAGGGCCACCGGCGGGATCTCGCCAGCCACTGCCCGACCGACGATCAGGTTCGAGGCCGAGAGAAACATCGCAAACGCGACCAGGAAATAAGGCGAGCGACAGAAAGAAAGCAGCTGGGTTGGCATCGGCTTAGTTTATAGAAAATAAGGGCCATTTCAGAAAAACCATGTGGGCCCGTCAACCTCTCCCGCCCCGGTCGATACCAGAAAGCGGCACGTTCCGGAGCGAAGGCTCTTGACGAGGTCGGCTAGCGGGGTAGCATGAATAAAAAAATAAGCGAATGTCCGCGTTTGGGGAGGACCGCCGCACAATGAAATTCGATCCGATATTGCCGCAAGCACGTCTTGATTCAGAGGACGCGAAGAAGCATTGGCCGGACAAGCTTTTCTGCGATTACGTGGACGAAGCGGCGGCGGCCATGCCGGACAAAACCGCCTGGTCGAACTTCAATTCCATGACCGGGGTTCAGGCAACCCTTTCCTTCAAGGAATTTCAAACGCTTTCGGACCGTATCGCGCTTGGGCTGGTTGCCCACGGCGTTGAAAAGGACGACGTCGTTTCGATTCAACTTCCGAATTGGTGGGAATTCGCCGCCCTCTATGCGGCGACGTCGCGCATCGGTGCCGTCATCAATCCCTTGATGCCGATTTTCCGGCAACGGGAAATTTCCTACATGACGGGCTTTGCGGAATCGAAGGTGATGGTTGTTCCGCGCAATTTCCGGAAGTTCGACTACCCGGAAATGATGGAAGAGTTGCGTTCCGAATTGCCGAAGCTCGAGCACGTGATCGTCATTGGGGGCGAGGGCGAAACGAGTTTCGAGCGGGCGTTGCTGGACCCGGCGCTGGAAGAAAAATTCGACAAGGAAGCGCTCTTCAAGGAGCGGCGCCCCGGTCCGAACGACGTCAGCCTTCTTATGTATACGTCGGGAACGACGGGCCAGCCGAAAGGCGCCATGCACACCGCCAACACGCTGGTGGCAGGCGTCAAGACCTATGCGGAACTGTTGGAGCTTACGGAGAAGGACGTCGTGCTGATGCCGTCCCCCTTTGCTCATCTGACCGGCTTTCTCTATGGCCTGATGCTGCCGGTCTATCTGAAGGCGACGGGGGTGCCCCAGGACATCTGGAATGCCGAGACTTACGCACAGCTGATCGAGAAGGAAGGCGCGACTTTTTCCATGGGCGCAACGCCTTTTCTTGCCGATTTCACGAACACGGCGGAAGTCGATAAATACGACGTCAGCACATTCAAGCAATTCATCTGCGCCGGCGCGCCGATTCCTGCCGTGCTGGTTCGGGACGCCAAGAAGAAACGCAACCTTCGCGTAATCTCGGCGTGGGGCATGACGGAGCTGGGCGTGGCGACGGCGGTGCCGCCCTGGGCCGACGTCGAGAAATCCGCCACCACGGACGGCCTTGCCCTTGATGGCTATGAGGTGAAAATCGTCGATGCCGAGACCGGCGAGACAGCGGCACCGAAGCAACAGGGATTTTTAAAGGCGCGCGGCGTTGGCGCCTTTGTCGGCTATTTGAAGAAGCCCGACAAGTACGGCACCGACGAAGAAGGCTGGTTCGATACCGGCGACATCGCCTACATGGACGAAGAGGGTTATATCCGGATTGCCGGCCGCGCCAAGGACATCATCATCCGCGGGGGCGAAAACATTCCCGTCGCCGAGGTCGAGCAGGCGCTTTATCGCCACCCGGCGATTCAAGAAGTGGCCATTGTCGCCATGCCGGACGCAAGGATGGGCGAGCTGGGCTGCGCCTTCGCCACGCTGAAGGAAGGCACCAGCCTGAATTTTGAGGAAATGGTCGCCTTTCTGGAAAAACAGAAGATGGCAAAACAGTACATGCCCGAGCGCCTCGAGCTCATGGATGCCATGCCTCACACGCCAAGCGGCAAGATTCAGAAATTCAAGCTGCGCGAGATCGCCCAAGGCCTCACGAAGCAATAAGAAGAAGGCCGGCAACCGCCCGGGAGCGGCCGAAGGCCGGCGCGGCGACCGCCCTCTTTCGGGTTTTTCCGCCTCTCCTTGATCCGGATCGCAAGGCCCGCCATGATCGACGGCGAAAACGGTGGGAGGAGGGTTTCAGTGGCGGCAAAGTCGATCGACGGCAAGGCGTGCTGCTTCCCCAGTTTCAAGATCGGCAAAGACACGGAAGGTGACGTCTTTAAGCTTTCCAGTCACCTGCGCGCGCGGGAAGCCATCGAGCTTAGCTTGTCCACGAACGATTCCGGCTTCAACGCTTTCGTCATCGGCGCCGATCGCAGTGGCCGCATGTCGGCGACGATTCCTTTCCTCAAGGACTTCGTGGCCGGTCGGCCGACGCCGGACGACTGGATCTATCTGAACAATTTTCGAAAGCCCGAACGGCCAAAGCCCTATCGTTTGTCGGCCGGAGTCGGGCGGACGTTCCGCAACCGGATGAACGCATTGCTGCCGCAATTGCGCGACGCCCTTTCGACGGCGTTCGGCAGTGAAGAATACGAAGCGGAAGCGAACAAACGGCGCAACCAGGTCGGACAGGAAATTTCCAAGCTGGTTGAAGTCCTTCGGGAAGACGCCAAGCAGGCCGGCCTCACCATCATACAAACCCCTCAAGGCATGGCCGTCGTTGCCCTGGATGCAGCCGGCGAACCGCTGGCGATCGAATCCATTCCGGAGGACAAGCGTCAGGCGCTGCGCGATGCGGGGGACCGCATCAGCGAGCAGTTACAGGGGATCAACCGCGAAGCGGCGCGTTTGAAACGCGTGCTGGAAGACGAGCTTCGCGAATTCAACCGCAAGATCGGGGATAACGCCATCAGCGGCATTCTGGACGATCTGGTCGGCCAGTTCTCGGACTATCCCGATCTTGCCCAATGGCTCGTCGAGATGCGCGGTGATGTGCTCGACAACCTCGATCTTTTCCGCGTTCCGCCACCGGATGGCTTGCCGCCCGGCACGCTGCCGCCGGAACAGCGCTACGCGGTGAACCTGCTTGTCGACAATGGGGATTCGAAAGGGCCGGCCGTCCTGCTGGAGCCAAACCCCTCTTATGAAAACCTGTTTGGCCAGATCGAATACCGCCCGGTTCCCGGCGGCATCGTCGAGACGGATTTGACCCTGATTCGCGCCGGGGCGCTGCACCGGGCAAATGGCGGCGTTCTGGTCCTTCGCGCCGAGTCGCTGGCACGGCATGCCTATGCCTGGGACCTGCTAAAAGGGGCACTTCGCGACCGGGAAATCCGCATTGAGGAATTGCACCGGATGGGGGCGCTTCCCATCGCCGCCGCACCGAAGCCAGAACCAATCCCGCTTTCCGTTCGCGTCATCATCGTTGGCGCGCCCTTCTGGTATCACGCCTATTCCTACGACCCCGACCTTCGGACCTATTTCAAGATCAAGGCGGACATCGATCCGGACATGGACGCAACACCGGAAAACCTGGCCGGTTACGTCGGCCTGATTCGGAAAATGGCGGCGAATCTGGACGGCGCCACCTGCGAGGACGATACCCTTCGCCTGTTGCTTGGCCTCGCTTCGCGCTGGGCCGGCAACCGGGAGAAGCTTAGTTCCCAATACGAGAACGTCCAGGACATGCTGGCCGAGGCCATTCAGGTCAACAAGCAATCCGGCCGGCGGGTCGTTACGAAGAATGACATTCTTGCCGTGATTCAACGCAAGCGCCGCCGCAATGCCCGGGTTGAAGACCGGATGCAGGAAAACATCGCCAAGGGACTCCTGATGATCGACACGGCCGGCGAGGCGGTCGGTCAGGTCAACGCGCTTTCCGTGCTCGACCTTGGCGATCACGCCTTCGGGGTGCCGTCGCGGATCACCGCGCGGGCGTCCGCCGGGCGAAGCGGCGTCATCAACATCGAACGCGAAGTCGAGCTTGGCGGCCCAATCCAGCAAAAGGGCGCCATGGTGTTGCAGGGCTATCTCACCGGCCGTTTTGCAAAGCAATTCCCGCTTTCCTTCAACTGCTCGATTACCTTCGAGCAGAACTATGGCGGCGTCGAAGGGGACAGCGCTTCGCTTGCCGAACTTCTGGCCATCCTTTCCGATCTTTCTGGCGTGAAGTTGCGTCAGGACCTGGCGATCACCGGCTCCGTCAACCAGCATGGCTTCGCCCAGGCCATCGGCGGCGTGCACCACAAGATCGAAGGATTTTACCGTGCGTGCGTCGAAGGGAGCGGGCTTACCGGCAACCAGGGTGTTGTCATCCCGGCGGCGAACGAGCCGCACCTTCTCCTTCGTGATGAAGTCACCGAAGCGATCGAGAAGAAGAAGTTTCATCTGTGGAGCGTGAAGACGATCGAGGAAGCGATCGAGCTTTTCACCGGCGTCCCGGCCGGCACGCCCGACGGCAAGGGGAACTATCCGCCGGATACGGTCTTCGGCAAGGTCATGACCCAGCTCAAAGCCTTCGACCGCACGCTCTCGGCCCGCGCCGTCGGTGCGGCGAACCGGGACACGCAGTAAAACAGGGAAGTCCTTGTCGCATCGGCGGCACGCCCGGTGTCGACCGAGGATTGCGCGTGTTATGCTGCGGGTGAGGTGCCCCATGTTGCATGCGCCTTTCCAGGGTCTTCGGCGGGCTTTGTTCGCCATACCGGTTGCCTTTCTTCTGATGGTGGGTGCCGATTTCCGGCCTGCCGCCGCCGAGGAAGCAAGCCCGCTTGATTCGATCGTCGGCATTCGCGCGCACATCCCCGTCGATGCGCGCACGGCGGCGCATCTTGGCACGGAGCGCATGGGCTCGGGCATCGTCATCGGCAAAGGCGGGCTTGTGCTTACCATCGGCTATCTCATTCTCGAGGCCGATCGGGTCGAGCTTGTGCTGCCGGGGGCCGAGCGGATTCCGGCCACGACAGTCGCTTTCGATTACGAAACCGGTTTCGGCCTCGTGCGGTCGCTGCTGCCGCTGAACCTGCCGCCTATTGCCTTCGGAGAATCTTCCGGGTTGAAGGTGAACGCGCCGGTGCTGGTTGCCGGGTACAGCAATCCGCAACGCTTTCTCGAGGCGAAAGTCGTTTCGCGCCGCAGCTTCGCGGGCTATTGGGAATATTTGCTGCCGGATGCGATTTTCACATCACCGCCTCACCCGCAATTCGGCGGCGCCTCGCTTTTCGGGCCGGACGGGAAATTGCTTGGCATCGGTTCGCTGATCGTGGGCGGTGCGGCGTCCGAAGATTCGTACGAACCCGGCAACATGTTCGTTCCCATCGACGCCCTGAAGCCGATTCTGGAAACCCTGCTTGAACAGGGCCGAAGCGACCAGCGGGCGAAGCCCTGGATTGGCGTCTACAGCGAAGAATATCAGGGCCACGTCATCGTCACGGAGGTGGCGAAGGGCGGGCCGGCCGATCAGGCGGGAATCAAGCCGAGTGATATCATCCTCTCGGTGGCGGGCGCACCGGTGAAAGGCCAGGCCGATTTCTATCGCAAGCTTTGGGCGCTGGGGGATGCCGGTACGGAAGTGCCGTTGACCCTGCTTGGCAAGCGCGGCATGCAGGAAGTCACCGTCACCTCCGCCGACCGTTACGACTGGCTGAAGCTCGACCCCAGCTATTAGCGTTTCTTCCAGTCCCCGGTTGCGGCGAAGGCATCGGCCGCGCGGATCAGCGTCGCCTCGTCGAAATGCTTGCCGACCAGCATCAACCCGATCGGAAGACCCTTGACCATGCCGCAGGGCACCGTGAAGGCGGGGTTTCCGGCCACGTCGATGGGGCAGGTGTTCTGCTGCATGTTAAGCGCTAGCCGGATCACTTCCTCGCGTGAGGCATCCGGCGGCGGCAGTTTCGTCGCCGGGAAGGGGATCGTCGGCATGGCAATAACGTCGTATTTTTCCAGCACGTCGTCATAGGCCTTGCGCACGACGGGTTTCAGGTTCTGGCCCTTGGCGTGGTAGCGGCCGTGGTAATGACGATTCAAATACTCACCGAGCAGCAACACCAGCTTGCAGGTTTCCGAAAGATCGTCGGGACGCGAGCGCCAGCCATGGGCAAAGGCGTCGATCAGTGACGTTGCGTAATAACCGTTCCAGTTGTTGCCGAGCGCGTTGCCCTTGATCATCATCTCGGCCGCGCCTTCCGTGATGATGGCGCCCCAGATGTGGGGCGCGTCCAGGTGCATCGGGATCGAGACGTCTTCGACGCTGGCCCCTTCGCGGCCTAGGGTATCGATCGCGGCGCGCACCTTGCGGTCCGTCTCGGAGTCACTGTCCGGATGGCCAAAGCCTTCCTTTAGGACCGCGATCTTCAAGCCCTTCACGCCCTTGCCAAGCGCGCCCATGTAATCGCCGGTGACGGCGATCGTCGTTCTGGGATCCAAAGGGTCGCGCCCGGCAATGGCCGTCAGTAACCGGGCGACGTTTTCCGGGCTTGAGCAGATCGGCCCGCAATGATCCAGCGCGTAAGCTATCGGCATGGCGCCGGTCAGCGGCACCAGCCCCCAGGTCGGTTTCAACCCATAGGCCCCGCACCAGCAGGAAGGCGTTCGGATAGAGCCGCCCTGGTCGCCGCCAAGGGTCATTTCGACGTCGCCGGCGGCGATCAGCGCGGCGCTGCCGCTGGACGAGCCGCCGGCCGAATGTTCCGGATTGTGGGGATTGCGGATGGGGCCGGTGGCGCAGGTGTGGCTTCCGGCCGAGAAACAGAGGTCTTCGCAGGCGGCCTTGCCGGCGATGACGCCGCCATGGTCGAGGATGCGGGTGACGACGGTCGCGTCCACGTCCGGCACATAGCCTTCCAGGAGGCGCGAGCCGTTCATCATCGGCACGCCGGCGACGCAGATATTGTCCTTGATGGCGATGCGCTTGCCTTGAAGGATGCCGTCGGACGCGCCCTTGATCTCGGTCCTCCAGTACCAGGCGTTGAAGGGGTTTTCGTCCGGGTTCGGGCGGTAGCCGGGCGTGCGGGGGTATTTGACCTGCGGGGTCGGCTCGGAGAGTTCATCAACCCTGGCGTAGGAACCGACGAACCCGCCGATGATCTGCTGGAACGACTCGGCATCGGCGACGCTGAAACTAAGCCCGTAACTGTCGGCGATCTCGAAGATCTGCTCGACGGTTGGCGGCCGCACGGAAATGGTCATTGGAACCTCCCCCCGCTTTTCCTTCGGAGCCCGACCTTGACTCCTTTTCTTATTCCTTAACACTATTGGATCGGCGGAGAGGCGTACAATCCTTTCCGGATAAAGGGGGGAAGCGATGGGCGATCATGACCACACGGCGCCGCTGCCGGATGTCGTCCTTCGCGTGAAAACGCTGGAGTCCCTGCTGGTCGAGAAGAAGCTTGTCGACCCAGAAGCCCTCGATGCGCTGATCGATCTTTACGAAAACCAGATCGGGCCGAAGAACGGGGCGCGCGTCGTCGCGCGGGCCTGGGTGGACCCCGAATTCAAGGCGTGGCTGTTGAAGGACGCGACAGGGGCCGTCGCCTCTTTCGGGTTCGCCAGCGACAAGGGCAAGACGCTGGTTGCCGTCGAAAACACGCCGAAGGTGCACAACCTTGTCGTCTGCACGCTTTGTTCCTGCTACCCCTGGGCGACGCTTGGTCTGCCGCCGGTCTGGTACAAATCCGCCCCCTATCGCGCCCGAGCCGCAAAGGAACCGCGCAGCGTACTCCACGAATTCGGCACCGAATTGGACGACGACGTCGAAATCCGGATCTGGGATAGCAACGCCGAGGTGCGTTACTTCGTGCTGCCCGAGCGCCCCGAAGGCACGGAGGGCCTGTCGGAAGAAGAGCTGGTGGAACTTGTGACGCGGGATGCGATGCTCGGCGTTTCGAAGGTGAGCGCACCGAAAGGCAGGGATGCATGAGTGGCGTTCACGACCTGGCCGGGCGTCCCGGCTTTGGGCCCGTCGTTCGGGAAGCGGCCGAACCTGTCTTTCACGAGGAATGGGAGCGGCGCATGTTCGCGCTGATGGTGGCGACCTTCGCCGGCGGCGAATTCAATCTGGACGAGTTTCGTTACGCGATCGAGCGGATGGAACCGAAGGAATACCTTGAAGGAAGCTATTACGAGCACTGGCTCTTCGCCGTCGAACAGTTGCTGATCGAAAAAGGATTGATCTCGGAAGCGGAACTTCGCGTGATGCGCGAAAGGATCGAAAAAAGGAAAAGTCCATGACGGTCCTGAAGGCAAAGGACGTCGAGCGCGTCGTGAAGTTGAGCGGTTCGGGCCGGATCGAAAAGGACGTGCCACCAAAATTCAAGCCGGGGGACCGGATCGTCGCCCGCAATTTCGAGTCGAAGGGGCACACGCGCCTTCCCCGTTACGTGCGCGGCAAGCGGGGCGTCGTCGAACGCGACCACGGGGTCTACGTCTTTCCGGACACGAACGCGCTGGGCGGGCCTCAAAATCCGCAACACGTTTACAACGTGCGTTTCGATTTCAGGGAAATCTGGGGAGAAGACGCCGAGGCGAACGCCGTCCTTCACATCGACCTTTGGGACGACTACATGGAGCCGGCCGAATGACCCGCCTCGATGCACTCGTCCATCTGCCCCGCAACGAAGAAGGGCCCGTCTTCCGGGAACCCTGGGAGGCGTCGGCTTTCGCGATGGCCGTGAAGCTTTCCGAGGAGGGGCATTTCACCTGGAAGGAGTGGGCGGCCGTCTTGGCCGAAGAGATCGAGGCGGCCCAAAGGGATGGCGATCCCGACCTCGGTGACACTTATTACCGGCACTGGTTGCGGGCGCTGGAACGGCTCGTCGCCGAAAAGGAGCTTGCGACGGAGGCCGAGCTTGTCACCCGCAAGCAGGAATGGGTGGAGGCGGTGGCGGCAACGCCCCACGGTCAGCCGATTGCGCTGCAACCCAAAGGAAAACAGCCCTGACGTCATGACATTTGCGGGTACAAAAATGACGACCGGGTCGGCGCCGGCGGCGAGGCAAAAAATCCTTGGCCCCGCGCTGGTGGCCGCGTTGCTGGGCTTTTTCCTGTTGTTCGGCGCGGGCTTCGCGCCGTTGGCCGCCCTTCACAACGCGGCGCACGATACGCGCCACACCTTCAGCTTCCCCTGTCATTAGGGGGCATTCGTGTATTTCCGATTGGGCATAGTGGCGCTACTGGCCGGCATCATCGGCGGAAGCGTACTTTCCGCCGTGCAGCTTCCGTTCGTGACGCCCTTGATCTTGGAGGCGGAACGTTACGAAGAAACCGGAACGCAAAACCATGCCCATGAAGAAGGGGAAGCCAGCGCGCCTTCCCAGCGGACCTTTCTTACTCTTGCCGCAAATTTTCTGACCGCCATTGCCTTCGCGCTGCTTCTGAACGCAGGCCTCGGGCTTGCGGGGGAAAGCGGCTGGCGGGCCGGGCTGCTTTGGGGGCTCGGCGGCTTTACCGCCTTCAGCCTGGCGCCTTCCGTCGGGCTGCCACCGGAATTGCCGGGCACGCCCGCGGGCGATCTTTTCGAACGCCAAGTCTGGTGGTTCGGCACGGCGGCGGCCACGGGGGCCGCGCTTTTTCTTTTCGGGCGGTTCCGTAAACCCCTTTGGGTGCTGCTTGGCGTCGTCCTCGTGGCACTTCCCCATGCCATCGGCGCTCCGGATGCGCGCGGGCCGGGGACGGCGCCCGATAGCCTTGCCAGGACGTTCGTTGCCATGACGTTGTTTGCGAATCTGCTGTTCTGGGTCACCCTTGGCGTGGCGAGCGGTGTTCTGCAGGCGCGCTTCGTTCGGGGGGGGAAATGCTGAAACCCGGCAAAACCTACGAGGAAATCCGCAAGGCCTTCCGCTGGGAAGTGCCGGAAAATTACAACATCGGCGTCGACGTTTGCGACCGTCAGCCGGCGGATACGCGCGCCCTTATCTATGAAGACGAAAGCGGCAAGGTCACCACCTACACTTTCGGCCAGCTACGCCGGCTTTCCAATCAATTCGCCAACGTGCTTCAAGGCCTCGGCGTGCAACGTGGCGAGCGCATCGGCATTCTGCTCGCCCAATCGCCCGAGGCGGCGATTGCCCATCTCGGCGTTTACAAGATGGGCGGCGTGGCCGTACCGCTTTTCACGCTGTTCGGGCCGGACGCCATCGAATACCGGCTTGCCAACAGCGATGCGCGTCTGGTCGTGACGGACAGCAAGAGTGTTGAAAAAGTGCACGCCATCCGCGACCGACTTCCCAACCTTGCCGCCGTGCTGGTGACGGATGGCAAGACGGAAGACACCGCTAATTTCTGGACGCTGCTGGAAAAGGCCTCGGGTGACTTCCATCCCGTTCCCACCCGCGCCGACGATCCGGCGCTCATCATCTACACTTCCGGCACGACGGGCCCGCCGAAAGGCGCTGTTCATGCGCATCGCGTTCTGCTTGGCCATCTGCCGGGGGTCGAATTTCCCCACAATCTTTTTCCGAAGGCGGGCGATCTTTTCTGGACGCCGGCGGATTGGGCGTGGATCGGAGGCTTGCTCGACGTGTTGTTGCCAAGCTGGCATCACGGCGTGCCGGTGCTGGCCCACCGCGCCAGCAAATTCGATCCGGAACGCGCCTTTGCGTTGATGGTGCGGCACGACGTTCGCAACGCCTTTCTGCCGCCGACCGCGCTCAAGCTCATGCGTCAGGTGAAAGAACCACAAACGCGACACGCCTTTCGTTTACGAAGCGTAGGCAGTGGCGGCGAAACCATGGGCGAGGCGTTGCTTGCCTGGGGAAAAGAAGTCTTCGGGCTTACCATCAACGAATTTTACGGTCAGACGGAGGTCAATCTGGTGCTCGGCAATTGCACGGACGTCATGGCCGTGCGCGCGGGCTCGATGGGGCGCCCCGTGCCGGGGCACGACGTTGCGATTGTCGATGAAGAAGGAAGCCCCGTTGCCCTCGGCGTCGTCGGCCAGGTTGCCATTCGCCGTCCGGACCCGGTCATGTTCCTCGAATACTGGCGAAACCCGGAAGCGACGAAGAAGAAATTCATCGGCGATTGGTGTCTCACCGGCGATCTGGCGAGCCAAGATGACGACGGTTACTTCTGGTACAAAAGCCGCGACGACGACCTGATTACGAGTTCCGGTTACCGCATCGGCCCCGGCGAAGTTGAGGAGTGCATTTTAAAACATCCGGCCGTCGCCCTGGTCGGCGTTGTCGGCGTGCCCGATCCGGTGCGAACCGAAATCATCAAGGCGTTCGTCGTGCCAAAATCGGAACACACGCCCAGCGATGCACTGGCCAAGGAAATCCAGACCTTCGGGAAGACGCGTCTCGCCGCCCATGAATATCCGCGCGAGATTGCCTTCGTTGCGGAGCTTCCGATGACGGCGACCGGCAAGATCATGCGCCGCAAATTGCGGGAGCAGGGCTAAGTCTTCCCCAGTGCGTCACGAATTCCGCCCAAAAGATGGCCGGTTGCCAAGTCGTGAAATTCTACCCAAGATAACCCAGGCTTTGCCCTTGCTTCCCTAAGGGTTTCCTTGGAAGACTTGATGGATCTAAGCATCGTTACGCAACTGGCAGAAACCGTTCGGGTCTGGCTTTTCGATCACGTCTTTGTTCTTGCGACCCTTGTTCAGGCGGGCGTCGGCTTGGCGATCTTTCTGCTCGCCTATTTCCTGGCCAGGCATATGCGGGCCTGGGTAGACGCCCGCCTCGGCGAAGGCGTACTGGAAACCTGGCCCTCGCGCTTTACGGCGTCGCTTCGTCAACTGACCCTTCCGCTTGTCTGGCTTGGCCTGCAGGGCCTGGCGGTGTTGATCAGCATCGAAGCCGGCGTCGGTCACGGTCTGACAGACATCGTTCTCAAGCTTCTGGTGGCATGGGTCGTCATCCGGCTGGGCGTTCTCATGATTGCCCAAAAGGCGCTGGCGAACGTCCTGGCCTTTTTCGTCTGGGGCATCGTGGCCCTGGACGTGCTCGGCTTTTTGCAGCCGACGATCGTCTTGCTGGATGCTGCGGCGATCAACATTGGCCAGGATGTTCGCATCTCGCTGTTGATGATCGTCGAGGCGATGATCACGCTGGCCGTTCTGTTGTGGCTGGCTGCGTTCGTATCAAACCTTCTGGCGCGCCGCCTCCAGCGCGCCGAAGGCCTTACCCCCGCCATCCGGGTGCTGATCGGCAAGCTCTTGAAGATCCTTTTCTTCACGATCGCCATTCTGGCGGGACTCAACACGCTTGGCATCGATCTCACCGCGCTCACCGTGTTCGGCGGCGCCGTCGGTGTCGGCCTTGGCTTCGGCCTGCAGAAGGTGGTTTCGAATTTCGTAAGCGGCCTGATCCTGCTGCTGGACAAGTCCGTCAAGCCGGGCGACGTGATTGCCATCGGCAACACCTATGGCTGGATCAATTCGTTAAGCGGGCGTTATGTCTCGGTCCTGACGCGGGATGGCATCGAACATCTGATCCCGAACGAGGAACTGATCACCCAGCGGGTGGAGAACTGGTCGCATTCGCACAATTTGGTGCGGCAACGCATTTCCATCGGCATTTCCTATCGTTCCGATCCGCACAAAGCGATCGAGTTGTGCCTCAAGGCGGTCAGGGAAACCGAGCGGGTGCTGGACGATCCGGCCCCGGTTTGCCTGTTGACCGGTTTCGGGGACAGTTCCGTCGATCTTGAGTTGCGTTTCTGGATTGGCGATCCGACGCAGGGCATCGGAAACGTGAAAAGCGAGGTTCTGCTGCATGTATGGGACGAATTCAAGGAACACGGAATCGAAATTCCTTTCCCGCAACGGGATCTTCATTTAAAGCCGGTCGAGGGTGCCATCCCGGTCGAAATCCGCGAGCCAAAGAAAAGCTAGCCACAACCGTACCCGGCCTATTCCGGAAGCGGGATGAACTCTTCCGCATCACCGGGAACGGTGCCAAAGCGGCCTTCCTTCCAGTCTTTTTTTGCCCGTTCGATGCGGGCTTCGGAGCTGGACACGAAATTCCACCATAGAAAACGGGGACCGTCCGGCGCCGTGCCGCCGATGAGCAAGAGGCGGCTTGGCGCCTTGGCGCGGATGGAAAGCGCATCCCGGGTGCACAGTACGAGCAGGCCGTCATCGGCGAAATTTTCGCCGCCGATCTCGATCTCGCCCGAGGCAAGGTAAATGCCACGCTCCTCATTTTCGGCCGGAAAGATGAGGGTCGCGCCGCTCTCGAGGGAAACATCTGCGTAAAGCGTTTCGGACAAGGTCTTCACCGGCGAGGTCTTGCCGTAAAGCGAACCCAGAAGCAGACGCAGGCAAATGCCGTCTTCTTCGATGCGGGGCAGCGTCGCCTTCGGATGATGAAAAAAGCCGGGCGCCGTTTCTTCCATCGCCTTCGGCAGAGCGACCCAGGTCTGGATGCCGGAAAGCGGAGATGTTTTTTCCCGCGCTTCGGGGGTCGAGCGTTCGGAATGCACGATTCCCGACCCCGCCGTCATCCAGTTGATGTCGCCGGGGCGGATCACCTGGGCCGAGCCTAGATTGTCGCGGTGCAGGAGTTCGCCCTCGAACAGATAGGTGACGGTGGCAAGGCCAATATGGGGATGGGGGCGAACGTCGATCGCCTGGCCGGGGCCGAGTTCGGCCGGGCCGGCCTGGTCGAAGAAGATAAAGGGGCCGACCGTTCGCCGCTTCGACGAGGGCAGCACGCGCCGGACCGTAAACCCGCCGAGATCGCGGGGGCGGCCCCGGATCACCTGCTCAAGCCAGTCGCAGCCTTGCACCTCGCCCGCATTCGGTTCGGCCGAGGGCTGCCAGCTCACGAAGTGGCTTCCTCTTCCAGGTGCGCGATCTCGCCTTCCGAGAAGAGGTAGGTCTTGAACTCCTTCTCGAAATGGGGACTGGCGCGCCTCAGCCATTCCAGTCCCATCGAGGCGTGCTCGATCTCTTCGCGCATGTTGTGGAGCAGGATGGCCTTCAACGCCGGATCGTCACAGTCGTCGGCCCGCTGGCGGTACCAGTCGACGGCCTCCAGCTCCTCGATGACGGACTGGATTGCCTGGTGCAGGGCGATCGTCTCTTTCGTTAGCCGCTCGCGCGGGGCATGCAGGTCTTCGCTGGACATGCTTCCTCCTTTTCCTTTGGCGATTTGGCGGAGGGGGTGGGATTCGAACCCACGGTACCCGCAAGGGTACAACGGTTTTCGAGACCGCCCCGTTCGACCACTCCGGCACCCCTCCGGGGGGGCAGAGCCTACCTATGCCAGGGCGGCCCTGCAAGCCGGGGAATGCCCTCAAACGATTGACAATCCGGACCTTATGGGTATATTTCCGGCCCTTCCCTTCACGCCATCGCCCGAGAGAACAGGTCTCCCATGTATGCGATCATGCGGTCCGGCGGAAAGCAATACCGGGTCTCAACCGACGACGTGATTACCGTCGAGCGCCTGCCCGGCGCTCCGGGCTCGCTCGTCGAGTTCGGGGAAGTCCTGATGATCGGAGATGGCAAGGCAGCGACGCTGGGAACCCCGTTGCTGGAAGGCGCGGTGGTGACGGCGACCATCCTGGAACAGACTCGCGCCGACAAGGTCCTCGTCTTCAAGAAGAAGCGCCGTCAAAATTACCGCCGCCTGCGCGGCCATCGTCAGGCCGGTACGGTGCTTCGGATCGACGAGGTGTTGATGCCGGGCGCTTCGCGTAAGCCACGCAAGACGGTGGAAACGCCGAAGCCGGCCGTGGCGAAGGCGGAGCAGAAAGCACCGGCAAAGCCGGTCGCGGAGAAGAAGGCGCCGGAGAAGAAGGCCGAGGCAAAACCGGCGCCGAAAGCCGCCGCAAAGAAGCCGGCCGCCAAGAAGAAGGCGGCGCCGCAGAAGACAACGGCGAAGAAGCCAGCCGCCAAGAAGAAAGCGACACCGAAGAAGAAGGCAACGGCGAAGAAGAAGTAGGGAAGCAGGCAATGGCACACAAGAAAGCAGGTGGTAGTTCCCGCAACGGTCGCGATTCGGCCGGACGGCGTCTCGGTCTCAAGAAGACCGGTGGCCAGGCCGTGCTTGCCGGCAACATTCTGGTTCGCCAGCGCGGCACGAAGATTCATGCCGGCGAGAACGTCGGCATGGGCAAGGACCACACGCTTTTCGCCACCAGCGAGGGCCGCGTGCGCTTTTACGACAGTGGCCAGCGTACCTACGTTTCCGTGGAGCCGCTTGGCTGACGTCACCCCGCGGGATGCGCACGACCGGGGGAATGGGCTACCATTCCCCTTTTTTAATGCCTGCGTTTCCGCATCCTAGATTTAAGGAACGGCGATGCGTTTTCTTGATCAGGCGAAGATTCATATTCAAAGCGGCCGAGGCGGTGACGGTTGCGTCAGTTTCCGCCGGGAGAAGTATGTCGAATTCGGCGGGCCGGACGGCGGCGATGGCGGGCGCGGCGGCAGCGTCTTTGGCGAAGCCGTGGCCGGCCTGAACACGCTGATCGATTACCGCTACCAGCAGCATTTCAAGGCGGAAAGCGGCAAGGGCGGTGCGGGAAAAGGCCGGTCGGGCCGTGCCGGCAAGGATATCGTGCTGAAGCTGCCGGTCGGTACGCAGGTCTTTGAAGAAGACAACGAAACGCTGATCGCCGATTTCACGATACCGGGCGAACGCGTGCTGCTGCTGGCGGGCGGCGATGGCGGGCGCGGCAACACGCGCTTCAAATCGGCGACGAACCAGGCGCCCCGGCGGGCGGAACCGGGCAGGGAAAGCCGGGGGCAATGGCTTTGGATCCGCCTGAAATTGCTGGCCGATGCCGGGCTCATCGGCTTGCCAAACGCCGGCAAGTCGAGCCTGCTTTCCGCCGTCACGCGGGCGCGGCCGAAGATCGCGGACTACCCCTTCACGACGCTGAAACCCATGCTCGGCGTCGTCTACGCGGGCGCGGAGGAATTTGTGCTGGCCGATATTCCGGGCCTGATCGAGGGGGCGCATAAGGGTGCCGGCCTTGGCGATCGCTTCCTGGGCCACATTGAACGCTGCCGCGTGTTGCTGCATCTGGTCGATGGTACGTGCGAGGATGTGGCCGGCGCCTACCGGACGGTTCGGGAAGAGCTTTCGCGTTACGGCCAAGGGCTTGCCGACAAGAAGGAGATCGTCGCCTTGAACAAGTGCGACTTGCTGACACCGGAAGAAATCGCGCTTCGTAAAGCCGCGCTCGATCAGGCTTCGGGCAGGAAGGCATACACCATTTCCGCCGTCACCAGGGCCGGCCTGGACGCGGTGCTGGCGAAGCTGCTGACCGAAATTCGAAGCGGAAAAGACGAGACCGTCGCGCCGCAAGCAGAGGCATGGTCGCCATGACAAACGCAACGCACGCTCACCGCCTCGTCAAGGGCATCGACAAGGGCAAGCGGATCGTCGTCAAGATCGGTTCTTCCCTGCTGGTCTCGGAAGGCGATCGCGCGCCGCGCCGGGACTGGCTCGATGCGATGGCCGACGATCTTGCCGCCTGGCGCAAGCGCGGGCGGGAAATCCTCGTCGTTTCTTCCGGCGCCATCGCCATCGGCCGGCTTCCCCTGGGCTTTGACTCGACTTCGCTGCGGCTGGAGGAATGCCAGGCCGCGGCGGCGGCGGGCCAGATTCGTCTGGCCCATGCCTGGCAGGAGGCATTGGGCCGTCACAGCATCGCGGTCGCCCAGGTGCTGCTGACGCTGGAGGATACGGAAGCCAGGCGGCGTTATCTCAACGCGCGCACGACGTTGAACACGCTGCTTTCACTTGGCGCCATTCCGGTCATCAACGAGAACGACACGGTGGCGACGGAAGAGATTCGTTTTGGCGACAACGATCGTCTTGCTGCCCGTGTCGCCCAGATGGTAAGCGCGGATACGCTGGTTTTGCTTTCCGACATCGACGGCCTGTACACGGCCGACCCGAACCGGGATGCGAAGGCCGAACACATGGAAGAAATACGCGAGATCACGGCCGCGGTCGAAGCGATGGCGGGCACGCCTTCGCTGGAGCACGGCACCGGCGGCATGGTGACGAAATTGCAGGCCGCCCGCATCGCCATGGCGGCGGGTTGCCGGATGGTGATTGCAAACGGTCACGACTTTCATCCCCTGCAGGCGCTGGAGAAAGGCGGACGGTGCACTTGGTTCCTGCCGTCGGCGGGCCCGAAACAGGCGCGCAAGCAGTGGATCGAAGGTGGCCTGCGTCCGTCCGGCAACGTGACGGTCGATGCCGGCGCCGTGACGGCGCTGAAGGATGGCCGGTCGCTGTTGCCGGCCGGTGTCACCGGGGTGGAGGGGTCGTTCGCCCGCGGCGACGCCATCATCGTGAAGGGGCCCGACGGCAGCGAAATCGGACGGGGGATTTCGGCCTATTCCTCCGACGACGCGGCCCGCATTCTTGGCCGCAAAAGCCGTGATATAGAGGCGATTCTCGGCTACCGTGGGCGCGACGAAATGATCCATCGCGACGATCTGGTCTTGCGTTGAGGCGGAAAGGGACGCGTGCATTGAGCGTAGCGGAATCCAAAACGAACGACGGTTTACGGCTTCAGATGCAAAAACTGGGCGCCGATGCGCGCCTGGCCGCGGGGACGCTTGCCCACGCCTCGGCAAAAGCCAAGAACGCCGCGCTCCTTGCCGCCGCCGCCGCCCTTCGTGCCGACAAGGCGGCGATCCTGGAAGCGAACGCGAAGGACGTTGCCGAAACAAAACAAGCGGGCGATGCGACGGCTGCCTTTCTGGACCGGTTGACCCTCGACGAGGCGCGCATCGAGGCCATGGCCAGCGGGCTTGAGACGGTGGCCGGACTTCCCGACCCGGTCGGTGAAATCATGGCGGAATGGAGCCGGCCGAACGGGCTTCGCATCCGGCGCGTTCGCGTGCCGCTTGGCGTCATCGGCGTGATTTTCGAAGCCCGCCCGAACGTGACGGCAGACGCCGGCGGGCTTTGCCTGAAGGCAGGCAATCCGGTCATTCTTCGCCCCGGATCCGAATGTTTTCATTCGGCGCACGCCGTGTTGGAACGGTTGCGGCATGGGTTGAAACTTGCCGACCTTCCGGAAACGGTCGTGCAGATCGTCCCGACCCGGGACCGGGCCGCCGTCGGCGAAATGCTGAAGATGACGGACAGCATCGACATCATCGTGCCGCGTGGCGGCAAGTCCTTGATTGAACGCGTGATTCAGGAAAGCCAGATTCCGGTTCTCCGGCATCTCGATGGCATCTGCCACGTCTATGCCGATCGCGCCGCCGACTTGGAGAAGGCGCAGAAGATTGCCCTAAACGCAAAGATGCGCCGTCCCGGCATCTGCGGCGCGATGGAAACCCTGCTGGTCGATGCGGCGATTGCCGAACGTTTCCTTCCCGCCGCCCTTCGGGCATTGGCGGAAGCGGGGTGTGAAATTCGCGGCGACGAAAAAACACGCAGCCTTTATCCGGATGCGAAGGCGGCAACGGAAGCGGATTGGTCGACGGAATATCTGGACGCCATTCTTTCGGTGCGCGTCGTCGACGGCCTGAACGACGCCATTGCGCACATCAACCGTTATGGGTCTCACCATACGGATTCGATCGTGACGGAAGACGAAGCGGCTGCGAAAATTTTTCTCGATCACGTGGACAGCGCCATTGTCGTGCAAAACGCCTCGACCCAATTTGCCGATGGCGGCGAGTTCGGTATGGGGGCCGAGATCGGTATTTCAACCGGCCGTTTGCATGCGCGCGGTCCGGTCGGCGTCGAGCAATTGACGACCTACAAATACCTTGTTCTTGGTGACGGTCAGGTGCGCCCCTGAAGACGCGAAACGGAAACGCCGTTCTTGTCCCGGCTGTGCGTCGCCCCAATTTGCGCATTGGTCTTCTTGGTGGCTCTTTCAACCCGGCGCATGACGGGCATCGTCACGTGAGTCTGCTGGCGCTTCGAAAGTTGGGCCTGGATGAAGTGTGGTGGCTGGTGTCACCGCAGAATCCATTGAAGCCCGAAAAAGGCATGGCGCCGTTGAAGGCACGCCTTCGTCAGGCGGAAGCCGTCGCGCGGCACCCGCGCATTCGCGTGACCGACCTCGAGTCGCAATTCGGAACCCGCTACACGATCGACACGCTGCGCACCCTTTTTCGCGCCTTTCCGGGATGCCATTTCGTCTGGCTGATGGGGGCAGACAACCTGGCACAGATTTCCAAATGGCGGGACTGGACATCCATTTTCAGGACCGTACCCATTGCAGTTTTCGACCGTCCTTCTTATGCTTTTTCCGCATCAACGGGTCTTGCATCGCGGCGATATGGGCTTTCCTGTCTTCCGGAACGGTTTGCAAAAAAATTGGTGACCATGAAGCCACCGGTATGGGTGTTTTTCCGGACGGCGCTTAGCCCGGTTTCGGCGACGCGCATCCGTCGGCAGAGCAGCGGTTCCGGCGTACGCGGCCTTGTTCGTCGGCCCGCAATCGGTTCTTTTTGGCGGCCAGGGGGGACAGCGCGCTGAGCACGAAGAAACGGCTCACTTCAAGGAAGCTTGGGGAATTGATTCAAGCCTCCCTGGAAGACGACAAGGCGGAAGACATCGTCGTCATCGATCTCAAGGGAAAATCCGACATTGCCGATAGCATGTTGATCGCAACCGGCCGTTCCTCGCGCCAGGTCGTGGCCATGGCCCAGCACGTGATCGAGCGGCTGAAGGCGTACGGCCTTGTCAGCGTGCCGACCGAGGGGATCCAGCACGGGGACTGGGTTTTGATCGATGCGGGCGATGCGATCGTCCATCTTTTCCGGCCGGAAGTGCGTGCCTTCTACAATCTGGAAAAAATGTGGGACATGCCGTTGCCGGATTCAGATCGTCCCGCCGATGCGATAAGTCCCGGCGGCTGACGGGCGTAGCGTGGCCTTCACCATCTGGATGATTGCTGTCGGACGCCTTCGGGACGGACCGGAACGCGCGCTTTTCGAGGCTTACGCCGGGCGCCTGCAATGGCCGGTCCGGGTCGAGGAAATCACGCTGAAGCCCAACCTGTCGCCCGCCGCGCAGAAGGCGCAGGCGACCCAAAAGCTTTTCGATCTGGTGCCGGAGGGGGCGGTACGGCTGGCCCTGGACGGGGGCGGCAAGACGGTTTCCAGCGCGGATTTCGCGGCCCGCATCGGCCAATGGCGGGACGAGGGCCGGGCCGGGCTCTGCTTTTTGATCGGCGGCGCCGAAGGATTGGACAGGGTCGCCCTTGAACGGGCCGATCTCGTGCTTTCCCTTGGCGCCATGACCTGGCCGCATCTTCTGGTCCGGGGCCTGCTGGCCGAACAGCTCTACCGGGCACAACAGATCCTGACCGGGCATCCCTATCACCGGGCCTGAATAGGGGCGCGGGCTACCGCAAGGGCAAGATTTCCCCTATATAACCTCCCATGACCACGGCAAGGAAATGGCGTCCCGTCGTGCTTTGCATCCTGGATGGATGGGGGCACCGCGAGGCGCGCGAGATGAACGCGATTGCGCAGGCCAGGACGCCGAACTGGGACCGGTTCATGGCGGAATGCCCCCATGCGCTTCTCTCGGCCTCGGAAGACAAGGTGGGACTGCCCGCCGGCCAGATGGGCAATTCCGAAGTGGGCCACATGAATCTGGGTGCCGGGCGGGTCGTCCTTCAGGATTTGCCGCGTATCGATGCGGCGATCGCCGACGGCAGCCTTGCCGCGAACCCGACGCTCGGGGATTTCATCGCCAGGCTCAAGGTAAGCGGCGGCACCTGTCATTTGATGGGCCTTCTGTCGCCGGGCGGCGTGCATTCCCATCAGGCTCATATCGCCGCTCTTTGCCGCCTGTTCGCCGGGGCGGGCGTGCCGGTCGCCCTGCACGCCTTTCTCGACGGTCGTGATACGCCGCCCAAAAGCGCAAAAGGCTATCTTGCGGCCTTTCTCGAAGAAATCGCGGGCCTGCACGGCCTGCGCGTCGCCTCCGTGATGGGGCGTTATTACGCGATGGACCGTGACAACCGCTGGGAGCGAACGAAACGGGCCTACCGCGTCCTCGCCATGGGCGAGGGGGAAAAGGCGCCGGATCCGGCGGCGGCGATCGCGGCAAGCTATGGGGAAGACGTGACGGACGAGTTCATGCTGCCGGTTGCCGTGGAAGGCTATGCCGGCATGAAGGACGGGGACGGCGTTTTCATGGCGAATTTTCGCGCCGACCGGGTTCGCCAGATTCTGGCCGCCTTGCTCGATCCCGACTTCGACGCCTTCCAACGCCCGCAACCGGTGAAGTTTGCCGCCGCCACGGGCATGACGGAATATTCGAAGAAACTTACTCCCTTTCATACCGTTCTTTTCCCCGACATCGAGCATAGGGAAATCCTGGGCGAGATCGTGGCGCGGGCCGGCAAGACGCAGCTTCGCATCGCCGAGACGGAGAAATATGCCCACGTCACTTTCTTCCTGAACGGCGGGCGGGAGGCCAGCTTTCCCGGCGAAGAGCGCATCCTGGTGCCTTCCCCTAGGGTGGCCACCTATGATTTGAAGCCGGAAATGTCCGCCTTCGAGGTGACGGACCGGCTGGTCGAGGCCGTATCAGGCGATCGCTTCGACCTGATCGTCGTGAATTATGCGAACGGCGACATGGTCGGCCACACGGGCAAGCTTGAGGCGGCAATGCAGGCGGTCGAAGCGATTGACACCTGCCTGGGCCGTCTTGCTGCCGCCGTGACGGATGCCGGCGGCGCGCTGCTGATCACCGCCGATCACGGCAACGCCGAACGGATGGAAGATCACGCTACCGGCGAGCCGCATACGGCGCATACGCTTGACCTTGTTCCTGCCGTGCTGGTGAACGGACCCGACGCGGGCCTCAAGGACGGCGTGCTTGCGGACGTGGCGCCCACCTTGCTTGAACTTCTTGATCTGCCGCAGCCTATGGAGATGACCGGCCATTCGCTTCTTGTTTCCGGCCCTGCTTCCGAGCGGGCGAAGCCCGAAAAGCGCGCAACGACTTAATACGCGCTATTTCTTCGCCGCTCTGCTCTTGCTGACGGGCGTCTCGGCCTTTCCGGCCCATGGCGAAGATCCCGATCGGGAACTGCGCGACGTCGAACGGGCGATCGAGGAAGGAAAGGGCCGCAAGGCGACCCTTGAAAAAAAAGCGGCATCCCTTGCGCGAAATATCCGCGGCATTCGCAAGGAGATGATCAAGGCCGCGCGCAACACCCAGGAACGTGAAGAGGTTGTCGTCTCGCTGAAGGAACACCTCGATACGCTTGAACAAAGACTGGATGAAAAACGCCAGGCACTTAGAAAAAAGCATTACCAATTTGGAAACGTGCTTGCCGCTCTTGAGCGGCTCGCCGTGATTCCGGAGGAAATCCTTCTCGTCTTACCGGCGCGTCCCGTCGATACTATCCGTAGCATCAACCTTATCCGTTTCGCCGTTCCGAAGATCGAATCGAAGGCGGAAGAACTTCGCCGGGAACTTACGGTGTTTTCGAGCTTAAGGGCGGAGATGGTACGTCGACGGGGAGACTATTTGCAGGAAACAAAGGCGCTTGATAAGGAGCGTCGGCAGCTTGGCCAGTTGCTGAAACAAAAACAGCAACTCGAATCGAAGACGCGGGCGGAAAGCAAGAAAGAACAGGAACGGCTTCGCAAGCTCGGCACCCAGGCGAAAAACCTTCGTGAGCTTCTGGCCCGGCTGGAGCATTCCCAGGTCGCTCTCAAGCCCCCGATCGAGGGCATTTCCTCTTTCCGCGCGGCCCGCGGCACCCTGCCACTGCCGGCGCGCGGGCGGCTTATCCGCCGGTACGGCGAGGAAACGGAGTTCGGCGTGCCGAGCAAGGGGCTCTATATCGAGACCCTGAAATCCGCCCAGGTCGTCGCCCCCTTCGATGGCCAGATCGTTTTTGCGGGGCCTTTCCGGGGCTACGGGCTGCTCTTGATCATTCGCCACAGCGAGGGCTATCATACTCTATTGGCAGGATTATTTCGGATTGATGGTGCCGTCGGCCAATGGGTTCTCGCCGGTGAACCGGTGGGCGCCATGGGCAGACCCGCCGCCGGAAATCCGACGCTTTATGTTGAGCTACGCCGTGAAGGCCAGGCCATAAACCTGCTACCATGGCTGGCAACGGGCAGGGAAAAGGTTAGCGGATAATGCGCATCTTCGTTTCGACGGCCATCGTCCTGGTGGGGCTTTTATTTTCCGGTCCACTCGCGGCGGTAGAAAAAGATCCGACCGAGACGTATCAGCAATTGCACTTGCTGGGCGAAGTCTTCGAACGGGTCCGGATGAACTATGTCGACGAAGTCGAAGATGCGGCGCTGATCGAAGCCGCCATCAACGGCATGCTGATCTCGCTCGACCCGCATTCCGGCTATCTTAATCCGAAAGCCTTTGAAGACATGCAGGTTCGCACGAAGGGCGAATTTGGCGGCCTTGGCATCGAAGTAACGATGGAAAACGGATTTGTAAAAGTCGTCTCGCCGATCGACGATACGCCCGCCCATCGTGCCGGGCTGCAGACCGGCGATTACATCACCCACCTGGACGGCAAGCCGGTGTTGGGTCTGACCTTGCCGCAGGCGGTCGAGCTGATGCGCGGTGACATCGGAACAAACATCAAGCTCACCATCCGCCGCGAGGGAAGCGACCTGATCGAAGTCACGATTACCCGTGCGAAGATCAAGATTCGGTCCGTGCGTTCCCGTCTGGAAGAAAACGTCGGCTATGTACGTATCACCTCGTTCAACGAGCAGACGCAAAGCGCCGTTCGGGACGCCATTCGGGCTTTCGAGAAAAAGAAAGGCAAGAACCTACAAGGGATCGTGCTGGACCTGCGGAACAATCCCGGTGGCCTGCTGGATCAGGCCATTGCGGTGACCGACACCTTTCTGGAGAAGGGCGAGATCGTCTCGACCCGCGGCCGTTCGGCGGACGACGCGCAACGCTTTAACGCCAATACCGGCGATCTGCTGCACGGCCTTCCGGTCGTCGTTCTAATCAATGGCGGCTCGGCTTCGGCTTCCGAGATCGTGGCGGGCGCGTTGCAGGATCACCATCGCGCCATCGTGCTTGGTACGCGTTCCTTCGGAAAGGGGTCCGTGCAGACGATTATCCCGCTTGGCAAATATGGAGCGATGCGCCTGACGACGGCGCGCTACTACACGCCTTCCGGCCGTTCCATCCAGGCCAAGGGCATCGATCCGGACATCTGGTTGAACAGGCGCGGATCGAAAAAATGGACGGTTTTGGCCGCACCCGCGAAGAAGATTTGCACGGCGCCCTGACGAATGAAGAGCAGAAAGCGGCGCGCGCAAAACGGATGAAGGGTAACGAGGAAGGCGGCGCGGAAGAAGAAACGAAGGATTATCAATTGCTTCGTGCGCTAGATCTGATCCGGGGCGTTTCCCTCTATTCCGCCCGACTGCAACGTCCGCCATCCTGAACGTAAGCCCGTTAGCCAATGGCAGCAAAGGAACCACGTAACCCGCCGGTGAAGTCTGCCAGTGGGGGAGGTCTGCTGACGGTAAGCTGGCTGGTTCTGGTCTTGCTGATCGGCGGCGCCGTCGGCTGGCTTTTGGTCGCGGGCGAGGTGACGGATACGGAGCGGGAAAGTATCGCCGCAAGTGTCGTCGTCAAGCTGCCCCCACCCATCGTAACGGAGGCGCCCGCGGCGGAAGTTGCCACGGAACCGCCGGAAATTGCCGTCGAAGAACAGGCGAAAGAAACGGTGGAGACGCCCACGGCACCGGCCGCGTCCGCGCCCCCGGCCAAACCGGATGAGCCCGCCGAATGGGCCGAACCTGCTGAACAAACCGCCGTCCTTGTTCCGCCGCCCATCCCGCCGGCCGCGCTTTCGTTGCCGCCAGCCCCCGATCCGGCCCTCGTCGAGGAAAGCCAGAAGGGTCCCTTGCCCGCCATCGGCCAGGACGGGCGGGAACCCTGGCAGGTCTATGCCCGGCCCTTCGATGGAACGGATACGCGGCCCAAGATCGCCATCGTCGTCAACTGGCTGGGCCTAAGCGACGCGGCGACGGAGGCCGCCATCCAGGAATTGCCGGGCGGCGTGACCCTTGCCTTCGCGCCCTATGCGGAGAATTTGACGAATTGGGTGCGCCTCGCCCGCGCCGCGGGGCATGAGGTGCTGCTCAACCTGCCCATGGAGCCGCTCAACTATCCGACGAACGATCCAGGCCCGCAGACATTGCTTACGAGTTTAAGCCCGGCCCGCAATCTCGACCGCCTTGAATGGACGCTTTCGCGGGTAACCGGCTATGTAGGGGTTACGAACTACATGGGATCGCGCTTCACGACCTCGTCGGCCTCGTTGAAACCGGTGCTGAAGGCGCTAAAGGGCCGCGGCCTGCTTTTCCTCGACAGCCGCTCCTCCTCGCGAAGCCTGGTGTCGGAGGTGGCAGGCGAGATGGCCTTGCCCTGGGTGGCGAACAACCGGTTCCTCGATAATCAGGCCTCGCGCGTGGCTATCGACGCCGAACTCGAGGCGCTCGAGGCCGTGGCCCGTAGCCAGGGCCATGCGGTTGGCATCGGCTTTCCCTATCCGGTGACGCTTGAACGCCTTGCCGCCTGGATACCGACCCTGCAGAAAAAAGGCTTCGTCCTGGCGCCAATCAGCGCCATCGCCCAAGCGGTACCCGCAAAGCCAGAAAAATCGGAATGAAAAAAGTCACCGCCGAAACCCTTCCCTACCGTCCCGGGGTCGGCATTCTGTTGTTGAACCGGGAGGGCAAGGTCTTTGTCGGCAGTCGCATTGATACGCGCACAGACGCCTGGCAGATGCCCCAGGGCGGCATCGATCCCGGCGAAACGCCCGAAGAAGCCGCCCTTCGCGAGTGTTTGGAGGAGGTTGGCACGAACAAGGTGGAAATCACGGCCGAGAGTTCGGGCTGGTACGTTTACGACCTGCCGGACGAGCTGCTGGGGAAGATCTGGGGCGGTAAGTATCGCGGCCAGAAACAGAGATGGTTCGTATTCCGCTTTCTAGGCGAGGATACGGACATTCAGATCGACGGAGAGCATCCGGAATTTCACGATTGGCGGTGGGTCGATCTTGAGGAAATCCCCGACCTTGCCATTTACTTCAAGCGTCGGATGTACGAGGGCCTGCTTGAAGAGTTCCGCCCCGTCGTCGCGGCGTTTTTAAAACGTTCCTAAAAAACGGTGGAAGGTTACGCGGCGATCCTGCGCAGGCGCCAGCGCAAGAGGCGGTGCGCACCCTTCGCCAGCCGCTGAACGTTGCGATCGCTCAGGCGGATTGTCGCCGCCTTCATCGTCATCGCAACGGCACGTTCCAGATGACGCAGCCGATAGTGACGGTAGGCCCGTTGCAGGTATTCGGCGCTGCTTTTTTTACGAACGTAAGGTTCACGTTCGTCGTTGGCACAGAAATAGGCAAAAGAAAGTTCGTCGTCTTCCGATTCGATGATGCGGCCAAGCGCAATCCGGAGACGCTTCAGAACGTTCAGCCGGTCCTTCGGGTAGTAACGCTTCATGTGTGTATAGAAAAGCTTGTAATGGCGAAATTCATCCCCCGCGATGTTTCGGCAAATCGCCTTCAACACCGGTTCCTCCGACGCATCGGCCAGAGCGGAATAATACGAACTGGTTCCCACTTCGACGACGCAGCGTGAAATCAATTCACCGGTGCGCGAACCGCGCACCGAAAGAAGGGATTCGACCGGAATTTGGAAACCATCCGTGAAACGGCGAAAGCTTTTCTTGAAGTCGAAACTTGAATCCGCAAGTTCCGCCCAGCGGCGCAACGCTTCGCCGTGTTGCTCCTCTTCCTGCGCCCAGGTCCGGGCCGCTTCCTGAAATTCCGAATCGTCGTGGAAAATGTTGCAGAGGTAGATCGCATAATCGTTGGCGTTGCGCTCGACCATGCTGGCGGCCTTGGCGATGCGAAGCAGGTCCGGGTCGACCTTTGTCGCATCGAATGCGTCCCAAGGAATGTCGTCAAGAGTCCAGTGCTTGGACATGCGTATCACCTACCTACCCCTGGAAAAGTATAGGTGCCCGTTTCAGGCCTGCCAAGAAGTTGGAAGGGGGTGGTGGGCCCGGTTTTATGCCTTGCCCCAGCCGTCCAGCGCGGCGAGCATTGCTTCCGCGGTGGCGAGTTCCGCCTTTGCCGCGTCATCGTCGGGGTGGGCCTGAAGGTCTTCCTTCGCATTCGACTGGCGCCGTTCGATCCCGGAACGGTCCAGATCGGCAACGGGGATGGCTTCGTTCGCCAGCACCGTGCAGCGTTCCGGCGTTGCCTCCGCAAAGCCGCCGGCGACGAAGAGGCCGGTCGTTTCGTTGCCCTCTTCATGGATTTCGATGATGCCGGGCCGGAGGCTCGAAAGAAACGGCGCATGGCCCGGCAAGACGGCAAAATCGCCTTCCGCCCCCGGCACGACGACGAAGTCGACGTCGCGGGAGAGGAGCAGCTTTTCCGGAGAAACGAGTTCAAAGGCGACCTTGTCGGCCATGATTCTCCCCTATGCCGCTTCGGCGGCCATCGTCTTTGCCTTGTCGATCGCCTCTTCGATCGTGCCCACCATGTAGAAGGCGGCCTCGGGCAGATCGTCGTGTTCGCCGGCGACGATGGACTGGAAGCCCTTGATCGTTTCCTCGAGGCTTACGAAGACGCCGGACTTGCCGGTGAAAATCTCGGCCACGTGGAAGGGCTGGGAAAGGAAGCGCTGAATCTTGCGGGCGCGGGCGACGGTAAGCTTGTCTTCTTCCGACAGCTCGTCCATGCCCAGAATCGCGATGATGTCCTGCAGGGATTTGTAGGTCTGCAGCACTTCCTGTACCTGGCGGGCGACGTTGTAATGTTCGTCGCCGACGATGCGCGGATCCAGCATCCGCGAGGTTGAATCGAGCGGATCGACCGCCGGGTAGATGCCAAGCTCGGCGATTTGACGCGAGAGCACCGTCGTCGCATCCAGATGCGAGAACGACGTGGCAGGGGCGGGGTCCGTCAGGTCGTCCGCCGGCACGTAAATCGCCTGGACGGAGGTGATGGAACCCTTCTTCGTCGTGGTGATTCGTTCCTGAAGCGCGCCCATGTCGGTGGCCAGTGTCGGCTGATAGCCGACCGCGCTCGGAATGCGGCCCAGGAGGGCGGACACTTCGGAGCCAGCCTGGGTGAACCGGAAGATGTTGTCGACAAAGAACAGAACGTCCTGGCCTTCCTCGTCGCGGAAATATTCGGCGACGGTGAGGCCGGAAAGTCCCACCCGCGCACGGGCGCCGGGCGGCTCGTTCATCTGGCCGTAGACGAGGGCCGCTTTCGATCCTTCCTCGTCCAGCTTGATGACGCCGGACTCGATCATCTCGTGGTAGAGATCGTTTCCTTCACGCGTCCGTTCGCCAACGCCGGCAAAGACGGAATAGCCGCCATGGGCCTTCGCGATGTTGTTGATCAGCTCCATGATGATGACGGTCTTGCCGACGCCGGCGCCGCCGAAAAGCCCGATCTTGCCGCCTTTCGCGTAGGGGGCCAGCAAGTCCACCACCTTGATGCCGGTGACGAGGATTTCCGCTTCTGTCGACTGGTCCTGGAAGCTTGGCGCCTGGCGGTGAATCGGTGATTTCTTTTTCGTTTCGATCGGGCCCCGTTCGTCGACCGGCTCGCCGATGACGTTCATGATGCGGCCCAGGGTCTCCGGCCCGACCGGCACGCTAATCGGCTCGCCGGTGTCCGTTACTTCCTGGCCGCGGACGAGGCCGTCCGTCGTGTCCATGGCCACCGTGCGGACGGTGGATTCGCCCAGATGCTGGGCGACTTCGAGGACCAGCACGTTCCCATGGTTCTCGCAGTGAAGTGCGTTCAGGATTTGGGGCAGTTCGCCTTCAAACTGGACGTCGACGACGGCGCCAAGTACCTGGGTAATTCTGCCTTTCTGCTTTGCCATGGTTACGTTCCCTTTATGAAACTCTGTCGGAGCCTGCGGCTATAACGCCTCGGCGCCGGATACGATTTCGATCAGTTCTTTCGTGATGTACGCCTGACGCGTGCGGTTATAGTTCAGCGTAAGCTTGTCGATCAGTTCGCCGGCGTTGCGCGTGGCGTTGTCCATCGCCGTCATACGTGCGCCTTGTTCGCTTGCCGCGTTTTCAAGCAAGGCCCGATAGATCTGCACCGTAAAATTCCGGGGTAGGAGCTGCCCGAGCAGCTCCTCTTCCTCCGGTTCGTATTCGTAAATTGCCGAGAGACCCGGTTCCGTTTTCTGTTCTTCCGCTTCCGGCACGGAAAGGGGGATCAGCTGGCGTTCCGTAATCACCTGCGAAATGGGCGATTCGAAATGGTTGTAGATCACCGTGCAGACGTCGAACTCGTCCTGTTCGAACAAGGCGAGGATGCGGCTGGTAATGTCCTCCGCATCGTTGAAAGAAAGCCGGCGTTTGCTGATCTCGTCGATCCGGTCGACGATCAGCCTGCCGTAATCCCGCTTGAGCTGCAGTTGGCCCTTGCGGCCGACGCAGAGGATCTTCACGTTCTTGCCGTCGTTCTGAAGCGCGCGGATCCGCCGTCTGGCGGCGCGCACGATCGAGGAATTGAAGGCGCCGCAAAGACCCCGGTCCGAGGTGGCAACCACGAGAAGGTGCGTTTCTTCCTTGCCGGTGCCGACGAGCAGTTTCGGCGCCGCCTCGAAATTCTCCAGGCTTTGGGCCAGCGAACCGACCATCCGGTCCATCCGGTCCGCGTAAGGCCGTCCCGCTTCTGCCTGTTCCTGGGCGCGCCGCAGCTTGGAGGCAGCCACCATCTTCATCGCAGATGTGATTTTCTGCGTGGACCGGACGGAATTGATCCGAATACGTAGATCCTTGAGACTGGGCATGCGGTGCGATCCGGTGTTGGCGGTTTAGGCGAAGGTTTTGGTGAAATTGTCCATGAAAGCCTTGAGCTTCGCTTCCGTTTCGTCGGAGATTTTTTTCTCGTCCCGAATCGTCTCCAGGATTTTTTGTTCTTTTGCCCGGACTTCGGAAAGCAGCGATTCGGCGAAACGGGTTACGTCCGAAGTGGCGATGTTGTCGAGGTAGCCTTTAACGCCGGCAAAGATGACAACCACCTGTTCTTCGGCCGCCAGTGGCGTGTACTGATCCTGTTTCAGCAATTCGGTCAGGCGCTGGCCGCGGTTAAGCAGGCGCTGGGTCGCCGCGTCCAGGTCGGAGCCAAACTGGGCGAAGGCTTCCATTTCACGGTACTGGGCAAGTTCCAGCTTGATCGTGCCGGCAACCTGCTTCATCGCCTTGATCTGAGCGGCGGAACCGACGCGGCTCACCGAAAGGCCGACGTTCACCGCCGGCCGGATGCCGCGATAGAAAAGATCCGTCTCCAGGAAGATCTGGCCGTCCGTGATCGAAATCACGTTTGTCGGAATGTAGGCGGAAACGTCACCGGCCTGGGTTTCGATGATGGGAAGTGCCGTCAGCGAACCGCTGCCGTTTTCCTCGTTCATCTTCGCCGCGCGTTCCAGCAGGCGGGAGTGCAGGTAGAAGACGTCGCCCGGATAGGCTTCGCGCCCCGGCGGGCGGCGAAGCAGGAGGGACATTTGCCGATAGGCGACGGCCTGTTTCGAAAGATCGTCGTAAATGATCAGCGCGTGCATCCCGTTGTCGCGGAAATATTCGCCCATCGTGCAGCCCGCGTAAGGGGCCAGAAATTGCAACGGCGCCGGTTCCGAGGCCGTGGCGGCGACGATGATCGAATAGTCGAGCGCCCCGTTATCGGCGAGCGTCTTGGCGACGCGGGCCACGGTCGAGCGCTTCTGGCCGACGGCGACGTAAACGCAGTAGAGTTTCTTGGATTCGTCGTCACCGGCGTTGACGGTTTTCTGATTGAGGATCGTATCGATGGCGATGGCCGTCTTTCCCGTCTGGCGGTCGCCGATGATGAGTTCGCGCTGTCCCCGGCCGACCGGGATCAACGCGTCGATCGCCTTGAGGCCGGTCTGCATGGGTTCATGCACGGAGCGGCGCGGAATGATGCCGGGCGCCTTCACGTCGACACGCTGCTTGGCCTCCGCCTGAATCGGGCCCTTGCCGTCCAGCGGATTGCCCAGGGGATCAACGACACGGCCCAGCAATCCCTTGCCGACCGGTACCTCGACGATCTGGCCGGTGCGCTTGACGGTGTCGCCTTCGCGGATGTTCCGGTCGTCCCCGAAGATGACGACGCCGACATTGTCCGATTCAAGGTTCAGCGCCATGCCGCGAATGCCACCCGGGAACTCGACCATTTCGCCGGCCTGGACCTGATCGAGACCGTAAACGCGCGCGATACCGTCGCCGACGGACAACACCTGCCCGACTTCGCTAACCACGGCTTCGGTGCCGAAATCGGCAATTTCCTTCTTCAGGATGGCGGAGATTTCCGAGGCCCCGATGTCCATTACGCAGTTCCCTTCATGGCAATTTTCAAACGTTCAAGTTGCGAGCGAAGCGAGTTGTCCATCATCCGCGAGCCAACCCGGACGATCAGCCCGCCGAGCAGGCCGGGCTCGACCTTGGGATGGATAGAAACGTCGCTGCCGATGGCCGTCTTCAGGGCCTGTCGGATGGCGTTTAGTTGGGCGTCGCTCAAGGCCTTCGCCGAGGTCACCTCGGCCGTTACCTCGCCGCGATGGGCGGCAAGGCGTTCGCCGACCGCCCGGATGATGGCAGGCAGGACGAAATGCCGGCGGTTTCTGGCAAGCAGCCCCAAAAACTTGCCAGTCAGCCCGGAAAGCCCGCCCGCCGTGGCGATGGCGGCGCACGCTTGCATATGGGCGTCGCGGGAAAGAACGGGGCTTCGAATCATCCGGCGAAAATCGGCGTTTTCCTCAACCATTGCCTGCAGGCCGTCCAGGTCGGCCGCTACCGAATCCAGCGATTGCTGCTCGTCGGCAAGCTCGAAGAGCGCGGTAGCGTAGCGATTGGCGAGACCGGAAACACCGGCAGCTTCGGATGACACCTTTGCGATCCCTTAAAGTGTCTGTCGAGGGTGAAACCGATCGTTGGGGTGAACCCCGAAACGCGAGGATCGGGCCCGTGAAAAACCAGCGGATACCTAGCATAGGGGCTTGTGCGTTGCAACCGGATGAAGGCCGTGTTTTTCCCCGTTTCCTAGGCGGTTTCGCAATCCGTTCAGAGGAAGCTATAGGGGTCGATGTCGACCTGCAGCTTGACGCCGTTTGGCGGTGGTGACGCCTCGAGCCAGCCATGCAGGGTCTTCTGGAGAAGGGTGTCGGGCCCGGTCTTCACGAGCAGGCGCACGCGGTGCTTGCCGCGCAGCATGGCAAGCGGCGCCGGCGCCGGGCCAAGTACTCGCGCCGCCTTCTCTTCCGGGGCGGTCTGGCGCAGGCGCTGGGCGTAGCGCGCAACGGCGGTTTCGTCCACGCCGGAGACGATCAGGGCGGCCAGCCGGCCGAAAGGCGGCATGGCCTCCGCCTCGCGGGATCGCGCCTCCGCTTCCAGAAAGGCGTCGCGCCGGCCCTGGGCCAGGGCCTGCATGACGGGCGTTTCCGGCAGGTAGGTCTGGAGATAGGCGGTGCCCGGCTGGGCCTCCCGGCCCGCCCGCCCGGCCACCTGGTGAAGCATCTGGTAGCACCGCTCTCCGGCCCTGAGGTCGCCGCCGGCCAGCCCCAGATCCGCGTCGACGACGCCGACCAGGGTGAGCTTCGGAAAGTGGTAGCCCTTCGCCATCACCTGGGTACCGACGAGAAGGTCGATCTCGCCCGCCTGCATGCGGTGCACGAGGTCGGCGGCGGCGCCGGCGGTGCCGATGGTGTCACTCGTCATGATGGCAATGCGGGCCTCGGGAAAGTCGGCCCTTGCTTCTTCCGCCAGGCGCTCGACGCCGGGGCCGCAGGGCACGAGCCGGCCCTCGGCCCCGCAGGCCGGACAGGCCGCCGGCTCCGGCTCCGAAAAGCCGCAATGATGGCAAAGCAGATGACCGGCCTGGCGGTGTTCGACCAGCCACGCCGTGCAGGCCGGGCAACGGAAGCGGTGGCCGCAGTTCCGGCAAAGGGTCAGCGGCGCATAGCCGCGCCGGTTCAGGAACAGCATGGTCTGTTCGCCGGCCTTGAGGGTTTGTTCA
This sequence comes from Alphaproteobacteria bacterium, assembly GCA_021296325.1. GTDB lineage: Bacteria > Pseudomonadota > Alphaproteobacteria. The sequence continues at coordinate 248,972 of JAGWAR010000001.1, forward strand.
AGCGCGGCGCGCAGGGTCGGCGAAAGCCAGCGACCGCGGGGCGGCGGATCCTTGCGAAGATCAATCAGCCGGACCGTCGGCAGATCGGCGCCGGCGTGTCGGTCCGGCAGGTGGAGATGCGCGTAACGGCCTCCCTCCGCGTTGCGCATCGTCTCGAGCGAAGGCGTTGCGGAAGCCAGCACGATCGGAAATTCGCCGAGCTTCGCCCGCACGATCGCCATGTCCCGGGCCTGGTAGATGACGCCTTCTTCCTGCTTGTAGGAAGCGTCGTGCTCTTCGTCGACGACGATCAGGCCAAGTTCCGGGAAGGGAAGGAACAGGGCGGAACGGGCACCGACGACGATGCGGGCTTCCCCTTCCGCGACGGCGCGCCAGTTGCGCCGGCGTTCAGCCCGGCCAAGCTCGGAATGCCAGACGGCGGGGCGCGTCCCGAAACGTTCCTCGAAGCGCATCAGCCACTGGATGCCAAGCGCGATCTCGGGCAGGAGGACGAGAACCTGCCTGCCGAGACGAAGCGCATGGGCGATGGCCTCGAAATAAACTTCCGTCTTGCCGGAACCCGTCACGCCATCCAGGAGGCTTGGCTGAAAGCCGCCTTCCGTGATGGCAAGCTTGAGGGCGTCGGCCGCGCTTTGTTGCGGCGGGGAAAGTTCGGGCGCCTGGCGTTCCGTATCGGGCTGGACGAAGGGGGGCGGCGGCAACGCCACCGTTTCAAGAAGGCCCGCCTTGCGCGCCCCTTCGATGACGGCGGGCGTCACGCCCGAGGCGCGAGCGAGGGCGGCCTTCATTCGCGGCGCGTTGCCGGAATCAACAAGAAAATCAACAAGTTGCTTTCGCTTCGGGGACAGGCCCTCCGGCCCTGCCAGACTCTCCTGGCTTAGGCGAAGGCCTTCGGCGAGCTTGGGCGCCACCAACGCCTCGGGGATGTTCATGGTCATCCGCAGCACCAGCCCCATCGGCGTCATCGTGTAGGCCGCCACCCATTCGACGAAGCGGCGAAGGACCTCCGGCATGCGGGGCGCCGGCATCGCTTCGACGATCGCCTTCAGCCGGATCCCGGCGTTGTGCGGCGGCGGCTTTCCTTCGTCCCAGACGACGCCGATCGCCTCGCGCCGGCCAAGGGGCACGCGCACGTAATCGCCGGGGCAAAGGCTCGCGTCGGGGGTTGCGACGTAGTCGTAGGGGTGCGCAAGCCGATAGGGCAACAGAACCGGAAGACGGACTTCCATTTCGGACGTTCGGACGTTGGCACAGGCCAATGGCATAGACTACACTCTAGTCAAGGCGCGAAGCCGGGGCCAGCGACCCTATTATTCCTTCGGCAGCACACGGAAATTGCGATGAAATTCTTTGTTGATACCGCCGATCTTGAAGAAATTCGCGATCTTGCGGCAAGCGGTCTGCTCGACGGCGTGACGACGAACCCTTCGCTGGTGGCCAAGACTGGCCAGAACTTCATCGACGTCGTGAAACAGATCTGCGAAGTCGTTTCGGGGCCGGTCAGCGCCGAGGTAACGGCCACGGATCATGCAACGATGATCCAGGAAGGCCGCAAGCTTGCAAAGATCGCCAAGAACGTCACCGTGAAGGTGCCGCTGACGCCGGACGGGCTGCGCGCCTGCCGGACGTTGCGCGACGACGGCACGATGGTGAACGTGACGCTTTGTTTTTCGCCGGCCCAGGCGATCCTGGCGGCGAAGGCGGGGGCGAGCTTCGTTTCCCCTTTCGTCGGCCGTCTTGACGACATCGGCGAGGATGGCATGGCGTTGATCGGGGACATTTGCCAGATCTACCGGCACTACGATGCCTTCACGACGGAGGTGCTGGTCGCTTCCATCCGTCATCCCGGTCATGTGATCGAGGCGGCAAAAATGGGCGCCCATGTCGCCACCCTGCCGCCGAAAGTCCTGCGGCAGCTGTTCCAGCATCCCCTGACCGACAAGGGGTTGGCCGCTTTCCTCGCCGACTGGCAGAAGACGGGCCAGTCCATCCTCTAGAGGGACCAATGGGGGCATTCTCTCCACTGCCGGCCGAGCCAGAACTCGAAGCCGCTGTTGGCGAGTGGGAAGCCTGGCTTACTTCCGAGCGGCGTTATTCCATCCATACGGTGAAGGCCTATCGGCGGGATCTGGCCGCCTTCCTGGCGTTTCTCACCGATCATCTCGGCCGGGTGCCGGGGCTGGCCGCCCTTGCGGCGCTGAAGCCCGCCGATTTCCGGGGCTGGCTGGCGGTTCAGGCCCGGACGGGCAAGGCGAAAGTTTCGACCGCAAGGGCCATTTCCGTCCTGCGCGGGTTTTTCCGTTTTCTCGATCAGCTGGGGCTTTGCCACAACCCGGCCATCGCCACCATGCGCACGCCCCGCCTTCCCCATGCCGTGCCGCGGCCGCTTGCGGCAAGCGAGGCGGCGGGCGCCATCGCGGCGGCGGGAGAAAGTTCGGCGAAGCCCTGGATCGTGAAACGCAACGTCGCGGTCTTCACGCTGCTTTACGGCTGCGGCCTTCGGATCGGCGAGGCGTTGGGGCTCAACCGCGGGCAGGCGCCGAAGGGCAACGAGCTGCTCGTCTTCGGCAAGGGCGGCAAGGAGCGGATCGTGCCGGTCCTGGCCGTCGTCCGCGAGGCGGTGACGGACTATCTGACGGCCTGTCCTTTCGAGCTGGAGGCGGACGGCCCCCTTTTCGTAGGGGCCCGTGGGCGGCGGTTGCAGCCGGCCATCGTCCAGAAGGAAATGCGGGATTTAAGGGCGCGTCTGGGCCTGCCGGAGACCGCGACCCCGCATGCGCTTCGCCACAGCTTCGCCACCCACCTGCTGGCCGGGGGCGATCTCAGGGCCATTCAGGAATTGTTGGGCCATGCCTCGCTTTCCACGACCCAGCGCTACACGGAAGTGGACGAGGAAAAGCTCGTGCAGGCTTATGCGAAGGCCCATCCCCGCGCCCGGGGATAGGGGGCCGCCCTACTTTTTCCGTTTTTTCCTTTGGAATTTTTTCCGCCAACGCCGGAAGGTCGCGTAGGCCTCGGGGTAACGCGTGCCAAGACCTGCGATTTTTCGCCGCACCCAGATCGACTCGCCGGCCAGAAGCAGGGTGCCGATCAACAGGAACAGGATGCCCTGAAGGATAGGAAGAAAAAGACCGGCGACGCCGGCAATCAGGAAAAGAACGCCAAGGCCCCGCCGGACCCAGCGGCCGATCGTGTCGTTGATGCGGTTTGCCAAGGGAAGCGGTTAGAAGTGGATGGGGCGGTTGGCGACGGCGAGCGCCGCTTCCTTGACGGCCTCTCCGAAACCGGGATGCGAGTGGCAGGTCCGCGCGATGTCCTCGGCCGAACTGCCAAACTCGATGGCGAGGCAGGCTTCGGCGATCAACTCGCCCGCCACGGGACCGACGATGTGCACGCCAAGCACGCGGTCCGTCGTTTTGTCTGCGAGAATCTTCACCATCCCGTCCGTGTCCGCGTTCGTGCGCGCCCGGCTGTTCGCCAAGAAGGGAAACTTGCCGACCTTGTAGGCGACGTTGTCGGCCTTCAGCTCCTCTTCGGTTTTGCCGACGGCGGCGATCTCGGGCCAAGTGTAAACGACGGCAGGGATCGCGTCGTAGTTCACGTGGCCGGACTGGCCGGCGATGATTTCGGCGACGGCGATGCCTTCGTCCTCTGCCTTGTGGGCGAGCATCGCGCCCCGGACGACGTCGCCGATTGCGTAAACGTTCTTCACGTTCGTGCGGAAATGATCGTCGATCTTGACGCGCCCCTTCTCGTCCGTCTCGATCTTTGCCGCATCCAAGCCCAACCCTTCCGTGTAGGGCGTGCGCCCGATCGAGACGAGAACGACGTCGGCCGAAAGCGTTTCCGCCTTGCCGCCCTTGGCCGGTTCATAGGTCAAGGTGACGTCGTTCTTCGTCGTTTTTGCGCCGGTGACCTTGACGCCGAGCTTGAACTCAATCCCTTGTTTTTTAAGTATTTTTTGTGATTCCTGGGCAAGCCCGGAATCCATCGGCGTCAAAATCCGGTCGAGATATTCAAGCACGGTCACCTTCGCGCCGAGACGTCGCCAGACGGATCCCAGTTCAAGCCCGATGACGCCCGCGCCGATGACGGCGAGATGTTTCGGCACCTTCGGCAGGGAAAGTGCGCCGGTCGAGGTGACGATTCGTTTCTCGTCCGTTTCGACGCCGGGCAGCGGAGCCGAGTCGGAACCGGTGGCGATGACGATGTGTTTCGCCTTCAGCTTCTTTTCTTTGCCGTCCTTCTGCACGGCCACCGTATCGGCGCTCAGGATGCGGCCCGTTCCCTCAAAATGGGTGACCTTGTTTTTCTTGAAGAGGAACCCGATGCCCTTCGTCAAATCCTCGACGACCTTTTCCTTGCGGGCCATCATGGCGGCAAGGTCGAGCTCGACCTTGTTCACCTTGATGCCGTGGCTGGCGAAATCGTGGCCGGCCATTTCGAAATGATGGCTGGAATGCAGCAACGCCTTCGAGGGAATGCAGCCCACGTTCAGGCAGGTGCCGCCAAGCGGACCCCGCTTGTCGATGCAAGCCGTGTTCAACCCAAGCTGGGCCGAGCGAATCGCGGCGACGTAACCACCGGGTCCGCCGCCGATCACAACCACGTCGAATGCTTTATCGCTCATGAACGCGTTCCCTGAAGTGCCGGCAAGAAATTTCGTTCAGATGTCGAGCAGAATGCGTTTCGGATCTTCGATGCATTCCTTGATGCGAACCAGGAAGGTAACCGCCTCGCGCCCGTCGACCAGTCGGTGATCGTAGGTAAGGGCAAGGTACATCATCGGCCGTACCTCGACCTTGCCGTCGATGACGACGGCGCGGTCCTGGATTTTGTGCATGCCGAGGATGGCGGATTGCGGCGGGTTGATGATCGGCGTTGAAAGCAGGGAGCCGAAGACGCCGCCATTGGAAATGGTGAAGGTGCCGCCGGTAAGCTCTTCCATGGTGAGCTTGCCGTCGCGCGCACGGGTTCCGAATTCGCCGATCTGTTTTTCGATGTCCGCAAAATCCATTTGATCGACGTCGCGCAGGACCGGCACGACCAGGCCCTGGGGCGAGCCGACGGCAACGCCGATGTCGTAATGGTTCTTGTAGACGATTTCCTCGCCCTCGATCTGGGCGTTGACCTCGGGCAGCTCCTTCAGTGCGACGATCGCGGCTTTGACGAAGAAGGACATGTAGCCGAGGCGCACGCCGTATTTCTTTTCGAAACCGTCCCGGTATTCGGTGCGCGCGGATTTCAGCGCGCTCATATCCACCTCGTTGAAGGTGGTGAGCATGGCGGCCGTGTTCTGGGCCTCCTTCAGACGCTCGGCGACGCGCTTGCGTAACCGGGACATGCGGACCCGTTCTTCCCGCGCGCCGGGAGCCGTGGCGCGGGCGTCGGCGGGCGGGGCAGCTTGATCGCCCTCGAGATGGGCGAGCACGTCACCCTTCGTCAGCCTGCCGTCCTTGCCGGTGGCGGCGATGGCGGAAGGATCGAGGCGGTTTTCCTCGACGAGCTTGCGAACGGCGGGCGAGAGGGGCTGGTCCGCGGCCTTGGCAGGCGCCGCCGGTGCCGGTTGCGGAGCCGGTTTTTCGGCCGGCTTCGGCGCCGCGGCGGGCGCGCTTTCGGCGGGTTTCGGCTTGTCAGCCGGCTTCGATGGCGCGGCAGCGCTCCCGGCGCCTTCCTCGATGCGGCCCAGCAGGGCGCCGACCTCGACGTCGGCACCGCTTTCCACGGCGATTTCGGTGAGCTTGCCGGCGGCCGGCGCCGGCACTTCGAGGGTGACCTTGTCGGTTTCCAGCTCGACCAGCGGTTCGTCGGCTGCGACCGTGTCGCCCACCGCCTTGAACCACTGCGCCACGGTTGCTTCCGTTACCGATTCACCCAGTTCGGGTACTACGATTTCCCGTGCCATTTTTTCCTCACCCCACCGTCAATGCTGCGTCCACAAGTTCCGCCTGTTCCTGGTTGTGCTTGCGCAGAAGGCCCGTCGCCGGCGAGGCAGCCTCCTTGCGCCCGACATATACCGCCTGCGCGGTTTTATGTTTGATCTCGACCAGCACCTCTTCGAGGCGGCGATCGAGGAAGGTCCAGGCACCCATGTTCTTCGGTTCTTCCTGACACCAGACCACGTCGGCGTTCGGGTATTTCTGAAATTCCTCGGCCAGGGTGTCGGCCGGAAACGGATAGACCTGTTCGACCCGAATGAGGGCAACGTCCTTCAGGCTACGCTTTTCCCGTTCCTCTTCAAGGTCGTAATAGACCTTGCCGCTGCAAAGAACGATCCGCTTTACCTTGTTGCCGGCGACCAGTTTCGCGTCATCGGTCAGCACGCGGTGAAACGTCGAATCGGGGCCCATGTCTTCCAGCGTGGAAACGGCCTTCTTGTGACGCAGCAACGACTTCGGCGTCATGAGAATCAGAGGCTTGCGGAAATTCCGGTGAATTTGCCGCCGCAGAACATGAAAATAGTTTGCCGGTGTTGTGCAATTCGCAACCTGAAGATTGTCTTCGGCGCAAAGCTGCAGGTAACGCTCGAGTCGGGCAGAGGAATGTTCCGGTCCCTGGCCTTCGAAGCCGTGCGGCAGCAGCAGGACAAGCCCGGACATCCGCATCCACTTGCTTTCGGCTGAGGCGATGAACTGGTCGATGACGACCTGGGCGCCGTTTGCGAAATCACCGAACTGGGCCTCCCAAAGGACCAACGCGTTCGGCTCGGCCATCGTGTAGCCATATTCGAATCCAAGCACGCCGGCTTCCGACAGGGGGCTGTCGAGCACCTCGAAGGGAGCCTGACCTTCCTTCAGGTGGTCGAGAGGATAGTATTTCGCCTCCGTTTCCTGATCGACGAAGGCCGCGTGACGCTGGGAGAAGGTTCCGCGGGTGCAGTCCTGGCCGCTGAGTCGAACCGGAATGCCTTCGCGCAGCAACGAACCGAAAGCAAGCGCCTCGGCCGTTGCCCAGTCGATGCCTTCGCCGCTTTCGAACATCTTTTGTTTCGTTTTCAGCTGGCGGAGAAGCTTGCGGTTGACGTTGATCTCTTCCGGCGCGCTCGACAGCACCTTGCCGATTTCGCGAAGCGTTTCCAGCGGGATACCCGTGTTGCCACGCCGCTTGCCGCTCGTCGCAAGGCCAAGGCCCGTCCAGGCGCCTTCGAGCCAGTCCGCCTTGTTCGGCTTGTAGTGCTGGGCGGCCTCGAAATCCGCCTCGAGAGTCTGCATGCAGGAATCGTGAATGTCCTGCACCTCTTTCTCCGTGAGTTCGCCCTCCGCGACAAGTTTCTTGGCATAGACTTCATAGGTCGTCGGGTGATTGGCGATCGCCTTGTACATCAGGGGCTGGGTAAAGGCCGGCTCGTCGCCTTCGTTATGACCGAAACGGCGGTAACAGAACATGTCGATGATGACGTCCTTGTGGAATTCCTGCCGGAATTCCGTGGCGATCTTTGCGACGTGTACGACGGCTTCCGGATCGTCGCCGTTGACGTGGAAGATGGGCGCCTGGATTCCCTTGGCGATATCGGAGGGGTAGAGCGTGCCGCGGGCAAATTTCGGAGAGGTCGTGAAACCGATCTGGTTGTTGACGATGAAATGGATGGTGCCGCCGCAGCGATAGCCCTGAAGGTCGCCAAGCTCGAGGCTTTCCGGTACCAATCCCTGGCCGGCGAAGGCGGCGTCGCCATGCATGAGGACGCTTAAGACCTGATCCCGCACCTCGTTCTTGCGCTGGGCCTGTTTGGCCCGCGTCTTCCCCAACACCACCGGGTCGACGATCTCGAGGTGGGAGGGGTTCGAGGTGAGGGAGAGGTGGACGTTCTGTTCGTCAAACTCCCGGTCGGCCGAGGCGCCGAGATGGTATTTGACGTCGCCGGATCCCTGGAAGTCGTCCGTATGGGCGGCGTTTCCCTGAAATTCCGAAAAGATGGCCGTGAACGGCTTCTTCATGACGTTGGCCAATACGTTTAGCCGTCCCCGATGGGACATGCCGATGACGACTTCCTTGACGCCAAGCTGGCTGCCCCGCTTCAGCACCTGCTCGATGGCCGGGACCAGGCTTTCGCCGCCATCCAGCCCGAAACGCTTCGTGCCCGGATGCTTGACGTGGAGGAAGCGCTCAAACGTTTCCGCCTCCGAAAGTCGTTCCAGGATCGTTCGCTTGCCAAGGGAGGTGAAAACCGGTTGGTTGCGTCCGCTCTCAACCCGGATCTGGAGCCAGGCTTTCTGGTCGGGGTCCTGCATGTGCATGAATTCGACCCCGATATTCCCGCAATAGGTCTGATGCAGGGCGTCGAGGATTTCCCGCATTGTTGCCCGTTCCATGCCAAGCACGTTGTCGATGAAAATCGGGCGGTTGTAATCGGCTTCTGTAAACCCGTAGGATTCCGGGTCCAGCTCGGGATGGTATTTTTCCTGGTGAAGCCCGAGCGGGTCGAAATTCGCAATCAGATGACCACGCACCCGATAGGCGCGGATCATCATCAGCGCCCGGATGCTGTCGAGGGTGGCAGTGTGAACCGCATCTTCGCCAATCGGGGCCGCGGGGGCCTTGGACGTGGCTTCTTCCTCGTCGAAGGCGCGGGCCCGCTTCGGCGCCCAGCTGGCGCCGCCAAGATCGCTTGCCGAGGCGCCGTCCCGCATTTCGGCGAAGAAGGACTGCCAGCTGGGGTCTACGGAACCCGGGCTTTCCAAGTAGCGACGGAACAATTCTTCGACGAAAGCAGCGTTCGCGCCGGAGAGAATGGTGGATTCGATGGGACGATTCGCCATGAACGGACAAGATGCTGGTGGTCCAGCATCTTCTGATAGTTAAGTTTGGTTAACGTTTCGCTAAATATATGAGACGGCGGGCTATTTCTTCAATGCCTTCAGCATCGTTTGGCCGATTTCGGCCGGCGATTCGGCGACAAAAATACCGGCACTGCGGAAAGCCTCGATCTTGTCTTTGGCCGTCCCCTTGCCGCCGGAGATGATGGCGCCGGCGTGGCCCATACGCCGGCCGGGCGGGGCGGTGACCCCGGCAATGAAGCCTACCACCGGTTTTTTCCGCTTGTCGGCCTTGAGAAAGGCGGCCGCCTCCTCTTCTGTCGTGCCGCCGATTTCGCCGATCATGACGATTCCTTCCGTTTCCGGGTCGTCCAGGAACAGCTCCAGGCAATCGATGAAATTCGTGCCATTGACCGGGTCGCCGCCGATTCCGATACAGGTCGTCTGACCAAGCCCCACCGCCGTCGTCTGGGCGACGGCCTCGTAGGTCAGCGTGCCCGAACGCGAAACGATGCCGATCCGCCCCCGTTTATGGATGTGTCCCGGCATGATGCCGATCTTGCACTCGTCCGGCGTGATGACACCGGGGCAGTTGGGGCCGATCAGGCGGGCCTTGGAATCGGCAAGGGCGCGCTTCACGCGAACCATGTCGAGAACGGGAATGCCTTCCGTGATGCAGACGACGAGCGAAATGCCCGCGTCGACCGCCTCGAGGATGGCGTCCGCCGCAAAAGGCGGCGGAACGTAAATGGCGGTGGCGTCGGCGCCGGTGGCGACGACGGCCTCGCCGACGGTATCGAAAACCGGAAGGTCGAGGTGCTTCGTGCCGCCCTTGTTCGGCGTGACGCCGCCGACCATCTTCGTGCCGTAGGCGATGGCCTGTTCGGAATGAAACGTGCCTTGCGAGCCGGTAAAGCCCTGGCAGATAACCTTCGTATTCTCGTCGACCAGCACTGCCATCAGCTTGCCTCTTTTACTGCCCGGACGATTTTCTCGGCGGCGTCCCCAAGGTTGTCTGCCGATTCGATCAGCAATTTGGAACGCTCAAGAATTTCCTTGCCAAGGTCGACGTTCGTGCCTTCGAGGCGAACGACCAGCGGCACGTTCAGGCTGACCTCGCGCGCCGCAGCGACAACGCCTTCGGCAATGACATCGCAACGCATGATGCCGCCAAAGATGTTGACGAGAATGCCTTCGACGTTTGGATCCGAGAGAATGAGCTTGAAGGCGGTCGTCACGCGCTCGCGGGTGGCGCCGCCGCCGACATCAAGAAAGTTGGCCGGATCGCCGCCGTGAAGTTTGATGATGTCCATCGTCGCCATGGCAAGGCCGGCGCCGTTCACCATGCAGCCAACGCTGCCGTCGAGCTTGATGTAATTCAAATTGTGGCGTGCCGCCTCGATTTCAGAAGGATCTTCCTCGTGCTCGTCGCGCAGTTCTTCGATATCCCTATGACGGAATAGCGCGTTGTCGTCGAAATTCATTTTTGCATCCAGGGCGACGACATCGCCGGTCCCCGTCACGACCAATGGATTGATTTCGACGAGGCTTGCGTCGAGTTCCGTGAACGCCTTGTACATGGAAAGGATAAATTTCTGGGCGGAGCTCACCTGCTTGTCACGCAGACCAAGGCTGAAGGCCAGGTTGCGCGCGTGGTAAGGCTGAATGCCGGTTGCCGGGTCGATCCACACTTTATGAATTTTCTCCGGCGTTTTTGCCGCGACTTCTTCGATGTCCATGCCCCCTTCGGTGGAGGCCATGATCGTCAGCCGCCCCTTGGCGCGGTCGATCAGCATACCGAGATACAGTTCCCGGGCGATGTCGCATCCTTCTTCAATATAGACGCGCTTGACTTCCTTGCCTTCGGGGCCGGTTTGATGGGTGACAAGCTGCATGCCCAGCATGTTCTTGGCGGCGTCTTTGACGTCCTTCTCGGATTTGACGACCTTGACGCCGCCGCCCTTGCCGCGTCCGCCGGCATGGATCTGGGCCTTGACGACCCAGACCGGCCCGCCCAGCTCATGAGCGACGGTCTCCGCTTCCTGGGGTGTGTAGGCAACGCCGCCGCGCGGTACCGCAACGCCATAGCGCGCAAGCAGGCCTTTTGCCTGATATTCATGAATGTTCATGTCGCGTGTCTGCTTAAGAGGCTCTCGATGTGCCCCGATATCGGTCGGGGGCGGGGGAACCAAGGAGGGGCCGAGAGACGCGAAAACGCCTCTCGACCCTACCCTGGCGGATAACCGCCACAGGCGGTTAACCCATGCGTTCCGGCGGGAAAACCCGCCGAGACCGTAAGGCTACTATTTCTTCTTTGCCTTACGACGCCGAGTCTTGCGCTTCGGCGCGGCCTTCTTGGCGGTTTTGCGCTTGGCGGTCTTCCGCTTCGCAGTTTTCCGCTTCGCAGTTTTCCGCTTCGCAGTCTTGCGCTTGGCGGTCTTCCGCTTCGCAGTCTTGCGCTTGGCGGTCTTCCGCTTCGCAGTCTTGCGCTTGGCGGTCTTCCGCTTCGCAGTTTTCCGCTTGGCCGGCGAACGCCGCTTCGCGGTCTTCCGCTTGGCCGGCGAACGCCGCCGTTTCGTCGTCCGCTTCTTGGCGGCCTTGCGCTTCGTTTTACGCTTCGTCTTGCGCTTCGGTGCTGCCTTCTTAGCGGTCTTGCGCCGAGAGGTCTTCCGCTTCGCGGTTTTACGCTTCACGGTTTTCCTCTTGGCGGCCTTCTTCTTCGTGGCTTTTCTTTTGGCTGCCATTATACCCTCCGTAATTTCTACCAGGCCGCGAACTGCCGCGACCGATTTCAGAAACATCTTCTTTTCGCTGGCGTTGAGCGTTATTTCGATAACTCGCTCCACTCCCTTACCGCCAATTACGACCGGGACCCCAACGTAGAGTCCCTCAATGCCGTATTCCCCATTCAGCTGAGCTGCGCAGGGGAACACGCGCTTCCTATCCCTGAGATATGCTTCGGCCATTGCGATGGCCGATGAGGCGGGCGCGTAGAAGGCGGACCCCGTTTTTAGGAGACCGACAATTTCGGCACCGCCATTTCTTGTTCGTTCCACAATGCGATCGATACGTACTTGGGTCGTCCATCTCATCTTGATGAGATCCGGGAGTGGAATTCCCGCGACCGTTGAATAACGTATCAGTGGAACCATCGTGTCTCCGTGCCCACCCAGAACAAAGGCGGAGACGTCCTCGACCGAAACGTTGAACTCTTCGGCGAGGAAATAACGAAAACGGGCAGAGTCCAATACGCCCGCCATGCCGACGACTTTTTCCGGCGGCAGGCCGCTTACCTTCTGCATCAATCCCACCATCGCATCGAGCGGATTGGTAATGACGATGACGAAGGCGTTTGGACAGTATTGTTTGATTCCCTGAGCGACGGTGGAAATGATCTTGGCGTTTACCCCGATCAGATCGTCCCGGCTCATACCTGGTTTGCGGGGGATCCCCGCCGTGACGATGACGACGTCCGAATCAGCGATGGCTTTGTAGTTCTTTGCACCGACAAAAACGGCGTCAAAGCCCTCAACCGGAGAGGACTGGGCAAGGTCCAGAGCCTTGCCTTGAGGCACACCCTCCACGATGTCGAAGAGCACAACGTCACCGAGCTGTTTGAGCCCGGCAAGGTGGGCTAGGGTGCCCCCTATGTTGCCCGCACCGATGAGCGCGATTTTGTTACGTGCCATGTAAAACCTTGAACCGAACGTGACCGATATGCGGTCAAACGCCCGTTCGGACCAATTCCTTTTCAGAACTGCGGCACATTTCAATCATTACAATGTTGGGATTTAGCGCGAACTGCAAATTTCTGCAAGCATTTGTGCAAGTGTTTCCGAAATTCGTTTCGGATTTATTTACGGGAATTGTCGGCAATACTACGAGTCGAGATCGAGTCCGACGTCAATTGCGGGTGCGGAATGCGTAATTTTGCCAACCGAAATAAAGTCGACTCCGGTTTCTGCGATGGCGCGAATCTTGTCGAGTGAAACGCCACCGGAAGCCTCCAGTTTGACTTGCCCGGAAACGTTGGAAACCGCGGTACGCAAGGCTTTCAGGCTCATGTTGTCAAGCAGCAAAATGTCGGCGCCGGCGGTCATTGCTTCGTGTATTTGATCCAGATTTTCGCACTCGACTTCGATCGGAGCGAGATTTGCGCGCTTGGCACGGCGCACCGCTTCTGCGAGTCCGCCGGCGGCGGTCAGGTGGTTGTCTTTGATCAAGGCCCCGCTGGCGAGATCCGGGCGGTGATTTTGGGCGCCACCGAGGCTGGAAGCGTATTTTTCGAGCCGACGCAGGCCAGGCAGCGTTTTGCGGGTATCGCGAAGAACGGCGCCCGTGCCTTCGATTTGGCGCACATAAGCGCGGGTGAGCGTGGCGATGCCGGAAAGGTGCTGAACGACGTTGAGAGCGGCCCGCTCCGCGGCCAGCAACCCGTGTGCGGCGCCGTAAAACCGGGCCAGCACGGTACCGGCGTCGACTTCTTCTCCGTCTTTAATAAGAAGGTCGATGTTTGCCTGGGGGGTCATCCGACGGACGATTGCCGCCGCGACGGGAAGGCCGGCAATAACGGCCAGTTGGCGAGTCGCCATGCGAAGGCGGAGTTCCGCGTCTTTCGGGACGATGGCCTGGGTCGTGACGTCGCGTAAGGCGGCGTCTTCCTCGAGGACGCGCCCAACAATTTCCTCGATTTCCTGATCGGTCAGCTGCATCGGAGAGGCCGGGCGACGGGGTTAGCCGGCCGCGCGGAGTTTTGCCGGTTCGGGCTGGGGGGACATCTCGAGCATCCGCTCGATCGGCTTGAGGGCGGCCAGACGCAGCGCGTCGGGAACTTCCACGGCGGGCGCCAGATTTGCCAGCGCCAGGTAAAGCTTTTCCATCGTGTTCAGCTCCATGAACGGGCAGGTCGAGCACGAGCAGCTTTCGTCCATGCCGGGCGCCGGCAGGAAACGCTTGTTGGGAGCCAATTTTTCCATCTGGTGGATGATCCCGGGCTCCGTTGCGATGACGAATTCCTGGGCCGTCGAATCAAGGACGAAGCGGATCAGTGAAGAGGTCGAACCCACGTGATCCGCGTGATTAAGGATTGCTTCCGGGCATTCCGGGTGGGCCGCCACCAGCGCCTTCGGGTGCCGAACCTTGAGCCGCACCAGCTCGCGCTCGGAAAACTGCTCGTGGACGATGCAGGTGCCCGGCCAGAGCAGCAAATCCCGGCCAGTCTTGCGGGCGAGATAGGCCCCGAGATGGCGGTCCGGGGCAAACAGAATCGGCTGGTCATCCGGCAATTGCCGGATGATGGATTCGGCGTTCGAGGAGGTGACGATAATGTCGGAAAGCGCCTTCACCTCGACGGAACAGTTGATATAGGTCAGCGCCATGTGGTCCGGGTGGGCCTCCCGGAAGGCGCGGAAGCGGTCCGGCGGGCAGGAGGATTCCAGCGAACAGCCGGCCTCTGCGTCCGGCAGCAGGACGCGCTTGCCGGGATTCAGAATCTTGGCGGTTTCGGCCATGAACCGCACTCCGCAAAACGCGATCACGTCGGCGTCCGTTTCGGCGGCGCGCCGGGAGAGGTCCAGGCTATCGCCCACGAAGTCAGCGATGTCCTGGATTGCAGCCTCCTGGTAGTAGTGGGCCAGGATGACGGCGTTCCGCTGGCGGCGCAGACGATCGATCTCCGCCTCGAGGTCGAGGCCGGGATCGAGGTCTCTTTCGGTTGGCGCGCCCGGCGCCGGAAGCACGATGCTTTCGATCATTTTCCTCACTGCCGGTCTGACCCGGCCGGAAATCCACACGCGGTTAAATCGGCTGGGAGGCGTTGCCTTGTGCTTGCCCTTGCCGCCTCTACCCTTAAACCTAGGAAGGTGGCGCTCCGGTTTCACTATTTTTCAGGAGATTGCCGGTTTCCGCAAGGTTTTCCAAGGTGTTCGCGTGGCTTTCCTCCACCGTGGTGGGCTCGGCAAGGACAAGGTGAGCCTTGGCGAAATACGCCTCCGATTGCATCTCCAGCAATCGGGAAACCGTGCGCCGGAATTCCATGGCCCCTTCGCCGGACGGGTAAAGGGCTTCCGGGGCGGCTTCGGCGCTGGCAATCAGCTTCACCTTGTGCTCGTAAAGGGCGTCGATCAGGGTGACGAAACGCTTCGCTTCGTTGCGTTTCTCCGGGCTCAGGCAGGGGATCCGGTCAAGCAGGACGGTATGAAACTGGTTGGCGATCTCGAGGTAATCGGCGGCGCCTAGGGGCCGTTCGCAAAGCTCGGCGAAGGAGAAACGGGCGACCCCACGGGCCGCCTTCAGGATGGCCAGCTTGCGGCCCTGCACCAGCAGCGTGCAGGGCTTGGGCGGGCTTCCCATCGTCAAGCGCTCGAAGGCGCGATCAAGCGCGGCGTCCGCGCCCTCTCCCGTCCGGTAGACGCTTAAATCCCGCAGCAGCCGCAGCCGGTAATCCTGATCGCCGGCCAGTTCGACGACGTGGAGCTTTTCCTTCATCAGCGCGATGAAGGGGAGAAATCTCTCCCGCTGAAGCCCGTCCTTGTAGAGATCGTCCGGCGGGCGGTTCGAGGTGGCGACCACGACAACCCCCTCTTTGAACAGCGATGCGAACAGCCGCCCCAGAATCATGGCGTCGGCGATGTCGAGGACCTGCAGCTCGTCGAAACAAAGCAGCCATGCATCGCGGGCCAGATCGGCCGCGACAAGGGGCAACGGGTCTGCCACCTTGCGGCCGGCCTTGCCGTCCCGCCGCCATGCGTGGAGGCGGGCATGGACTTCCAGCATGAATTCGTGAAAGTGAACGCGGCGCTTGCGATGGACCGGGGCGTGCTCGAAAAAAAGATCCATCAGCATCGATTTTCCCCGCCCGACATCGCCATGGAGATAAATCCCCCTGGGCGGCGGCAGGGTGTGCGCCACTGGCAGGAATCGCCGCCACCAGCCGCGCCGCGGGCGGTAATGGCCGAGCGAATCGTAGAGCGTGTCCAGATATTGAAGCGCGGCAAGCTGCGCGGGGTCCGGCGTGATCTTGCCGGCCTCCGTCTGCTGGTGATAGTCGGCGAGCGGCCCGGCTTTCATCTCGAGGAAGCCTCGCATTGCAACTTGCAAAGGGGAATGCTAGCGGCGCGCCACCAACAGTTTCTTAATCTCGGCAATCGATTTCGCCGGATTGAGGCCCTTCGGGCAGGTCTTCGTGCAATTCATGATCGTGTGGCAGCGATAAAGGCGGAACGGGTCCTCCAGATTGTCGAGACGCTTACCCGTCGCCTCGTCCCGGCTGTCGACGATCCAGCGATAGGCGCTAAGCAGCACGGCCGGGCCCAGGTAGCGATCCTCGTTCCACCAGTAGCTCGGGCAGCTCGTCGAACAGCAGAAGCAAAGAACGCATTCCCAAAGGCCGTCGAGCTTGGCCCGGTCCTCGCGGCTCTGGAGACGTTCTTCGTTCGGCGGCGACGTCGTATCGGCCTGCAGCCAGGGTTCCACGGAGGCGTACTGGGCAAAGATGTGGGTGAGGTCCGGCACCAGATCCTTCACGACTTCCATGTGGGGCAGCGGATAGACCTTCGCATCGCCCTTGATGTCCTCGATCGGGCAGAGGCAGGCCAGCGTGTTGACGCCGTCGATGTTCATCGAGCAGCTGCCACAGATGCCTTCGCGGCAGGAGCGGCGGAAAGTGAGCGAGGAATCGATCTCGTTCTTGATCTTGATCAGCGCGTCCAGAACCATCGGCCCGCAATTGTCGAGGTCCACTTCGTAAGTGTCGAGACGGGGGTTTTCCTCCTTCTCGGGCTGCCAGCGATAGACGTGGAAATTCTTGACGCGCTTGGCACTGGCAGGCGCCTCGTAAGTCTTGCCCTTCTTGATCCTAGAATTTTTCGGCAGCGTGAATTCCACCATCGTCGATTCCTTAAAGCCTAAGCCTTAATAAACCCGCTTCTTCGGCGGGATCGTCTCGATTTCGTCCGTCAACGTGTCCAGATGCACCGGCCGGTAGTCAAGATGGATCTTTCCGTCCGGGCCGGTTTTGGCAAGCGTGTGCTTCATCCAGTTTGCATCGTCGCGGTCCGGGTAATCCTCCCGCGCGTGTGCGCCGCGGCTTTCGTGACGGGCCTCGGCGCCGCACATGGCCATGCGGGCCTGGATAAGCAGGTTCTCCAGTTCCAGGGTTTCGACCAGGTCCGAGTTCCAGACGAGCGAACGATCCTCAACGGAAACGTCCGCAAGCGTCGCGGCCACCTGATCGATTTTCGTGACGCCTTCCTTCAACACGTCGGCGTTGCGGAACACGGCGCAGTTGGCCTGCATCGTTTTTTGCATGTTGAGGCGGATGTCGGCGGTACGGAGCGAGCCTTTCGCGTGACGAAAACGGTCGAGCCGTGCGAGCCATTCTTCCCCCGCGTCCTTGGCAAGAGGAGGGTGGGCTGCGCCTTTCGTCACGGTCTCGGCGGCGCGAAGGGCTGCGGCACGCCCGAAGACGACGATATCGACCAGCGAATTGCAGCCCAGGCGATTGGCGCCATGCACGGAAACCGAAGCCGTTTCGCCGATGGCCATCAGGCCCGGGCACACCGCGTCCGGGTTCTCCTTGGTCGGGCGCAGCACCTCGCCATGATAGTTCGTCGGGATGCCGCCCATGTTGTAGTGGACGGTCGGCAGGACCGGGATTGGCTCTTTCGTCACGTCAACGCCGGAAAAGACCTTTGCCGTTTCGGAGATGCCGGGAAGCCGCTCGTGCAGCATGGCCGGTTCCAGATGTTCGAGGTGGAGGTAGATATGGTCCTTCTCGGGCCCGACGCCACGGCCTTCACGGATTTCGACCGTCATCGACCGGCTTACGACGTCGCGGGAGGCAAGGTCCTTGGCGCTCGGCGCGTAGCGTTCCATGAACCGTTCGCCTTCCGCGTTCGTCAAATAGCCGCCCTCGCCACGCGCCCCTTCCGTGATCAGGCAGCCCGCCCCGTAGATGCCGGTCGGGTGAAACTGGATGAATTCCATGTCCTGAAGCGGCAACCCGCTTTGGGCGGCCATGGCGTTGCCGTCGCCCGTGCAGGTATGGGCCGAAGTGCAGGAAAAATAGGCGCGCCCGTACCCGCCCGTCGCCAGCACGGTGGTGTGGGCGCGGAAACGGTGGATCGTGCCGTCATCCAAGCACCAGGCCAGCACGCCCCGGCAAGCACCTTCCGCGTCCATCAGCAGGCCAAGGGCGAAATACTCGTTGTAGAACTCGGCCTGGTGCTTGAGGCATTGCTGATAGAGCGTGTGCAAGATGGCATGGCCCGTCCGGTCGGCGGCGGCGCAGGCACGGTGCGCCATCTTTTCGCCGTAATTCAGTGTGTGCCCGCCAAAAGGGCGCTGGTAGATCTTGCCTTCCGGCGTGCGCGAGAAGGGCACGCCGAGATGCTCAAGCTCCAGCACGGCCGGAATGGCGTTGCGACACATGTATTCGATGGCGTCCTGATCGCCCAGCCAGTCGGACCCTTTTACCGTGTCGTACATATGAAAGCGCCAGTCGTCCTCCATGACGTTGCCGAGTGCCGCTCCGATACCGCCCTGGGCGGCGACGGTGTGGCTGCGGGTCGGATAGACCTTCGTCACGCAGGCCGTCTTGAAACCGGCCGCCGTCATGCCGAGCGTGGCGCGCAAGCCGGCGCCGCCGGCGCCGACGACAACCGCGTCATAAGTGTGATCGATGATTTCGTAAGCCGCCATTTTTCCTATCCCTGAAACGCGATTTTCAGAACCCCGAAAACGGCGGCCAGTCCGAGCACGAGACAGGCGAACTTGACCAGCAGAATGGCGGCAAGCTTCAGGCCCTCGTTATGGACGTAATCCTCAAGCACGACCTGAAGGCCAAGCTGGGCGTGGTAGAAGGTCGCGGTCAGCAGAAGAATCAGCAACACCGCCGGCACCGGCATGCCGATCCAGGCGGTCGTCGTCGCGTAATCGGCGCCGATCAGGGAAAGGATGGAGGCAACAAACCAAAGCGCCAGAGGCACAAGCGCGATCGCCGTGACGCGCTGGGCCCACCAATGGGCCGTACCTTCCTTTGCCGATCCAAGGCCGCGCACCCGGCCCAAGGGGGAGCGCAGGCTCATGAGCCGCTCCCGATGAAGCCATACCCCGCCATCCAGGCAAGCAGCGTCAAAACGCCCGTTGCGACAAGCACGCCGATACCTCCCAACGTCACCTGGCGAAGCTCGAAACCAAGGCCGGCGTCCCACAAGAGATGCCGGATGCCGTTTGCCAAGTGGTAAAAAAGGGCGACGGTCCAGCCGAAAAGCAAAAACCGGCCCAGCCAGGAGGCCGTGAAGGCCTGGGCGGCCGCAAAACTTTCCGGACCTTGGGCCGCTGCCACGATCCAGTAGACAAGATGCAGCGTGCCAACCGCCAGCACGATGCCGGTGAAGCGGTGGAGAATCGAAAGGACCGACGTGATTTGAGGCCGGTAGACCTGTAAATGGGGTGAAAGGGGCCGTTTCCCCGTGGACATCGTGGCCTCATGCATGAATGAGCGGAACCGCAGATTTAACCTGCCGCCCCGGTGGGGTCAATGTTGGTTCGAAGGGCGTCGTGGAAAGATCTAGCGCGGCAGAAGGACCGTGTAATCCAGGTCGAGGATAACCGCCGGGTCGTAATTGCCGTCCTTGCCCTTGTAGGGAAAATCCGCGCACGCCCGGTCTTTCGTCGCCACCGTCCGGAGCCGGAGCGCGCCCAGGGATTCGAGGCCCGAAATTTCTTCTTTTTCCAAAATTTCGGTCCACGCATAGACCGTGTCGCCGGCGAAACAGGGCGCCACGTGACTGCCGGCGTTAATCGCAGCAATGCGAAAGGCGTTGCCAAGGCCGTTGAAGCTTAGAGAGCGCGCCAGACTGATGACGTGACCGCCATAAACGATGCGTCGGCCGAAACGGCCTTCGCGTTCCGTGTGCAGGTTGAAATGCACCTTTGCCGTATTTTGGTACAGTCGCGTCGCGAGCGCATGCTCGGCCTCTTCGACCGTCATGCCGTCGACGTGGTCGATCTTTTCGCCGACTTTGTAATTCCCGAAACGGTAGGGCGAACCGGCCAGCCGGTCGTCGTAAAGGTTGAGTTTGATTTCCGCCGGCAGCGCCAGCCTCGTCAGCATCACTTTCTCCGGCAGGTCGGGCACCGTTGCCTTTGGCGTAGGTGCGTTTGCGTCGCCCTTGCCGACCATTACCCAGCGAACGAATTCGAGAACGGTCAGGTGACGCTGGTTGACGCCCTTCGAGCGCACATAAACGACGCCGGTTTTCCCGTTCGAGTTTTCCTTGACCCCGATGATGGTCGAGCGCGTGGAAAGCGTGTCGTCGGGAAAGACTGGAACGCCGAAGCGGCAATCCGCGTAGCCGAGATTGGCAACCGCGTTCAGCGAAATGTCCGGGACGGTTTTTCCGAAGACGACATGAAAGACGAGAAGATCATCCACCGGTGCAAGCGAATAACCGATGCTGCGGGCGAATTGATCCGAGGACTGCACGGCGAAACGGGGGCCGTAAAGCGCCGTGTAAAGGGCGACATCGCCGGACGTAACGGTTCTGGGCGTTGCGTGGACGATCTCCTGCCCGACTTCGAAATCCTCGAAGAAATTTCCGGCGTTCGTTTTCGTCACGATGCCGCTTCCTTTTCCATTTCGGTAATAGCTTCCGACATCTGCACAATGCGCTCGGCATTCAGAACGTGCAGGTTCTCGATCAGCTTGCCATCGACGACGACGACACCCTTGCCTTCCGTCGCTGCCGCCTTGTGGGCGTCGATGACCTTGCGGGAGAAGGCGATTTCATCTTCCGAGGGTGCAAAAACCTCGTTCGCCGGTCCGACCTGTTTGGGGTGGATCAGCGTCTTGCCGTCGAAACCAAGCTCGACACCCTGGCGGCAGGAATCCCGAAACCCTTCCTCATCGTTGAGGTCGAGGTAAACGCCGTCGACGATGGCCAGATCCGAGGCGCGGGCAGCCAACAGGCAGATCCCCAGGCTCGTCAGCATCGGCAGCCGCATCGGCGTGTGAGCCGCCTGCAAATCCTTCGTCAGGTCGGACGTGCCCATGACAAAACCGCCAAGCCGGGGGCTTGCCTGAGCGATCTCTTCGGCGTGCAGGATGCCAGCCGGCGTTTCCATCATGCACCAGATGGCGAGGCTTTCCGGCGCGCCGTTCGCCTTGAGCACCGCTTCCGCTTCGCGGACCTGCTCGGCGCTGCCCACCTTCGGCAGCAGCACGGCGTCCGCGCCGCTGGTGGCGGCGGCAACCAGGTCTTCCGCGCCCCAAGGTGTGTCGGCCCCGTTCACCCGAAGCAGGATTTCGCGCTTCCCGTAGCCGCCGGCCTTCAGCGCGTCCGTCACCATCCGGCGCGCCTCTTCCTTGGCATCCGGGGCGACGGCGTCCTCGAGATCGAGAATCAGCCCATCGGCGGGCAGGCCGCGCGCCTTCTCGAGCGCCCGGGCGTTCGAGCCCGGCATGTATAGGACACTGCGGCGGGGGCGGGCGGTTTTCGGCATGCTGGAGACTTCCCTGAAGGCCTAAAGAGGGCCCGAGACTATCGAAAAGGCTTCGGTCCCGGCAACCCTGCCCGCAATGCGGCAAGCGGGCGATCAGCCAATATAGTCGGAAATCAGCGTTTCGGCGATCTGAACCGCGTTCAGGGCGGCACCCTTGCGCAGATTGTCAGCGACGATCCAGAGATTGAGGCCATGGGGCCGGGTCGGGTCCTTCCGCACGCGGGAGACGTAGACCTTGTCCTCTCCGGCACATTCCTGCGGGGTCACGTAACCTTCCTCGGCCCGGTAGTCGATGACGGAAATGCCCGGAAAGGCATTCATGGCGTCGCGCGCGGCCTCCACCGAGATCGACTTTTCGAACTCGACGTTGACGGCCTCGGCATGGCCGATAAAAACCGGCACCCGCACGCAAGTGGCGGTGACCTGGATGTCGGGATCCAGAATTTTCCGGGTCTCGGCGTCCATCTTCCATTCTTCCTTCGTCGAGCCGTCGTCGAGGAAAACGTCGATCTGCGGGATCACGTTGAAAGCGATCTGCTTCGGAAACGCTTCCTTCTTGACCGGATCGTTGACGTAGATTGCGCGCGTCTGGTCGAAGAGTTCGTCCATCGCTTCGCGGCCCGCGCCCGAAACGGACTGATAGGTAGAGACCACAACGCGGCGCGCGCGCGCCAGATCGTGAAGGGGCTTCAGCGCCAGCACCATCTGTATCGTCGAACAGTTTGGGTTGGCAATGATCTTGCGGGTCTGGTAGCCGGCGATTGCCTGCCCGTTCACCTCGGGCACGACGAGAGGCACGTCCGGTTCCATCCGGAAGTGCGAGGTGTTGTCGATGACGATAGCGCCGGCCTCGGCCGCCCGCGGGGCATGCTTGGCCGAGACCGCGGCGCCCGGCGAGAAAAGCGCGATATCGATGCCGGCAAAATCGCACTTATCGAGGGCGCGGACCTCGAGCTCCTTCTTCTCCCCAAAAGAGACCATGCGGCCTTCGGAATCGCCGGAGGCAAGGGCCACCACCTCGTCGGCGGGGAAGTCCCGCTCGGCAAGAATCTGCAGTATTTCGTGGCCGACGGCACCGGTCGCGCCGGCGACGGCAATGCGATATCCCATCGTTCCTATGGTCCGTTCCGTTGGGGGGCGGAAAGCAGGCCTAGATACGCCCCCAACCCCCTTTTTTCAAGCGCTAGCCCTCGAGCTTGTCGAGCTCGCGAACCAGCGCCTCGCCCATCACCGAGGTCGAGACCTTGGCCTTGCCCGGTTGCATGATGTCGGCCGTGCGAAGCCCGCCGCCGAGGACGCGGCGGACCGCCTCTTCGATGAGGCCCGCCTCCTTCTCCCGATCGAAGGAATAGCGAAGCAGCATCGCAAAACTCAGGATCGTGGCAAGCGGGTTGGCGAGGTCCTTGCCCGCAATGTCCGGTGCGCTGCCGTGCACGGGTTCGTAAAGGGCAGAGCGCCGACCTGCCGCATCCTCGGCGCCGATGGAGGCCGACGGCAGCATGCCGAGCGAGCCGGTCAGCATCGCCGCCTCGTCCGACAGCATGTCGCCGAACAGATTGTCCGTCACGATGACATCGAACTGCTTTGGCTGGCGGACGAGCTGCATGGCGCAATTGTCCGCGTACATGTGCGAAAGCTCGACGTCGCTATACTCCGCCGCGTGCAGCGTCGTCACTTCTTCCCGCCACAAAAGCCCGCTTTCCATGACGTTGCTTTTTTCAACAGAACAGACACGCTTTTCACGCTTTCTCGACAGTTCGAAGGCGACGCGCGCGACGCGGTGAATTTCTTCCGTCGTATAGACCTGGGTGTTCACGCCGCGGCGCGCGCCATTGCCGATATCTTCGATGCCTTTCGGTTCGCCGAAATAAATGCCGCCAGTCAATTCGCGCACGATCAGGATGTCGAGCCCTTCGACGAGTTCGGGTTTCAGGGACGAGGCTTCGGCCAAGGCATCGAAGACGAGGGCCGGCCTTAAATTCGCAAACAGCCCCATTTCCTTGCGGATGCGCAGCAGGCCGCGTTCCGGTTTCTTGTCGAAGGGAAGCGTGTCCCATTTCGGTCCGCCGACGGCGCCCAGCAAAACCGCGTCCGCCGCCATCGCCGCCGCCATCGTGTCGTTAGAAAGCGGCGTACCGTGTGCCTCGTAGGAGGCGCCGCCGATGAGACCTTCCTCGAGCGTGAATGCGACGCCACGCCGTGTTTCCAGCCAGTGCAGCAAGCGGCGAACCTCGGCCATGACTTCCGGGCCGATGCCGTCGCCCGGCAATAAAAGAATCTTTCCGATCGCGGTCATGACGTTGGGCTCTCGATGACGAAGGTGGGATTAACGGTAAAGCCAGGGTTGCGCGTCGCGCTGCTTTGCCTCGAAGGCGGAAATTTTTGCTTCTTTCTGAAGGGTCAACGCGATGTCGTCCAGTCCCTCGAGCAGGCAATGCTTGAGGAAGGGATCGATGGTGAAGGCAAGCGTCGAGCCGTCGGCGCGGGTGATGGTCTGCCCGTCCAGATCGATCTTGAGCGCGCCTTTCTCGCCTTCTTCGGCGGCCTGCATCAATACGTTCACCGTTTCCTCGTCCAGCCGGATCGGCAGGATGCCGTTCTTGAAGCAGTTGCCGTAAAAAATGTCGGCGAAGGAAGGCGCGATCACGCAGCGGATTCCAAAGTCGCGGATTGCCCAGACGGCATGTTCGCGGCTGGAACCGCAGCCGAAATTCAAGCCCGCCACCAGGATTTTTGCCTCGGTCCAGGGCGGCTGGTTCAGTACGAAGTCGGTCTTTTGCTCGCCTTCCGGCGTGCAGCGCATGTCGTAAAACAGATTTTTGCCAAGCCCGGTCCGCTTGATCGTTTTCAGGAACTGCTTCGGGATGATCATGTCCGTATCGACGTTGATCATTGGAAGGGCGGCCGCGATGCCTTCGAAGTTTTCGAATTTTTCCATGATCCTGCCGTCCTAGTCGAGTTCGCGGACGTCGGCCAGATGGCCGGCAATCGCCGCCGCCGCCGCCATTTCCGGGCTCATCAAATGGGTGCGCCCGCCGCGGCCCTGACGGCCTTCAAAATTGCGGTTCGAGGTCGAGGCGCAACGTTCGCCCGGCTTCAGCTTGTCCGCGTTCATGGCGAGGCACATCGAACAGCCCGGTTCGCGCCATTCGAAACCGGCCTCGATGAAGACCCGGTCCAGCCCTTCGCTTTCGGCCGCTTCCTTCACCAGCCCCGATCCCGGCACGACCATCGCGCCGACATGGGAGGAAACTTTCCTGCCCTTCACGATGGCTGCCGCCGCGCGCAAATCCTCGATGCGGGCGTTCGTGCAGGAACCGATAAAAACGCGATCGACCTTGATGTCGCGCAGGCGCGTTCCAGGCTTCAATCCCATGTAATCGAGCGCGCGTTCCATCGCACGCCGGCGATTCGGGTCCTGCTCCTTTGCCGGGTCCGGCACGGCGCCGGTAATCGGTAACACGTCCTGAGGGCTGGTGCCCCAGGTGACCTGCGGCGCGATGGCCTCGGCGGCGAGCGCGATCTCGCGATCATAGAGTGCGCCGTCGTCGGAAGGCAGCGCCCGCCACGCCTCGACCGCCTGTTCCCAGGCTGCCCCTTTCGGCACGAAGCTGCGTCCCTTCAAATACTCGAAGGTCGTTTCGTCCGGCGCGATCAGACCGGCGCGCGCGCCTGCCTCGATCGTCATGTTGCAGAGGGTCATCCGCCCTTCCATCGTGAGACCGCGGATGGCGGAGCCGGCATATTCGATGACGTATCCGGTGCCGCCGGCCGTGCCGATGGTGCCGATGATGGCAAGGGCGATGTCCTTCGCCGTGATGCCGGGGCCAAGCTCGCCGTCTACCGTGATCCGCATGTTTTCGGCGGGCTTCTGGATCAGCGTCTGGGTGGCCAGGACGTGCTCGACCTCCGACGTGCCGATCCCGAAAGCCAGTGCCCCGAAGGCGCCATGGGTCGAGGTGTGGCTGTCGCCGCAGACGATCGTCATCCCGGGCTGGGTGAAGCCCTGTTCCGGCCCGATGACGTGGACGATTCCCTGACGGATGTCCGACATCGAAAGGTAGGGAATGCCGAATTCCTCGCAGTTCTTCTGCAGGGTTTCGATCTGAAGGCGGGATTCGGGATCCGCGATGCCGTGGGAACGGTCCGTCGTCGGCACGTTATGGTCGGCGACGGCCAGCGTCGCTTCCGCGTGACGAATTTTACGATGGTTGAGGCGAAGTCCCTCGAAGGCCTGGGGGCTGGTTACTTCGTGAACGAGGTGCCGGTCGATGTAGAGCAGGCACGTACCGTCCTCGGCAACGTCCACCAGATGGAATTGCCAAATCTTGTCGAACAGTGTCCTTGGTCGTGCCATTTTCCTATTCAGTTTCCGCGCCCGGCGCTTCTACCTTCGCCTTTTGTTTTTTCTTCGATTTCTTTTTGGGTGCCTTGACTTCGACCGTCGCTTCGGCCTCGCGGGCCGATATGCGACGCGACGCGTCTTCGGTAATGCGTGCGCTGCGCCCTGAACGTTCCCGTAGGTAGTAAAGTTTTGCCCGGCGGACGGCACCGTAACGCATCACCTCGATTCCGGCGATGCGCGGCGAATAGATGGGAAAGACGCGTTCGACGCCTTCGCCATAGGAAATTTTGCGCACCGTGAAGGAGGAATTCACTCCCCGGTTCGAACGGGCGATGCAAACGCCTTCGAAGGCCTGAATGCGCTCGCGCGATCCTTCGACCACCTTGACGTCCACCCGCACCGTGTCTCCGGGTCCGAACTTCGGAACGGGCCGCTCGGCGTCTATTTTCTCGATCGCTTCTTTTTCCAGTTCTTCGATGATGTTCATGGCCTTTTTCCTTGCAGTCATTTTTCCCGGACGTAACGGGCCCACAGGTCCGGACGTCGCTTCCGCGTAATCTC
Organism: Alphaproteobacteria bacterium; assembly: GCA_021296325.1. Taxonomy (GTDB): domain Bacteria; phylum Pseudomonadota; class Alphaproteobacteria. Next base: position 275,135 of record JAGWAR010000001.1, read on the forward strand.
TTCCGCCTTGGCAAGCCGCCAGTCGCGGATCTTCTCGTGGTGGCCGGAGAGCAACACCTCCGGCACTTCTCGGCCCTGCCAGTTTTGCGGCCGGGTATAATGTGGGTATTCCAGGAGACCGCGCTCGAAACTTTCCTCGATGAGCGCGTCCGGACACCCAATCACCCCCGGCAGCAGCCGCACGCAGGCATCGATCAGCGCGATGGCGGCCGGTTCGCCCCCGGAGAGGATGAAATCGCCAAGACTGACTTCCTCCATCTCCCAGGCCTCCAGCACGCGCTCATCGACGCCTTCAAAGCGCCCACAAAGGAGGGTTACGCCTTCTCCCTCCGCCAGGCGGCGTATGTAGGGCTGATCCAGCGGCCGACCCCGTGGAGAGAGGTAAAGAGCCGGCTTTTGCCGGGTCGCGTTCGCTCGAAGGGCTGCGTCGATGACGTCCGGCCTCAGGACCATGCCCGCCCCGCCGCCGAAGGGCGTATCGTCGACGGAGCGGTGTTTATCGCTCGCAAAATGGCGAATGTCCACCGTTTCCAGGGCCCAGACCCCTTCCTTCAGCGCCTTGCCGGGCAGCGAGGCGCCAAGCGGCCCCGGAAACATTTCCGGGTAAAGCGTCAGGACACGGACCTGCCAGGGGGTGGTTGCCTTAGCCATGTTTCCCGTTCCCCGTGGACAGGTCGGCCCCTTCTTCCGCAAGGCCGCCGGCCGTTAGGTCGACGGTCACCCGGCCGCCTTCCAGATCGACCTCGGGCACCGCCGCTTGGGTGAAAGGCACCATGACGGTGGCCCCGCTTTCGGCGCCGATTTCCAGAATGTCGCCGGCGCCGAAATTGTGAACGCCGCGCACAATACCGAGCGAATGACCATCCATAGCCTCGGCCGCAAGTCCGATGAGGTCGCCGTGATAATATTCGTCTTCCTCTGTCTCCGGCAGGGCCGCCCTCGGCACATAAAGTAACGTGCCCTTGAGGGCGAGCGCCGCGTCGCGGTCCTCGACGCCGGCGGCACGAACCAGCAGGGCATCCTTCACGCTTCCTTCGACGACGAGGTCGAGGACGCGCCCGCCTTCTTCATACGAAACGGGACCATAGGCCGCCAGATCGACCGGGTTCTCGGTGAAGCTGCGAACGCGAAGCATCCCCTTCACGCCATGGGCGCCGGTGACGACACCGACGCAGACGCGGCTCGCTTGCGCTTCGTTCCGATGGTTTTTCTGAGCGGCCATTTGCAACCTTCCTTCAGGACGGCGCCGTCCGGATTCCCTACGCGTCCTCTTTCGGCCCTTCTTTTGGCGCGTCGGCCGGCGTTTCTTCCGCCTTTGCCTCTTCGGCGGGCGCTTCCTCCTTCGCTTCCTCGACCGGCGATTCTTCCGCCTTTGCCTCTTCGGCGGGCGCTTCTTCCTTCGCTTCCTCGGCCGGCGCTTCCTCCGCCTTTACTTCCTCGGCGGGCGCTTCCGTTTCGGGGGCGGCTTCCGTTTTTGCTTTCTCGGCACCGGCTTCCGCCTTTGCCTCGCCCTTGCCCTCTTCGGCCTGCTTGCGCTCCTTCTTCGGGATCGCCTTCTGAGGATTGTTCCGTTGCGGCGGCGTCGGCGCGAGACCGGCCTCGCCCAGGAAACGTGCCACCCGGTCACTCGGCAGGGCGCCGACGGAAAGCCAGTGCTTGATCCGTTCCGGGTTCAGCTTGACGCGGTCCGGATGGTCTTTCGCCACCATCGGGTTGTAGGTGCCGACGCGTTCGATGAAACGGCCATCGCGCGGGTTGCGCGTGTCCGTCACGACGATGCGGTAGAAAGGACGCTTTTTCGCGCCACCACGGGACATTCGAATTTTTACACTCATGAGCCTTCGTCTTTCCTTACGAGTTGCGGGGATGCATTGGATTAAAGGAAGGCAGGCCAAGACCGGGTTTGCCTTGTCCCATCTTTTCCAGTTTTTTCATCTTCTTCATCATGGTCTGCATGTCGCGGAACTGCTTGAGCAGGCGGTTGATGTCGCGCACGCTGGTGCCCGATCCTGCCGCGATGCGCTGTTTGCGCGAGGCATGCAACAGTTTTGGATTGCGTCTTTCGATGGGCGTCATCGAACAGATGATCGCTTCCTGCTGCTGGATCAGCTTCGCATCGACCTTCGATGCCGCCGCTTCCTTCTGCATCTTGTTGAGGCCCGGCAGCAGTGAAACGAGTTCGCCGATGCCACCCATCTTCCGGAGTTGGCGAAACTGCTGCGCCATGTCGTCGAGATCGAATTTTCCCTTCTCGAGCTTTTTCGTCAGCCGTTCGATGTCCCGTTCATCCGCGGTGGCCTGGGCCTTCTCGACCAGGCTGACGACGTCGCCCATGCCAAGAATGCGCCCGGCGATCCGTTCCGGGTGAAAGACATCCAGGGCGTCGAGCTTTTCGCGGATGCCGACGAACTTGATTGGACTACCGGTCGGCCGCGCGCATCGCCATCGAGACGGGTCAGCACGATGCCGCTAAGTCCAATGCGTTTCGAAAAAGCTTCGGCGACGTTCAGCGCATCCTGTCCGGTCATGGCATCGGCCACCAGCAGGGTTTCGACCGGTTGCGCCACATCGCGCACGGCTTCCGCCTCGGCCATCATGTCGTCGTCAACGTGCAGGCGCCCGGCGGTGTCGAGGAGGACGGTGTCAAAGCCTTCGCTTGCGGCGTGGGCGAGGGCGCGTTTTGCGATCGCGACTGGCGTTTCGTTCGGAACGATGGGAAGAACGGTGATCTTCGCCTGCTGACCGAGGATGGCGAGCTGTTCCTGGGCGGCCGGGCGCACGACGTCGAGGGAGGCCATCAGGACGTTTCGGTTTTCCTTGTCGGTCAGGCGGCGGGCGACCTTCGCCACCGTCGTCGTCTTGCCCGAGCCCTGCAGGCCGACGAACAGAATCGAAACGGGCGGTTTGCCGTCAAGCGCGAGGGGGGGCGCCTCCTGGCCCAGCATGTCGACCAGCGCGTCGTGGACGATTTTCACGACCATCTGGCCCGGGGCGACGGCGCGGATGATGGCCTCGCCGGTTGCCTCGGCCTCGACCTTGGCGAGGAAGTCCTTCGCAACCGGAAGGGCGACGTCCGCTTCCAGCAGGGCGATGCGGATTTCCCGGAGCGCCGCCTTTACGTCGTCGGCCGACAGCGTGCCCCGTTTCCGGAGCCCGTCAAAGACCTCGCCAAGCCGCGACGACAGGTTTTCGAACATGGTTTTCCTTGCCTTTCCAACACGCAAAACGCGCCAGCGCGCGAAACTCGCGGGCTGGCGGACCCCCTCAAGAGCGAAACGGCCGCCTTTCTGAAAAGGTGGGGCATGCTAGGGGCGCAGGCGGTAAAAAGTCAAGACTTTCAAGGGATTCGTAAACCGCGCCGGGGCTTGGGGTAAGATGACCCGATGACGCAATATGGGGACATTGGCAAGGCCCTGCGGCCTCTCGGACTGCTTCTGCGGGGTGGTTTCCACCCCGAGGCGGCCGACGGCGTGCCGCCGCTTGCAAGCGGCGCGCCGGCCGCGACCTTGCTACTGGCCGGCAATGCCGGGCCCGCCATGTGGACGGTCTTCGCGGCCTCGGCCGAGGCCGGGGACGGGGGGGCCGACCCGCTCGACCGCTGGTCGCGGCGGGTCCTGACGGCGGTGGCGGAAAGCTGCGGGGCCGAGCCCTTTTTTCCCTTCGGCACGCCAAGCCACCCTTTCATCGGCTGGGCGATGCGGGCGGAGCCGGTGGCGCCGTCCCCGATCGGGCCCCTGATTCACCCGGAATACGGCCTCTGGCACGCCTATCGCGGCGCGCTCGCCTTTGCCGAACGCCTGGAATTGCCGGTCCGGGCCGAACGGCCGAGGCCGTGCGATACCTGCGAGGCGAAACCCTGCCTTCACACCTGTCCGGTCGCCGCCTTCGCCGGCGGCAGCTATGACGTGCCCCGCTGCATGGGCCATCTGGAGACGCCGGCCGGCAGGGACTGTGTCGAGGGAGGCTGCCTCGCGCGCCGCGCCTGCCCCGTGGGCGAAGCCTACGCGCCGCCCCAGGCGGCCTTTCACATGGACGCCTTCATGCAGGCGATGCGCAAACGCGGCCTTGGCAGGGCGGCCGGAACGGCCGGATAAGGGGGGAAACCAATGGACTTCCTTGGCTTTCCAGCCATATAAGCGGGCATGACTGGTATTCCATTTCAAAAGATGCAAGGGGCGGGGAACGACTTCGTCATCCTGGATGCGCGCAGCGGCAAGCTGGCCCGGAAGGCGTTCACGGCGGGCGTGGCGAAGGCGATCGCCGACCGGCGCACCGGAGTCGGCTGCGATCAGGTCATTCTCATCGAGCGCGCCCGCGACGAGGGCGCGGCCGCCATGCGGATTCGCAACGCCGATGGCGGCGAGGTGGCGACCTGTGGAAACGCGGCGCGCTGTGTGGGCCTGCTCTTGATGAACGAACGGGGGGAGGACCGGGTCCGCTTGGAAACCGCGGGCGGCCTCGTCGAGGCGGTGCGCGAGGGGCGGGACCGGGTTTCCGTCGATATGGGCGCCGCGAAGACGGACTGGCAGGCGATTCCCTTGAAGGAGGCCGCCGACACGCTGCACCTCGATCTTGGCGAGGCGGCCCTTGGCGAGGCCGTCGCCGTCAGCATGGGCAACCCCCACGCCGTCTTTTTTGTCGAGGACGCGGCGAAGGTGGCGTTGGCCGATGCCGGGCCCCGGCTTGAACACCATCCGCTTTTTCCGGAGCGCGCGAACATCGGCATCGCCCAGATGATCGCGAGCGATCGCCTGCGCCTTCGCGTGTGGGAACGCGGCGCCGGCTTGACGCACGCCTGCGGCAGCGGGGCCTGTGCCGCCGTGGTTGCCGCCCATCGCCGAGGCCTTGTCGAAAACGAAGCGGAGGTCGTCCAGGACGGCGGCAGTCTTCGCGTGCGCCTCCGCGAAGACGGGCACGTCCTGCTCAGCGGGCCGGCCGCCTGGAGCTTTACCGGCGAGCTGCCCGCCGAACTCATCGATCAGGAGCGGGCGGCATGAGGGAGCTTGACATCCTGACCTTCGGTTGCCGGCTCAACGCCTATGAGTCGGAAGTGATCAAGGCCCACGCCCTGGCCGCGGGTGAAAAGGACACCGTTTACGTGAACACCTGTGCCGTAACGGCGGAAGCCGAACGCCAGGCGCGCCAGGCGATCCGGCGGCTGCGCCGCGAACGGCCCGACGCGCGCATCGTGGTGACGGGCTGCGCCGCCCAGATTTCGCCCGAGGCCTACGCGCAGATGCCGGAAGTGGATCGCGTGCTCGGCAATGCCGAAAAGCTCGACCCGAAGAACTACGGCGTGACATCGGAAGCCCGCATCGCCGTCAACGATATCTTTTCCGTCAACGAAACGGCGGGACATCTCGTTCAGGGATTCGAGGGCAAGGCGCGCGCCTTTCTCCAGGTGCAGAACGGGTGCGATCACCGTTGCACCTTCTGCATCATTCCCTTCGGGCGGGGAAACAGCCGCAGCGTGCCGCTTGGCGCCCTCGTCGAAGCGGCGCGAAAGCTTGTCGCCAATGGCTATCGGGAAATCGTGCTGACCGGCGTCGACATCACGGCCTATGGCGCCGATCTTCCAGGACGCCCCACGCTCGGTTCCATGCTGCGCCGGTTGCTTGCATTGGTGCCGGAACTGCCGCGCTTAAGGCTTTCCTCGATCGACCCGGCAGAGGTCGACGGGGACGTGCTGGCGTTGCTTGCGGACGAGCCGCGGCTCATGCCGCATCTGCATTTAAGTCTGCAATCCGGGAACAACCTTATCTTGAAGCGCATGAAGCGGCGCCACACGCGTGAGGACGTGCTTGCGTTTTGCGATCACGCACAGCGGTTACGCCGTGACGTCGTCTTTGGCGCCGATGTGATCGCGGGCTTTCCGACGGAAACCGATTCCATGTTTGACGAGACGTTCGAATTGGTCGAGACGTGCGGCTTTACCTATCTGCACGTCTTTCCCTATTCGCCGCGTCCGGGAACGCCCGCGGCCAGGATGCCATCGGTGCCAAACGCCGTGCGCAAGGCGCGCGCCGCCCGCTTGCGGGCAGCGGGCAAGGCCGCTGAAAGGCGGTTTCACGAATCCTGTGTCGGCAGCAAAACGCGGCTTTTGATCGAAACGCCGCGCCTTGGGCGAAGCGAGCATTACGCGCCCGTCCGGCTCGACATGGATGCCCTTCCCGGAACGATCGTTCCGGCCAGCATCGAGGGCGTCGGCCCCCAGGCCTTGTTCGGGCGCCTGACCGGATAGCGCCGCGATATGCCGGAAAAGACAAGCTGGCTTCGGCGTCTTCAGGCGGGCCTTTCGAAATCCTCGACGAAGCTGAAGGACGGCATCGGCGGCATTTTCACAGGTGCGCCGCTGGACGAGGCCATGCTGGACGAACTGGAGGAAGTGCTCATCCGGGCCGACCTTGGCGTGGCTTCCGCCACCGAGCTGATCGCCGGTCTGAAGCGCGAGCGTTTCGGCAAGGACGTCGACGCGCAGGAAGTTCGGGACGCCCTAGCAAACGCCATTCAGCGCATTCTCGACCCGGTCGCAAAACCGTTCCGGATCGACCCGGAAAAGAAGCCTTTCGTCGTGCTGGTGGTCGGCGTGAACGGCAGCGGCAAGACGACGACGATCGGCAAGCTCGCCAAGCAGTTGCATGACGAAGGCCGGCAGGTTCTGTTAGCGGCGGCGGATACGTTCCGCGCCGCCGCCGTTGCCCAGCTCGAGCGCTGGGGCGAGCGCGCCCACGCCCCCGTTCTGGCGCGAGAAGAAGGGGCGGACGCCGCGGGGCTGGCCTACGATGCTCTGGAACAGGCAAGGCAGGAGAAACGCGACGTGCTCCTGATCGATACGGCGGGCCGGCTTCAGAACAAGACCGGCCTTATGGAAGAGTTGCAAAAAATTGCCCGCGTGCTGAAGAAGGTCGATCCGACGGCGCCCCATGCCACCTTGCTCGTGCTCGATGCGAATGTGGGGCAGAACGCCCATTCGCAGGTCGAGACCTTTCGCGACATGGTGGCGGTAGACGGGCTGATGGTGACGAAGCTCGACGGCACGGCGCGGGGCGGAGTGGTCGTTGCCTTGGCCGAACGCTTCGGCCTGCCGGTTCATGCGGTGGGCGTCGGCGAGGCGGTCGAGGACCTGCGTCCCTTCGAGGCGCGCGCCTTCGCCCGCGACCTGCTGGGCGTCGAAGACGACCGTTAAAAATCAGATGACGATGTCGAGCAGGCTGCCGCGCGGCAGATCCCGGGCGCGCGCCTCCGGCGTGTTTTCCGGAACGCTGACGGGTTTTGGCGGTGGTGCGTTCGGGGCGGCGGCCTTGACGGCCGGACCCGCCGCCTTGCGGGCGGCCAGCACCTGCCGGGCCGCTTGAACGGCCGGTGGCGCGTTTTGCGTTTTCGGGATCGTTGGTTGGGAATGCAGTGCCTGAAGAAGCGCCGGGTTCGGCGTGATTTTCATCGCCAGATGCCTCGATGACCCTGAACTGGAAGGGGAAAGCTTAGGAAGCGGCCCCTTTCGAAAAAGTTAAGGCCCCCCGTCCGCCCCTTCATAGGCCACCCGCCAGACCCGGTTGCCGACGTCGTCGGCAATCAGCAGGCTGCCATCCGGCAGTAGCGCCAGGCCGGAAGGCCGCCCCCAGACGCGGGCCCGTTCCTCGGCTCCGGCTTTCTCCTTGATCCGGAAGCCGGTCACGAAAGGCTCGTACCAGCCTTGCGGCTGACCGTTTTCGAAAGGCACGCGAACGACCATGTAGCCCCGCGGCACGCCGGCGTTCCATGAGCCGTGTAGCGCCACGAAGGCGTCCCCGCGGTAGGTTTCCGGAAAACGCACCCCGTCATAAAAGACAAGGCCGAGCGGCGCCGAATGGGAGCGGAACAAAAGGTCCGGCGCCTTCGTCTTTGCCACCAGCGCAGGGTTAAGCGCGGCGAAGCGAGGCTCCGGGTTCGGCCCCAGATAGGCGTAAGGCCAACCGTAGAATTCGCCGGCGCGCACGCGCGTCAGGTAATCCGGCACCAGTTCGTCACCGGATCCGTCGCGTTCGTTTACCACCGTATAAAGATCTTCCGTGCCGGGATAGAAGGCGATGCCGACCGGATTGCGAAGGCCCGCCGCAAAGGTCTTGCCGGGGCCGCCCGTGATCGGAAATTCGCGGATCGTCGCCCGCGGTTCCGGTTCTTCGCCCAGATTGCCGCGCGATCCGATGGCGACGAAGAAACGCGTGCCGTCCGGATGCAGCGCCAGATTGCGTGTCCAGTGGCCGCTGCCCGCGCCCAGTTCGCCGGGCGGCGTGATCGGCTCGGCCGTGCCTTTCGTGGCGCCTTTCCGATGGGAGACGCGCCAGACCCGCTCGGTGTCGGCGACGTAGAGCACGCCTTCCCGGAAGGCGAGGCCATGGGGACGGCGCAGTCCTTCGAGATAGGTGCTGTGGAATTCCGCCCGCCCGTCGCCGTCCCTGTCGCGCAGCAGGGTGACCTCGCCGGCATTTGGTTCCGCCAGAAAAACGTCGCCGTCGGGGGTTGCGCAAAGCCAGCGGGCATGGACGAGGCCGTCGGCGAAAAGACGCACGGTGAAGCCCGCCGGTACCTTGAGGGAGGCGCCCTGGGGGCGCGGAATTCGCTCTGGGCCGTTGGCGTGACTTGGTTCCGCGTAAGGCGCGGGCAGGCTTTCGCGGTCGATCTGGATTCGCTCACCAAGCTCCGCCGTCTGGCCGGCGGCGGCGAAACCGCTCAACCACGCCGCCAGCAGCAGAACGCGAAGCGGCCGTGCATGCTGCGAAAATTCCCGATTCCCCAAGAGGGCTTTGCACAAGGAGGAATTAACCATACTTTTTTGAACGTTCATGCCCAGTTACGCCCGAATTACTAAGGCTTGGTAAGGAATAAGCAAGCATCCAGCGGGTACGATTCTATCAGAGCATTGCGTCAGCTTTAGCCGAAGTGCGGGGCAGGGCGCATCTGGAAAAGGGCCGGCCTGTCTGGATGCCGGCTCTTGTCCATGTGGTGATGGGATGTCGAGGATGGAAGACCAAGAGATCGGGCAACTACTCAGCCTGGCGCGCGACAAGTCTGATGCTGGAAGAGAACGCCTCATCAACACGGTGAGCGATCTTTTCATGGAGGATGAGAAGACGCTTACCGAGCGTGAGCGGGCGCTGATGACGGACATCCTGAATCAACTGATTCGGGAAGTGGAGATGGCCGTCCGGCGGCACCTTTCCGAACGGCTGTCCGTTCTGCCGAACGCGCCGCGCGAGCTGATTCTGACGCTTGCTAACGACGCGATCGAAGTTGCCCGTCCCATTCTTCTGAACAGCGAGATTCTCCACGACACCGATCTCATCGAGATCATCCAGCACCGCACGATGGAACATCAGCTCGCCGTCGCCATGCGCAAAGACATCAGCGAAACCGTTTCAGATGCTCTTGTTGAAACCAACAGCGTTGATGTCATCAAGACGCTTCTTGAAAATGTGGATGCAAAAATTTCCAGCAGCACGAAGGAATACCTTGTCGAGGAATCTCAGAAGGTAAACGTCTATCGCGAGCCGCTGATCCGTCGCCCCGATCTGGGGCCGGCATTGGCCGAAAAAATGTACTGGTGGGTTTCCGCCGCCCTGCGGCAAGAGATTTCCGCCAAATTCGATATCGACGTGACTGCCCTTGACGATCAAATTGAATCGACCGTGCGGGACATTCTCGAATCGGAAGGCGAGAAGGCTCCCCAAGCGCAAAAGAAGCCGGATTCGGCGGAACGTCTCGTCAAAGATATCGACGTTACGCCCGAACTTCTGGTGCGCGTCTTGCGACAGGGGGAGGTTTCCCTATTCGCTGCGCTTTTTGCGAAATACACGGAACTTTCCGGCAAGCTCGTGCGGCGGCTTTTGTTCGAGCCGGGGGGCGAGGGCATGGCTATTGCCTGCAAGGCGAAGGATCTTCCCAAACAAATTTTTGCATCGATTTTCCTGTTGAGCCGCAAGGCCCGACCCGGTGAAAACGTGGTCGATCCGGGCGAGCTGTCGAGGATTCTTGCATTTTATGAACGGATCGATCCGGAAGCCGCCCAAAAAGTCACGAAACAATGGCAGCGCGATCCCGAGTATCTTTATGCTATAAAACGGCTTGATTTGGCTAAAGGCGGGCCCGAGGAAGAATAACAACGCCGTAATCTTCCGCCGCTTGAGGGGAAGGGTGACAAGCAAACCCCCGAAAATCGTGCCAGGCAAAGAAAAAAAACCTTCGCACCTTCGATCCATCGACGCCATTCCCGAGGAGAAAATCTCCCCGGAAAGTCTGGACGCGCTTCAGTCCAAGGCAGGGTTTTCCATTCTGGAATCGGTGCATCCCGTCTACCTGGCGGATCTTGATGGCAATCTTTTGTATGCGAACGACGCTTTCAAGAATCTTGGCGGGGCCGAGGACGGGCCGGTTGCGGAAACGCCTCCCTTTCCGATTCAGGAAATTATCAATGCGATCGGAAAAAGCGAACAAGTAGTTCATCGCAATTTTTTGCTTCGTCGGGGTTCAAAGACCGAACAATTTCATTCGCGGCATTTTCCAGTACATGATGCCGAGGGCAACTTTTCCGCCGTCGCAGGGATGTTGCAGGCCGTCAGTTACAGCGCCGGCCTCCGCAGCGAGCTTACGAAAGAACGCGAGCGTTTCGAGGATATTGCCAGGCTTGTTTCGGACTGGCTTTGGGAAACGGACGAAAACTTCAACAATACCTACGCTTCCTCCCGCGTCTTCGACCTGATCGGCGTGCTGCCGCGCGAAGTTGAAGGCCAGAACCTTTTTACCTTCGGTCATTTCAGGGCGCTGGGCGAGGCCATCGACCGGCCAGGTCCCGATATGCGTTCCCCTTTTCGGGAAGAAGTCTACGAAGTGGATCTTCCGGAGGGTGGCAAGCGAACGTTCCGCCTGAGCGGTCTTCCCGTTTTTGATGACGAGACGGGGGAATTCCGTGGTTATCGCGGCACCGCCGAGGACGTCACCAACGAGACGCTGGCCTGGTCCAGGGCGGTCGAATCGCGCATCCAGCTTGTTGAAGCCATCGAAAGCATCCAGGACGCTTTCGCCATTTTCGATACGACGGAACACCTTGTGCTTTCCAACACGCGGTTCCGTGAGGATTTTCTTGAAGGAACGGCACTTGTCGATTCGCAGGCCACGCTCGAAAATATTTTGCGCGTCAACGTCGAAGCGGAGCGCATGATTGTCCCCGGCAAGGACCCGGCCTGGCTTCAGGATCAGTTAAGCCACCTTCGTGAAACGGCGGGTTTCATCGAGCTGGAATTGCAGGACGGCCGGTGGGTGAAATTCACGCTCCAGCCCATTACCAACGGCGGGTCGCTTTGCTTCCTTTCCGACATCACGGATCTCAAGGAACGCGAGGCGGCGTTGCAGGAAGCCAAGGAAGCGGCAGACGCGGCCAGCCAGATGAAATCCGATTTCCTGGCAAATATGAGCCACGAATTGCGCACGCCATTGAACGCCGTGATCGGTTTTTCCGAGGTCATGTACCGTGAATTGATGGGGCCACTCGGGAACGATGGTTACCACAACTATACAAAAGACATCCTTGAAAGCTCCAAACACCTGCTCAACATCATCAACAGCATTCTCGATGTCTCGAAGGCCGAAGCCGGCCGCCTTGATGTCGAGGAACAGCTCATCGACATTCAGGGCGTAACGGAAACGGCCGTTCGGCTCGTGCATCAGAAGGCGGAGCAGGGTGGTATCAAGCTTGTCAGCAGGGTGGTGCCGGGTCTGCCCCGGTTCCGCGCCGACGGCCTCAAGATCAAGCAGATCCTGCTGAACCTGCTTTCGAACGCGATCAAGTTCACGCCGAAGGACGGCCGGATCGATGTCGAAGTGTCGCGGGACGCGGATGGCGGATTGGTGATCGCCATCAAGGACACCGGCATCGGCATTGCGCCGGAAGATGTCCCGAAGGCACTGGCCCCCTTTGGCCAGGTCGATAACTCGCTGAGCCGCCGTTATGCGGGAACCGGCCTCGGGCTGCCCCTGACGAAGAAGCTCGTCGAGCTTCACGGCGGGACGCTTACGTTGTCGAGCAGGCTCGGCGAAGGGACGGAGGTAAGCGTGCACTTTCCGGCCAAGCGTTTCGAATTGCCGGACCTGTCGCCACCGGCGGCAAACGCCCTTTAATTTTTTTCGTTTTACGGAGTTATGTGTGTTGCAGGGCGGCGATGCCCGGCAGTTCCTTACCGCCGAGCCAATCCAGAAAGGCGCCGCCCGCCGTCGAAACATAGGAAAAATCCTCGTCCAGGCCGGCGCGGTGCAATGCCGCCACCGTGTCGCCACCGCCGCCGATCGAAAGCAGTTCCCCTTCGCGGGTGCACGCCGCCACCACTTTTGCGACGGCCATCGTCGCCGCGTCGAAGGGCGCCGTTTCGAAGGCACCCAACGGTCCGTTCCAGACCAGCGTCCTGGATGCGCGCACCGCTTCTGAAAGCCGCGCCACCGTTTCTGGTCCGGCATCCAGAATCATACGGCCCTCCGGAACGACAGAAACCGGGACCGTCTCAACGGCGACGTTTTCACGCAGCTCGGTGGCGATGACGGCGTCTTCCGGAAGGAAAAGCCTGCAGCCCGTCTTTTCCGCCGCGGCGAGAATCGCTTGTGCCTTTTCGACCATCGTCGTTTCGACGAGCGATGTGCCCACGGCGTGCCCCTTGGCCAACAGAAAGGTGTTCGCCATGGCGCCTACGATGGCGAGCGTATCCACCTTGCCGATCAGATAATTGATGATGTCGAGTTTCGTAGAAATTTTTGCGCCGCCGACGATGGCGAGAATCGGCCGCGAAGGATTTTCCAGCATCCGTTTCAGGGTCGCAAGTTCGCATACCAGGACGGGGCCTGCCGCGGAGGGCAGTTTTTTGGCAAGCCGCTCGACGGATGCGTGCGCCCGATGAGAGCAGGAAAAAGCGTCGTTTACGTAAAGATCGCCAAGCTCCGCCAATGCCGATGCGAAAGCGTCGTCGTTCATTTCTTCACCCGCGTGAAAACGCAGGTTTTCCAGCAGCGCAACCTGGCTTTCTCCAAGCTCGGCAACGACGCCGGCCGCCGCGTTTCCCACGCAGTCCCCGGCGAAACCGACTGGCTGGCCGAGGGCCTCGCCGAGAGGCGTGACAAGCGGGCGCAGCGAAAGGCCGGGAACGACCTTTCCCTTTGGCCGGTCGAGGTGGGAAAGCAGGATCACCTTGGCGCCCCGTTTCGAAAGTGCTTGCACCGTCGGCAGGATGCGATCGATCCGAAGCGTATCGGTGATTGTGCCGTTCTGCATCGGCACGTTGAGATCGACGCGAAGCAATACGCGCTTTCCCTTCACGTCGAGATCGTCGATCGTATGCAAAGCCGTGTTGTTTCCCATCGTTTTGATCAGGAAAGACGCTGGCGAACGGCATCGGCCACGGCTTCCGGGGTAATGCCGAAATGCTGGAAAAGGGCCTTGGCGGGCGCGGAGGCGCCGAAGCCGGACATGCCGATGAATAGGCCATCCGGGCCGAGGTAACGTTCCCAGCCCATGGAAATGGCCGCCTCGATACCGACGCGCACGGGCGTTGAGCCGAGCACTTCCTGCCGGTAATCGTCGTCCTGTTCTTCGAAAAGTTCCCAGCATGGCATCGAGACAACGCGGGCGCCGATGCCATCCTTGACAAGCAGCGCATGGGCCGCGACGGCGATGCTTACCTCCGAGCCGGTGGCAAACAGCGTCACCTTTGCCTCGCCCTTGGAAGGCACAAGCAGGTAGGCGCCCTTTGCCGAAAGATTTTCCTTCGCCTTTTCCTTGCGCAGGGTGGGAAGGCCCTGCCGGGTAAGGGCAAGGATCGAAGGGCGGTTCCGGGAGCGAATCGCCAATTCCCAGCATTCGGCCGTTTCGACGGCGTCGGCCGGACGCAGGACGCACAGATTCGGTATGGCACGCAACGACGCCAGATGTTCAATGGGCTGGTGGGTGGGCCCGTCTTCGCCGAGACCGATCGAGTCGTGGGTCATGACGTAAATCACGCCAAGCTCCATCAGCGCGGAAAGGCGAATGGCCGGCCGGCAATAATCCGTGAAGGTAAGAAAGGTGCCCCCATAGGGAAGCACGCCCCCGTGGAGGGCAAGGCCGTTCATGGCGGCGGCCATCGCGTGCTCGCGCACGCCGTAATAAAGATAGGTGCCGCCGTAGTCGTCCCGGCTAAGCGGTTTCTGATCGGCCGTCTTCGTGTTGTTCGATCCCGTGAGATCGGCCGAGCCGCCAACGAGTTCCGGCAACACCGGCGCCAGTGCGCCAAGGGCCTGTTCCGAGGCCTTGCGGGTCGCCAGGCTTGGCGTTTCCGCCAGATAGGCGTCCTTCAGACGCTGTAGACCGGCGTCCCATCCCTTCGGCAGGCGTGCGCCCTGCCGGCGTTCGAATTCGTCGCGCGTCTTCGGGGCCAAGCCGTCGCGTTTTGCTTCCCAGGCCTGGCGTATCGCGCCACCTTGCGCGCCGAGGGCCCGCCAAGCCTTGAGGATGGCATCCGGAACGACGAAGGGAGGCTCCGTCCAGCCGAGAGCGGCCCGCGTTCCGGCCACCTCCTCGGCGCCCAGGGGGGCGCCATGGGTGGCCGCCGTTCCGGCCTTCTTCGGTGCGCCATAGCCGATGGTCGTCCGGCAGGCGATGAGCGAGGGCCGGTCCGATTGCCGCGCCTGGGTCAGCGCTTCGAAGACAGCGTCCGGGTCGTGGCCGTCGATGCGAGTGGTTTCCCAGCCGGCCGCTTCGAAGCGTTGCAGCTGATCGTCGGAAACCGCAAGCGACGTCGGCCCGTCGATGGAAATCTGGTTGTCGTCGAACAGCACGATCAGTTTGTGAAGTCGTAAATGACCGGCCAGCGAGATGGCCTCGTGGCTGATCCCCTCCATCAGGCAGCCATCGCCGGCGAGGACATAGGTATAATGATTGACGAGATCGTCTCCGAAATGCGCCGCCAGATGGCGTTCGCCGATTGCCATGCCGACGGCGTTCGCCAGTCCCTGGCCAAGCGGCCCGGTCGTCGTCTCGATGCCCTTCGCATGACCGTATTCCGGATGACCGGCCGTGCGGCTGCCAAGCTGGCGGAAGCGCTCAAGCTCCTCGATCGGCATATCCGCATAGCCGGTGAGGTAAAGCAGGGCATAAAGCAGCATCGATCCGTGGCCGGCCGAAAGCACAAGGCGGTCGCGGTCCGGCCAATCCGGGGCGGCGGCGTCGAATTTGAGGAAATGGCGGACCAGCACGGTCGCCACGTCGGCCATGCCCATCGGCATCCCGGGATGGCCGGATTGCGCCTTTTCCACGGCGTCCATGGCGAGAACCCGGATCGCATTGGCCATTTCCCGGTGGGACGGGACCGTCCGGGATGTCTGGTTGGGATCGGGGGCGAGTCGGTTTACGGCCATTGCGATGGGTTGGTCTTCGGCATGAATTCGGTCACACGCCCGGCGGGCCCGCTGGCGAAGGGTGTGAAGGGTCTATAACAGATCGTGGCGGTCTGTGGGAGTGGCGTTTTCCCGAAAAATGCCACTTCACGGCACGTGATTGGTTGCGCGCCGGCGGGTCGTTACAATTTGATCGGCCCATCCCCATGGGCTATGCCAAGGTCCACGCGTCGATTGGGTGGATGCCGCAGCGTCGTGAGGCAACTTCATGGCTGAAAAGACCGGGCAGACGAACGGGTTTGAAGACGAGCTGGTCACCGCGACGGTCGATCGGCGGCGCTGGCCGTTTTTCCTTAAAGTCGCCGTTTCGGCAATCCTGATCGGCTTTCTCATCACCACCCACGACATTGCCGGGGCCATTGCGAATCTTGGCAGCATTCAGGCGCCGTGGTTTTTTGGCGGCCTTTTGCTGCTCTGCCTGGGCATTTGCCTGGCCGGCCTTCGCTGGGCAGGCATCCTTGCCGGCATCGAAATCAACCTGCGCCTTCGGGAAGTGTTTCGCATGGTTCTGATCGGGCTTTTCTTCAACCAGGCGCTGCCTTCCACGATTGGTGGCGATGCCGTGAGGGCGTGGCAGATTCACCGGACCGTTGCTTCTGTGGGCCTTGCCTTGCGAAGCGTGATTCTTGACCGTCTGGCTGGTTTGGCGGGCCTGATCCTGCTGGTGGCAATCGTGCTGCCTTTCCTTTTCCGGATCACGGCAAGCGGCGTCGCCCATGCCACGATCCTGGGCCTTATTACGGCGGCGGCGGCCGTCCTTGGGATGGTGCTGGTCTTCGACCGATTGCCACTGACTTCCCTGTTCGGCCGCTTTCATGGATTTCTCGTCCACCTTTCCGGAGATGCCCGCAGGCTTTTACTGATGTCCCGCCGCGCGTTTCCGGTGCTGGGCTTTTCCATCCTCATTCACGTGTTTTCCGCCCTTGCCGTTTTCTGTCTGGCGCAGGGCTTTGGGATCGCGGTCGATATCGTGGAATGCCTAGTGCTTGTCCCGCCGGTCGTTCTGCTGATGCTGCTGCCGATTTCGCTGGCCGGCTGGGGAGTGCGGGAAGGCGCGATGATTGCCGCGCTCGGCTTCGTCGATGTGCCGGCAAGCGAGGCCCTGCTTCTGTCAATCGCCTTTGGCCTTGCCGTGCTGTTGACCAACCTGCCCGGTGGCGCCGTTTGGTTGTTCACCCGCGCCAGCCATCCAATAAGGGAACGGGCAACGGAATGAATCAGCCGGAAACCGCATCGCCGCCTGCCCCCCGCAAGCAGGAGATCCGCGACCGTTTCGACCGGCTTGCGGAGGAGCGGGGAAAGTGGATCGCTCGCAACTGGTTCTTTCACGAGGACGATCGTAACTACATGCGCTTTCTGGTGCCGGCGGGATTGCGCGTGCTGGAGCTTGGTTGCGGAACGGGAGAGATCCTGCACGCGCTTGATCCGTCCCACGGGGTGGGCGTCGACTTCAGCGAGCAAACGATCGACGTGGCGCGGGGGAAATACCCGGAACTCGACTTTGTTCTGGGTGATGTCGAGGATCCGGCAACACTTGAAAAGCTGGAAGGGCCATTCGACGTCATCGTTCTCTCGGACACGATCGGCTATCTCGACGATTGCCAGGCGTTGCTGGCTTCGCTGCATCCGCTTTGCACGGCGGAAACGCGCCTTGTCGTCGCTTACTATTCCCATTTTTGGGAACCGGTCCTGAAGCTTGCCGAATGGTTTGGCAACAAGATGCCCCAGCCACCGTTGAACTGGATCACGCCGGACGACCTTGGCGGCATCATGGCGCTGGCGGATTTCGAGGTTATCAAACGGGAATGGCGTCAGATCCTTCCGAAGCATCTTTTCGGCATCGGACGGCTTGTAAACCGATTCCTGGGCACGCTGCCTTTCCTGCGCCGGCTTTCGCTTCGCAATTACGTGGTGGCAAGGTCGCTTCGGGCCATTGAGCCCAAACGCCTCAGCGCCAGCGTGGTGATTCCCTGCCGGAACGAACAGGGCAACATCGAAGACGCCGTCCGCCGAATGCCGAAATTTTGCGATGAGCTTGAAATCCTGTTCGTCGAAGGCAACAGCGTGGACGACACCTTCGAGGAATGCGAGCGGGTGAAGAGCGCCTATCCCGACCTTGCCATTGAAGTGTTTCGACAGGAGGGAGAGGGAAAGGGCGATGCCGTTCGAAAGGGGTTTCAGGAAGCGCGTGGCGAGGTGTTGATGATTCTAGATGCCGACCTGACGGTTCCCCCGGAAGCGCTTCCGAAATTTTACGAAGCGATCGCCAATGGCAAGGGTGAATTCATCAATGGCACGCGGATGGTCTATCCGCTGGAGCGGGATTCGATGCGTTTCCTGAATTACTGGGCGAATCGCGCCTTTGCTTGGCTTTTTACCTGGCTGCTGAACCAGCGGTTCACGGACACGCTGTGCGGGACCAAGGTGCTTCGGCGTGACCATTATGAACGGGTCGTGGCGAACCGCGCCTATTTCGGCAATTTCGATCCTTTTGGGGATTTCGATCTGATCTTCGGTGCCGCAAAGCTGAATTTAAAAACCGTCGAGGTGCCGGTCCGTTACGCCAGCCGGAATTATGGCACGACCCAGATATCCCGTTTTCAGCATGGATGGCTTTTGTTGCGCATGGCATTCTTCGCCTATCGCAAATTGAAGGCCTTCTGACTTCATGGACCCGCGTCTGGATACCCGCCGCCGGCAATGGGAAACAAAAGCGGTCCTTCGGGAAGTTTACGCTGATCTTTACCGGCGCATGGCCGGCGCGCTCGCGCCCGGCCCCACGCTTGAAATCGGTGGCGGGTCCGGCAATCTGAAAGCTTACGCGCCGCAAGTGTGTTCGACCGACGTCCTGGAGGCGCCGTGGCTGGATGCCATTGCCGACGCCCAGGCACTTCCGTTTGCACCGTCCAGTTTTTCCAACATCGTCATGTTCGATGTGCTGCATCACCTGGTCCGCCCGCGCGTCTTTTTCTCGGAGGCGATCCGGGTTCTGCAGAAAGGGGGGCGCCTCGTCATGGTGGAGCCCGCCATCACGCCCGTGAGCGGCGTGTTTTACCGTTTTCTGCCTCCGGAGCCGGTCGTGTTCCGGGCAGACCCGCTGGCGGAAACGGCGGAAGAGGCGAGGCGGGACGCCTTCGAGGCAAACCAGGCCGTGCCTACCCTTCTCTTTCGGAAACGGCGTGTCGAGTTTCAACGGGCCTTTCCGCAGCTCGTATTCCGTGACACCTCTTTCCTTAGTCTCTTTACCTATCCTCATTCCGGCGGATTTCGCTCCTGGAGTCTGATTCCATCCGCCGCCGTGCCGGGCCTGCTTCGCCTGGAAGATGCGTTGCTACCCATCCTCGGGCCGTTGATGGCGTTTCGGATGTTCGTCGTGTTAGAGCGGACGTGACGGGATTGAGGATAGGTTGAAGGCAGTATAGGATGGCCCCGCTTTCAACCTGTCCGCCCATTCCCCATTCAAGATCAGACACCTATGCGAAGCAGTAAAAATCGCGGGAGCGAGATGGAAGGTCGCAAACTCTCGCAAGGGGCGGTGGACGGTTTTTGGGTTCTCCTCGTCTTCGGGCTGCTCCTTTTCAATCCGTTCGATTTCGGGCAAAACGGTTCCCAGATCAACCTGGCCATTTACGACATTGTCCTGCCGTTGATTTTCCTGGTGGCGGTCGTGCAAGGCCAGATCGTCTGGCCGAAAAGAAAAGCCGCCCTGCTTTTCTTCATCCCTTGGCTTCTTGTCGTTTTCCACTCGGTTTTAACCGCGGTTCTGGTAGAGCGCACCGACCTTTCCCCATTGTTTGCCGGCGCGCTTCGGCAAACGGCTTTCTTTTTCGACATCGGCATGCTGGTGCTGTTGTTTCAATCACCGGAACGGCGACAACCGTCCCGCGGCGCGTTGATTTTTCTTATTTTCGCCGTGACGACCTACGCGCTTACGATGCGTTACCTGGAAGAACAGATTCCGAACTGGCCCACCTACGAGACGATCTACGCAGCCATCATCACGGGCCTGTTGCTGCTTTTCTTTTTTCTGCGAAGTTCGGAAGAAAAACCGGAAGGTTTCTTCAAGATTGTCGCGCTTATTGCTTGGGCATTGACGGCGCTGCTTCTTCTTTTCACAAAACTTTTTGTACTGATCGGCTTCCTTATCGCCACACTTTTCTTCGTTGAGGAATTTCGAAAATTCGAAGGGCGGCGAGCCGGACAGTTTCTCCGCGGCATGGGTCTTTTCGCCGTATTGGTCACGGTTTTCGTGGTCGTGCTCGTTGAAATAGACGTAGGCCGGTATTTTATCCGTACCTACGGTTCGTTTGCCTCGGAAATTGCTCGATCGCTCGATATACGCCTTCAGCTTTGGTCGTTCGCCTGGCAGTTTGCCCTTGAGGCTTTTCCATGGGGCATCGGCTTGAACCAATTCGGCGGTTACGTTGCCGAGGCCGCCAGTTCGAAGGCCCTGCATGTGGCAAGCGTCCATAACACGCCACTGCGTCTTTTGATGGAGCTTGGTATCCTCGGAATTGGTATTTTCGGCGTGGTGGTTGCGTTGGTTGTTTATAGCGGGCGGGGACTCGGCCCATATCAAAGAACCATGCTCTATTTGTATATATTCATGCCGATGTTGCTGCACGACGCGCTCGGGCTTCGCATTTTTCACATCGGCCTGGCGTTCTGCCTGGCCATGGCGCTTTTTCCGGCAGGGCCCGCGCCTAAAGAGCGCCGGTCGCCCTGATGGTCGCCAGGGGGATAGTTTCCGCCGTTCTCGGCGGCCTCATTGCCCGCGGCATCACCGTGCTTATTCCGGTCATGGTGGCCCACACCTACGTGTTGGGAACCGAGACGGACGCCTTCTTCCTGGCCGCCGCCGGCATTCTTTTCTGGGCGACGACGATGGGGGTGCTTCTGGAAGCCTC
Organism: Alphaproteobacteria bacterium; assembly: GCA_021296325.1. GTDB lineage: Bacteria > Pseudomonadota > Alphaproteobacteria. The sequence goes on from JAGWAR010000001.1 coordinate 295,489, forward strand.
GATCGTCCCCAGGCTCATGGACATCGCCGAGGAAGACTGCTGGACGCTTATCCTGCGCATCGGTCTCTTGCTTTCCGGCTTTACGCTGTTGCTTGGCGGTGCGTTCATCGCAGCGCTTTGGCTGGTTCCCTGGCCCGGGCAAGATGCTGCCCTTGCCGTGCAGACGCGCCTTCTGTTCGTCGAACTTTCGCCGCTTTTGTTGCTCAACGTGTGGATCAGCCTTCTTTCGGGTTGGCTGAATGCGGAACGGCGTTTCGCGGTCGTGGCCGGCTCTCCCACCGTGCTGGGCCTTTTCGTTTTGGGGGCGGTTTGGTTCCTGCACGAGGAGTTTGCAATCCATGCGCTTACCATCGGCTACCTTTCGGGTGAGTGCGTCCGGCTTGGCTTCCTGGGATTTCACCTGATTCGGCGTCATCCCATCAAGCTTCGTTTTCATGAGGGCGAACCGATCGCGTCCCATTTTCGGAACATCGGGCTTCAATGGGTCGGACTGTCGCTCATGAGCGGCAATCCGCTCGTCGACCGACTGATGGCGGGCGGGTTGGCGGAAGGTTCCGTGAGCCGGCTCGAGTTGATCGAGCGTATTTACCTCGTGCCCGTCGGCATCCTTACCTGGGCGATTCTTTCGGTGATGACGACGGCCTGGTCGCTGATACGAGAAGAAATTGTGCGTCAGTGGGAAAGCGTGCGCCGCGCCCTTGGCATCCTGTTTCTCGGTGGGGCGGCGATCGCCTTTGTGCTGGGGCTGCTTCACCACCCGTTGCTGACTTGGCTCTACGCGCCGGCGGGGGCGGCGGCCTGGTCGGAAGAGGGCGAGCGCGCCTTTCTCTTTCTTGTCTGGGGACTGCCGTTTCAGTTGGCGACGCTTACGCTATGGCGCGTGACGATGCTGGACCGGAACCTGGGTTTGCAGGTGCTGGCGATTGGCGGATTCGCCTTTCTTCTGAACGCCATCGGGGACTATGTCCTGCGCGACTTTTGGGGCCTCTCCGGCATTACCGCCGTGACAGGCATGACGTTTCTTTGTACGTTTTTGCTGTTGTTCCGCTTGGTCCGTCCATCCTGAAATTTTTCCATGTCACAGGAATACCCGCGCTGTTTTCTTGCAAAGCCTGGCCCGCCGGTCGAGGAATGGCACGCGGCTGGGCAATTGCTTTCCTTGCCCGAGGAGCGAAAGGTGCTTCGCTGTGGCGACGTCGCATGGCTTCATCCCATGCCGACCTTTGAGGAATGCAAGGCGCTTTATTCAGAGGCCTATTACACCTGTCGGGATTCGGCCTGCCCGCTTAGCCGGATCGAGAGTCAGCAACTGGATTATTTTGGCCGGCGCGTCCGGCGAATTTCCGAGCGTCTGGGCCGCAAACCGGAAACCCTGCTCGATATCGGCGCGGCGAACGGTTTGTTCGTGCGCGCCGCGCAGGCGCAGGGCATTGCCGCCGAGGGGATCGAGCTTTCAACTTGGGCTTGCGAGAAAGCAAAAACGGAACACGGGATCGATCTCCTCGAAGGGGATCTTGTTCGCGACAATTTGTCTTTGCGGTCCCATTACGATGTCGTCGTCATGAATCACGTGCTCGAACATCTGGTGGAGCCGCTTGCCTATCTTGAGCGGATTCACAGCCTGTTGCGGCCGGACGGCCTTTTGGTGATCGAAATTCCCCAGCAGTTTATCAATCCGATTGATCTGCTTTACCGCGCGGCCCGGCACCAGCGGCCCTATAGCCTGGCTTCCGTCCACCACCCGTATTTTTATACGGTCTCGAGCATTCTCCGCTTGATGACGATGAGCGGATTTCAAGCCGAGCATCTGGTGACGTGGCTGCCGGAACAGGTGTTCCACCTCTACAGGCCACTTATTACCCGTCCGTTGCAGGCCATGCTCTGGTTTGCAAACCGGGTTGCCCGGCGCGGCCACATCATCGAGGTTTTTGCCACGCCGGAACAGGAAGCCTCGCTTTAAGAAGCGAGGCCGGTGAGTGCTCGGTAAAGGGCCATCGTGCGTTCGCTCACCAGGCGTTCGGAAAAGGCTTCCTCGACAAAGTCGCGGCCTCTTTGCCCCATGGAAATGCGCAGATCCGTCTCCTGTGCCAGCCGCGCCAATGCGTCGGCCAGCGCCTCGGGGTCTCTCGGTGGAACCAGCAGGCCCGTGACCTCGGCCTGCACGACCTCCCGGCATCCGGGCGCATCTGTCGTCACGATCGGCCGGGCGCAGGCGGCGGCCTCCAGCAGGGATTTGGGGATGCCTTCTCCGTAATAGGAAGGAAGGGTGGCGATATGGGTCCGCTTCCAGACTTCCCGCACGTCGTCGCAAAATCCCAGCCAGTCGATGGCGGCTTCCCGGTCCCATGCCTCAAGCTCCTCCGCAGAGAGGGAGGTCGGGTTCTCCGGATCCGGGGTGCCGGCCAGCAGCACGTGGATGGGGATGTTGCGTTGGTGCAAGAGGCGTGCCGCCTCGATCAGTTCCCGCACGCCCTTGTCGCGCAGCATGCGGCAAATGATCGCAACGGTGATCGGCCGCTCGTCTGGTTCCGCAAGCGGGCGAAAATGGTCCGTATCGACGCCGGACCCCGGAATCAGTGCCATCCGGCTTTCGGTCAGGCCCGTGACTTCCTTCAGCGCCTGAAAATCATCCCGGTTCTGGAGAAGCGCCTTGCCGTTTACGCGGTTCAGCAGGAAGCGCAAGGTTCGCCGCACGAAAAAGCGCAGCAGGCTCGCCTTGCGTGTCGTCGAGGCAAAGACGAAGCCGAGGCCCGTCAGGGCATTCACCACGGCCGGAACGTTTTGAAGCCAGGCGACAAGAGAGCCATAGATCACCGGTTTCATCGCCACGTGGTGCGCAAGGTCCGGCCTTACGGAGCGATAGATGCGGAACAGCTCGATCAACAGGCGAATTTCCGTAAACGGATTCAGGCTTCGTCGGCGCAGGTGAAGCGGAAGTAAATGAAAGCCTTCAGAAAGAATTTGTTCGCCATGTGTCGTGACATGGGTTGCAACGAAGACCTCCATGCCGGCGGCGCGGGCGGCGCGGGCAACCGCCAGACGGTGCGAGCAGAAATACCAGTCTTCCGTCACGAAATAGAGAATTTTCAACGGTTTTTCTTTACTCACGCTTCGTCAATCGAAAATGTGCGCCGGCGATGTGCAAATCGTCCTTCGTGCGATTTTGGAAATCCACGTGCAGGGCATGTCGCGGCAAGGGGAGCGTACTCCAGTGGTTTACATCCATGACGTCGACCTTGAAACCCGCTCTTTCAAAATGTTCCAGCATGTCGGAGTAGCGTAACCGGTTCGTGTAAAACCCACTGCGACGTGCAAACCACGGTGCTTCCCACAGGCGTTCGGAGAATCGCAAATTATGCAGCGAACCGCCGAGGTGATCCTGAAAATCCACTACGTGCGAGGCCGTGCCGCCCGGCTTCAGAATTCGGTAAAACTCGCCACAGATTTCCGCAAAGGATTTGCGCGGCACGTGTTCCAGTACGGCGTGCGAAAACAGGAAATCAACGTCTTCGGATCGAAGGCCGCGCAGGCTCTGCAAGCCCTCCTCGAGATAGGTCGCGTGGGCGGCCCGCAACATGGATTCGGAATCGGAGCAGGCCATCAGGGGCGCAAGATCGCGGGAAGCACCATCTGCTGCAAGCCTTGAAAGGAGGTCCTGATAGACGGTCGTTGCGTACGGCACCATGGGTTCGGTGTCGACCAGGTAGCCGCCCCCGGCGCCATGGGCCCAGGCGACGAGGGCCGTGGCCATGGAACCGCCCGGGCCAAGCTCAAGGTAACGAAAGCCCGCCCCGGCTGCCCCGGCCTGGCGAAAATGCCGTTGAAAGACGGAAACCGCGTAGGCGGGAGAGCGCATTTCGCCGGGCGAGAAAAGACCGACGCGATGCCAGATCCGGGGGCTCAAGGGCAGTCGACTCAACACCACCTTGCCTGTGATTTTCACCCACCATGGGACCGCTTTCTTGAGGGCGTCCGGCAATGGATACAAGTCTCTCTCCCGATCCTGTAGATTAGTTTCGTAAAGCAGGGACTTTCCTATCGACAAGCTTCTCTAGGCTATTTACCAAAAGCCCTCATGTATATCGAAATACACATCCACAAGCTTCCTCCTGCAAGATGAAGCATACGGTTCTCATCGTCATCGGCGATCTGGATATTGGCGGGGCCGAACGGCACCTGGTCCAAATTCTTCCGCGGCTCAACCGTGAGCATTTCCGGGTAGTGGTTTACACGCTGACCCACAAGGGGGCTCTTGCCGAAACCCTGGAAGCGAAAGGCATTTCGGTGATTGAGCCGGGTCTGGGATCGAAGGTCCGCCGGATACTTCCGCGGTTTGGCCGGCTGTGGGTATTGACCCCGCTAACGATGATCCCGCTCATTTTCCTAATGCGAAAGTTGCGGCCAGACATCATTCATTTCTTTCTTCCGCGTCCCTATCTCGTCGGTACGATCTGCGCGCTCATCGCCGGATCCCGTTATCGGGTGATGAGCCGGCGCAGCCTGTCCGTTTATCAAAAACATCATCCCCTGCTTGCGCGCATGGAACAGCGATTGCACCGTTATATGCACGGCATGCTTGGGAACTCGAAGGCCGTACTTGCCGAGCTTCGCAAGGAAGGCATCCCGGAGGAAAAACTTGGTCTTATTTATAACGGAATCGATCTTGCGCCCTTTGTGGAAAAAGCTACGCGGAAAGAGCTGTTGCCAGCGCAGAACATCAAAAACGATACCCTTGTTTTCGTCATCGTTGCCAATCTGATTTATTACAAGGGGCACATGAATTTGCTGCGCGCCCTGGGACGCGTCCGCGGGCAATTGCCGAAAGGCTGGGTGTTGCTTTGCGTGGGCCGCGACGACGGCATTGGTGACGAGCTTATGATGCATGCCAAGGAAAATCATATTTTCCCGAACGTGCGTTGGCTTGGGCCACGCTGGGATACGGCGCAACTTCTGATGGCGTCCGACATCGGTATTCTTTGTTCGGACCAGGAAGGTTTCTCGAACAGCATTCTCGAAGGCATGGCGGCGGGACTGCCGATGGTTGTCACGGACGTTGGCGGCAACACGGAAGCCGTCATCGACGGTGAAACCGGCTTCGTGGTGCCGCCGCAAGATCCTAAGTGTTTGGCCGAGGCTATCCTGAAGCTCGTGAAAGACCCGGCGCTTCGTCAAAGGATGGGGGAAGCCGGCCGCCGGCGGATCGAAGAACGGTTTTCCATCGATGCCTGCGCGCGGGCCTATGAGCGCTTCTACACGGGTCTCGTCGAGCATAAGGCGTCGTCCGTTCAGGCGTTGACCCAGGGAGAGGCGCAGTGAAACGGCGGCCGTCGGGCGGCCCGGTCCGCTCGCCCCGCAGAGCGCGCCAGATGCACGCAAAGGTTGGCTGAATGTGTGGAATTGCCGGTTTTGTCGATCTTTCCCGAGGCATGCCCGCCGATCGCCTGGCGGCCACGATTCGACGCATGGCGACGGCCCTTCGCCATCGGGGACCCGACGACGACGGTGCCTGGATCGAGGCCGAGGCAGGTGTCGCCCTTGGCCACCAGCGGTTGTCGATCCTGGACCTCTCTCCGGCTGGCCATCAGCCGATGGAGTCCAAAAGCGGACGTTACGTCCTCTCCTATAACGGCGAGATTTATAATTTTCAGGAACTCCGTGCCGAACTTGAGGGAAAGGGAGTCGCTTTTCGCGGCCATTGCGACACGGAAGTCATCGTCGAGGCTATTGCCGCATGGGGTCTTGCCGCCACGCTTCCACGCCTTATCGGCATGTTTGCCTTCGTGCTATGGGACCGGGAAGCACGCACGCTTACGCTTGTGCGCGACCGCATGGGAATCAAGCCACTTTATTGGGCACATCAGAACAACCTGTTTCTTTTTGCATCCGAGTTAAAGGCTTTCCACGCGCATCCAGGTTTTCGCGCAGAGGTGAATCGCGATTCGCTTACCTCTTTCCTGCGTCACAATTACATCCCCGCTCCGCACAGCATTTATCGAAATACCTTCAAGCTTTTGCCCGGCACGATGTTGACGCTTTGCTGGGGTGGAAAGCCGGAACTTTCCACTTGGTGGGACCTGCGGGAAATTGCCGGAAAGGCATTGCACGATCGCCCTGAGTTTGAAGAAGAGGAAGCCCGCGAAGCGTTGGATGGGATTCTCAGGGACGCGGTGAAACGCCGGATGGTTGCTGACGTACCTCTCGGCGCTTTTCTTTCAGGCGGCATTGATTCCTCGACCGTTACCGCCCTGATGCAGGCGCAAAGCGAACAACCCATCCGCACTTTTACGATCGGATTTCACGAAGAAGCCTATGACGAGGCAAAAGATGCCAAACGAGTCGCCGGGCATCTGGGGACGGAACACACGGAACTTTATGTGGAACCCCGGGATGCCCTCGAGGTTATCCCGAAGCTTCCGCTGATCTATGACGAGCCCTTCGCCGATTCTTCGCAAATTCCCACATTTCTGGTCTCTGAATTAACCCGGCAACACGTGAAGGTCGCCCTTTCCGGAGATGGTGGGGATGAGCTTTTTGCGGGCTACAACCGCTATTTCTGGGCGGAGGCCCTGTGGCGCAAACTGCGCCTGCTTCCCAAGCCCGCGCGCGGCGGCATGGCGATGGCGATCCGCGCCCTTTCGCCGGCCCAATGGGACGGCATTTTCGGCATTGTGCCCCCCCGCCTGCGACCGCGCCTGGCCGGGGACAAGCTTCACAAACTGGCTGACGTGTTCGCGCTTTCGAGCCGAGAGGCGCTTTACCGGCAATTGCTGACCCATTGGGCGGAGCCAGCGTCCCTAGTTCACGGTGGGAAGGAGCCAACCGGTATCCTGTGGGACGCCGGCGTGGCGGACGAATTTCCGGATTTTACGGAACGCATGCAGTTTCTCGATTCCGTCACCTACCTGCCGGACGACATTCTGACGAAAGTGGACCGCGCCAGCATGCGGGTTGGCCTGGAGGCGCGTGTTCCCCTGCTGGACCACCGCGTCGTCGAATTCGTCTGGCGGTTGCCAGGCAGCATGAAAGTCCGGAAGGGCGAGGGCAAATGGCTGCTGCGTCGGGTTCTCGATCGCTACGTGCCAAAGGCATTGGTCGAACGGCCGAAGATGGGATTCGGCGTGCCGATCGATTCCTGGCTTCGCGGGCCGCTTCGGGACTGGGGGGAGGCCCTGCTTTCAGAGCGCCGTCTGCGAGAGGAAGGCTTCTTCGACCCGGAACCCATTCGCCAAAAATGGCAGGAACATCTTGGCGGCAAGCGAAATTGGCAATACCCCCTCTGGGACGTGCTGATGTTTCAGGCTTGGCTTGAACAAGCAGGAACTTCCCGCAAATAAGCGGGATACGGCGTCTTTGTTCGTTCATGGCATGGGCACACGTTGCCCGCTGGCTCAGGCCCCTAGACCATTTGGGGGCAAGGCAAAAGATGGGTTAAGCTTGAGGCTGCGGACTAGCGTAGGAAGGAGCGCTGAGAATGAGCAGCAGCATGAAAGGTTTGGCCCTTATCGTCATCGGTGTGCTCGTCAACAACGTCAGCTATCTTTACGACCTGATTATCGACGCGCATGACGGCTGGATCTTCCTCGGATGGAAGACCCAGGCGGGTGCCGCGTTGGGCATGGTTGCGATCGTGATTGGACTTTTCCTGATTTGGCAGGAATCCAAGAAGGCCGCCTAGAGGGTAAGGAACAAAGACGTTCGTCCGGAAACGGTTTCGGATTCCAGGCGAAGGCCGAGTTGAACGGGTGCTTTCGCCGCCGGTCTGCCGGAAGAACTGGATCTTGGCAAATCATAGCTTTCCAGGCACAGGGCAAAGGCTTGGTTGAATACCTGCCGTGCCCGCACGCCCAGATCCCTTTCGGGTTTCCGTAACGACCGTTCCTGCTTGACGAAGGCTTGGCGCTCCTGCTGGGCCTTGGCCTCGCAATAGGCAGTGACCTGATCCCGGTATTCCTCTTCGGAAGGGGCGGAAGAGGGGGTGGATTTTGCCGATTCGCATGCCGCAAGCAACGAAAGTGCAAGCAGCAGGCCAAGCGCGGAACCCAGCGTTTGAACCCATGGAGAAAGCGGTCGTTTTTCTGTCATGGCAATCGATTGCATCCGGTGGTTGGTCGTGGGAATTAGCAAGATATGAGGCGTTTCTGTCAACCCGGACCTAGTCTTTTATAGGATATTTCCCTAACCCGCGCAGACCGCAAAACGATTTTTGTTTCGACGTCACCGTTTCCCACTTCCTGAATCCGCGAAATTTTGCCATGTAGTCCGCTGGATCGAAGTGCAATGTGCCGACCGTATAGGCAGGGCGTAAGTCTATGGAAACATCCGGGCTGGAGACATCGGGTCTAAACGTGCACGACGTGACCGAAACGGTACGCACTTTTGCCGATTTCAAGGAGCATGAATGCGTGCTGGTGGCGAGCGAGCCGGCAAGCGGTCTACATGGCGTGATTGCCATCCATGACCGGACGCTGGGGCCCGCCCTTGGCGGGTGTCGGATGTGGACTTACGCGACAGAGGCGGCGGCCCTCACGGATGCGCTACGTCTTTCCCGCAAGGCGGCACTGGCGGGGTTGCCCCTTGGTGGTGGCAAGGCGATCCTGATCGGCGATTCGAAATGCGACAAGACGGAACCCCTTTTCCGTGCCTTTGGGCGGTTTGTGGAGGCGCTTCAGGGCCGCTACATCACGGCGGAAGACGTCGGCACCTCGGTTCGCGAGATGGACTGGGTGGCCAAGGAGACGGCTCACGTCACCGGTTCCAGCCAGACCGGCGGCAACCCATCGCCGATGACGGCCCTTGGCGTCTTCCTGGGCATGAAGATCGCGGCCCGGCACCGCCTGGGCCAGGAAACGCTTCAAGGGCGAAGGGTCGCCGTCCAGGGGCTTGGCCATGTGGGGTACGAACTGTGCAAATTGCTGCATCGGGAAGGCGCCTCCCTTGTTGTCACCGATCTGGATGCCGCGGCCTGCGCGCGCGCGGCGCAGGAACTTCAGGCCGACATCGCCGAGCCGGATGAAATTTATGCGGTAGAGGCGGACGTCTTTGCCCCTTGTGCGCTGGGTGCCATCCTCAGGGATGAAACGCTCCCGAATCTGCAATGCAAGATCGTGGCGGGTTCCGCCAACAACCAGCTGCAGACCGATCGTCATGGCGAAGCGCTTCGCAAGCGCGGTATCCTTTATGCGCCGGACTACGTCATCAATGTCGGCGGGCTGATCTACGTGGCCGCTGAAGTGCTGGCCGATTCGCTTGGAACCGACATCGAAGCGGCGATCCACCGGGCGCTGGCGGCCCTTGACGAGATTTTCGAGCGCGCCGAGCGGGAAAACATGGCGACGAACCGGGTTGCTGATCGCATCGCTGGCGAACGGTTAGCTAAGGCCAAGGCCGCTTCCACGGCCTCTTGAGACAAACCGGAATTTTCGGTGAATCTGGCGTCCCCGGCGGGATTCGAACCCACGACCCCAGGATTAGGAATCCTGTGCTCTATCCTGCTGAGCTACGGGGACTGGCGTCTATAGCAACGCGAAGCTTGTGAAAATGCAATGGGCCTGATTCGCGGCTACCAGTGACGGGTGAACCGTTCAACCGGAATGGCATAGAACAGGACGATCGATTCCTCACCGGGATTGGTATTGCCGACGGAAGCGTTCGAAAGGTGAAAGAGGCCGGCCCCGAACCGCGAACGGTCGTCGAAGCGATAGGCAAGCTCTATCCCGGATCGGAATTCAAGGGCGCTTCCCAAATCCTTGCCACTGCCTTCCTCAAAGACCCCGATGGCAGTGCTGGGAGTGAGGACCCAACGGCGACCGAAAAAGAGGTCGATCCGCAAGCCTGCATAGCCATAAACGGCCCCTTTCGTCGAAACCATGAGGCCGCCATGGGGCTTGAAGATCCAGAGCCGCCGGTTCGAGCGGTATTCGAAATTGAACTGCCCCGTTGTGTCTTCGTCGAGGGCATCGAAAAGGCCGCCGCCAAACGCGATGAAGGCAGGCTCCTTGTCGACGACCTCGAGGACTTGGGCCACGCCCGGATGGGGGCGGAACAAGCAGAAGGCGGTCAGCAGGAAGACGAGGCCAAGCGGTCGAATGATGGGGCGGCAGTGCATGGGGTTTCCATCCTGGACGGTTTTTTGGAATTGTTTCGGGAACCGGAGGCATACGCAAGCCTTTTACGACACCTTCTTAATCGCATCCCGCAAGCGCTTCTGTTGCTTGAATGAGACCCTCGACGATGCCGGGTTCCTGGGCTGCGTGGCCGGCCTGCTCGATCACCCGCAACGTTGCGCCGGGCCAGCGGTCGGCCAGTTCGGCGGCCGTCCGGATGGGGCAGATCAGGTCATAGCGCCCCTGGACGATCGTGGCCGGCAGATGGGCAATGCGCGGCAGATGATCGAGCAGGGCGTTTGCCTTCAGGAACATGCGGTGGCGCATGTAGTGGGCCTCGATCCGGGCCAGCGCCAGCTCGCCCGGTGAGGCGGTTCGCCGCCGTCGGGCCGGTTCCTGGGCGGGCAGCAGCGCCACGCAGGCCCGCTCATAGGCGCACCAGGCTGCTGCCGCCGGCAGATGGATGGCGGAGTCCGCGTTTTTCAGCCGGCGAAGGTAGGAGACCAGCATTGCCTTGCGTTCCGCCGCGGGCAGGAAATCGCGAAAGGCCTGCGCCGCCTCGGGCCGGAAGGCGCCCATGCCGTGAAGAAACCAGTCGATTTCCTCCGCCCGGCCCAGGAAGACGCCGCGCAGGATAAAGCCGAGAACACGTTCGGGATATGCCTGGCCGTAGGCAAGGGCCAGCGTGCTGCCCCAGGAACCCCCGAAAAGAAGCCAGCGCTCGATGCCGAGATGTTGCCGCAACTTTTCGATGTCCCCGATGAGGTGGCGGGTCGTGTTGGCGACCAGGGACGCCGTTGGCGTCGATTTGCCGGCGCCGCGTTGATCGAAAAGAACGATCCGGTAGCGGGTGGGACGAAAGAACCGGCGATGATCTGGCGCCGTGCCGGAACCGGGGCCGCCATGAAGAAAAAGAACGGGGGTACCTTTTTCGTTGCCGGAAACCTCCCAGTACATGCGGTGGCCATGATCAAGGGGAAGCATCCCCGTTTTCCGTGGCCGGATTTCCGGAAAGAAGTGCTTGCGTGGCATCGATCCTCTGGTCCCCTGCCGTTCATCGCGGCAAAGCGTATCGGAAGGCGGGTGGCGGAAGAAAGCTATTTGCTTGCTATACTTTCCAGATGGTATCGCGCCTTTTCCCGTTTTTTCTGCTTCTTTTCCTGTTCGGCCCTTTTGATTCCGCCTGTTCAGAGGAAGCTGACATGGAAGGCGTCGTCCGCGAAGTGGTGGACGGGGATACGCTTGTCCTTGAGAGCGGCGATGTCGTCCGCCTGGTGGGGATTCAATCCCCAAAGCTGCCGCTTGGCAGGCCAGGTTTTCCGACCCAGCCATTGGCCGACGCGGCAAAGGCGGCGTTAAGCGATCTGGTCCTTCAAAAAAAGGTGGCCCTGCATTTTTCCGGCCGCCGCGGGGACCGTCACGGCCGCCACCTGGCCCATCTATTCGATGCTATCGGGCAATGGATACAAGGCGAGATGCTGGAACGCGGGCTTGCCCGCGTCAACAGCTATGCCGACAACCGGGCCCGCGTCGAGCGGCAAGCGCGCGCCCAAAACCGCGGCATCTGGACGGACCCCTTTTACCGGGTGCTGACTCCGGAGGCGGCGGATGCGCACCTCAACCGTTTCGAGCTGGTTGAGGGCCGGGTGTACAAGGCCGCCATCGTAAAGGGAAACGGTTATCTTAATTTCGGCGAGGATTGGCGCACCGATTTCACGATCTTCGTCTCACGGCAGGCGCGTCGTCTTTTCGAGCGCGAAGGCATCGACATTACGGCCTACACCGGAAAACGCGTGCGGGTTCGCGGGTGGGTGTCGCGCTACAACGGTCCGATGATCGAGGCGACCCATCCCGAACAGATCGAGGTGTTGTCGGAATCGGAATAAGGAACCCCCGGTCAAGAACTGGCCGGGGGTTGGGTAAACAGCAGGCAGATGCGGCGCCCTGGTCAGGCGGCCTGCAGATTGTCCTCGATTTTCCGGGTGGCACCCGCTTCATCCAGATTCTCGACGGCCGCCACTTCCCGGCACAACCGTTCGAAGGCAAGCTCGTAAATCTGGCGTTCGCTGTAGGACTGATCCGGCTGGCCGACATTGCGATGAAGGTCGCGCAGCACCTCGGCGATCGAAATGGGATCGCCGGAATTGATCTTCAGCTCGTATTCCTGGGCGCGCCGGCTCCACATCGTGCGGCGAATGCGCGCCTTGCCGCGCAGAATCCGAAGCGCGCCCCGAATCTCCTCGCGGCTTGAAAGTTTGCGAAGGCCGGAATTTTCCGCCTTTGCCACGGGCACGCGAAGCGTCATCTTTTCCTTCGGGAACTTGATGACGAAGACCTTCAGTTCGTGTTCGGCGATTGCTTGGTTTTCGACCGCCGTGATCTTGCCAACGCCATGGGCCGGGTAAACGACGAAATCGCCCTTCCCATAGGGACGCGGCTTCCGCTTTGGTTTTGCTCGTGCTTTTTTTGTAGGCATTCCAGTCCTTGTCCTCGGTCGGCTGTCACTGAGGGTAAACAAAACTTCTGGTCCCAAAGGCGCAGGAAGCCACGGATCCAGAAGTTTGCAAGCGCAACAAAATAACACAAAATCCGGCGAAAGGACAGGTGCCTTGCCGTTCAGGGGACTTAATGTTTTAAGTCAATCACTTAATGGCCGTCCGCGGCCCTCGGCGGGGACGGTTAGCTGCCCTCGCCAGGCTTCGCGCTGAAATGCTCGTCGAACTTGTCCTTCACGTCCTTCCAGTCGTCGGCGTCCGGCAGCGGGTCCTTTTTCTTCGTGATATTCGGCCAGATTTTTGCGTATTCCGTATTCAATTCCAGCCACTTAGCGGTGTCCCCCTCGCTGTCGGGCACGATCGCCTCGGCCGGGCATTCCGGCTCGCATACGCCGCAGTCGATGCATTCGTCCGGATGGATGGCGAGCATGTTTTCGCCCTCATAGAAACAGTCCACCGGGCAGACTTCGACACAGTCCGTATATTTGCATTTGATGCAGGCTTCCGTGACGACGTAAGGCATGGCAGTCTCCCCTCGCCATGGGCATCCTTAGGCCCAATGGGTCGGTTTCGTATCAAGATTCCAGCCTGAGGGCTTACTCCGGGCGTTCGCTTTCGTCAATACCGAGTCGCTTCAGGACCCGCTTGCGGGCACCGCCCCGTTCCTGGTCGGACACGTAAAGAAGCCCGCCGATCCGGCGCAGCAGGTTGGCCTCGAAATCATCCAGCTTGCCATCGGCGTAGACGACCTCCCACAGCATTTCGATCAGCTCCACGCGCTCGTCATGGGGTAGGACATCTTTCACGGTCTTGGTGAAGCGATGTAAATTGTTGGGATTCTCCGCCCAGGCCTGCACGTTTTCGATCAACGCGCCGGCCGCTTGTTCCGTCAGCGTAAAGCGTGTTTGCAGCAGCTTCAGAATTTGTTGCCGTTCGCGCGTATCAAAGTGACCGTCGAAAAAGGCGGCCTCGATCAGAAGTGCGGCAATTGCCGTTTGCAGCGGGTCGTCCGTTTGGGGTGCATCACCCTCGCCGTTGGCAGTTGCGAAAAGTTTCTGGATATGTTTCAGCATGCTGTTCATTTACCCGGCTTAATCGCCAAGGGCCACCCCTTCGCGCCTGGGATCGGCGCCGCCGATCAGTTTTGCCTCCTTGCGTTCGATGCCATGAAGGCCGCTCGTCAGATCTCGCAAGATAACCTCATGACCGAGCGCTTCAAGGGCTGGCACGCTTGCGTGCAGATCCGTTCCCTTTTCCAGTTCCGTGCTTTGGTTGCGGTTGGCGAAATTCGGAAGGTCGATCGCGGCCTGGATTCCCTTTCCCCAATCCAGCACCGCCACCAGCGTCTTGAGCACGAAGGCGATGATGTAGGGACCGCCCGGCGAGCCGACGGACAGCCGGAATTCACCGTCGGGGCCGAACACCAGGGTCGGCGCCATCGAGCTTCGCGGGCGTTTTCCGGGCTGGACCCGGTTGGCGATGAGCATGCCGTCCCGCACCGGCCGGAAGGAAAAATCGGTCAATTCGTTGTTCAGCAAAAACCCGCCCACCATCAGGCGGGAGCCGAAGGCGTTCTCGATGCTGGCGGTAAGGGCAAGGGCGTTGCCTTCGCCGTCGACGACGCTCAAATGGCTGGTTGAAGGGGGCTCCGGCTCGTCGCCGGCCGGTTTCGCAGGAGACTTGCCGGGGACGCCAGGCAGGGCGCGGCCTAGGCTTTTCTGCGGCGAAAGAAGGCCTGCCCGTTTAACAAGATAGGCCGCGTCCAGCATCGCTGCGACCGGCTGTGGCACGAAATCGGGATCGGCGAGGTAATGGTCGCGGTCGGCGAAGGCAAGCCGGCTTGCTTCGGCCATGAGATGAACGGCCGCTGCGGAATTCGGCGCCAGCGCCGCCAGATCGAAGGATTCGAGCATGCCGAGAATCTGCAGCAGCGTCACGCCACCCGAGGTAGGCGGCCCCATCGTGCATAGACGCATGGCCCGGTAGTCTCGGCAGACGGGATCGCGCCGAATGGCGCGATAGGCGGCGATGTCTGCCACCGTCATCCGACCGGGGTTGCGTTTTGCGGTGGCGACCGTCCTGGCGATGGTTTCGGCAATTTCCCCTTCGTAGAAGGCATCGGCCCCCTTTTCGGCAAGCAGGCGAAACGTCTTTGCCAGGGCCGGGTTTTTCAGCGTCGTGCCGGCAGCTTTGGCAGAGCCATCCGCGTTCAGGAAATAACGGGCCGTTGGTTCGAAGGCGTCAAGGTGCGGCGAGGCCTGGATGCGCTCGTGCAGCCGTTTCGAAATTGCAAAGCCGTTTTCGGCATGACGGATGGCCGGTACAAACAGGCGTTTCCAGGAAAGTTTCCCGTGTTCCTTATGGGCAAGTTCGAACAGGCGGATCAATCCCGGTACGCCGACGGCGCGCCCGCCGACGGCGGCGTCGTAAAAGGCAAGCGGCTCGCCGGCCGCGTCCAGAAAAAGCTTTTCGTCGACGGCCGCGGGTGCGGTTTCCCGACCGTCGTAACTTTCGACCTGGCCGGTCTTTTTCGCGTAATGCACAAGGAAACCGCCGCCACCGATGCCGGAGGATTGCGGTTCGACCAGCGTCAGCACCAGCGCCGTTGCGATCGCGGCGTCGATGGCAGTTCCCCCCTCGCGCAGCATTTCAAGGCCTGCTTCGGTGGCCAGCGGATGCGCCGCCACCACCATGTAGCGGGAAGCAATGTTTTTGCCGGAAGGCCCACGGTCGCCATCGGCAAGCAGGAACGCAATGCCGCCGACGGACAGAACCGCCAGCAACAGCCAGCCGGTCAGACGTCGCGATCGGTAGTGCATGGCCTGGCCTTTCGATAGAATGTCGATCCTACTTTCGCATGGACCGTTTTCCCGGGCCAAGGACCAAGCGCATGGTTCCTGTGGAATGCAGGATTTCAAAAAACGGATTGGTTTAAAAAGCGATCACAGGGTTACAATGCGCCGCAACAATGCGAGCCGTTAGAAGACCCGCCGGAGGAAGGCTTGGCATGCCGCAAGTGAAAAAGGCGATCACCGTTCCCGAGCTTCGCGCGCGGAAGGGAAAAACCCCGATCGTCTGCCTGACCGCCTATACGACACCAATGGCAAAGTGGCTCGACAATCACGTCGACCTGCTGCTGGTGGGCGACTCGGTCGGCATGGTGCTTTACGGCATGGAAAGCACGCTTGGGGTCACGGTGGACATGATGATTGCGCATACCCAGGCTGTCATGCGCGGTGCCGAGCGGGCTTGCGTCATCACCGACCTTCCCTTCGGCAGCTACCAGGAATCTCCGGAAGTTGCCTATCGAACCTCGGCCCGGGTGCTGCAGGAAACGGGCGCCGCCGGCGTCAAGCTGGAAGGCGGCGAAGAGATGGCGGAAACCGTTTCCTTCCTGACGCAACGCGGCATTCCCGTGCTTGGTCATGTCGGCATGATGCCGCAATCCGTAAACACCTATGGGGGTTTCGGCGCGCGCGGCAAGACGAAGGCCGAGGCGGAAAAAATTCTTGCCGACGGCAAGGCAATTGCGGAGGCGGGTGCCTTTGCCGTCGTCATCGAAGGGACGCTCGAACCGGTTGCCCGCGCATTGACGGACGCACTTGCCGTGCCGACGATCGGCATCGGCGCCTCGGCGGCGTGCGACGGGCAAATCCTGGTGGCGGAGGATGTCCTTGGTTTATTTAGCGATTTTGTCCCGAAATTCGTCCGGCGCTATGCCGAGTTGGGAAGCGAAATCGAAAAGGTGGTGGCAAGATACGCCGCCGACGTAAGAAAGCGGCGTTTTCCGGGACCGGAACATTGCTTCGGTGTGAAAAAACGGAAACGCTAGCAGCAATATGAGTCTGCGGATGTCAGCGAAGAAAGGCGAAGCGATCGAACTTCCCATCGTTCGTTCGATTGCGGACCTTCGAAGTGCCATTGCGCTTCGCCGGGCGGCCGGTGAAAGCATCGGCCTCGTGCCGACGATGGGCGCGCTGCACGAAGGCCATTTGGCGCTTGTTCGCGCCTCCTGTTCCGGGATGGATTGCACGGTCGCAACGGTCTTGGTGAATCCGCTGCAATTCAGCCCGGACGAGGACTTCGAATCCTATCCGCGGAACGAAGCGGGAGACGCCGCCATGCTTTCGGAAGCGGGCGCCGATCTTTTGTATGCGCCTGCCATAGAGGAAATTTATCCGGAAGGCTTTTCAACCAAAGTCGAAGTAACGGGGCTGACGGACGTTCTTTGCGGTGCCTTTCGGCCCGTCCATTTTTCGGGCGTGGCGACCGTGGTGACGAAACTTTTTCTTCAGGCCCTGCCCGACGCCGCTTTCTTTGGCGAAAAGGATTACCAGCAGGTGCTGGTCGTTCGCCGCCTGGTGCGCGATCTCGATATTCCGATTCACATCGAAATGGTGCCGACGGTGCGGGAGGCGGACGGCTTGGCGCTTTCGTCGCGCAATGCCTATCTAACGGCGGAAGAACGTGCGGTCGCGCCAAAGCTTTATGCCACGTTGAACGAAATGGCGATGGCGATTCGGAAAGGCAATGCGATTGCGGAAACGATCGCGATAGGCGAGGCGGCATTGCGCGAGGCCGGGTTTCGATCGATCGATTATCTGGACGTGCGCGACCCGGAAACGCTGGCCCGCGTCGAGGTGTCGGGAAGGCCGGCCCGTATCTTCGCCGCCGTCCATCTGGGCAAGGCCCGACTGATCGACAATTTGGCCATTCCCGGCTAGGCGCGCTTAGCCCTTTGTGGCCGGCTGGTTCCAGGGAAACTCGATCCAGACGTCTTGGGGAATTTCCGTCACGTAGTGGTCGACGAGGGGCTCGCCGTCCGGTTTCACATAAATGGCGACCAAGCAGGCCTCCGGCAACATGGTGCGGACGATCTCGGCGGTGGCCCCGGTATCGACGATGTCGTCGACGACAAGCCAGCCTTCGCCGGAACCCTCACAGGCCTTCAGGATGCGGGGCGGTCCCTGGTCGCGTCCCTCGTAACTGGCGATCCCGATCGTTTCGACATGCCGGATGCCGAGTTCGATGGCGAGAATCTGCGCCGGCGTCATGCCACCGCGGGTGATGGCGGCAATCGTGTGCCAGGGGCCTTCGGTGGCAAGTTTCCCGGCCAGGGCCAGGGAGTCCCGATGGACGTCCTGCCAGCTGACGGGCCGCGTCTCCCGGAAAGTGCTCGGCTTGTTCATCGGTTTTGGGCTTACACCGGCATCCCGGTTCCCGCAAGGAAAGCCATCGAGCTTCCATTAACGAAAACGGCCGGTCAAACGGGACCGGCCGGTGATTTCGCGATAGGCGGTGGCACTTGAATCAACGCACGTAGATGTGCACCTCGTTCGATTCGGCCGTCGCACTTTGGGATGCCTTCAGATTGATGCGATCTGCCGGCAGGCCCATGTCCCGAAGCGAACGCAACACGCCTTCGGCGTTCTTCTTCGAGCTGTTTGTGTTCCGCGCCGCGTCGGCTGTATTGCCCTGTGTTGAGGCAATAGCGACAAGATCGAAGATCGCGTTTGGTCGCCGGTCGAGCGCCTCGCGCACGGCCGTGTAAAGAGCCTGTTCGTATTCGACGTTCGGACGGTCGAAGCGAATGATGACAAGCGGGCGGGTTCCCGCTGCCGGGGCTGGTGAAGCCAGCGCCGCCGTCTGGCCGGCACCGGAAAGCCGAGAGGCGATTGGGGGTGACGAGAAGGCGCGGTTCGTAAGGCTTGGTCCGTAAAGCTCGCCGTTCTTGATGGCGACGGAAAGAATCGTGAGGTTGCGCCGTTCGGTAGCCAAGTAGCTGCTCTGCCGGCTGATATCTTCGCTCAACTCGTTGAGGAGCCGGTCGACCATGACGACGGTGCGGTTCACCTCGTCCTCGAGAATGGCGAGTTGCCGGTGATCCTCGTCGATGGCGCCGGAAAGGCTATAGGCCGCCCGGGTGGATTCAAGGATATAGGCCGCCATCGCCGAATCGCCGGCCACTTGGGTGGCAAGCGCGTTCATGTTGCCGACGTCGCCGCTGACATTGTTGAGCTGTGCCTGTGCCGTCTGCCACTGGTTGACCAGGATCGGGTTACCCGGTGTCGTGCCAACCTGAAGGCGGGCCTGAATGGCGGCGACAACGCCGTGGTACTGTTGGGCGTTGCTGACGGTCGTGCTGCGAAGCTGCTGCAGGGCACCGTTCCGCTGGGCGAGGTTGGAGCGCAGGGTGGCGAGTTCGACACGGATCTGGGCGACCTTCTGGCCCACATAAGTGCCCGTGGGGGCGCCCGGGGTGACGGCGGTCGGCTCGAAGTTGCTGGTGCCAAGGATGGGTGGCGTGCCGCCCTGGGCCGGAGCCCTCGGCGCTGGGGCCGTGCTATAAGGCACGTTCGTCGCCGTGGCGGCGGCCGTTTGTTCTGCCTGGGAGGGCTCGATCACAATCCGTTCCGTTGAAGGCTCGCCGGACACGCCTATCAAGGCGCCGCCCTCGGCGGGTTCCTCACCGGTCAGAGATGGCCAAAGTTCCTCCCCAAAGGACGAACAACCCCCAAGAAGAATTACCGCCGCAATTGCGGCGACAGGTCGTTTCGAAAAGGCCATGGAAATGTTTCTCTAATGTCGCCTGAATATTGCCCGTTCGAATTTACTGCCAAGGCCTGTCAACCAGGGCATTTCGGATGACGGAGCATTATCATAGAAGGGGCTTCTTCTGCCAACCCTTTAATTTTATACGGATATCGCCGATATCCCCGCGCCGCGGCGCGGGGATGACCGGCCCCGCCGCCTTGCTATTCCAGGAGGCTATAGAGTAGGTTCCGTTTCCCTGTTCTCGTTTTGGGCGCCCGTAGCTCAGCTGGATAGAGCACCAGACTACGAATCTGGGGGTCGGGAGTTCGAATCTTCCCGGGCGCGCCAGTTTTTTGCCCAGTGACGTTTTTTTAACCCTCGACGCGAGGGGACATAAACGCCGGTTTTTTGCGCCGTGGCCCGCTTGATTCACGGGGCGTTCGTGCCAATATAGGGGCCACGCGCAGGTTTCAGAAAGCAGGGGACGGAAGTCATGGCTTGGCAGGAAGATCAACGCTTGCACACCGGCATGGCTGCCGAGGCGATCGACGAGGGCCTCCGGCGCCATATGATCCGGGTCTACAATTTCATGACCGGCGGGCTCGCGCTCACCGGGCTTGTCGCTTACGCGGTTGCCAATACGCCGGCCTTCTTCAACGCGATTTTCGGAACGCCCCTCATGTGGGTCGTCATGCTGGCGCCTCTCGGCTTCGTGTTCGCCCTCAGCTTTGGCATTCAGCGGTTCCAGTACAGCACCGCGCAGATTCTTTTCTGGTCGTTCGCGACGATCATGGGGATGTCCCTCGCCTCGATCTTCGTCGTCTATACGGGCCAGAGCATCGCCCGCGTCTTCTTTATCTCGGCCGGCACCTTCGCCGCCATGAGCCTTTACGGCTACACGACGAAACGGGATCTGACCCGGCTTGGCTCCTTCCTCTTCATGGGGCTGATCGGCATCATCATCGCCTCGGTCGTGAATATTTTTGTTCAAAGCACGATGCTGCACTTCGTGGTCTCGGTGATCGGGGTTCTTATCTTCGTCGGCCTCACCGCCCATGACACGCAGCGCATCAAGTGGATGTACAGCGAGACGGATGTCGGCGAGGTGGCCGGCAAGAAGGCGTTGATAGGGGCGCTCAGCCTCTACCTCGATTTCATCAACCTTTTCCTCATGCTGCTGCGGCTCTTCGGCGACCGCCGCTAGGCAGACTCCGCAAACCCCCATCCGCGGGCACGCAGGGCGTTCGGTCCTGTCCCGTCATAGCCGGTTGCAAGGGAAATGTGCTATCCCGGCAGGCGGTGTCCCTTAAGCGTAACCCGAGTGAAATCGGCGGATGCGTGCCAGACAAAAGGCAGTCGTCTTGCTAAGCGGTGGCGTCGATTCGGCGACGGCGCTGGCGCTGGCGATCGAGCAAGGCTTTGTGGCCTATGCGCTGTCCTTCCGCTATGGCCAGCGCCATGGGATCGAGATCGAAGCGGCGCGCAAGGTGGCCGCCCATCTCGGGGTCGAGGCGCATGCCATCCAGGAAATCGACCTGCGCCTGTTCGGCGGCTCGGCCCTGACCGCCGACATTGCCGTGCCGAAGGACCGCGACCCGAGGGCAATGGCGTCGGAAATTCCGGTGACCTACGTGCCGGCGCGGAACACGATCTTTCTTTCCTTTGCGCTTGCCTGGGCGGAGGTTCTGGAGGCGGACGCCATCTTCATCGGCGTCAACGCGCTCGACTACAGCGGCTACCCGGACTGTCGGCCGGACTACATCGCCGCTTTCGAAAAACTGGCGGCGCTGGCGACGAAGGCGGGCATCGAGGGCAGGCCGGTTTCGATCCGCACGCCCCTGATCGATCGCACGAAGGCGGAAATCCTTAAAATGGGGGCCGATCTCGGCGTTGATTACGGGCTGACCTTGAGTTGCTACGACCCGACCCCGGAGGGGCAGGCCTGCGGGCGCTGCGATTCCTGCCGGTTGCGCCGCCAGGGATTCGCGGAAGCCGGGCTTTCGGACCCGACGGTCTATGCCGATCTGGCCGAGGTGACATGAGCTACGCTGTGAAGGAAATCTACGCGACCCTGCAGGGGGAAGGCGCCAATGTCGGAAGGCCCGCCATTTTCCTGCGCTTCGCCGGCTGCAACCTGTGGTCGGGCCGGGAGGCGGACCGGGCCGAAGCCATCTGCAATTTCTGCGACACGGATTTTGTCGGCACGGATGGGCCGAATGGCGGGCGATTCGAACAGGCGGCCGCCCTGGCGGGCAGGGTGCGGGCGGTCTGGGACGCGGCCCATGGCGTAAACGCATCGCCGTTTGTCGTGGCAACGGGGGGCGAGCCGCTGTTGCAGCTTGATGCGAATTTGGTGGCAGCGCTGCACGATCGGGGTTTCACGATCGCGGTCGAAACGAACGGTACGATCGCGCCGCCCGAACGCATCGACTGGCTTTGCGTGAGCCCGAAGGCGGGAGCGGCGTTGAAGGTGGCCCGGGGCGAGGAATTGAAACTTGTCTATCCCCAGGCCACAGCGGCGCCGGAGGCCTTCGAGAGCCTTGATTTCAAACATTTTTTCCTGCAACCCCTGGACGGGCCGGAGCGCGAGCGCCACCTTGCCGCCGCCCGCGATTATTGCCTTCGTCACCCGAAATGGCGTTTAAGCCTGCAGGCGCACAAACTGATCGGCATGCCGTAAAGGGGCATCATGGAAATCTACAAGTGCTTTACTTTCGAGGCGGCCCATCGGTTGCCGAACGTGCCGGCGGGTCACAAATGTGAACGCCTGCACGGCCATTCCTTTCGCGTCGAGCTGCGCGTTGCGGGCGAAACCGACGGGACCAGCGGCTGGGTGATGGATTTCGCCGACGTCGAAAAGGCCTTCGTACCGGTCCTGGCGATCCTTGACCACCACTACCTGAACGACATCGAGGGGCTTGAGAATCCGACCAGCGAGGTCATCGCCCGCTGGATCTGGGAACGGCTGAAACCAGAGCTTCCGGGGCTTTCCCAGGTGATTCTGCGGGAGACCTGCACGGCCGGCGCCGTCTATCGGGGGGAGGAAGCCTAGGCCCGCCTAGCCGCGCCCGCGAGTGGGAGCAACTCCCGGATCCGGCACCCAAAGGCCTTCCGGCGCCGGGCCGGACTGGTAGAAAACGTCGATCGGAATGCCGCCGCGCGGAAACCAGTAGCCGGCGATGCGAAACCAGCGGGGTTCCAGGGCGGTTTCCAACTTGCCGGCAATCTTCATCGTGCAGTCCTCGTGAAAGCTCGGCCAGTTCCGGAAGGAAGCCAGGTAAAGCTTCAACGACTTGCTTTCGATGAGCCGTTTCGCCGGCACATAGTCGATCACGAAATGGGCGAAGTCCGGCTGGCCGGTGATCGGGCAAAGGGTCGTGAATTCCGGACAGGTGAAGCGGACCAGGTAATCGGTCCCGGCATTTGGATTCGGAAAGCTCTCCAACACCGCCCGTTCGGGCGAATCTGGAATTGCCGTCTTTCCCCCGAGTTGGGTCAGGGTCTTGTTTTCGGACTTAGCCATGCCGCTTAGGCCTTTCGATTCGCTGGAAAAGGTGTAACGCGTCCGGGACCTGTCGCCAAGCCGCCGGCCTTGCTTTTCTTTCCTAGCCGGGTTTCAGGCTTCAGTGGATTTTTGAGGATAACCTTCTATCCACCTGATGGAATTAACGGAAATTTAACCCCTAGATTATGGGAATAGAATCCCACGAATACGATAGCGTGCAAATCCGCTCAATCCGCGCCGAGCTCGTCCCGTCGTTCCGCCCCGTGAAAGGCCTTGAGGAAGGCGGCAAGCGCGTTCCTTCGGATGGCGTCGCGCAGAGAGGCCATAAGTTCCTGATAGTAGTGCAGGTTATGGGCGGTGAGCAGGATGGCGCTCAGGATCTCGCCCGATTTCGTCAGGTGATGGAGATAGGCGCGGGAATAGCCGATGCAGGCGGGGCACCCGCAGGCAGCGTCCAGCGGGGCCGGATCCTCGGCATGGCGGGCATTTCGCAAATTGAGCTTGCCCTCCCGGGTGAAGGCCTGGCCGGTGCGCCCCGAGCGGGTCGGCAGCACGCAGTCGAAAAGGTCGATGCCGCGCGAGACCGCGTCGACGATGTCTTCCGGCGTGCCGACGCCCATCAGATAGCGGGGTTTCCCCTCGGGCAGGCGAGGCAGCGTCGCGTCCAGCGTCTCGGCGGTTTTCTCGCGCGCCTCGCCGACGGAAAGTCCGCCGATGGCGTAGCCGTCGAAGCCGGTTTCGAGAAGGCATTCGGCCGATTCGATTCGAAGATCCGGAAAGACGCTGCCCTGCACGATCCCGAAAATGCCATAGCCTTCCCGTTCCCGAAACGCCGCCTTCGAGCGTTGTGCCCAACGCATCGAAAGCCGCATGGATTTTGCCGCGTCCTCCTCCGTCGTCGGCCAGGCCGTGCATTCGTCGAAGGCCATCGTGATATCGGCATCGAGTTGGTGCTGGATTTCGATGGCGCGTTCCGGCGTCAGTTCGTGGCGGGAGCCGTCGAGATGGGACTGGAAGACGACCCCTTCCTCGCGGATCTCCCGGAGTTTGGCCAGGGACCACACCTGAAAACCCCCGGAATCCGTGAGAATCGGGCCATCCCAATTCATGAAACGATGTAGCCCGCCAAGGCGTGCGATCCGTTCGGCGCCGGGGCGAAGCATCAGATGGTAGGTGTTGGCGAGCAGGATTTCGGCGCCCGTCGCCCGCACCATTTCCGGCGTCATCGCCTTCACGGTGGCGGCCGTGCCGACCGGCATGAAGGCCGGCGTGTGGACTTCGCCATGAGCCGTTTCGAGACGGCCGAGCCGCGCCCTCTCCGATGTGGTTTCGTGTTCGAATTTCACTCTTTGGCCTCCGGCGTCAGCAAGCAGCAATCCCCGTAGGAATAGAAACGATAACCCGTACGAATTGCATGCGCATACGCCTCCAGCATGCGCGTCCTTCCGGCGAAGGCACAAACCAACACGAACAGGGTCGAACGTGGAAGGTGAAAATTCGTGAGTAAAAGATCGGCCGCCCGGAAGGCGTGACCGGGTTTGATGAAAAGCGACGTCTCGCCCTCGAAAGGCTGCACGAGGCCGTTCGCATCCGCCGCCGTTTCCAGCAGGCGCAGCGCGGTGGTTCCGACCGGCACGATGCGCCCACCCTTGGCGCGGGCTTCGTTGATGGTACGCGCCGCATTTTTTGAGATTTGGCCCCATTCGCTGTGGAGGCGATGCTCGGCCAGGTTTTCGGTCGTGACCGGCAGGAAGGTGCCAGCGCCGACGTGAAGCGTCAGCATCACCCGTCCGATGCCGCGGGCCTCAAGCGCGCGAAGCAGGCGTTCCGTGTAGTGCAGCCCGGCGGTGGGGGCCGCCACCGCGCCGGGGGTTGCGGCAAAAATCGTCTGGTAGTCCTCGCGGTCCTTCGCGTCGGGCCCTTCGTCGCGGCGAATGTAGGGGGGGAGGGGGACGCGTCCGATCCGCTCGAGCGTTGCGGACAACGCCTCGCCGCCCTGGTTCAGCTGTAACGCAATCTCGCCGCCTTCGCGTTTTTCCAGGACCTCCGCCTCAAGGCCTTCGGCAAAGCAAAGCCGGTTGCCGACGCCGAGTTTCTTCCCCGGCCGGGCGAAAGCGAGCCAGCGGTCCGCCGCCAGGGCCTTGTGCAGGGTGACTTCGATTTTCGCCTGGTCCCGGTGGCCGAAAAGCCGCGCCGGCAGCACCCGGGTATCGTTGAACACAAGCAGATCGCCGGGCGCAAGCAGGGCGGACAAATCGCGCATCGTGTGGTCGAGAAATTCTTCGCCCACCGCCAGCAGCCGCGCCGCATCCCGCGGGCTCACGGGACGGTCCGCGATCCGTTCCTTCGGCAGGTCGAAATCGTAATGCGAAAGTCGCTCCGATGCCTTCACGCGGCCCACTCCTCTTGCACGGCGGCGTCCGTTTCGGAAGAGGCGTGCCGCGCCTTAAGGGCCGCGAAGGTGTCCGCGTTCATAAGACGGTGAAGCGCCCAGACGGCCATTCCGCGGACGAGCGGCGAGGGATCCGAAAGGCGGCGCTTAACCGCTGGTACGGCCCTTGAGTTCCCGGAATTCCCAAGCGCGATCAAGACGTTGCGAAGGAAGCGCGGATACCCGATGCGCTTGATGGCGCTGCCGGCAAAGCGTTGCCGGAAGGCGGCGTCGTCCAATTCGAGAAGCTCGGCGAGGGCGGGGCCTTCAAGTTCGGACCGGGGCAGGAAGGCGTATTCCTTCGTCTGACGCGCAAATTTGTTCCATGGGCAAACGGCGAGGCAATCGTCGCAGCCATAGATGCGGTTTCCCATCGGTTCGCGGAATTCGCGCGGGATGACGCCCTTGTGTTCGATTGTGAGGTAGGAAATGCAACGCCGCGCATCAAGCTCGTAGGCCTTTGGGAAGGCCTGGGTCGGACAGACGTCGAGGCAGGCGTGGCAATCGCCGCAATGGTCTTTTTCCGGCGCGTCCGGCGGCAGGGGCAGCGTCGTCAGAATCTCACCCAGGAAAAGCCAGGAACCGTAGTGCCTGGAGACCAAATTCGTGTGCTTTCCCTGCCAGCCGATGCCGCCTTTTTCGGCCAGGGGCTTTTCCATCAAGGGGGCGGTGTCGACGAAGACCTTCACCTCGCAGGTGAAGGTATCGGCGATCCAGCCGGCAAGCTGTTTCAGCCGTTTCTTGATCGTATCGTGGTAGTCCGCGCCGCGGGCATAGACGCTGATATTGCCAAGGCCGGGCGTTGCGAGAAGGGCAAGCGCGTCTTTCGCCGGTGCGTAGTTCATGCCAAGGACGATGACGCTTTTTGCTTCGGGCCAAAGGGTTTGTGGATCGGCGCGGCGCGCGGCGTTTGCTTCAAGCCACGCCATATCGCCGTGATAGCCTTTTTCGAGAAAATGCCGGAGACCCTGCTTGAAATTCGCGTCGGTTTCGGCGGTAAGAAAACCTACCGCATCGAAACCCAATGCCTTCGCCTTCGTCCGGATAGACTCGCCGCTCGTTTCGCTCGCCTTCATAGCCGCCTCTACTGGCGAAGTTCGGCCCCGGTCGCCTTGCGCACGTTCTCCACAATTTTCTCGGCGACGACGGTGATTTCCTCGTCCGTCAGCGTCTTCTCGCGGGGCTGCAGGGTGACGGAAATAGCGAGCGATTTCTTGCCGGGGGCGATGCCTTTTCCCTGGTAGACGTCGAAGACGGTAACGCTTTCGATCAACTGCGGCGCCGCTTTCTTCGTGGCGCGGAGGATGTCTCCCGCCGCCACGGCCTCATCGACGACGAAGGCAAAGTCGCGGGCGATCGGCTGGAAAGGCGACGCATCGAGCGGCGGGCGGGCGCGGTCAGCCCGGAGCCTCGGCGCCGGCACGCGGTCGAGGAAGACCTCGAAACCAACGACGGGCCCTTCGACGTCAAGCCGCTTGAGAATACCGGGATGGACCTCGCCAAAATGGGCGAGCACGTTCTTCGGTCCCTGGCGGAACGCGCCGACGCGGCCCGGATGGTACCAGGCGGGGCCCTCGGAGACGGCTTCCAGGCTTGCGGCCTTTACGCCGGCGGCGACAAGAGTCGCTAGCGCATCCGCCTTCGCATCGAAGGCGTCCACCGCCCGCTCGGGCTCCAGCCAGTGGCGGGCATGGGCCTTGCCGGTGCGCAGGCCGGCCGCCACCAGGGCCTGATCCTTTGCCGCAAGGCCCGTATATTGCGGCCCGATTTCGAACAGGGCCAAATCCGGAAGGCCGCGATCGGCGTTGCGTCCCGCCGCCCCGATTAGGTTGGGCAGGATCGAGGGCCGCAGCATGTCGAGATCGGCGCTGATCGGATTTTCCAGCGCCAGCGTCGCGCCGCCGCCGAAATCGCCGGCAATGCGGGAGGAAAGGAAAGACCAGCTCACCACCTCGACCATGCCGCGGCCGGCGAGCGTACGCCGGGCGAACTCCGCCTGGTGATTGGCTGGCGTCACGCTGACCGGGGGAAGCGACGTTTCCGGCGGCAACGGCAGTGAGGGAATGGCGTCGTAGCCGTGAATGCGAAGCACTTCCTCGACGAGGTCCGCTTCGTCCTCGATATCGTTGCGCCAGGAAGGGACGCGCACGGCAAGGCGCTTGCCTTTTTTCACGCTTTCGAAGCCGAGTTTTTTCAGAATGCTAAGCGACTTCCTTTCGGGAAGGTTGAGGCCGCCAAGGGCGTACACGCGTGCGGGGCGGAAGAAAACCGTCTGGTTGCGTTTTTCCTCCTTGCCGACGATGACGCATTTTCCGGCCTCGCCTCCACAGAATTGGAGGATGCGTTGCGTCGCCGCTTCCATGCCTGGCAGGACCATGACGGGATCGACGCCACGTTCGAAACGATGGCGCGCGTCCGTTTCGATATTGAGTTTGCGTCCCGTCGCCGCCGTGCGGATGGGATCGAAGATGGCCGATTCGACGAAGACGTTCGTCGTCGCTTCCGTGCAACCGGAGGCCTCGCCGCCGATAACGCCAGCGAGACTCAGGACCTCTTTCTCGTCAGCAATCACGCACATGTTCGGATCCAGCCGGTAGTCCTTGCCATCGAGGGCCCGCAGCGTTTCCCCCTTGCGGGCGAGGCGCACGGTGAGATTCCCCTGCAGCCGGTCGGCGTCGAAAACGTGCATGGGACGGCCAAACTCGATCGCCATCAGGTTTGTTACGTCGACAAGGGCGGAAATGGGGCGCAACCCGACAGCGAGCAGGCGACGTTGCAGCCAGGCGGGGCTTGGCCCGTTCTTCACGCCGCGCAGGCTGCGGCCAACGAAATGGGCACACGCGTTCCTGGCGTTCTTCGGGAAATCGAGGGAAAGGCCGACCGGGCTTTTGAAGGCGCCGGCAACGGGTTTCGCCCGCCAGGGCTTCAACCGGCCGAGGCCGGCCGCCGCAAGGTCCCGGGCAATGCCGCGCACGCCGAGGCAGTCACCGCGATTGGGGGTGAGTCCCAGATGGATGACCGGGTCGTTCAGACCAAGGGCGGCAACGGCGCTGGTGCCGACTTTTGCATCGGCCGAGAGCTCGATGATGCCGTCGTGGTCCTCGCCGAGTTCAAGTTCCGCCGCCGAACACAGCATGCCTTCGCTCAAGACTCCGCGAATTTTGCCGGCCCGCAAGGGTTCTCCCGTCGCCGGGATGACGGTGCCCGGCCGGGCCAGCACGCCTTTCATTCCGGCCCGTGCGTTGGGGGCGCCGCAGACAACGGTGAAGGTCTGCTTGCCGGTCGAGACGGTGCAAAGCTGAAGACGGTCGGCGTCCGGGTGGCGTTCGGCCGTTTCCACCCTGGCCACGACGAAACCTTTGAGTGCTTTTGCCCGGTCGATCAGTTCCTCGACTTCCAGCCCGACCGCCGTCAGCGTGTCCGCGATCGTCGCGAGATCGGCCTTCGTGTCGAGATGATCGCGAAGCCAGCCGAGGGTGAATTTCATTACGAAAGCCCCCCGGTCAGGGTCGGCACGTCAAGCGGTAGGAAGCCGTAGTGACGAAGCCAGCGCAGGTCCGCCTCGAAAAAGGTGCGCAGGTCCGGAATGCCGTATTTCAGCATGGCGACGCGTTCGACCCCGAGGCCGAAGGCAAAGCCCTGATAGACGCTCGAATCGATCCCACAATGCTCCAGCACCTTCGGATGGACCATTCCGCAACCCAGAATCTCGAGCCAGTCGGCCCCGGCCCCGACGCGGATGGTGTCCTTCTCACGGGCGCAGCCGATGTCGACTTCTGCCGAGGGTTCCGTGAAGGGAAAGAAGCTTGGCCGGAAGCGCAACGGCACTTCGTCGAGTTCAAAGAAGGCACGGCAGAAATCGAAGAGGCAACCTTTCAGGTGTCCCATATGGGTGCCACGGTCGATGAGCAGGCCCTCGATCTGGTGGAACATCGGCGTGTGCGTGATGTCTGAATCCCGCCGATAGGTACGGCCTGGTGCCACGATCCGGATCGGCGGCTTTGCCGCGCGCATTGTCCGGATCTGGACCGGCGAAGTATGGGTGCGAAGCAACCTGCGCTCGCCCGAAGCGTCGGGCGGGAAGTAGAAGGTGTCGTGCATCTGGCGGGCGGGGTGTTCCGGCGGGATATTCAGGGCCGCGAAATTGTGGAAATCGTCCTCGACGTCCGGGCCCTCCGCCACGGCGAATCCCATGGCGCCGAAGATCTGAAGCAGTTCACCCAGCGTCTGGCTGATGGGGTGGATGCGCCCCTCCGTTTCGGGACGGGGCGGCAGCGTCATGTCAAAGCGTTCCTGAAGCAGGCGCGCGTTCAACGCCGAATCGCCCAATACGCGGCCGCGTTCGGTAATCGCCCGGCTTATTTCCTCCTTCAGCGTATTCAGGGCCGCGCCCTGGTTGCGGCGTGCCTCGGGCTCAAGGGCGCCCAACCCCTTCATCCGTTTGGTGATTTGCCCTTTCTTGCCGAGGACCGCGACACGCAGCTGCTCGAGATCGTCGAGGTTTTGCGCCGTTTCGATTTCGTCTAGCAGCGTCTTGCGCAGGGAGTCGAGATCCGTCATCGTTTTCCCGCCTTAGGAAAAGAAGGGGGCTTACGAATGCAAGCCCCTTACTTCGAAGTCCAATTGCCGGTTCGGGGCCAGGATTATGCGGTGGGACCCAGCGCCGTCCGGGCCCGCTCTACGATCTCCTTAAAGGCCGACGGGTCGTTCACCGCAAGATCCGAAAGCACCTTGCGATCCATCTCGATCCCGGCCTTCTTGATGCCATTTATGAATTGCGAATAGGTAAGCCCGTGTTCCCGGACCCCTGCATTGATACGTTGTATCCAAAGCGCGCGGAAACTGCGCTTGCGGTTGCGCCGGTCACGGTAGGCGTATTGCAGACCCTTCTCGACCCGCTCGATCGCAACGCGAAAGTTTGATTTCGCCCGCCCGCGATAACCGGTGGCTCGATCGACGACCTTCTTGTGACGAGCGTGGGTGGTGACCCCTCTTTTAACGCGTGCCATGGGTCGTCCCTAACCGCCGTAAGGCATGAATTTTTTGACGATGGCCGCGCTCGACTCCGACAGAATCTTCGTGCCGCGCGCTTTTCTTTTCGTTTTCTGGGAGCGCTTGCGCAGATTGTGACGCTTCCCCGACGGGTTCATCACGATCTTGCCCGTCGCGGTACGACGGAATCGGCGCTTTGTGCTGCTTTTCGTCTTCAGCTTGGGCATTTCCATCTCCCCTAAGTGGAGGTTTTATGAGCGGCTGGGCATGCCCTTGGGCCTCACCGCTCGAAAGCAGCGTGGGTTATAGCGAGTGCGCATTGGAAAGGCAAGAACCCGGCGGGGGCAGCCGTATCCCTTATTTTGTAGTCAGGACCATCGTCATCAGCCGTCCCTCGGTCCGGGGAAACTGCTCGATTTTGCCGACTTCTTCCACGTCATCGCGGATCCGCATGAGCACGTTCAACCCCAAATCCTGGTGGGCCATTTCCCGGCCGCGGAAACGCATCGTCACCTTGACCTTGTTGCCCTCCCGCAGGAAGTCGATGATCTTGCGGAGCTTCACCTCGTAATCGTGAGCCTCGATTCCGGGGCGCAGCTTGATCTCCTTGATGTCGATTACCTTCTGCTTCTTTTTCGCTTCGGCGCGCTTCTTGCTCTCTTTGTATTTGAGCTTGCCGTAGTCGAGAACTTTGCAGACGGGCGGATCGGCGCTCGGCGATATTTCGACGAGGTCGAGTCCTGCCTCCTCGGCAGCTTTGAGCCCTTCCTCGATGGAAACGATTCCAATTTGTTCCGAGTCGGCTCCGATAAGACGGATGGTGGGTACGTCGATTTGTTCGTTGATGCGGGGTCCCTGTCGGGACGGCCGCGTTTGCGCAGCTAACCTAGCTATGAACTTCCTCCAATAATTGTTTCGATGAGAGTTACGGTTCCGGACGAAGGCTTACGCGTCAGGAGCCGCAGCTTCCGACGTAAGTCTAACGACTGCTTTATCAAGGGCAAGGCTTTCTTGATCCTTGTCGCCCAGGTAGCGGATGGAAACCGTCCGATTTTCCGTCTCCCGATTGCCAACGGCAAGGAGAACGGGGACTTTGGCAAGGCTGTGCTCGCGCACCTTGTAATTGATCTTTTCGTTACGAAGGTCTGCCTCAACCCGCAGCCCCGCCTTTTGGAGCGCCGCGACAACCTCCTTGGCGTAGGCGTCGCTGTCATTCGTGATCGTTGTGACGACAACCTGAAGCGGTGCCAGCCACAGGGGCAGGCGCCCGGCGTAATGTTCGATGAGGACGCCGATGAAGCGTTCGATGGACCCCAGAATCGCCCGGTGCAGCATGACCGGCCGATGTTTCTCGCCGTCCTCGCCGATGTAGCTTGCGTTCAGCCGCTCCGGCAGGACGAAATCGACCTGCAGCGTGCCGCATTGCCAGTCGCGGCCGATGGCGTCGCGCAGCACGAATTCGAGTTTCGGCCCGTAGAAGGCGCCTTCGCCGGGATTAGGCGAGACCGCAAGGCCGGTCGCTTCGGTGGCGGCGCGAAGAGCCGCCTCGGCGGCATCCCAGACGGCGTCGTCCCCGGCCCGCAGGTCCGGCCGGTCGGCGTATTTGATGACAACGTCCTCATAGCCGAAATCCTTGTAGACGCTTAAGAGGAGCGTGCAGAACGCCTTCGTTTCCTCGGTGATCTGGTCTTGGGTGCAGAAGATGTGGGCGTCGTCCTGGGTGAAGGCGCGGACCCGCATGAGCCCATGCAGCGCGCCGGACGGTTCGTTCC
The DNA here is from genome assembly GCA_021296325.1 of Alphaproteobacteria bacterium. Classification (GTDB taxonomy): domain Bacteria; phylum Pseudomonadota; class Alphaproteobacteria. The sequence goes on from JAGWAR010000001.1 coordinate 327,321, forward strand.
GGTGGCAGGTACCAAACTCGGCCATGCGCAACGGCAGGTCGCGGTAGCTTTTCCCGCCCTGCCGGAAAATCTGGACGTGGCCCGGGCAGTTCATCGGCTTCAAGGCCAGCACGCGTTCCTCCGACTCGGCGGTGAACATATGCTCGCGAAACTTTTCCCAATGGCCGGACTGTTCCCAGAGGCTGCGGTCGACAAGTTCCGGGGTCCGCACTTCGACATAGCCGGCCCGGTCCAGACGACGGCGAATGTAGTCTTCGAGAATGCGATAAAGCGTCCAGCCTTTCGCGTGCCAGAAGATGGAGCCGACGGCTTCTTCCTGAATGTGGAAGAGGTCCATCTCCTTGCCCAGACGGCGGTGGTCTCGCCGCGTCGCTTCCTCAAGCACAAAGAGGTGGTGTTTTAATTCTTTTTCGTTTGCCCAGGCGGTGCCGTAGATGCGCTGGAGCATTTCGTTTTTGGAATCGCCCCGCCAATAGGCGCCGGCCAGCTTCATCAGCTTGAACCCTTTGCCAAGCCTTCCGGTCGATGGCAGATGGGGGCCCCGGCAAAGGTCGATGAAGTTGCCCTGACGGTAAAGCGTGATGGGCTCGCCTTCCGGAATCGCTTCGATGATTTCCGCCTTGTAGTGTTCGCCCATGTTCTTGAAGAAGACAATCGCCTCCTTGCGGTCCCAGACCTCGCGAACGACCTCTTCGTCGCGTGCAACGATCTCGTGCATGCGTTTTTCGATCTTCTCCAGATCTTCCGGCGTGAAGGGCTCTTTTCTGGAAAAATCGTAATAGAAGCCGTTTTCGATCGCCGGGCCGATCGTGACCTGGGTCTCGGGGTAAAGCTCCTTCACCGCTTCGGCCATGGCATGGGCGGCATCGTGGCGCAGGACTTCGCGCCCTTCGTCCGTTTCGCGGGTAACGATGGCGATTGCGGCGTCCTTCTCGATCGGACGGGTAAGGTCCCAGAGCTCGCCGTTCACGCGAATGGCGACCGCCGCCTTGGCAAGGCCGGCGCCGATGGCCGAGGCGATCTCCAGACCGCTCACGCCTTTTTCGTGGGTCTGGGTGGAGCCGTCGGGAAGGGTGATCGTAAGCATCATGCAAGTAACCGGTCGAAAGTCCGGAAAACCGTCTTTTTCCTAAGGGTTGCGGAAATGTAGAACCTTTCGAAACGGTGTCAAGGATGGCCCGGTCCCGAAGGGCTTTTCGTGGCTTCCCGCAGGGAAAGCGCATCGAGCACTTCGTCCGGTGTCAGTGTGGCCAGGGTCCCCCGCCTCAAAACCGTCACCTGGCGGCCCCGGGGCGCGCAAAGCGCAGGATCGGAAGCGCCGGAGAAAAGGGCGACGGCGGGGCAGCCGGCGGTCGCGATCAGATGCATCGGCCCGGTGTCGTTGCCCACCGCCGCTTTCGCTTGGCGGGCGAGTGCGGCGATGTCGAAAAGGTTTGTCTGGCCGGCAAGGTTCACCGCTTGCGGGCAGGCTTTGGCGATTGCTGCAAGGGCTTTCGCCTCGGCCGCCGTGCCGAGCAGGACCGGGGTCAAACCGCGCTCGGCGAGCAGCCCGGCAAGGGCGGCGTACCCCGCCTCCGGCCAGCGCTTTTCCGGGCGGTGAGGGGCTCCGCCCGGCACGAAAAGCACGTAAGGTTCGGGTAGCTGAAAACGCGACACATCGGCCGTCATCCAGTCAACGGAAGCAACGGGCACGTCCGCAATCCCTGCCATTTGCAACTGTTCCGTCTGGCGTTCGACGGTGTGCTGGAAATCGCGCTTCGGATTGGCGTGAGGGTGCGAACAGCCGCGCGCGATGCCGGACCATTCCGGAAATGGGCCCGGGAAAAAGAGGGAAAAATAAAAACCGCTGCGGTCCGATGTCTGCAGATCGTAGACTCGATCGAAACGGGCTTCGCGAAGCTGCGCACGAAGCCGCAACCAGTCGGGGACCTGCCAAAGCTTTGGTCGCCGATCCAGCCAGACCGAATCGAAACAGCCGCACCGTTCGGCCATTTCCCGAAAAGGTGCGGTCGTAAGCAGCGTGATTTCCGCATTTTCGTGGTGGCGGCGGATGGCCGCGAAGGGACCCAACGCCTGCAGAAAGTCACCAAGCGCGCCGAGCTTGATCACAAGCACGCGGCCTGTCATGCGACGGGCTCCTCGCCCAGCACCTCGCGGTAGACGTTCAACGTCGCCTTGCACATGGCTTTGTTCGAGTAATGCTGGACGATGTGTTCCCGCGCCCTGGCGGCCAGACGATCCCTTGCCTTCGGCTCGAACCCGAGCGCCCAGGCCAGTGCCTCGGCGAGTTTCTTGGCGTCCCCCGGTGGCGACAGCCAGCCCGTTTCACCGGGTAGCACCGTCTCCTGGGCGGCCCCGTGGTCGGTCGCCACCACCGGTCTGCCCATGGCCTGGGCTTCGGCGACGACGCGCCCGAAGGCCTCCGGGTCCGTCGAGGCGGAAACGACAACGTCCGCCAGCATGTAAGCGGCCGGCATGTCCTTGCAGTTGTCGGTGATTTTGATGATGTCGGAAAGGCCGCGTTTCACGATCAGCTGCTCAAGCTCTTTCCGGTAGCTGGTCCGGCCCTGATCGGAACCGGCGAGGCGGCACTGCACGTCCTTCCGCCCAAGCGCGGCCAGCGCCTCGATCAGGACGCGCTGTCCCTTCCAGCGCGTGAGCCTTCCCGGCAACAGGATGACCGGCGCGTCGTCGCGCAATTGCCATTGGCGGGAAAGCTGGATGATTCGTTCGGGACTGACCCGGGCAGGGTCGAAGACGTCCAGTTTCACCCCGCGCGGGATGACGCGAAGCTTGCCTGGCTCCACGCCATAGATGCGGCGCATGTGCCCGGCAATGAATTCGGAAATGGCGATGACGCGCTCGCCCTTGGTCATGACGGCGTTGTAGTGGCGCTTCGCCCAATTGTGGGCCGAATAGGTGCCGTGAAAGGTGGTCACGAAATGGCAATGCGCACGTTTTGCCGCGTAGAAAGCGCTCCAGGCAGGGGCGCGGCTTCGCGCATGCAGGATATCGATGCCGTGGGCTTCGATCAGGGCGGCCAGCCGCGCCACGTTTCGGTACATGACAAGGGGATTCTTGCTATCGAGCGGCAGCGTGAAATGCGTGGCCCCCGCCCGTTCGACCTCGTGCTGCATGGGGCCGCCGGCAGAGGCAACCAGCGGCGTCCAGCCGGCATCGCGGAGTGCGGCGGCGATCTCGACGGTGCCACGCTCGACACCACCGGCTACGAGCGCCGGCAGAACCTGCAAGACGACCGGCGCACGCGTTTTCGTAGCTCCGGTCTTCGCACTCGACATGCGCTGGCTCCTTGACGGACGATCCCAGGGAACTTCTTATGCTCCGACGTCTGGACTTTTGAAACGAAACGATGCCGGAAACGACGGAACCGCAGACTTTACCACGCACAGGCGGCGCGACAATCGCCTATCACCGCCTTTCGGGAAAAACGCCCGGCGTCGTTTTTCTGGGCGGATTCGGTTCCGACATGACGGGCACGAAGGCGCTTGCCGTGGAGGCCTTCTGCAAAACGCGCGGCCATGCCTGTCTTCGTTTCGACTACCAGGGGCATGGGCAGTCCTCGGGCGACTTCACCGATGGGACGATCGGAAGCTGGACGGAGGATGCGCTTGCTGCGTTCGATGCGTGCACGGAAGGGCCACAGGTACTGGTCGGGTCCAGCATGGGCGGCTGGATCATGCTGCTCGTGGCGCTGGCGCGAAAAGACCGGGTTGCCGGGCTTCTCGGCATCGCCGCCGCGCCGGATTTCACGGAGGATTTGATCGGGGAGAAGCTGAACGCGGCACAACGTGCCGCCTTGGCCCGCGATGGCTTCTTCGACGTGGCGAGCGACGATGCGGAAACGCCGACTCGGATCACGCAAAAGCTGATCGAGGAAGGAAAGGCGCATCTGCTGCTGCGTCAGGCCATTCCGCTGGATTGCCCGGTCTGGCTTTTGCACGGCATGGCGGACGCGGACGTGCCGTGGGAAACCTCGCTCAGGCTGTTGAACCGGCTGCAATCGGACGACGTCACGGCAACCTTCATCCGGCATGGCGACCATCGTCTGTCGGGAGAAGACGATATCCGGCGTCTCGAGCAAACGCTCGGCGCGCTATTGGATTCAGTTGCCTAGGGATGCGGCCAAAATAGCGTTCAGGCCGGCCTCGTAATCCGCGTAACGCAGCACGACGCCGAGTTCCCGTTTTATGCGGTCGTTGCGCACGCGTTTGTTGTCGGCGTAGAAGCTTCGCGCCATGTCGGAAAGATCGGCGTCTTCGAAGGCGACGAGAGGCGGTGGCGGCATGCCAAGCAGGCGTGCGGCAAACGTTACGACGTCTTCCGGCGCCGCCGGTTTGTCGTCGCAGACGTTGTAGATGCGGCCCGCCTTCGGCGCCGCCATCGATCGCAGCAGCGTCTCGGCCAGGTCGTCGACATGGATGCGTGAAAAGACCTGACCGGGTTTTCGGATGCGTTTGGCGCGGCCTTGCCGCAGGGCCTCCAGGGCGCTTCGGCCCGGCCCGTAGATGCCGGCCAGGCGAAAGACGTGAACGGCAAGGCCGGCTTTTTCGCCGAGGGCGAGCCAGGCGCGTTCGGCCTCGGCGCGGCGCCGGCCGCGCATGCCGGTCGGGCGCAGGGTGGAATCCTCGTCCACCCATTCGCCGCTGCGATCCCCATAGACCCCGGTCGTCGAGAGATAACCGACCCAGCGCAAACCGGAAAGGCCGGCAAGGTCCTCGGCGTGATGGCGAAGCACCGGGTCGCCGCGGACATCCGGCGGCACGGAAGAAAGTACATGCGTTACGCTAGCCAGGGGATGTTTCGCAGGGGCGAGCGGGGCCGTCCCATCGAAGGGCAGGGCTTCAATCCCGGCGGCCTGCAACCCGGCGCAGGTCCCTGCCGTTCGGGCCGTGCCGAGAACGTGCCAGCCGCGCGCGCCGAGACGCCGGGCCAGCGTCCGGGCGCTGTAGCCGAGGCCGAAGCAGAAAAGCCGCCCTTGTGCCGGATCGTTCATCGTGGCGTGGCTAGAAGTCCGGATCCGCATAGGCCTTCGGAGGCGGCATGCCGGGGATGTGATCGGCCAGCAGGGGGCGGAAGGAGGGCCTGGATTTGACGCGCGCGTACCAATCCTTTGCCGCCGGGTGGTCCTTCCAGGGCACGTCCCCCAGATAGTCCACCGTCGAAAGCTGTGCCGCGGCGGCAATGTCGGCCAGCGAAAAAAACTCGCCGCCTAGCCAGTCCCTGCGTTCCGTGAGGTAACCGATATAGTCGAGGTGGTAGTGAACGTTCGCGAGGCCCGCACGAATGGCGTTCGAATCCGGTTCGCCAAGGCCGAGGAACCGTTTCATGACCTTCTCGCCTTCGAGGTTCATCGTCACCTCGTGGTAGAACTTCGTGTCGAACCAAGCGGCAAGCCTGCGCACTTCGGCCCGCGGGAAAGGGCCTGCACCAATCAGGGAAGGGTCCGGGTAGACCTCGTCCAGATATTCGCAAATCGCGTCGCTGTCGGCCAGCGCGGTGCCGTCTTCTTCGACCAGTACGGGCACGTTGCCGGCCGGGTTCATGGCCAGAAAGGCGCGGCGGCGTTCCCAAACCTGTTCGACCTGCATCCCGAACTCCAGCTTCTTTTCCTTCAGCGCGATCCGCACCTTGCGTGAGAAAGGCGAAAGCCAGAGATGGTAAAGGGTGCGCATGGCCGAACTTTACCGCAAGGGATGGCGCGATGAACAGCCGGGGAAAGGCCGGTTAAGGCTTGCGCGCTTTAGGCCCGGACCTTCTTTTCCTCAAGCATGACAGGGTGTTCGAGCCGGTTCACCATTTCCTTCGGCACGATCTGCCAGAAATAGGGAAAAACCTGTTCCCAGTCGTTTAACAGGCGCTGGGCGAACCGCGACTGGGTCTGGCGCGCATGTTCGGCGATCAACCGCTTCAGCACGCCTTCCCAGTGGGGGGTCTGGACGCGCTGATAGATCACCATGTCGTCGTTGATGTAGTGGGGCATGATTTCCTTTTCATCGAAGACGAAGGCCATGCCTCCCGTCATGCCGGCGGCGAAGTTGTCGCCGACGGAGCCAAGAATAACGGTGATGCCGCCGGTCATGTATTCACAACCGTTCGAACCGCATCCCTCGACGACCGCCTCGGCACCGGAATTGCGAACCGCGAAACGTTCGCCAGCCTGACCAGCCGCAAACAACTTGCCCGCGGTTGCGCCGTAAAGGACGGTGTTGCCGATGATTGTGTTCTCGTTCGTCACCAGCGGCGAGGCGGTCAACGGGCGAACCACGATCGTGCCGCCGGAGAGCCCCTTGCCGACGTAATCGTTGGCGTCGCCGAACACCTCGATCTTCAAGCCCTTAACGGCAAAGGCGCCGAGGGACTGACCCGCCGTGCCGCGCAGGCGCACCGTGATGTGATCCGCCGCCAACCCCGCCATGCCGTAGCGACGGGTGATCATCGACGAAAGCCGCGTGCCGATGGCGCGTTGAGTGTTGCTGATGTTGTAGGCAAGCTGGACCTTGCCCGATTTTTCGAGCGCCGCATGGGCATCCTGAACCATGCGCGCGTCCAGCGTGTCCGGAACTTCATTGCGGCCCTCAAGCGAGCAATAACGCGTAAATTCCCCCGCATCCGGCTGGGCCAGCAGGGGGTTGAGATCGAGGTCATCGAGATGGGCGCTGCCACGGCTGACCTGGGCAAGCAAATCCGTCCGTCCGACAATTTCCTGAAGCGAACGCACGCCAAGGGAGGCCAGAATCTCGCGCACCTCTTCGGCGATGAAGCTGAACAGGTTCACCACCTTTTCCGGCGTGCCCTCGAATTTGTTCCGCAGTTTCGTGTCCTGAGTGCAGATGCCGACCGGGCAGGTGTTGCTGTGGCATTGCCGGACCATGATGCACCCCATCGCGATCAGCGACGTCGTGCCGACGCCGAATTCCTCGGCGCCCATCATTGCGGCAATCACCACGTCACGGCCGGTGCGGATGCCTCCATCAACGCGCAGGCGCACCCGGTGGCGTAGCCGATTTAGGGTAAGCACCTGATTTACCTCGCTTAAACCCATTTCCCAGGGCACGCCGGCATATTTGATGCTGCTCTGCGGACTGGCGCCGGTGCCGCCGGAATGGCCGGCGATCAGGATGACGTCGGCCTTGGCCTTGGCGACGCCGGCGGCGATCGTACCGATGCCGTCCTCGGCGACCAGCTTCACGGAGACCTTCGCCTTGGGATTGATCTGCTTGAGGTCGTAGATAAGCTGGGCCAGGTCCTCGATCGAGTAGATGTCGTGATGGGGCGGCGGCGAGATCAGCGTCACGCCCAGCGTCGAATGACGCAGCAGCGCAATTTCTTCCGTCACCTTGAAACCGGGCAGTTGACCGCCTTCGCCCGGCTTCGCGCCCTGGGCGATCTTGATCTCGATCTCGTCGCAGTTGTTCAAATATTCCGCCGTGACGCCGAAGCGGGCCGAGGCAACCTGCTTGATGACGGAATTCGCATTGTCGCCGTTCGGCAGAGGCCTCGAGCGCACCGGGTCTTCCCCGCCTTCGCCGCTGCAGGAGGCGCCGCCGATCCGGTTCATGGCGATGGCAAGCGTTTCGTGGGCTTCCCGCGACAACGCGCCGTGGGACATGCTGCCGGTTCCAAAGCGTTTACGAATGTCGGTGATCGATTCGACTTCTTCGACGGGGATCGACTGGGCGGTCGGTTTGAAATCGAGAAGATCGCGCAACTGAATCGGCGATTGATGACGCAGGCCTTCGCTGTAGCGCTTGTAAGTGCTGTAGGAATCCGTGGCGACGGCCGTTTGCAGGATGTGCACCAGATTGCCGTCGACGGCGTGTACCTCGCCGCCGCGCCGGACGGAATAGAAGCCGCCGATGGGCAGCGCGATCATGTCCTCGTCGAAGGCGCGGCGGTGGAGTGCCGCGACCTTCGCCTGGATGCCGGAGAGCCCGATGCCGGAGATGCGGGACGTCATGCCCGGGAAAAACTCGGCGACAAGCGCCCGGGACAATCCAACCGCCTCGAAGTTCTGGCCGCCGCGATAGGAAACGATCACCGAGATTCCCATTTTTGACATGACCTTGAGCAGCCCGTCGCCGATCGCCTTCGTGTAGCGCGCGGCGCATTCTTCCAGCGTGCGGTTCGGGAACAGGCCCCGGCGGTGACGGTCCGCAATCGTTTCCAGCGCCAGGTAGGCGTTGATGGTGGTAGCGCCGACGCCGATCAGAACGGCAAAGTAATGCACGTCAAGACATTCGCCGGACTGCACGTTGAGCGAGGTAAAGGTGCGCAGTTGCTGCTGCACGAGATGGGTGTGGACGGCGCCGGTCGCGAGAATCATCGGGATCGGCACCCGGTCGGGCCCGAGATGCTTGTCCGTCAGGAAAAGATGCGTCGTGCCGCCGCGTACGGCATCTTCCGCCTCCTGGCGGATGCGCAGGAGATGGTCCTGAAGGGCGCCCTCCCCGCCATCGGTGGGGAAAGTGCAATCGATCTCGGTTGCCTCGTCCTCCAGATAGGCCCGCAATGCCTCGAACTCGGCGTTGGAAAGCACCGGTGAGCTGAGCTCCAGGCGCCGGGTCTGTTCCTCGCTAGCGTCGAGCAAATTGCCAAGATTACCAAGCCGGGTCGTCAAGCTCATGACCCGGCGTTCGCGCAGACTGTCGATCGGGGGGTTTGTCACCTGGCTGAAGCGCTGGCGGAAATAGTGATGAAGCCCCCGGTAATGGTCGGACAGCACGGCCAGCGGCGTGTCGTCCCCCATCGAACCGGTCGCCTCCTTCGCGTCCTCGACCATCGGATGCAGGAGAAGTTCGATCTCCTCCATCGTGAACCCGAAGGCGGTCTGGCGCGTGCGCAACTCTTCCTTGGAGAGGTCGCTTTTCTCCGAGCTCTTGCCTTTGATGAGACCGTCGAGTGCCGTTACGTTCTTGATCCACTTTCCGTATGGATGCTCGTTCGCCAGCATGTCGCGGAGTTCGGAGTCATGGTAGAAACGGCCTTCGTCTAGATTGACGCCGATCACCTGTCCGGGGCCGAGACGACCTTTTTCGGTGATTTCCGATTCGTCCGTCCACACCATCCCGGCCTCGGAACCGACGATAAGAAGGGAGTCCCCGGTAATCGTGTAACGCATCGGTCGCAGCCCGTTGCGGTCCATGCCCGCGATCACCCAGCGCCCGTCCGTCGCGGTCACGGCAGCCGGCCCGTCCCACGGTTCGGAAACGCAGTTGCAGTAGTGAAAAAGGTCCTGATGCTTTTTCGGCAGGGTCTTTTTATTGGGCGACCATGAATCCGGAATAAGCAGGGTTTTGACAAGCGGCGCCGACCGGCCGGCCCGAACCAGAAGCTCGAACACCGCGTCCAGGGCGGCCGAGTCGGAACTTCCAAGCTGGATGACCGGCTTTAGATCCTCGATGTGCTCCCCGAAGCGTTCGGACTCCATACGTGCTTCGTGGCTTCGCATCCAGTTGATGTTACCGCGCAGCGTGTTGATTTCGCCGTTATGGGCGAGCATGCGAAAGGGATGCGCCAGCGGCCAAGTCGGAAAGGTGTTCGTCGAATAGCGCTGGTGATAGATCGCAAAGCGCGAGATGAACCGTTCGTCCAGAAGGTCCGGATAGAAGTTCGTCAACTGTTCGGCGAGGAACATGCCCTTGTAAATGATAGAGCGGCAGGAAAGCGAGCAGATGTAAAAGTCGTTGATGTGCTGGCCTTCAAGGACGCGCTTCTCGATTTTCCTGCGAATGACGTAAAGGTCGAGTTCAAACTGATCGTCATCGACGCCGCGGGAATTGGCGATCATGATCTGTTCGATTTCGGGGCGGGTAGCGTTTGCTTTTTCGCCGATGATGGAGGCGTCGATCGGCACCTGCCGCCAGCCATAGATGCGATAGCCGAAGGCCAAGATTTCGGCTTCAACGATGGAGCGGCAGATTTCCTGCGCGGCCAGGCTGGTTTTCGGCAGGAACACCATGCCGACGGCAAGGCGCCCCTTCTCCGGCCGGTGGCCGGTGCGTGCGATGTGCTCCTTGAAGAAGTCCTGGGAGATTTCAACGTGAATGCCGGCGCCGTCGCCCGTCTTGCCGTCCGCATCGACCGCGCCGCGATGCCACACTGCCTTGAGTGCGTTGATCCCGGCCTCAACAACGGTCCGCCTGGGCCTGCCGTCGATGGCGGCGACCAGGCCGACGCCACAGGCGTCGTGCTCGTGTTCGGGGTTGTAGAGACCCTCGGCCTGAAGCCGGCTGGCGTTTGCCCGCCACGCCTCGGCGAATTTCGTCCCCTCGTTCATCTTTTGCAACGCGCTTTTCCTTTTGCCCTTAGGACACCATGGCAAGTTTTTGTGCCGGGCGTCCCTCGCCCGCCGTTCCCGCCTGAAGGTAGGCATCAATGTTTTCCGCGGCGTCTCGTCCATCGCGGATACCCCAGACAACTAGCGAAGCGCCGCGCACGATGTCTCCGGCGGCAAACACGCCATCTAGGTTTGTCATCATCGTGCGAAAATCGATCTTGATCGTGCCCCAGCGACTGACCTCCAGCTCCGGAACACCGAAAAGGGTAGGCACTTCTTCCGGATCGAATCCCAACGCCTTCACGATCAGGTCCGCTTCCAGCGTGAAATGAGATTCAGGGATTGGCTGCGGCGTCTGGCGGCCGGTTGCGTCCGCGTCGCCCAGATGCATGCGCACGGCACGTACGCCCGAGGCCTCGCCGTTGCCGAGAAACGCCTCCGGCGCGGAAAGCCAGATGAATTCGACGCCCTCTTCTTCGGCGTGGCGGACTTCGCGTTGGGAGCCCGGCATGTTCGTGCGGTCGCGCCGGTACAGGCACTTCACGGAGGTAGCTCCCTGGCGGACGGCGGTGCGCACGCAGTCCATCGCCGTATCACCACCGCCGATGACCACGACGCGTTTTCCATCCGCGTTCAGCGTGCCGTCGTCGAAAAGCGGCACCGTATCACCAAGGCCCTTGCGGTTGCTGGCAATCAAATAGTCAAGCGCCTGAAAGATGTTCTCAAGGCCAGCGCCAGGAATCGAAATATCCCTCGCCTTGTAAACGCCCGTTGCGATCAGGATGGCGTCGTGCCGTTTCTGAAGATCGGCCAAACTTGTGTCGCGGCCCACCTCGAAGTTCCGGTGAAAGACGACATTGCCTTTCTCCAGAAGATCGACGCGGCGTTCGACGACCCACTTCTCGAGTTTAAAATTCGGAATGCCATAGATCAGCAGGCCGCCGATCCGGTCGTAACGGTCGTAGACGTGTACCTGATAACCCTTGCGGCGAAGCTGTTCGGCGGCGGCCATGCCGGCCGGTCCGCCCCCGATGATGCCGACGGATTGTTCGCGTTCGCGTTTCGGCATCGGCGGCTTGACGAGTCCCATCTCGAAGGCGGTATCCGTAATGTATTTTTCGACCGAGCCGATCGTGACCGAATCGAAGCCCTTCTCGATCACGCAATTGCCTTCGCAGAGCCGGTCCTGCGGGCAGATGCGGCCACAGATCTCGGGCAGGTTGTTCGTCGCCGAAGAGACCTCGTAGGCCTCTTCGATCCGGCCCTCGGCGGTGAGCTTCAGCCAGTCGGGAATGTTGTTCGAGACCGGGCAATGGATCTGGCAGAAGGGAATCCCGCACTGGGAACAGCGGCTGGCCTGCTGGGCCGCCCTGTCCGGATCGTATTCCCCGAAGATCTCCTGGAAATCCTGGCGGCGAGCGTCAACGTCCCGCTTGTCGGGGAAGCGCTGGCCGAGATTACCGAATTTGAGCATGCGTTGCGCCATGGTGGGGCGTTAGCACCTCCCTTTGTGAGCCCAGTTCCTCCGCCCACCGTCCGAATTTTTGGATTCTTGTTGGAAATCGATGCGAAGGCCATAAACTATGGCAATATTATTTACCTACTGCAAGGGAATTTCACGCAAACTACATAAAATTATTGCTAATTAACAGGCATACCGGGCTATTTAGTACAAAAATAGGACTATGTGATCTATCCAGCAGAAATAACAGGAAAATTACCGTCCCGTGAATTTTTGCGTGTCTTGGCAGGGGGGATGCCCCATGCTGACGCCGTCTTCGCCGAGGAGGTAGCCCGCCTTGATTCTGTGGCATATCGTCGTTCTTGCCCTGGTTCAGGGCATCACCGAATTCCTGCCCATCAGTTCCCAAGCCCACCTGATCCTGACCTCGAAGGGGATGGGCTGGCAGGACCAGGGCCTGTTGATCGACGTGGCGCTTCACGTCGGCACCCTGGCCGCCGTCCTGCTCTATTTCTGGCAGGACGTCTGGCGCATGCTCAAGGGGCTGGGCAACGCCCTGAGCGGGACGATGAACGACGGCGCCAGACTGGCACTGCAGGTGGTCCTGGCCACCCTGCCGGTTGTGGCGGCCGGCTATTTCCTGATCGATCATGCGGCAAGCCTTCGCGATCCACTCGTGATCGGCTGGGCGACCCTGGGCTTCGGGATTCTGCTGTACTTGGCCGATCGCCTGGGTTTGCGCATTCGGCGGGTCGAGCATATGAGCTTCGCCGGCGCCTTCGTCATTGGCCTTGCCCAGATCGGGGCCCTGGTGCCGGGGGCCAGCCGTTCCGGCGTCACGATGACGGCGGCTCGCATGCTTGGCTTCGAGCGGGAAGAGGCGGCCCGGTTTTCCCTGCTGCTGGCCATCCCGGCGATCATCGCCGCCGGCACGCTGGAAGGTATTCATCTATACGAGGCGGAGGACGTCACGCTCACCCGGGACGCGGTCGTGGCGGCCGGCTTTGCCTTTCTTTCGGCGCTGATCGCCATTGCGTTGATGATGCGCTGGCTTCGGCGGGCCAGCTTCACGCCCTTCGTGCTGTACCGGGTCGTGCTGGGCGGTGGTCTGCTTGCTTTTGTCTATTGGGGACTTTTGCCGAGCGAGTGGTTCTAGGCGCGTCTTGCCTCAAGCCAGATTGAAGGTCCGCCGGCGTCCGCCGGGGCAAAACCGGGCAAGATCGTCCGGCAGCACCGCGGCAAGCGGCGTCGGGGTAATTCCGAGATCGGCAAAGGTTTTGACGTTTCTGCCGACGACGTTGTCGCGCTCCAGAAGACGCACCTGGTCACGCGTGAGCAACGGCCTCGGCAGGATCTCCAGGAAAAAGGCACCCAGGCGCGCTGCCCAGAAAGGAACCGGGACCAGCAGGCGGCGACGCTCGATCGTTTCCAGCATCCGTTCCATCAGCTCGCGGAAGGTAAAAACCTGTGGCCCGCCCAGCTCGAAGGTTTCGCCCGCGTGACCATCAAGCACGCCGGCAATGGCCTTGGCGATATCCAGTACGTAGACCGGCTGCATGCGTGTCTTGCCGCCGCCGATCAAGGGCAACGCCGGCGCCAGGCAGGCGAGGGAGGCAAACCGATTGAAGAAATTGTCTTCCGGTCCGAAGACGACGCTGGGCCGAAGGAGAACGGTCTTGGGAAACGCCTCGCGGACGGCCGCTTCGCCCTCGGCTTTCGTCCGGGCGTAACGTGCGGGGGAGTCGGGATCGGCGCCAATCGCCGAAATTTGGATCAGCGAGCGCACCTTCGCCTGCCTAGCGGCTTGGGCGATGCGGCGGGCGCCTTCCACGTGGACGGCCTGAAACGTCTGGCGGCCCGATTCGTAAAGGAGGCCAACGAGATTAATGACGGCGTCCGCGCCGTCGATGGCGCGGGCAACCGACGCGTCGTCCCGGACGTTGGTCTGAAGCGGGACGATCTGGCCTACGTCGCCAAGCGGCTTGAGAAACGCCGCCGCTTCCGGGTCGCGCACGGCGATTCGAAGGCGCGTGCCCTTGGCTGCCAGTTGTCGCACCGCATGGCGCCCAAGAAAACCGGATCCTCCGAAAACGGTGACGATGCGATCTGCCATAAGCCTGTATTGCCACTTGGAAAAATGCCCCGGCGAGCGTTTGCCTTGGCATTTCTTTTCGGGTACGTACCTAGTATATATGGACATCCGAGGCAACGGCAGCAAACACCGACGCTGCCCAGGTGGCGGAATTGGTAGACGCGCTAGCTTCAGGTGCTAGTGGCCGCAAGGTCGTGGAAGTTCGAGTCTTCTCCTGGGCACCATTTGCCGTAAAACGTTCCGGCTCATGTTCCCTATCATTTTCGCGCGCCGCCGGGAGATAACGGAATGAGCATCGAATTACACAAGGGCGATCTACCCGACGGATTGAATTTGGGCGATCTGGTCGCCATCGATACGGAAACGCTTGGGCTTAACCCAAACCGGGACAGGCTGTGCCTAGTGCAACTATCCGCGGGCGATGGCAACGCGCACCTTGTGCAGTTCGATAAGGACTTTTACGACGCGCCAAACCTGAAAGCGCTTCTCGCCGATGTGAACGTGACAAAAATTTTTCACTTCGGTCGTTTCGATCTGGCCGTTCTGCTTCGGTATCTCGGCGTGCTTTGCGAGCCCGTCTTTTGCACGAAGATCGCATCGCGCCTGTCGCGCACCTATACGGACCGGCATGGACTTAAGGACCTTTGCCGCGAGCTTTTAAGCGTGGAATTGTCGAAGCAGCAGCAGTCCTCCGACTGGGGTGCGGCGGAACTGACCCAGGCGCAGCAGGATTACGCCGCCTCCGATGTGCTCTACCTGCACCAGCTCCGTGAGAAATTCCTCGAGATGCTGGACCGAGAAGGCCGGCTGGAACTGGCCGACGCCTGTTTCCGTTTCCTGCCCTACCGGGCGGCGCTTGACCTGATTGGATGGGCGGACGAGGACATCTTCCGGCACTAGGACGGCGCTGGAAAAAGCCGCAGAGCGTTGATTTTTCAGAAGTCCGGTCGCATACTCGACGCGTTCTCACGTGCCCAGAGGAAACCATGACAGCCAGGACGAAACCGGCCAGCCCCCCGGACGACCTCGCCGCCGCACGTCGCGTGCTGGAGATGGAGGGCGAAGGCATCGCCCGCTTTGCCGCGTCGCTTGGCCAGGCGTTTACGGATGCGCTGGACCGACTGGCGGCCGTGACGGGCCGTGTCGTGGTCACCGGCATCGGAAAAAGCGGGCACATCGCCCACAAAATCGCGGCGACCCTGGCTTCGACCGGTACGCCGGCCCTTTTCGTGCATCCGGCGGAGGCGAGTCACGGGGATCTCGGTATGATCACCCCGAAGGATGCCGTGCTGGCGTTTTCGAATTCCGGTGAAACGCCGGAGCTTGCCGATCTGATTGCCTATACGCGCCGTTTCACCATTCCCTTGATCGCCGTGACCGGTCGACCGAAAAGCGCGCTTGCAGAAGCGGCGGACGTTACGTTGCTGCTGCCGGCGGCGCCGGAGGCCTGTCCGTTGGGGCTGGCGCCGACGACGTCGACGACGGTCATGCTGGCGCTTGGCGATGCGCTGGCGGTGGCATTGCTTGAGCGCAAGGGGTTCACGGCCGACGAATTCCAGGTCCTCCATCCCGGCGGCCAACTTGGCAGGAATTTGTTACGGGTTTCCGACGTCATGCATACCGGCGGGGAAATCCCGTTGGTCGATGCCAAGGCTTCGATGTCGGACGTGTTGATCGTCATGACGACAAAAAGTTTCGGGTGCATCGGCATCCTGCAGGACGACAGCCGGCTTGCCGGGGTCATCACGGACGGAGATTTGCGCCGGCATATGGACGGCCTTCTTGAGAAAAAGGCAGAGGACGTGATGACAGGGAACCCAAAGACCATTCGTCCAAACGCATTGGCGGCGGAAGCGCTCGGCTACATGAACGCGAACAAAATCACGAGCCTTTTCGTGGTCGAGGACACTCGGCCGGTGGGAATCCTGCACATTCACGATTGCCTTCGCGCTGGCGTCGCCTGAACAAAGGATGTCAACCTTTACACGTGGCGAGGACCCGAAGACTTCGCCGTTCGCGACGGCGGCTGCGGGGCTTAAGCGCTGGCGCCGCCGCTGGCGCCGTCTGCGCCGGCCGCCACGCACGGAGGGGCTGCGTCCCCACGCGCGTCGCTACCGCTATGTCCGTGTATTAAAGTTATTGCTGCCGGCGATCGCGGCGGTCCTCGTCGTTCTGGTTGCATTCTGGCCGCAACTTCAGGATCGCACGGGCGAATTTCGCCTGCGCTTTACGGCCCTGGGTTCGCAGGAGGCGGAGACCGTCCAGATGATCAATCCGCGCTTTCTCGGTATCGACGAACTCGACCGGCACTATACGATCACGGCGGGACGCGCGACGCAGCTGGACGACGGGCGCGTCAACCTTGAAAATCCAAAAGGCGACATGGCGCTTGAGGACGGGACGTGGATCGTGCTTTCAGCAAACACGGGAATCTATCACAAGAGCATGCAGGTGCTGAACCTGGCGGGCGGCGTCAACCTCTACCACGACTCGGGCTACGAATTTCACACCGAGCAGGCCAGCATCGATCTTCAGCAGGGTACGGCTGCCGGTGACACCCCGACGACCGGGCAGGGGCCGATCGGCCATATTGAATCCGAAGGCTTCCGCATCTTCGACCGCGGCGAGCGCGTGCTTTTTATCGGCAAGGCGCGCCTCGTGCTCTATGGCGACGAACCGATATCCGGCCCATGAGAACCCTTCCTTCTTTTCGCAACCTCCTGTTTGCGGCCGTGTTCCTGACGGCGGGCTTCCCGCTGCAGGCGATGGGCCAGGGGTTAAGCCTTGGTGGTGGCAAGGACGACGGTCCCATCGAGATCACAGCCGAGCAGGGCATCGAATGGTGGCAGCCGAAACAGCTCTATATCGCGCGGGGCAACGCGAAGGCGACGCGCAACGCAGTCGATCTTTTCGGCGATGAACTGACAGCGCATTACCGGCCGGACAAGGAAGGCAACCGGGAAATCTGGCGGATCGATGCCATTGGCAATGTCCGCGTCGTTTCGGCCAATGAACAGGCTTATGGCGAGAAAGGCGTCTATGACGTCGATCAGGGCATTTTCGTTCTTACCGGCGAGGTGCGGCTGGATACGCTACAGGAAAAAGTCACGGCGAACCGGAGTCTCGAATACTGGGCGAACAAAAACATGGCCGTTGCCCGCGGGGATGCCATTGCCATTCGCGAGGACCGCCGGTTAAGCGGCGAAACGCTGGTCGCCTATTTCCATGAGCCGGACGCGGAGGGGAAGCGGAAGCTGCGTCGCCTTGAAGCCTACGAGAACGTTCACGTTTCGACCCCAACGGAAATCATTCGCGGGTCGCGCGGGGTTTATAACGTCGATAGCGGTATCGCGACGATCGCCGGATCGGTTAAAATCACCCGTGGCAACGACCAGATGAACGGCGAATACGCCGAGGTGGACATGAACACCGGCGTAAGCCGGCTGTTGAGTGGTCCGCAAGGCAGTGGCGGGCGTGTGAAAGCGCTTGTAAAGCCTTCCAAGGACAGCGAAAAAGAGAAACCGCAACCCAATCGTTAGGAAGATCTTAAGGGTAAATGGCCAAAACCGGACCTATGGGAAAGCAAGCCGCTACGGCCTCCCCGCGACTTGTCTCGGACAATAACGGGCTGCAGGCAATCAAGCTTGGCAAGCGCTTCAAGAAGCGGCCGGTGTTGCGCGAGGTGAGCCTCGGCGTGCAGCGGGGCGAAGCGGTTGGGCTTTTGGGTCCGAACGGTGCCGGCAAGACGACCTGCTTTCATGTTATCACCGGGCTGATCACGCCGGATTACGGACGCATTCTTCTGGACGGAGAAAGCATCGGTGGGCTTCCCATGTACCGCCGGGCGCGGTTGGGGGTCGGATACCTGCCTCAGGAAATGTCGATTTTTCGCGGACTTTCGGTTGAAGAAAATATTCGCGCGGTGCTCGAGGTGGTCGAGCCGATTCGCGAGGCCCGCGAGACGATGCTGGAAGATCTGCTTGCGGAATTTTCGATCACGCATCTGCGCCGCACGCCGGCACTTGCGCTATCCGGTGGGGAACGCCGCCGCGTCGAGATTGCGCGCGCCCTGGCTTCCCAACCGCATTTTGTGCTTCTTGACGAACCGTTGGCCGGCATTGATCCGATCGCCGTCGGCGACATTCGCGACCTTGTTTCCCATCTGAAGGATCGCGGGATCGGTGTCCTGATCACCGACCATAACGTTCGCGAAACTCTGGAAATCGTCGACCGTGCCTACATCCTTCACGACGGCATGGTGCTGATGGAAGGTTCGCCTTCCGAGATCGTTGCGCACGAAGACGTGCGGCGCGTCTATCTTGGGGATCGGTTCAGTCTCTAACATTCTGGGGATGCCATGGCGCTGACTCAACGCCTCGACCTGCGGCAATCTCAGTCCCTTGTTATGACGCCGCAATTGCAGCAGGCCATCAAACTGCTGCAACTGTCGAATCTGGAACTCAACACCTTTCTCGAGGCGGAAGTGGAGCGCAATCCACTGCTGGAGTTCGAGGAAGGCAGTGCCGAGACGCCGCAAGCCGGGGAAGAGACACCGCCGGCCACGGCCGAGACGGCGCCGTTGGACGGCGAAATCGCCGACCGTTGGGATGGCGAAGGGGGCAATGATTCTTCCTATGACGAAGGCCCCGACCTTGGCGGGTCCTGGGGCAATGCCGGCGGCGGGAGATTTGGTCACGAGGCGCCCGGCCTCGAGCAGACGCTTTCCGGCGAAATCAGTCTGCGGGAACACCTGCTTGGGCAGCTGAACGTCGATCTGCACGATCCCGTCGACCGCGTCATCGGGCGGCATCTGATCAACCTGCTGGATGAGTCCGGCTATATCATCGGCCCGCTCGAAGGCGTCGCCGAGGTGCTGGGATGCGAGCCGGCGCGCCTTGAGGCGACGCTTCAGAAGCTGCAGGGCTTCGATCCACCAGGCGTTTTTGCCCGCGATCTGAAGGAGTGTCTGGCCATTCAGCTCCGGGACCTGGACCGGCTGGATCCGGCCATGGAAACCATGATCGAACATCTAGACCTTCTGGCGCGCCATGACATGGGCCGGCTGATGAAGCTCTGTGGCGTGAACAAGGAGGACCTGGTCGATATGATTTCGGAAATCCGCGCGCTTAATCCGAAGCCGGGGGTGGCCTTCGATGCCGCCGTTGCCCAGACGATCATTCCCGACGTTTTGATGCGCAGCCAGCGGGACGGCAGCTGGCTTGTCGAGTTGAATACCGAATCATTGCCGCGGGTGCTCGTTAACAACGCCTATTACCAGCAGGTTCGCGGCGAGGCGAAGAAGAAGGAGGAAAAGCAATACATCTCGGAACAGTTTCAATCGGCAAGCTGGCTCGTCAAGTCGCTGCACCAAAGAGCCACGACGATCCTTCGTGTCGCCAGCGAAATCGTGCGTCAGCAGGACGCCTTTTTCCGGCATGGCGTGCAGCATCTTCGCCCCCTGGTGTTACGCGATATCGCCAGCGAAATCGATATGCACGAAAGCACAGTCAGGCCGCGCGGCGTCTACGAATTGAAATATTTCTTCACGGCGTCCATTCCCAGCACCGGCGGCGCGGCGGCCCATTCTTCCGAATCCGTGCGTCAGCGCATCAAGGCGTTGGTGGATGACGAACACGTCAATCAGGTGCTTTCCGATGACAAGATCGTTGAAATTCTTAAGGGCGAAGGCATCGAAATTGCCAGACGAACCGTTGCAAAATACCGGGAAGCCCTTGGAATTGCGTCTTCTGTTCAGCGTCGCCGGCAGAAGACATCCAAGTTGTAGCCCCTTCTATTGACTTGCCAGGTGGCCAGCACTATGGTCCCGCCCCTCGTACAATCACCGCATTCAATCACATAGCGTTCAGCAACCTGATCCGAGAGATAACCAAGGGTTAGTGCGGGGAAGCGCTATAGACCGATCATGGAAATTACGGATCTGATCACGCCGGAAAACGTGATTCTGAATCTGCGGGCGACCAGCAAGAAGCAAGCCCTTCAGGAGCTCTCCCAAAAGGCGGCAAAGATCACGGGCCTGCCCGAGCGAGCTATCTTCGACGTGTTGCTGGAACGCGAAAAGCTGGGAACGACCGGCGTTGGTTCCGGCGTGGCGATCCCCCACGGCAAGCTCGAGGAGCTGGACCATCTCCGCGGCATCTTCGCGACGCTTGAGAAGCCGATCGATTTTGAAGCCATCGACGAACGTCCCGTCGACCTTATCTTCATGCTGCTGGCACCCAAATCGGCGGGCACCGACCATCTGAAGGCCCTGGCCCGTGTTTCGCGGCTTCTGCGCGACGAGGCGACCTGCGAGAAGCTTCGCGGGTCCGACACGGTAGAGGCCATCTACGCGCTTCTTATCGGCGCCGATGACGCCGGCGGATAAAAAATTGGCGGGAGCCACGTGCCCCCGCCAATCAGACCTACCTTAGGAAATTTCGAAAAATTCTTTGCCCGTCGCGTCAGTGCACGCTGACCGGATGCATGTCCTGTTCCAGAATGGCCGCATAGGCGAGTTGACGATCGCCCATGATGGCAAGCCGTGTTCCATCGGCGGCATGCACGGCATAGCCTTCGGCGCCTTCGTCATCGACCGGGATCGGTCGTACGTAGGCGATGTGAGACAAGCCCAACGAGGCAAGGCCCTGGCTGGAAAGATGCCGCAACTGGTTGTTCAAATCGGTCATGGCTGTTCTTGGTTAGGCTTCCGTCCGTTCCGTACGGACGTCGACCGCCTCACCCGTTGTTGAACGGTTTTCGCGGATATCGATTTTGCGCACCTGATTCCTGACGCTGGGTCGCACCAGGTCGATGTGCAAAAGGCCGTTGTCGAAGGATGAATCCACCACTTCGATTCCATCGGCCAGTACGAAGCGCCGCTCGAACTTGCGCGTGGCGATTCCACGATGGAGGAAGACGCGATCTTCTTCCTTGTGTTCGCCCTGAATCACAAGCTCGTTGTCCTCGATCAGGACGTTGAGCTCATTCACGTCGAAGCCGGCAACGGCCAGGGTGATACGAAGCCCGTCCTCTTTCAGCTGCTCGATGTTGTAGGGCGGGTAGCCGTCGTTTGCGGCCTTTGTCACGCGGTCGAGGGTGCGCTCGAATTCATCGAATCCAAGCAGAAAAGGGCTGTTGAAAAGCGGAAAACGTGTCATGTGCAGTCTCCTCAAGATTGAGCAAGTTGCAGATTGGGTCCGGCATCCCGGCACCCGGTACTGGCAGCCCGCCTGCGGCGCCGCCATCCCATATCTAGGAAGGCCGTCGCAGATATCAAGAGGGCCCCGCCTGGAAGGCGGGAGCGGAAATATTTCTGGAGGGGTGGTGGAGCCAGGGGGAGTCGAACCCCCGACCTCTACAATGCCATTGTAGCGCTCTCCCAACTGAGCTATGGCCCCGGGGCTGCCCGGCCGGGTTTCGCCGGCAGGGCTGGCAAGCGGTGGCAAGGTAGTGAGCTTGAACCGAGAAGGGCAAGCGAAAAAAAAGCCGGCCTAATTTTCGTCGACCTCGATCACCGTATCGATCACCTTGGTCACGTCCTCGGATTCGTCGTCCAGCTCGGCGGCGTCCTCGATGATCTCGTCCTCGTCCTCGTCCTCGCCATCCTCGATGCCGTCGATATCGTCAAGATCGGCGTCGGTTTCGGGGGGTTTTTTCTTCGGTGGCGGTGGTGCCGCCGGCTGAGGCTGGGCCTCCTTCGCCTTGCGGCCGCGGCGCGGTTTTGGCGGGGGTTCGTTCGCCGATTCCGTCCCGCAATTCGGACAGGCCGGGCTAGCAGTCCCCATATCGTAATATCGGGTCCCGCAGCTTGCACAAAGGTGCTTGTTGCCCCACTCCGGCTTGCCCACGATTCGTTTTCCTAGGCCGGGTTAAACCGCTTAAGCCCTTTGCCATGATCGTTTCCATCTGTCAAAACGAATCTGTAGGCTGGCGCCACGCCGATCACCGTACATGGCACTGGGGCTTCGGGGTGTGATAGAGACACCTCAGGGCCATCTACCACCGAGGCGTTCCATGCACCCGCTTCAGTCCGCCACCGCCGATCCGCTCCACGGGACGATTTCCGTGCCGGGCGACAAGTCGATCTCGCACCGGGCGCTTCTGCTGGGGGCGATGGCCGTCGGCGAGACAGAGATCGAGGGGCTGCTGGAAGGGGAAGACGTCCTTCGAACGGTGGCGGCCCTGCGCGCGCTGGGCGTGGAGATTACGGAGCCGGCGGACGGCAAACGCAGGCTCTACGGTGTCGGTGTCGGCGGCCTGGTCCGCCCGGACGGTGTGCTTGATTTCGGTAATTCGGGAACCGGTGTGCGCCTCACCGCCGGCCTGCTTGCGACGCATCCCTTTACCAGCGTGCTGACGGGCGACGCGTCGCTCCGGCGCCGGCCCATGGGGCGGATCATGGCGCCGCTTGAGCAGATGGGCGCACAATTCCTGGCCTGCGATGGCGCGCATCTGCCGATGACGGTCGTGGGTGCGGCCGAACCAATACCGGTTTCCTATCGCCTGCCAGTCCCGTCCGCCCAGGTGAAATCGACCGTCCTGCTGGCCGGGTTGAACACACCTGGCAGAACGACGGTTATCGAGCCGGTGGCGACCCGAGATCACACGGAGCGGCTGCTTGCCTATTTCGGCGCCCGCGTCGAGACTGCCGACCTGCCGGAAGGGGGCCGCAGCATTGCCGTGGTCGGGCAGCCCGAACTTGCAGGCAAAAAGATCACCATCCCGTCGGATCCATCCTCGGCCGCCTTCCTTGCCGTGGCGGCGCTGCTGGTGCCAGGTTCCGACATCACGCTTGCCCGGATCGGGGCAAACCCACTTCGCACCGGTTTCTATACGACGCTGGCGGAAATGGGCGCGGCGCTGGAGTGGCGCGCGGCAGGCGACATGTGCGGCGAACCGGTCGCCGATCTCAACGTCAAGGCATCTTCGCTTACCGCGATCGAGGTGCCGGCGGCGCGGGTGCCCTCGATGATCGACGAATATCCGGCTCTTGCCGTGGCCGCCGCCAGCGCCGAGGGCACGACGGTGCTGAACGGCCTGGCCGAGCTTCGCGTGAAGGAAAGCGACCGGCTTGCCGCCATTGCCGAAGGCCTACGCGTGGCGGGCATCGAAGTCAGGGAGGGCGAGGACCGCCTGGTGATCCAGGGCTGCGGCGCCCGCCCGCCCGGTGGCGGTACGGTGCACACCCATCTCGATCATCGCATCGCGATGGCCTTTCTTGTGCTCGGCATGGCGGCCGCGCGGCCGGTCCGGATCGACGATGGCGGCATGATCGAAACGAGCTTTCCGGGCTTCGTCGATCTCGCCAACGGAATCGGCGGGCGGATTACCGCATCCGAGGACAGCGCGTGACGGACGGACCTCTCGTCATCGCCATCGACGGTCCGGCGGCAGCCGGCAAGGGCACCCTTGCCCGCCGCATTGCCGAAGCGCTTGACTTTGCCCATCTCGACACCGGCCTGCTCTACCGGGCGATCGGGTTTGCCGTGCTGCAGGCCAAGCAGGACCCGTCGGATGAGGCGGCTGTACTGGCAGCGGTCGAGGAGCCGGAATCGCTTCGCCTCGGCGATCCGGCGCTGCGTCGGGATGACGTGGCGGATGCTGCGGCAAAGGTGGCAACCCTGCCGGGGGTGCGTAAACGCCTCCTTCAGTTCCAGCGCGATTTTGCCGCCGCGCCGCCGGGTGGAAAAAAAGGCGCGGTCGTCGAGGGAAGGGACATCGGGACCGTCGTCCTGCCGGCGGCGAATCTGAAGATTTTCCTTACGGCAGCCCTGGAAATACGGGCAGATCGGCGACTTAAGGAGTTGCGGGAAAGAGGCCTGCAGAGTATACGTAGCCAGCTTTTGCGGGAGATGCGTGAGCGCGACGAACGCGATGAAAAGCGCGCCGTTTCGCCCCTGCGCCCCGCCGAAGACGCCGCTGTGCTCGATACGACCGAGCTGGATGCGGACGCCGCCTTTGAAGCCGCGATGACAATCATTCGATCGCAGCCCGATTTTGCCGACAAGGATCGGTCTTGACGGAAGGCAACGTTGTCGGGAAAGCCGCTGCGAAAGGACGAAGAGGGATTTAAGTGCCTGAACGTATGACATCCGAAGGAACGCCTCCGGCAACCGGAGAGAACTTTGCCGCCCTGCTGGACGAATCGCTCGGCGTGCATGAAAGCCTCGAGGGCAGTGTCGTCAAGGGCACGATCCTTGGCATCGAAAACGATCTCGTCCTCATCGACGTTGGGCTGAAATCGGAAGGTTACGTTTCCTTGCGGGAATTTTCCGAAGCCGGCCGGCCACCCGAAGTGAAAATCGGCGACGTCGTGGATGTCTATCTCGTCCGCATGGAAAACAAACATGGGGAAGCCATCCTCAGCCGCGAAAAGGCGCGGCGCGAGGAAGCCTGGAATCACCTGGAAGAGGCCTTCAAGAAAGGCGAGCGGGTATCGGGCACGATCTTCGGGCGCGTCAAGGGCGGCTTCACGGTCGATCTTTCCGGCGCGGTGGCGTTCCTGCCGGGAAGCCAGGTCGATCTGCGGCCTATTCGCGACATCGGTCACCTGATGGGACAGCCGCAAACTTTCCAGATTCTCAAGATGGACCGTCGGCGCAGCAACATCGTCGTCTCGCGCCGGGCCGTGCTTGAAGAATCGCGCGCTGAGGCGCGCTCCGAACTTATTTCCAACCTTCAAGAAGGGCAGGTGCGTGAGGGCGTGGTGAAGAACATCACCGACTATGGCGCGTTCGTCGATCTCGGCGGCGTGGACGGCCTACTTCACGTCACGGACATTGCCTGGCGGCGGATCAACCACCCTTCCGAAGTGCTGAACATTGGCGAGACCGTGAAGGTCAAGGTCATTCGCTTTAATTCGGAGACGCAGCGCATTAGCCTGGGCATGAAGCAGCTT
>JAGWAR010000001.1:352268-365105 GCA_021296325.1 Alphaproteobacteria bacterium
AACGCCCTCGCATCAGCCTTTGCCTGAAACAGTGCACGACCAATCCCTGGACGGATTTTGTCGAATCCCATCAGATCGGTTCCATCGTCGAGGGCGAGGTCAAGAACATCACGGAATTTGGCATGTTCATTGGCCTCAATGGCGACATCGACGGCATGGTGCACCTTTCCGATCTGGATTGGGCGCGTTCCGGCGAAGAGGCGCTCACCGACTATAAGAAGGGAGATGCCGTCAAGGCGAAGGTGCTGGAAATCGACATCGAGAAAGAACGTGTCAGCCTTGGCATCAAGCAGTTGACGGAAGATCCCTACCACGCCGGCGCCAGCGAGATGAAAAAAGGTAGTCGCGTCACCTGCACCGTGACGGCCGTTCAGGACAAAGGCATTGAAGTTCTGGTCGGCGACCAGATCACGGCGTTCATGCGCAAAGGTGATCTGTCTCGCGATCGCAGCGAGCAACGCCCGGACCGGTTTGCTCCGGGCGACAAGGTGGACGCGCTGGTGACCGCTTTTGATGCGAAGAGCCGCAAGCTCTCCGTCTCGATCAAGGCGCTGGAGGTCCGTGAGGAAAAGCAGGCCATGGCGCAATATGGCTCCTCCGACAGCGGGGCAAGCCTTGGCGATATCCTGGGCGCGGCCATTCACAAGAAATCCGCCGAGAACGCCGAGGAAGGGGAAGAAAAGAAAAAACCCGAGAAGAAAGCCACTGCCAAAAAGACCGACAAGAAGACCGCAAAAAAAGCCTCGGAAAAAACGGACGCTGCCGAGGATACGAATACCGAGGAAGAACAGCCGTAGGATCGCCGGTCGGTGAAGCGAAGCTCCGGCGGTGCCTGCCCGGAAGCCCATGTCCCTGGATACCGATATCCGCATTGATCGTCAGAACCTGAAGCGCCGGCTGGCCTTCTGGCGCGTCGTTGCCATTCTCGCCTTTCTGGCCATCCTCCTGATGGCTTCCAGCTGGCTCTGGGAGCCGGCCCTTGGCCCTCACATCGCCCGCATCGAGGTTTCCGGCGTCATCGTCGATGATCGCGAGCGGGACGAAGTCCTGAAGGCTGTCGCGGAAAACGGCCGAATCAAGGCCCTTCTCGTCCGAATCGACAGCCCCGGCGGCACCGTGGTGGGTGGGGAGGCACTTTACAACGCGCTGCGCCGGGTTGCCGGCCAGAAACCGGTCGTTGCGGTTCTCGATACGATTGCCACCTCCGGCGGTTACATGGCGGCGATCGCAGCCGATCACATCGTGGCTCGGAAAGGCACGATCACCGGTTCGATCGGGGTCGTCTTTCAGACCGCCGAAATCACGACATTGCTGGAGAAACTTGGTATCGAAACCACAGCGATCAAAAGCGCCCCGTTGAAAGCCGCCCCCTCACCCCTGGAAAAACTGACGCCAGACGTCCGCGAGGCAACCCAAGCGCTCGTGAACGACATGTTCGAGCTTTTTATCGACATGGTGGTTGCCCGCCGCGGCTTGTCGCAGGAGGAAGTGCGGCGGCTCGCCGATGGGCGGGTTTATACGGGGCGGCAGGCCCTGACCGAAAGGCTCATCGATGCGCTGGGGGGCGAGGCGGAGGCCCTGGCATGGTTAAGCGAGGCGCGCGACGTGGACCCGACGTTGCCCATCCGTGACATCGAGGCCCATCCCGAGCGCCTGTTCTGGCGCAAAACCGTCGACTCGCTCCTAGGAAAAAGGGTTTTTTCTGAAAGACTTACCCTTGACGGCTTGATCTCCCTCTGGCACCCTGAACGGCCTTAACTCGCCAGTTGGGCCGATGGGGAAGCGGCGTAAAACGCCAAGCGAGGGAGCGAGTCGGTCATGACAAAGTCCGAATTGATTCAATGTCTCGCGGAACAGAACCCGCATCTCTACCAGCGCGATATCGAACGCGTCGTTGCCACGATTTTTGACGAGATTGCCTCTGCCCTTGCCAATAGCGAGCGGGTAGAGTTGCGCGGCTTTGGGGCATTCTCGGTGAAGCGGCGGGATGCCCGGATTGGGCGGAATCCCCGGACCGGTGAAACGGTTCGCGTGGCCGAGAAATACATTCCCTTCTTCAAGACCGGCAAAGAGCTTCGGGAACGGCTGAACGGCAAGGCCTAGGCGCCATTGCGAGCCAACCCGGCCACTTCTGTCGGCACGAGACTTAAGGCATGCGGTTTCTTGCCCGGCTTTTCGCCCTCGCCTTCGCGCTCTTCGCCATTCTGTTTGCCGCCACCAACCATGAAGAGGTGACGCTTCGCCTCTGGCCGCTGCCCTATGTGGCGACCCTGCCCATCTACGTGACAGTGCTGGGGGCGGCGGTGCTTGGTTTTCTAGCCGGCGTCCTGGCCCTCTGGCCGTCCTTCCATCGTCTGCGCCGCGCCTTCCGCCGCGAAACCCGGGCTGTTGCCGCCCTTGAAGAGGAAGCGGCACGGCTACGCGAGCTTTCGGGCGCCGGGTCGGCGGCGAAACCCTCGGTCTTCCGGCGGCTGCGGATCGGTGGCAAGGGCGCAGAGGATGCATCGGACGGCCACGTCCGGCACTAATCTGCTATAACGGCGGCGGTCTTGGGAGGCCGGCGAATTTCCACAAGCAGTTTGGACGCGTGACTGACCCCATGATTGGAGGCGACGACCCCGCCCGGCGTATCTTCTGCGCGATCGATACCGACGCGCTGCCTTCGGCCTTGGCCCTAGCCAAAGCCCTTGGCGGCCATATCGGCGGCGTGAAGGTGGGGCTCGAGCTTTTTACCGCCGCAGGTCCCGAGGGCGTGAAGGCGCTGGGGCAGGCCGCTCCGCTCTTTCTCGACCTTAAATTTCACGACATTCCGAACACGGTGGCCGGCGCGGTGCGGGCCGCCGTGGCGCTGCGCCCGGCGTTCCTGACGTTGCATGTGGCGGGCGGTGAGGCAATGCTGCGGGCCGCCAGGGACGCGGCGGAGGCGGCGGCGAGGAACGCGGGGATCGAACGCCCCCGATTGCTTGGCGTGACGGTCCTGACCAGCCTCGATCAAGCGGACCTCGACGCGGTCGGGCTGGCCGGTCCGGTCGAGGCGCGCACGCTTGCCCTGGCCGAGCTTGCCAAACACGCGGGCCTCGATGGCATCGTCGCCTCGGCCCGGGAAGCGGGGTCTCTTCGCGACCATCTCGGTCCTGATTTCAAACTCGTCGTACCCGGCCTTCGCCCGGCCTTCGCGAAGACCGGAGACCAAAAGCGCGTTGCCACGCCGGCCGAGGCGCTTGCGGCCGGGGCGGACATGCTAGTCATCGGGCGGCCGATCACCGGGGCCGCCGATCCGGTCGCGGCGTTGCAGAAAATCGTCGAAGAAATCAACGCCAGCCCATGACGGTCGAGGCAAAAATCTGCGGGATCACGTCAGCCGATGCGGTGACGGCAGCGACCGAAGGGGGGGCACGGTTTGTCGGTTTCGTCTTCTACGAGCCCTCGCCGCGCAACCTGACGCTCGCGGCGGCCAGGGGGCTTGCCGCCGTCGTGCCGTCGTCAATCCGGAAGGTGGGCCTTTTCGTCGATGCAGTGGATACCGCAATTGCCCAGGTGCTTGCCGAGGTGCCGCTCGACGTTTTGCAGCTGCATGGGGAAGAACCGCCCGAGCGCATCGCCGCCATTCGCAAGCAATTCGGCCTGCCGGTCATGAAGGCCATTCGCATCGGAGTCAAATCGGACGTCGCGAAGGCCGCCTCCTATCTGGAGGTGGCGGACCGGTTGCTTTTCGACGCCAAGGGGCCGGCCGGTGGCCTGCCGGGAGGCACTGGGCAAGCCTTTGATTGGAAATGGCTTTCCAGCTATGACGGGTCGCTGCCCTGGATGTTGTCGGGGGGGCTTAACGCCTCTAATGTGAAAGAAGCTGTCCGGCAAAGCGGCGCCCGGGCAGTTGACGTTTCCTCCGGCGTCGAGGACAAACCGGGCCACAAGGATCCTGGGCGGATCGCCGAATTTCTTTCGGCGGTTGCAGATCTTTAGATCTTAGACCCGGGGCAGGAATCGGACATTACAAAAGCGGCCAAACAGAAGATCAACACGTTTCGCGGCGGGCCCGACACGGAAGGCCATTTCGGCCTTTACGGCGGGCGGTTCGTCGCGGAAACGTTGATGCCGCTTATCCTGGAGGTAGAGGCGGCCTACGAGGCGGCAAAACAAGATCCGGACTTTGCCCGCGAGCTTGCCTATTACCTGAAGCATTACGCCGGCCGGCCAAGCCCCCTTTATTTTGCCGAAGGGCTGACCCGGCATTTCAAAGGTGCAAAGATTTACTTCAAGCGGGACGAGCTCAACCACACGGGCGCCCACAAGATCAACAACTGCGTTGGTCAAGCCCTGTTGGCCCGCCGTATGGGAAAGACGCGCATCATCGCCGAGACTGGTGCCGGCCAGCATGGCGTTGCGACGGCAACCGTCTGCGCCTTGTTCGGTCTCGATTGCTGCATCTATATGGGCGAAGTCGATATCAAGCGACAATCGCCGAACGTTTTTCGCATGAAGTTGCTGGGCGCGGAAGTCGTGCCGGTGACCTCGGGTTCGGCGACGTTGAAGGACGCGATGAACGAGGCGCTTCGGGACTGGGTGTCGAACGTCGAGGACACCTATTACCTGATAGGCACCGCCGCCGGGCCGCATCCCTATCCGGAAATGGTACGGGACTTCCAGTCGGTGATCGGCGGCGAGGCCCGTAAGCAGATCATGGAAGCCGAAGGCCGGCTTCCGGACAGCCTGGTTGCGTGCATCGGCGGCGGTTCCAACGCGATCGGACTGTTCCACCCGTTTCTGGACGATCGGGACGTGCGGCTGATCGGCGTCGAGGCGGCCGGCAAGGGCGTTGCGACTGGTGAACACGCCGCCTCCCTGTCCGCCGGCCGGCCCGGCGTTCTCCACGGCAACCGGACCTATTTGCTGCAGGACGAGGATGGCCAGATCCAGAACGCGCACTCGATTTCTGCCGGCCTCGATTATCCCGGCATCGGGCCCGAGCACGCCTGGCTCCACGAGACGGGCCGCGTCGAATACGTGGCGATCACGGACGAGGAAGCGCTCGCCGCCTTTCAGCTTTGCACACGCAAGGAGGGCATCATTCCGGCCCTGGAGCCTGCCCACGCGCTGGCCCAGGTGGCGAAGATGGCGCCGGAACTGCCGGCCGATCACCTGCTGGTCATGAATCTGTGCGGCCGCGGCGACAAGGACATCTTCACGGTGGCCGAGGCATTGGGGGCCGAGCTGTGACCAGCACCGCAAAAACCGCGAACCAGGGCCGCATCGAAGCCCGCTTCGAGGCCCTTGCGGCAGAGGGGCGGGCCGGTCTCGTTACCTTCGTCACGGCGGGCGACCCGGACGCGGCGACCTCGCTCGCCCTGCTGGAGGGTCTGCCGAAGGCGGGGGCCGATCTGATCGAGCTCGGCATGCCGTTCTCGGATCCCATGGCGGACGGGCCGGCAATTCAGGCGAGTTCCCTGCGCGCGCTTAAGAGCGGGGCGAACCTTCGGAAAACCATCGAGATGGTGGCGCGTTTCCGGAAGAAGGACAGGGAAACGCCGGTCATCCTGATGGGGTACTACAATCCCATCTACATCTACGGCGTGGGCCGGTTCCTGAAGGACGCCTTGCAGGCAGGAGTCGACGGGTTGATCGTTGTCGATCTGCCACCGGAGGAAGACGGCGAACTTTGCCTGCCGGCAAAAGAAGCGGGTTTGCCTTTCATCCGGCTGGCGGCACCGACGACGGACGCGAAACGTTTGCCGAAAGTGCTCGAAAACGCGAGCGGCTTTCTCTATTACATTTCGATCGCTGGCATCACGGGCACGAAAACGGCACCGGGTGAAGCCGTGACCAAGGCGGTGGCGCATCTGCGGCGGCATACGAAGCTTCCCATTGCCGTTGGTTTCGGCATCCGGACTCCGGAGCTGGCAGAGGAAATCGCCGCCCACGCGGATGCCGTCGTGGTTGGTTCGGCCCTCGTGCAGAAGATCGAGGAAGGGCTTTCGGCCGGCAAATCACCGACCGATCTTGTCGCAGCCGCCTTGCGGTTTGTGGAATCCTTGGCCGGCGGCGTTCGCCGCGCCACGCGGCATTCCACGGCGGGCATTTCCAGAAAGGGCGTTGCATGAACTGGCTTCGTAATTTTGTCCGTCCGAAGATACAGGCCATCGTCCGGAAAAAAGACGTGCCGGAAAATCTTTGGGAGACCTGCTCTGAATGCGGGCAGATGATTTTTCACCGTGAGTTGGAAGCAAATTTACGGGTTTGCCCGGAATGCGGCTTTCACATGCGATTGCATCCCGAACAGCGGCTGAAGTTGTTGTTTGACGAGGGCGTGTACAAACGAATCGAGCTTCCCGAAGTTCCAGCCGACCCTATCAAGTTCCGGGACAAGCGCCGTTATTCGGACCGCTTGCGCGATGCCCAGAACAAGACCGGCGAGCCGGACGCCATCGTTGTTGCCCATGGCCGGATCGGCGGCATCAATACCGTCATTGCCGCCTTCAATTTCGATTTCCTGGGTGGTTCTATGGGAACCGCCGTGGGCGAAGGCATTGTCGCGGCGGCCCGCCTCGCGGTGTTGCAGGAATCCCCCTTCGTCGTCGTCACCTCCTCGGGAGGGGCGCGCATGCAGGAAGGCGTGCTTTCCCTGATGCAGATGGCGCGGACGACGGTCGCCGTCGAGGAAGTAAAGGAAGCGGGTCTTCCCTATATCGTCGTGCTCACGAACCCGACGACCGGCGGTGTGACCGCTTCCTTCGCCATGCTGGGCGATCTGGCGATCGCGGAGCCGGGCGCGATCATCGGTTTTGCGGGCGCACGCGTGATCGAGACGACAATCCGCGAGTCACTGCCGGAAGGTTTCCAGCGGTCAGAGTATTTGCTCGAGCACGGCATGCTCGACCTGGTTGTGCAGCGGGCCGAGCTTGGCAACACGCTGGCCCGCGTGATCGGTATCCTGTCCAACCGGGGCCCGGTGGGTGAATTGGTTCCCATCCCGCGGACGGAAACGACGCCACCCCGTCCGGACTGATCGAGGGGAAGGCGGCCTTGACGAAAACGGTCGATCC
The DNA here is from genome assembly GCA_021296325.1 of Alphaproteobacteria bacterium. Classification (GTDB taxonomy): domain Bacteria; phylum Pseudomonadota; class Alphaproteobacteria. The sequence goes on from JAGWAR010000001.1 coordinate 359,309, forward strand.
AATCCTCGAGCGACTTGCGACGCTGCATCCAAAAACCATCGACCTTTCGCTGGACCGCATCGAGCGTCTGCTGGCCGCTCTTGGTCACCCGGAAGCATCGCTGCCGCCCGTCGTGCATGTGGCTGGGACGAACGGCAAGGGTTCGGTCGTCGCGTTCTTGCGGGCGATCCTCGAGGCTGCCGGAGCGCGCGTCCACACTTACACCTCGCCTCATCTCGTTCGGTTCAACGAACGGATCGCGCTGGCAGGACGCCCGATTTCCGAGGCGGACCTCATCCGGCTGCTCGAGCGTTGTGAAAAGGCCAATGGCGGCCAGCCCATCACCTTCTTTGAAATCACGACGGCCGCTGCTTTTCTTGCCTTTGCGGAAGCAAGGCCGAAGGGGGACGTCCTGTTACTCGAGACGGGTCTCGGCGGCCGGCTTGACGCAACGAACGTGGTGGCGCAACCGCTACTTTCCATCCTTACGCCGATCGCGATCGACCACACGCAGTTTCTGGGAACGTCTCTTGCCGAAATCGCGGCCGAGAAGGCGGCTATCCTGAAACCCGGCGTACCCGCCATCGTCGGACCGCAGCCGGCGGCGGCAGCGACGGTCATCGCGGCGGCGGCGACAGCAAAAAGAGCCCCACTTTTTCGCGCGGGCCGCGAATGGTCCATCGCCGCCGACGGCAAGGGCATGCGCTATCGCGAGGGGGAAGTGGAACTGGCCTTGCCGATGCCGGGCCTTGCCGGGGCGCACCAGGTTGCGAATGCCGGTATCGCGCTGGTGGCCGTGCGCCGGCTTGAAGGTTTCGCGGTTTCGGATGCCGTCCTGGCCCAGGGGCTTGCCGGCGTCGAGTGGCCGGGCCGGTTGCAACGCCTGCGCCAAGGGCCGCTGCTTTCCCTGCTGCCTCCCGGGGCGGAGTTGTGGCTGGACGGCGGCCACAATTCGGCCGCTGCTGCTGCCTTGGGGACGTGGGCCCTGGCCGAGGGCCGCCCGCTCGGGCTGGTTTTCGGCATGCTGAACACAAAGGACCCGGTGGCGTTCCTGCGATTGCTCGCCCCCCATGTGGCGGCGCTTGGCGCCGTGCCCATTCCGGAAAGCGAGGCGCACCTATCGCCGGAGGCGCTGGTGGCGGCCGCCAGGGAGGCCGGCATCGCGGATGCCTTCGCTGCCGCCGATCCGGCGGCGGCGGTGCGGCGCCTTGTCCGGCAAGGCGGCCCGGCGCCTCGCCTGCTGGTGACCGGCTCGCTTTACTTGGTGGGGGCGGTGCTGAAAGCGGCGGAAACCCAGCCAAGGGAAGCCGTGCTCGACGCCTGAGGCGGCGCCCCGGCGCTTGGTCTGGCATGGCGCTTCCGGCTAGAATTCCCCCGATGACCCATTCCGCTCTTGCCCGCAAGGCTGCCGCCCTTGATCCGCGGAAGTTCCGTGATTCGGCCGTCACCGCCGATGGAAAACCGCGGGCGGCCGTACCGTTTACCGGTCTCCGGACGCTCTGGATCAACACCGGCACCCTTTGCAACCTGACCTGCGAGCATTGCTACATCGAATCCTCGCCGACGAACGACCGCCTCGTTTACCTAACCGCTTCGGAAGTGGGCACCTATCTCGACGAGATCGAGGCCCGGCAATGGGCGACCGAGGAGATCGGCTTTACCGGTGGGGAGCCTTTCATGAATCCCGACATTCTTGAAATGCTGGAAGATTCGCTTGCCCGTGGTTTCCGCGTGCTCGTGCTTACGAATGCCATGCGTCCGATGCTGCGGCACAAGCAGGCTCTGAACACGTTGAAGGATGCGTTTGGTCCGAAACTCGTGATCCGGGTTTCCCTCGATCACTATGGAAAGGCGTTGCACGACAGCGAACGCGGCAAGGACACCTACGAGAAAACCGTGGAAGGCCTGACCTGGCTTGGCCAGTCCGGCTTTACCCTTCACGTTGCCGGACGCACCTGTTGGGGCGAGCCGGTGGCAGACATGAGGGAAGGCTATCGTCGGCTTTTTCATGCGCGCGGCATTCCCGTCGACGCAGACGACGAAACGACCCTGATTCTTTTTCCGGAAATGGACGCGACGACGGACGTGCCGGAAATCACGGAAGGTTGCTGGAAGACGCTCGGCATCGAACCCAGTCACATCATGTGCGCTACCTCCCGGATGGTCGCAAAGCGCAAGGGCGCCGATGCGCCGGTCGTGCTGGCCTGCACATTGATCGCCTATGATTCGGAATTCGAGATGGGGAAAACCCTTACCGAGGCGGCCCGGCCGGTGCAGCTCAACCATCCCCATTGCGCGCGTTTCTGTGTCCTTGGCGGCGGTGCCTGCAGCAAGGGCGCTTGAGCCGCGTGGGAAAGGTCGCTTGACGGAAGCGGGCTAGATTTTTATGGTTCGTCCCCTGTGGTGATTTGTTCGACCAGCTTGCGGCCACGGAAAAGAAACCGCTAAAAGGTCCGTGTGGTTACGACCCTGACCCGGCGGGCAGGGTTTTTTATTCGGTTTCCACCGTTCCTTGTGCCGCAGGGTTGAGGAGAGCGCGATGACGGAACGGAAACCAAATCAGAAAAACTGGCGTCCCAGCACCAAGCTCGTTCGCGGCGGGCAACGACGCACGCAGTTTCAGGAAACCTGCGAAGCGTTGTTTCTTACTTCCGGCTACGTCTATGACGAAGCCGCGCAGGCTGAGCTTGCCTTCAAAGGAGAGCTGGACCGTTACATCTATTCCCGTTTCAAGAACCCGACGGTTGCCATGTTCGAGGAACGGATGGCCCTTCTGGAAGGGGCGGAAGTGTGTCACGGCACGGCGACCGGGATGGCGGCTGTCTTTAGCGCGCTGGCCGGTTATTTGCGTGCGGGCGACCGGCTTGTCGTCTCGCGCGCGCTTTTCGGGGCCTGTCGTTACGTGGCCTGCGAGGTCATGCCGCGTTACGGGATCGACGTCGAGGTCGTCGACGGCACGGATTTGGGTCAGTGGAAAGCGGCGCTCAGCCGTGAAACGAAGATGGTGTTCATCGAATCGCCCTCGAATCCGACGCTCGAAATCATCGATATTCAGGCCGTGGCGGATCTGGCACACAAGGCCGGTGCAAAATTCATTGTCGACAACGTTTTTGCAACGCCGGTTTTGCAGTCGCCCTTCGCGCTTGGCGCCGACATCGTCGTCTATTCGGCCACGAAACATATCGACGGGCAGGGCAGGTGCCTGGGCGGCGCCATCCTGTGCGATGCGGAATTTTCGGAAGAAAATTATGCACGTTTCTTGCGGAACACGGGCCCTGCCTTGAGTCCGTTCAACGCGTGGCTTCTGGTGAAGGGATTGGAGACGCTGACGCTTCGCGTCGAAAAGCATTGCGAGAATACGCGCAAGGTCGTGAGTTACCTGGAAAAGGAAAAAGCGGTTACGAAACTTTATTATCCGGGCCTGCCGAGTCACCCGCAGCATGCGCTTGCCAAGGCGCAGATGCAGGACTTCGGCAGCATCGTTACGTTCGAGATCGATGGTGGCAAAAAAGAAGCGTTTCGTTTTCTTGATTCATTGAAACTGATCGATATTTCCAACAATCTTGGAGATACGAAAAGCCTGATTACGCATCCCGCCACGACGACGCATCAAAACGTGGAAGAAGCCGAACGTCTTCGCATGGGTATCGGAGAAAACCTGATACGCGTTTCCATCGGTCTTGAGGATCCGGAAGATCTGAAGGAAGACTTGGCCCAAGCCTTTAAGGCACTTTAGGAAAATGGACTTTTCCGCCTGTGCTGGACATCATTGGCCCGCTCCGTAGAATAGCCGTGCCAAAGTTCCGTATCGAAGACCACAGGAAGGCGAATGTACACGGAAATCACCCGCGAGATTGAAGTGACGGTTGAACCCATCTATCTCGAAGATCAATCCGCACCGGACGAGGGGCATTTCGTATGGGCGTACCGTGTGCGAATTCAGAACCGCGGCGGGGAAACCGTCCAGTTGTTGAATCGCTATTGGCGGATTACGGATGCCCAGGGACGGATTCAGGAAGTGCGCGGCGCCGGGGTTGTCGGTGAACAGCCGGTCCTGCATCCCGGCGAGGCCTTTGAATATACGAGCGGCACGCCGCTTCGCACGTCCAGTGGTTTTATGGTGGGTTCCTACGAAATGGAGTCGGAAAGCGGCGAATCTTTTGACATTGCCATTCCGGCTTTTTCCCTCGATTCGCCCCATGATGAGGCGTTATTGCACTAGCGTTTGGGCCTGGACATCCCTATCTAACGATCAAGAGCCATACAGGAAACCCCGTCATGAGTTCGAAGCAGACCACGTCTCACTGCCCGCTTAGCATTGCCCGCCCGGAACCCACGAAGGAGGAGGCGGAAGAAGCGGTGCGCACGTTGATTCGCTGGGCCGGAGAGGATCCGTCCCGGGAAGGCCTTGAAGGGACACCAGACCGCGTCGTTCGCGCGTATCAGGAGTATTTTGCCGGTTATGGAGAGGACCCTGTCGACTTTCTCCAGCGAACCTTTGAGGAAACGGACGGCTATGACGAAATGGTCGTCCTGCGCGACATCCGGTTCGAGTCCCATTGCGAGCATCACCTGGCCCCAATTATCGGTATCGCCCACGTTGCCTATCTTCCGAATCACCGGATCATCGGAATCAGCAAGCTTGCCCGCGTGATCGAGGTCTATGCGAAGCGCATGCAGATTCAAGAAAAGATGACGGTGCAGATCGCCAGCGCCATTCATGAAGTGCTTGAGCCCAAGGGCGTGGCCGTTGTCGTCGAAGCAGAGCATCACTGCATGACGACGCGCGGCATCCACAAGCGTGGCGTGGCGATGATCACCAGTCACATGATCGGTGCCTTTCGAGAAAACCCAACGACTCGCCGTGAATTTCTGGCCATGATCGGCCATCCGAGGGTCACCCAGTCCATTAGCCCTTGATCCGCAGGCCGGACAACACCGGACTGGACAAGGAGTCCGGATTTCTTAAATGATCCCTTTCATTCGGTTTGAAAACTGAGGCGGGTTCGCTTTGCTCGATTTCCGTCCCGTTCTTTTTGTCATCGGCCTGTTGCTGGCAACCATTGCGGTCGCAATGGGCATACCGGCCGTCGTCGATGTGCTGGCGGGCCATTCGGACTGGCAGGTCTTCGCCATATCCTCGGCCTTCACGCTTTTTATCGGGGTCTCGCTGGTCCTGGCCGGCCGGGCCGCCGAGATGCGGCTCACGATCCGCCAGACTTTTCTGCTGACGACGCTTAGTTGGGTGGCAATCGCGGTTTTTGCGGCTTTGCCGCTCGCCTTCTCGGATCTGAACCTCTCCTATACGGACGCCTTCTTCGAGGCGATGTCGGGCCTTACGACAACCGGGTCCACGGTCATCACCGGGCTTGACGACGCGCCGCCCGGCATCCTGCTTTGGCGAGCACTTTTGCAATGGCTTGGTGGCATTGGAATCATCGTCATGGCGGTAGCGGTGCTGCCGGTCCTTCAGGTGGGCGGCATGCAGCTTTTCCAGACGGAATCTTCGGATACGTCCGAGAAGGTCCTGCCCCGGATCGCCCAGATCATCTCCGGTATCTCGCTGATCTATATCGGCCTGACCTCGGTCTGTGCGCTGCTTCTGTGGATATGGGGGATGAACGGGTTCGAGGCCGTGGCGCATGCCATGACGACGATCGCGACCGGCGGTTTCTCGACCTCGGACGGCTCCATCGGCCATTTCAACAGCGCCGCCATCGACTGGACGATCACCGTCTTCATGGTGCTTTCCGGCGTGCCGTTCGTCCTTTACCTGCAGACGGTTCGCGGCAATTTGATGGCGTTGCCCCGGGATGGG
>JAGWAR010000005.1 GCA_021296325.1 Alphaproteobacteria bacterium
GCGGCATGGTCGTGTATGCCGATACCGATCTAAAGTACGATAAGCCGCAGGTAGCTATACAGTTAGATCGCGACAAGGCGGCCGCGCTTGGGATTGATATGAGGGGGGTTGGTGATGCCTTGGGTCTGATGCTTGGCGGAAACTACGTCAACCGTTTCGATATAGAAGGGCGAAGCTACAAGGTTATTCCGCAGGCGCAGCGCCAGTATCGCCTGAACCCGTCGGATTTGGATGCGTATTATATCAGCACCGGAAGTGGCGATCTGGTCCCGCTTTCCACACTCGTGACGACGAAAATGACCGTCGAGCCGCAACAGCTGAACCGTTTCCAGCAATTAAATTCCGCCATTATTTCCGCCGTGCCGGCGCCAGGTGTTTCCATGGGGGATGCCCTGGGTTTCATGGAACAATTGGCTCAGGAAATTTTTCCGCGGGGATACGCGATTGATTATGCTGGCGAATCTAGGCAGTACATTCAGGAAGGATCGGCGTTCGTTTGGACTTTTTTCTTTGCGATCCTGATCATCTTTCTTGTACTGGCGGCGCAGTTCGAGAGTTTCCGGGATCCTTGCATCATGCTTATCACCGTGCCGCTATCTATTTCCGGGGCCCTGATTTTCCTGAATATCGGCTTTGCCACGATCAATATCTATACGCAGGTTGGTCTGATTACCCTGATTGGCCTGATTAGCAAGCACGGTATCCTGATCGTGCAGTTTGCCAATCAGCTGCAGGAAGAAGAGGGACTTGATAAGCGTGAAGCGGTCGAAAAGGCGGCCGGCATTCGCTTGCGGCCCATTCTCATGACGACGGCGGCGATGGCTGTCGGGGTTTTCCCCTTGCTTCTCGCAAGCGGCGCCGGTGCGGCAAGCCGTTTTGACATCGGTCTCGTCATCACAACCGGCATGACTTTCGGTACGTTGTTCACGCTTTTCGTGGTGCCAACGATTTATCTCTATCTGGCTGAAAGCAAAACCCGTTCAGTCGACAAGTTGGCTCGGGCACGATCCGCCGAGTAAGAAAAACAACGCTTTTCAGGCCAGGTTTCCTTACTTCATCCCCATCTCGAGCCAGGTGCCGACCCCCGTCGCGTTCGGGAAGAAAAGCTGTTCGCCGTTGATCTTGTAGTCCGCGATCCGTTTCTGCCCTTCCTTTGAAATCAGCCAGTCGATGAAGATCTGCCCCTCCGCCACCTTCGTATGGGGGTGTCTGGCCGGGTTGACCAGGATGACGCCGTACTGGTTGAAAAGCCGGGCGTCGCCCTCGACCAGAACCGTCAAATCCTGCCGATTCTGAAAGCTTAGCCAGGTGCCGCGGTCGGTCAGCGTGTAGGCGCCCATGCCGGCCGCCGTGTTCAGCGTCGCCCCCATGCCGGAGCCGGTTTCGCGGTACCACTCGCCCGAAGCCGCCTTCGCATCGACGCCGGCCGCTTTCCAGAAGCGTAGCTCCGCCTTGTTTGTGCCTGAATCGTCGCCGCGGGAAGCAAAACTTGCCTTCGCCCCGGCGATCTTCGCAAAGGCCGCGGCAGCGTCCTTCATGCCCCCGATGCCGGCCGGGTCCGCCTTCGGGCCGACCACGACGTAGTCGTTGTACATGACGTCGTAGCGGTCGATCCCGTGGCCCGCTTTCAGGAAGGCCATTTCGGACGGCTTGTCGTGGACGACCAACACGTCGGCGTCGCCCTTTTCGGCAAGGCGGATGGCCTGGCCGGTGCCGACGGCGACGACGCGCACGTCAATCCCGTGTGCCTCCTTGAACGTTGGAAGCAGGAAATCGTAGAGCCCGGAGTTCTGCGTCGATGTCGTCGAGGCGACGGTGATGTGGGGCGTTTCGGTTTCGGCCGTGGCGGCGACGGAAATGCCTAGGCAAAGAAGGGCGCCGAGGAGAGCGGTGCGAAACATGTGCATGGGTCTTTCTCCCGAAGGCGCGGTCCGGTCGCGCCGTTTCCTGCGTTCCTGGCCGTGCAGGTTGCGAACGGCGCGGAAATGGAATAAAAACATACTTTATCACTACTTAACAGTATTTAGCATGAAAAAGCAGCACACCACTTGGATGGCGGCCCTGTCCGTTGCCGGTGCCCTGATGGCGACGCCGGCCTCGGCCCAGACGACCCAGGAGCGGCTGGATCACCTGCTTCAGCAACTTGCCGCCCAGCAGCAGGCCCTCGAGGCCTTGAGCAAGGAGGTCGAACGCCTCAAGCGCGCCCAGGCGGCGACCCCGGCGCCGGGCAAGGCGATGGCCGAGGCCCCCACCGTGAAAAGCGGCAATGACAAGGTGAGGCTGACGCTGAAAGGCCAGATCAACCGCGGCGTCATGGTCGTGGATGACGGGGAAAGCTCGGAAGTCTTTCACGTCGACAACGATTTTTCCTCCACCCGGTTCGATCTGATTGCCGAGGCGAAACCGAGGAAGGATCTGAAGATCGGCGGCCAGATCGAAATGGAAATTCAATCGAACGCCTCGAACAAGGTGACGATGACGCAGAATTCCACCGGGACGACGACGGTGGCGGAACGCATCATCGACATCTACCTGGACAGCAAGCAATACGGCCGCCTGACCATGGGGCAGGGCAAGATGGCCTCGGACGGCACCTCGGAAACGGACCTTTCCGGCACCGGTGTGATCGCGTTGTCGAAGGTTCAGGAACTGGCCGCCGACGTCCGGTTTCGCCAGTACAACGCGACCGCCGCTTTCGGGCCGACGATCGACGCCGTCTACACGAACATGGACGGGCTCGCCCGCGAGGACCGCATCCGTTATGACACGCCGAAATTTCACGGCCTCCAGGTCTCGGCCTCCCATGCCGATGGTGGCGAGTTCGACGTGGCGCTGCGCCATTCCGGCAACGTTGATGGCGTCAAGACGAAGGCCGCGATCGCCTACGCGAATTCAAGCTCGGTCGACGACCGGAAACAGATCAACGGGTCCGCTTCCGTGCTCTTTCCGGTGGGCCTGAGCGTGACCTTCGCCGCCGGCAGCCAGGATCCGGACGCCCCGGCCGCCGGGGCCGGCGATCCCATGTTCTGGTGGGGCAAAATCGGTTGGCAGACGAAGCTGTTCCCCGACCTCGGCAAGACGGCCTTTTCCATCGACTACGGCCAGTCGATGGATTTCAGCGCCCAGGGCGACGCATTCGAATCGATCGGCGGTGCCATCGTCCAGTCCCTTGACGATTGGGGCACCGAACTTTACCTAAGCGGGCGTAACTACAGCCTGAAGCAGACGGCGCAAAGCTACCATGACGTTTTCGCCGTCATCAGCGGCGCCCGCATCAAGTTCTGAGTGTGACGCAAGGCGCATTTAAGGATAGGCTGTGCCGGTGAGGGCGCGCATGAAAAAGAAAACACCATCGGTCCCTTCCGAGCCGGAGTTCCTGACGACCCACGAGGTCGCCGCCCTCCTGCGCGTCAAGGAACGCAAGATTTACGACCTGGTTGCCGAAGGCGAAATTCCTTTCCGCAAAATCACCGGCAAACTGCTTTTCCCGCGCGTCGACATCGAAGCGTGGCTTGGTGGAAGGCCGGTGGGATCGGCGTCAACGCAGGCAGAGGAAGAACGGCCCCTTGCCCTCGTCGGCAGTCACGATCCCTTGCTGGAATGGGCGTTGCGTGAATCCGGCTGTGGCATTCCTGCTTTTTTCGATGGCAGCAGCGATGGCCTCGACCGCTTTGCCCGCGGCGAGGCGATGGCGGCCGGCATGCACATCCTCGACCCGTCGGCGGGGGACTGGAACCGTTCGCTGGTGGCCAAGCGGTTTGGCGAGGAACCGGTCGTGCTCATGGAATGGGCGCGGCGGCAACGGGGATTCATCCTGCCGAAAAACACCGGCCACAAGATCGCCGAGGCGGCGGACATAAGGGGCTTGAGCCTGGTTTCCCGCCAGGCCGGCGCCGGCGCCCAGATTTTATGGGAACATCTCTGCACCAAAGCGGGGCTGAAGGCTGGCGAGGTGACCCTGGTCGAACCGCCGGCCCGCGACGAGACGGCGGTCGCCCTTGCCGTGGCAAAGGGGAAGGCGGACGCGGGCTTTGGCCTGGAATGCAGTGCCCGTGAGCTTGGCCTCGATTTCGTGCCGCTGGTGGAGGAACGCTACGACCTGCTGATCTGGCGGCGTGCCTATTTCGATCCGCCGTTGCAGGCGCTGGTCGCCTTTTGCCGCCGGAAGAGCTTTGCGAAGAAAGCGGCCGATCTTGGCGGCTACATCCTTGCCGGCGCGTAAGCGCCACGAGGGGTCAGCCGCCAACCCGAATCGAACAAGCGGCCATGGAAATCTGAATCCCGAGCGCGCCGATTGCGGCGTTTAACGCCTCCACATCCGTCGCGTGGTCGGGATCAACAAGCTCGCGGACATAGGCCTCGTCTTTTCCCAGTTTTCCGGCAAGGCTCGCCGCGGTTTCGTTGGTGTCGCGCAACACCATGTGCAGGATCGCCTTTGCGGTGATCGCCGCGCCAGGCGTGACCTTGCAGCCGAGAATCAGGGAAGGGGGCGGAATCGCCTCGCCCTTGCGGATGCGCGCCGCGATCGCCGCTTCCAGGCAATGGGTGGCGGCATCGAAGGCTTCGTTGAAGCTCGCCACTTCCGTACGCGCTTCCGGAAAATCCGGATAGGTGACGCAAAAACGCCCATCTGCCTCTTCGATGGTGACGCCATAGGCGACTTTTCTGCTTTCCATGGGGTTTTTATGGGTCGGAAATGGCAGTGGGATCAAGCAGTCAATTTCTTGTATGATTCCGAAATCACGGATTGCTAAAGGCTTCATCCGCTTGTCCATGCTGTCTTCCCACAACCTGCTGCGCGGCCTGATCGGCCTGCTCGTCGTTGCCGCCCTTGGCCTGGGCGGGCTCCTCTGGTTCGACATGGATGAGACCGAGCAATTGGTGGAGCGGGCCCAGAAGGGCGACGCGGATGCGCAATATGCGCTGGCCATCGCCTTCGATACCGGCAAGGGTTTCGAGGAAGACGATGCCAAGGCCATCGTCTGGTACCGGCGGGCCGCCGAACAGGGCCACATGCATGCCCAGCACAATCTCGGCATTTCCTATGAGAACGGCGAGGGCGTCGAGCAAAGTATCGTCGAGGCGGTGAAGTGGTACCAGCTTGCCGCCGCCCAGGGGAACCAGAGCTCTCAATACAATCTCGGTCTTCTCTTTTCGCTCGGGCACGCCCCGATCCAGCGAAGCGACCGTCAGGCGCTGCAATGGTTCACGATGGCGGCCGAACAGGGCCATGCCAAAGCCCAGAGCAACCTTGGCGCCATGCACGCGCTGGGGCTTGGGACCGAAAAGAACCTCGTCCAGGCCTATAAATGGTTTACTCTTGCAGTCAACAGCTACCCGCCCGGCGAAGACCGGGAACAGGAAATGAAGAACCTGACGAGAGCGTCGGAAGAAATGGCGCCGGTGCAAGTCGAGCTTGCCAAAAAGCTCGCTGAAGAATGGAAGCCAAAACCCTGGAAGCAGTGAGGACGGGGATGGCGGATAAAAAAACAAAGAACGCAAAGACCGTGGCCGTTGCCGCCCTGGAACTGGCAGCCGAGAAAGGCTGGCGGAACGTATCTCTGCACGATATCGCCCTTCGCACGAACGTCTCGCTTTCCGAACTCTACAAGCATTACATCTCGCGGGAGGCGATTCTGGATGCGTTCGTGCGCGGCATCGATGCGGAAATACTGGAAGGGCTGGATGCGGAGATGGCCGGGGAATCCCCGCGCGACCGGCTGTTCGATATTCTTATGCGGCGTTTCGATGCGCTGCGTCCCCATAAGAAAGGCATTGCCGCCGTCCTTCGGGACGCGCCCTTCGATCCGATGGCCCTTGGCATGGGCGTCTGCCGTTATCTCGCCTCGATGGCGTGGATGCTGGAAGGGGCCGGCATTTCGACCACCGGCCTGCACGGCACCCTTCGCGTGAAGGGGCTGGCCGCGCTTTATTTCGGCGTGCTGCAGGTGTGGCTCGGAGACGAAACGGAGGATCAGGGCAAGACGATGGCGGCCCTTGATCGCTGGCTGAAACGGGCGGAATGGGCCGAGACGCAGATCCCCTGGCCGGAAAAAAAGCCTTCCTCGCCGTCCGCGTCCTGACGTTCCGGGTCAGGCCGTCAGGCCGGCCGCGTTCAGCGCCGTTTCCTGCCGTTCCCCCATGGCCTTCACGTCAAGCCCGTCGACCAGTTCGTGAAACAGCCGGCACCAGTTGATCTCGGCCTTCAAATGCAAAAAGACGGAGCCGAGCCCGATCGTCGCCCGGTCCATGAGGACGAATTCGCGGGGTGGCGTGACGCCGCCCAGGCGCTTCAGCTCGCTGTGGACCTTTGCCGCCGTCTCGGCGCCATAGGCGGTGGCGTTCGTTTCCTCGATCGGGCGCACCCGATCTTCCATCAGGGGCGCGTAGACGAACCGCGCCCAGATGTTCAGCACCTCGATCAGTTCCTTCGAAAGATTCCTGAATCCCCAGGTTTCGTAGGCCGCGACGGCAAGCGCTTCGTCGTTGTCGCGAAGCGCGTAATAAAGATCGATGACGCTTTGCACGAAACGGGGCGAAAAAACCCGAATGCAACCGAAGTCGAGTAGGTTGATCGTGAAATCCTCGCGCACGGAATAGTTTCCCAGATGCGGGTCGCCATGGATGATGCCATAGGCGTAAAAGGGCAGGTACCAGGCGCGAAACATGTTCCGCGCCACTTCGTTGCGGTGTTCCTGGTCCCGGTCCTTGAATTCGAGAAGCTTGCGCCCGTGCAACCAATCCATCGTGAGCAGGCGTTTCGTCGAAAGCTCCTGGATCGTCTGCGGTACGTGGACGCCCGACTTGTTTTTCAGTATATGACTGTATAAGGCCATGTGGCGCGCCTCGCGGAAATAGTCGAGCTCCTCGCGCAGCCGATCGGAAATTTCCTCGTAGATTTCGCCGGTATCGACGGCGCTGTCGAAACGGCGATAGATCTGGAAAATTAGTTTCAGCTGTTTCAAATCCGCTTCGACGGTGGATTCCATGTCCGGGTATTGCAGCTTGCAGGCAAGCTCGCGGTCGTCCTTGCCGATGGCGTAGTGGACCTGGCCGAGCGAAGCCGCCGCCGCCGCTTCGTGGGTGAAGCTTTGGAAACGGCCCTGCCAGTCCGGCCCCAGTTCGTTCGTCATGCGGCGTTTCACGAACGGCCAGCCCATGGAGGGCGCGTTCGCCTGGAGCTCGGTCAGTTCGCGCGCGTATTCCTGGGGCAGCACGTCCGGCACGGTGGCCAATAGCTGGGCCACCTTCATCATCGGGCCTTTCAGTCCGCCAAGCGCCGTCCGCAACTCGGCCGCGTGCTGGCCGCGGTCCAGCGGCCGGCCGAAAATCTGCTTGCCGGCAAGATCGGCCGCCAGCCCGCCGACGGCGGCGCCCACCTTGGCGTAGCGCTTGACCCGCCCGGACAGGCGATCTGTTTCCTGGTCGTTCATGTCCTTTCTTGCGCCTCCTGCGTACTAGCCCTCACTATATAGGGAATGATGGTCTTCCGCTTCCAGCGATCCGGGTAACGAGATGATGTGGCTTCCCGTCTTCGGCGCGCTTTCCTTCGCGATCTGGATCTACCTCGTGTTCTTCCGGGGCGATTTCTGGCGGGCCGACCAGAAACTCCCCCGCACGCCGCGCGAACTGGCGATCTGGCCGGAAGTCGTCGCCATCGTTCCGGCGCGCAACGAAGCCGCCGTCATCGACACGGCCGTGCAATCGCTCCTGAACCAGGATTATCCGGGGCGGTTTTCCGTCATCCTGATCGACGACGAAAGCGAGGACGCCACCGCCGACCGGGCGCGGGCCACGGCGGAGGCGCTTGGCAAGGGGCATATGCTTCTGGTGGCGAGGGGCGGGCCGCTGCCGGAGGGATGGGCGGGCAAGGTGTGGGCGATGGAACAGGGGCGGCGGGAAGCCGACCGCTTCGCGCCGGATGCACGTTTTCTGCTTTTCACCGATGCCGATATCGCCCATGCGCCCGGCAATCTGAAAGCGCTCGTCGCCAAGGCCGAGGGCGAGGCCTTCGATCTCGTGTCGCTCATGGTCCGGCTGCGGGCAGAACGTTTCTGGGAACGCCTGATGCTTCCGGCCTTCGTTTTCTTTTTTCAGATGCTCTACCCCTTTCCCTGGGTGAACGATCCGATGAAACCGACGGCCGCCGCCGCCGGGGGCTGCATGCTGGCCCGGCGCGCCGCCGTCGAGCGGATCGGGGGCCTGGCCGCCATTCAGAACGAATTGATCGACGATTGCGCGCTAGCCCGCCGGATCAAGGAGGGCGGCCCGGTCTGGCTCGGCCTGACGGAAACGACGACGAGCCTGCGTGCTTATGATGGGCTAAACGGCATCTGGAACATGGTGGCGCGCACCGCCTATACCGAGCTTCGCTATTCGCCCCCGCGTCTGGCGGGCACGCTGATTGGCATGACGCTCACCTACCTCACGCCGCCGGTTCTGGTGCTGGCCCACGCGCTTCACGAAAGCGGCGCCGCCCTGGCATTCGGGTTTGCTGCCTGGGCATTGATGATGGCGAGTTACCGGCCTTCCCTGAAGCTTTACGGAACGGCGCCGTGGGTGGCGCTTTTTCTGCCTGTGGTTGCCTTGCTTTATTGTGCCATGACGCTTGATTCGGCGCGGCGGCATTGGCAAAAAGCGGGCGGTGCGTGGAAAGGGCGCCCGCACACGAGAACGGTTTCGGAAGAAGGAATGGAAGAGCCATGACGTTTGCGATCCGGAAAATCGATCACGTTGTGCTGCGCGTCGCGGACATGGAGCGTGCCATCCGGTTTTATACGGAGGTGCTTGGCTGCAGGCTGGAACGCAGCGTGGAGGAATATGGCCTTGTCCAGCTTCGTGCCGGAAGCGGGTTGATCGACCTCGTCGATGTCGCGGGTCGCATCGGCAGGCAGGGGGGTGAAGCGCCCGCCAAGACGGGCCGGAACGTCGATCATCTGGCGCTTAAGGTCGAGCCGTTCGACGCAAAGGAAATTCTTGCCCACTTAAAAAATCACGACGTTCCACACAGCGAACTTGCGACGCGCTATGGAGCGGACGGGATGGGGCCTTCCATCTATATCGAAGATCCGGACGGCAACACAGTCGAACTGAAGGGGTCGCCGGCAGACGATCAACCGGAAGGTTGAACCGCCTTCTTCACCAGGGCCCGGGCCGTTGGTGAAAGGTCCAGCCGCAAGGCCGTCTTTTGTGCCGCCGACGACATCTTCTTCCAGGTTTTTTGCACGATATCGATGACCTTTTCCTCCTCGTGCTTTTCCGAAAATTCGGCGAAGTAGTTTTCGAGAAAGACGAGGCAAATCACGTCCTCAAGGGCCTGTGCCTCCTTGTCCTGCTTCAGCCGCTCTTTCCGGATCAACGCCTGCACGCGGCCGATCAGGGCATCATCGTAACCGGCCTCGCGCAATATCTTTTCGGCCAGTCCGGCGTGGAAGTGTTTCAGATCGGTTCGCCATTTCAAGTAACCGATACGGCCCTGCGGATAGTCGCTGCGGGCAATTTCCCAGCGCCGGATATGCTGGGCGCGGGCGGCAAGCCGCAGGGCTTCCGACGCCTTCGGCTTGAAGCGTTCCAGCCATTCCGTCATGCGGATGGCGTAAAGCAACTCCTTCGGAAATTCACGGCCCTCGTAAAGGTCCGTGTTCGGGTCTTCCGCGTTCGCGGCATCGATGGCGTCGATGGCGGCTTCGAAACGGGCGGTGTTTTCGGTCATCGGGACCTCTCTCCGGCCATGCTAGACCAAGTAGGCCGGCCGGGGCAGTCACGAAAAAACGGCCCGGCGGGATTGCCGGGCCGAGGTGGGGGGAGACGTTAAGTGTGGTTCAGATGATTTCCCAGTTGCCGTCCGGCTGGCGGCAGGCCGTGCCGTAGGCCTGTTCCGTGTTGCCACCGACCGTCACGCTCTGCTGGTATTCGCGGCAATAGCGCCCCTGCGACTGGTAGGTGCGGGTTGGCGTCACGCTGCCGTAATTGCCGCTGTCGGGGTTCGACCATGTGGAGGTCATGCCAGTTTGGTTGAACTCGAACGCCGTGGTCGAAGTGCGGGTCAGGTAAAGCTGGTCGGCCCGGTCCAGCGATCTGCCGACGCTGCTGCCGAAGCCGGCGCCGATAAGGGTGCCGAGAGCGACGGCGACCAGCTTGCCGCGACCCTTGCCGACCTGGGAGCCGGCCAGGGCGCCGAGACCAGCGCCAAGAAGGGAGCCAGCCGATTCTTTCGATCCGGCGTTCGGGGTCACACAGCCGGAAAGCACCAGGGCGAATGCGAGAGGAATTGCGAGAAGAGTATGTTGCCTGTTCATGACCTTCGCCTCCAAACCGCTCGTTGGGATTGTCATTTGCACCATGAAATATATTTCAATATATATGCGATATTAATGTCAATAGAATATTTATTTATAATCATATATTGGGGGCACGCCATATTAAGTGACTATAATAATTGTGTTTTTATGTAGAACTGCCGCAAAGCCTAGAGGCGAACCGGGTTAGCCGCCGCCAATTATAGGTGTATTATTGATTGTATTTTTTGGACGAACCGCTATGGTTCCGGCGGGTTTGGCAAGATGGACAAGGGGCATCATGGCCTTCAAATACAATCCCGCCCAGCGGCGGCAATATCTGACGATGCTGGACCGGATCGGCGAACACTGGCTTGCCGTTTTCGGCGACGACCAGGAGTTCTACTCGACGGCCTATTGGGACCTGTTCACGAACATCTGGCGCACCGAGGAACCCGTCCGCAAGACGGACGCGCTCAAATTCATGCGGGCCATCCGCAGCGCCCACACCGCCGGCAAATATCTGGAGGTGGCGATCAAGCGGGGGATTGTCGTGGAAACGGCGAACCCGAAAGACGCGCGCTCGAGGCTGGTGCAGCTTGCTCCGGAAATGCGGGCAAGGCTCGACAAGTTCTTCGATTCAGCGGTGGACGAAATGCGCGAAGCGCGCAAGCGGCTTGGCGAAAAGGGGCCCGTGCCCGAAGATTCCTAAGCCTTTATTTTTTCGGCCCCGTCATCTGTTCCGGCCGGACGATCCGGTCAAATTCCTTTTCCGTCAGCAAATCCAGCGCCAGCGCCGCCGCCTTCAGCGTGGTGCCTTCCGCATGGGCTTTCTTGGCCACCTTTGCCGCGTTGTCGTAACCAATATGCGGGTTCAACGCCGTCACCAGCATGAGCGATTCGTGCAGAAGCTGGTTGATGCGTTCCTTGTTCGGCTTGATGCCGGTCACGCAGTTCCTCGTGAAGCTGCGGGAGGCGTCCGCCAGCAACCGGATCGACTGCAGCAAATTGTAGATCATTACCGGCTTGAAGACGTTGAGCTCGAAATGCCCGCTGGCGCCGGCGACGGAAATGGCCGTGTGGTTGCCCATGACCTGGGCCGCGACCATCGTCAGGGCCTCGGCCTGGGTCGGATTGACCTTGCCCGGCATGATCGAGGAGCCGGGCTCGTTCGCCGGCAGGATCAGCTCGCCGATGCCGCAGCGCGGACCCGAACCCAGCAGGCGGATGTCATTGGCGATCTTCATGAGCGAGACGGCCACCGTGTTCAAGGCGCCGGAGGCCTCGACGATGGCGTCATGGGCGGCCAGCGCCTCGAACTTGTTGGGCGCCGTGACGAAACGGTGGCCGGTGATCTTGGCCACGTTGCGGGCGAAAGTCTTGGCAAAGGCGGGCTTCGTGTTAAGCCCGGTGCCGACGGCGGTGCCGCCCTGGGCCAGTTGCAAAAGCCGCGGCAGACAGCCTTTCACCCGATCGACGCCATGGGTCACCTGGGTAACGTAACCGGAGAATTCCTGGCCAAGCGTCAGCGGCGTGGCGTCCTGAAGATGGGTGCGGCCGATCTTCGTGAGCTTCGCGAAACTGCGGGCCTTGACGGCCAACGCCTTACCCAACCCCTCCAGCGCCGGCAGCAACTCGCGGTGAATCTCCTCGACCGCGGCGATGTGCATCGCTGTCGGGAAGGTGTCGTTCGACGACTGGCCCATGTTCACGTGGTCGTTCGGGTGAACGGGGTCCTTCGAGCCCATCGTGCCGCCCAAAATCCGGATAGCGCGATTGGCGATCACCTCGTTCGCGTTCATGTTCGTCTGGGTGCCGGAACCGGTCTGCCAGACGGCCAGCGGGAAATGGTCGTCAAGTTTGCCGCGCATCACTTCGTCGGCGGCGGTCACGATGGCCTTGCCCAGGCGTGGCTTCAGGGCGCCGAGTTCCACGTTCGTCTGGGCCGCTGCCTTCTTCTGGATGCCAAGGGCGCGGATCAGGGGCTTCGGCATTTTCTCGTCGCCGATCCGGAAATTCTGAAGCGAGCGTTGCGTCTGGGCCCCCCAAAACCGGTCGGAAGGCACGCGGAGCTTGCCCATCGAGTCGCTCTCAACCCGGAAAGACGGCTTCTTTGCCATCGTGCGTCCTCCTTTGCCTGACAGGGGGTTCTACCACAGGCTTGCGTTCCTGCGGAAGCAGCGGCTCGGCCATGCCGCCTTAATCGAAGCGAATGCTCGTTCCCGAGAGGGTGGCGAATTCCTCCTTGAGAAGCTCGTAAAGCTCTGATCCGTCCCGCATGGAAAGCCAGTTGTCTTTTTCCCGGTCATAGTGGAACAGCCGCCGGCCCGACAGCGGCGAGGCAAAGCCGATCGCCTCGCGAATTTCCAGATTGTTGAAGAATAGCTGCTGGCCCGATTCAAATTCGAGGATCAACGTGTCTTCCGTGCGTTCGACCGTAACGGTCGGCCCAAGGGCCGCCTCGGCCTTGGCGTGGATGTAGTCGAGCGTCTCGTCGATGAAATTGCCGAAAGGGGATCTTGCCTTTGGCATCGGGACTCAAGGTGAAGGTGCCGCGCCTTGTGGCGAAACGGTCAGGTTGATGGACGCGCCGCCCATGGCGGTCGCCTTGATCTGGACGGTGGCGAACCGGTCTCCCATACGATAGGTCTGAAGGCTTTGGGCCGTGCGCACGACGGTCAGCAACTGCCAGCCGAATTTCGGCATCTCTTCGAGGTAGAAATCGTACATCGTGCTGGACATTTCGGGCGTGCGCATGACCAGCCGCCCGGTCCATCCGCTGCTGGAACCGAGGATCAGGGTGCGCTCGACATCCATCGTTGCCTGGCCGGGGATGGGGATGTCCGTAAACTGGGCGAAGGAAGGTTTGGGCGTCGTGGGAAGCCCGGTTTCCGTCGTCGTGCGGCTGCTGGGGGTGAGGGTGGCCGTGTTCATGCAGGCCGCCAGCAAGGGGCCAAGGATCGCCGCGATCAAAAAAGCCTTCTTCCCGCCCATAATGGCATCGCCTCCGTTTCTTTTTCTTGTCGATCGGCGGAATCGTCCCACGCCTGTACCCCGGTCGTCAACTGAAAGGCATTCCGAACGTTTGTTGAAACCCTGCAAGGCAGGTACTCTTCCGGCTTCTTAACACCGAGGGAGAGAGCAATGGCAATGACGCCGAAAATTCTGGCCTTCTCAGGCAGCAGCCGCGACGGTTCCTATAACGGCCAATTGCTGGAGATTGCGGCGAACGGCGCCCGGGCGGCCGGTGCGGAAGTCACGGTCGTGAATTTACGGAAACTTCGCCTGCCGCTTTTCGACGAAGACTTCGAACGGCTCGAAGGCCTTCCCGCCGGCGCGCGGGAACTGAAAGACCTGATGATGGCCAACCAGGGGTCCCTGATCGCCTGCCCGGAATACAACAGCTCGATCACGCCAGCCCTCAAGAACGCCATCGACTGCGCCTCGCGCCCGGTCGTTGGCGAGCCGCCGCTGGCCTGTTTCGACGGCAAGGTCGCCGGCATCATGAGCGCCTCTCCCGGCGGTCTGGGCGGTCTTCGCGGTCTTGTCCACGTGCGCGCCATCCTCAGCAATATCAAGGTGCTCGTCATCCCCGATCAGCTGGCCGTTGGCGAGGCACAGCACGCCTTTAACACCGAAGGCGGATTGAAGAACAAGGGCCAGCAGAAAATCGTCGAGGCCCTCGGCGCGAAAGTCGCGGCATTTATCACGAAGCTTGCGGATTAAACGGCAAACGGCGCCGGTCATAGATAGAACATGAGGTCCTTGTCCGCTTCGCCTGGCAGTGCTTCGCCCTCCCGTTTCGAGTGGGGTGCGATTCGCACGCTCATGCCCTATCTCTGGCCGAAGAACAGCCTCGAGATGCGGGGCCGCGTCGTGCTGGCGCTTCTCTTTCTGGCCGGGGCAAAGGGCGCGAACGTTACCGTGCCGCTTTTCTACAAGGCAGCGGTCGATGCGCTTTCCGGCGAGATCAACGCTGTCATCATGCTGCCCCTGGGCCTGCTGTTCGCCTACGGGTTGTTGCGCGTGCTGGCGCTTGCGTTTGGGGAATTGCGGGACGCGGTCTTTGCCAAGGTGGCACAGCGCGCCGTCCGGGCCGTCGCCCTTCAGACCTTCCGGCATCTGCACGAGCTTTCGCTGCGCTTTCACCTGGAGCGCCAGACCGGTGGCCTCAACCGGGCGATCGAGCGCGGCACGAAAGGCATTGAGTTTCTTCTAAGTTTCGTGCTGTTCAGCGTGTTGCCGACCCTTTTCGAAATTCTGCTTGTTTGCGGAATTCTATGGGCGCTTTTCGACATCCGCTTTGCGGCGATCACCTTCGTCACGATCAGCGGCTACGCCGCCTTCACGCTGTTGATTACGGAATGGCGGACGAAATACCGCCGCATCATGAACGAGACGGACAGTCAGGCGAACACGAAAGCGATCGACAGCCTGCTTAACTATGAAACCGTCAAATATTTCGGAAACGAGGCGCACGAAGCGCAGCGTTTCGATGTTTCGTTGCAAAAGTATGAAAAAGCGGCTGTCAAAAGCAAAACCACGCTTTCTTACCTGAACGTCGGTCAGGCGGCGATTATTTCCGTCGGCATCACGGCGGTGATGATCCTGGCCGGTCACGGAATCGTGCGGGGCGAGCTTACGCTCGGCGACTTCGTTCTCGTAAATACCTACCTTATTCAACTCTACATGCCGCTCAATTTCCTGGGCTCGGTCTATCGCGAAATCAAGCAATCGCTGACCGATATGGAATCGATGTTTGCGCTGCTTCACATCAGGGAAGAAGTAAGGGACAAGCCGGATGCGGTGCCGATTCGCGTGGAAAACGGGCGGGTTGCATTCGATCGCGTCGAATTCAGCTACGATTCGCGGCGCACGATCTTGCAGGAGGTTTCCTTCACCGTGCCGGAGGGCAGGACGGTCGCCATCGTGGGGTCGAGCGGCGCTGGCAAATCAACGATTTCCCGGCTGCTTTTCCGTTTCTACGACGCGGACCGGGGCCGCATCACAATCGACGGGCAGGACATCCGCAACGTGACCCAGCAAAGCCTGCGGGCTGCCATCGGAATCGTTCCGCAGGACACGGTCCTCTTCAACGACACGATTTTCTACAACATCGCCTATGGCCGCCCGGACGCCAGCCGGGAAGAGGTCGAGGAGGCGGCCCGGCTTGCCCGGATCGACGGGTTCATCCGCTCCCTGCCGGACGGCTTCGACACCCTGGTTGGTGAGCGGGGCCTGAAGCTCTCCGGCGGCGAGCGCCAGCGCGTCGCCATCGCGCGAACCATCCTGAAACGGCCAAAGATTCTCCTTTTCGACGAGGCGACCTCGGCGCTTGATTCGCATACGGAAAAAGAAATCCAGCAAAGCCTGCAGGACGTCTCGGCGAACCGGACGACGCTGGTCATCACGCACCGGCTGACGACGGTCGTCGATGCGGACGAAATTCTTGTTCTCGACCGGGGGAAGATCGTCGAGCGCGGGCGGCACGCAGCGCTTCTGGAGGCGCGGGGACGGTATGCCTCGATGTGGGCGCGTCAGCTCGAATCGAAGGCGGAAGCGCCACCGGCGCTGGAAGCGGACCGCTAATCCTTCTTGCGGCGCTTGGCTTCGGGCGCGGCGGGCAAGGCGGGCGGCTGGGCAAGGAAGGCCGGGATCTGCCAGTCCGGTTCGTCCGGTTGCGGCTGAGCCTTGCCCCCCTGTTCCTTCGCCGGCGCTTGCGATTTTTTTTGTCGTGAACGCGACCGCTTTGGCTTTTGGGAAGGCGCCGTCTCCGCCTTCTTTTCCGGCGGGCTCTTTCTGCCGCTGCCGCCGCGGCCGCGTCGCCGTCCGGACTTTGTCTTTTTAGCCAGGTCGATTTCGGGGGCGGCGTGGCCTTCCAGGCTCATCCATGGAATCGTCTCGCCCGTCATGCGCAGGATATCGCCAAGCGCTTCGCCTTCCTCCGGCGTGACCAGCATGAGCGCCCGGCCGGCCCGGCCGGCCCGGCCCGTGCGGCCAATGCGGTGAATGTAGTCTTCCGGGTTCACCGGCACGTCGTAATTGAAGATATGCGAAACCTTCGGAATATCGAGGCCGCGCGCAGCGACGTCGCTTGCCACGAGGAAGGTAAGATTTCCCGCGCGCAGCGTATCCAGCGTCTCCATGCGTTTCGGTTGCGACAGGTCGCCATGCAGGGGCGCCGCATCAAACCCTTTTTTCTTCAACAGGCGGGCGAGGCTGTCCACATCCTTCTTGCGGTTGCAGAAGATGATCGCGCTTTGAACGTCTTCCTGGCCGATAAGCTGCATAAGGGTGGCGTCCTTGTTCCTTTCATCGATGGCGATAAGGAACTGCTCGATCGTTTGCGCCGTCGTCGTGGGCGGAGAGACCGAAATTTCCTTCGGCTCGTTCATGAAGGCGTCCGAAAGGCGGCGGATTTCCGGCAGGATGGTTGCCGAGAAAAGCAACGTCTGGCGGCTTTTCGGCAACAGGCGCACGATTCGCTCGACGTCGGGGATGAACCCCATGTCCAGCATGCGGTCCGCCTCGTCGATGACGAAAATTTTGACGTCATGCAGCAGCAGCAATCCCCGCTCATAACAATCCAGAAAACGGCCGGGCGTTGCGATCAATACGTCGGCCCCGCGTTCGATCTGTTTTTCCTGGGGCGCGAGCGAGATGCCACCGATCAGAAGCGCCATCGAAAGCTTGTGGTGCTTTCGGTAACGGTCGAAACTTTCGGAAACTTGGGCGGCGAGTTCGCGGGTCGGCTCGAGAATAATGGCCCTCGGCATTCGTGCCTTGGCCCGGCTCTGGGCCAGAATGTCGATCATGGGCAGCACGAAAGAGGCGGTCTTGCCGGTGCCGGTCTGGGCACAGCCGAGGATGTCGCGCCCCATCAATACGGAGGGGATCGCCTTTTGCTGGATCGGGGTCGGCTCGACATAGCCGGCATCCTTGATCGCGAGCAGCAATTCGTCGCTCAGGCCGAGTTCGGCAAAGCTCATGTGCTGCAACCGGGCAAGGATAGGCTCGTGAAAAGGGGGGTGTGACGCATGTTGGGGCGGAGTGTAGGGGTTCTTGTGGCTCTGTCAACGCGAAGCGCACGGCCATCCTTGGCGGGGGTAGGGACTTCCGCTAGGTTTGACGGGCAGGAAGGCCGGGTTTGGAGTGGGGCGTCTCGCATGCTGATTGACCGGTTGGGGTCGGTTCTCTTGATCGTCGACGTTCAGGAGAAATTTGTGCCCGCCATTCATGACTTTAGCCATATGCTCAGGAACTGCGTCCTGCTGATGGGCAGCGCGGCGCGGCTCGACATCCCGATGCTGATGTCCGAGCAATATCCGCAGGGCCTCGGCCACACGATTTCCGAGCTGGGCGCGCTTTATACGGGCGGTAAGCCTTTCGAAAAGACCTGCTTTTCCTGTTCCGAGGAGCCGGGCTTCCTGCCGAAGTTGGCGGAATTCAAGCGCAAGCAGGTGGTCCTGATCGGAATCGAGGCGCATGTCTGCATCCTGCAGACCGCGCTCGGCCTTCGGTCCGAGGGCTACGAAACCTTCGTGGTAGCGGACGCCGTTTCCTCGCGCACGCCGGAAAACCGGGCGCTGGGCATCGAACGCGCCCGCGAAAACGGGGTCGAAATCGTTTCGGCGGAAATGGTCTTTTTCGAATGGCTGAAACGTTCGGCCACGGATGAGTTCCGGGAACTCTCGAAACTCGTGCGCTAGACCCAACCCCCGATGCCCCAATCCCCTCTCGTTCTCCTGCCGGGCCTGCTTTGCGACGCCGAACTCTGGCGTCACCAGATCGATCGTTTGCGCGCCCTTGCGGATCCGCTCGTCGCCGATCTGACGAAGGATTCCTCGATGGAGGACATGGCGGCCTCCGTGCTCGCCGCCGCGCCGGAAAAATTTGCGCTGGCCGGCCTTTCAATGGGTGGTTACGTGGCCCAGGCCGTGCTTCGCCTGGCGCCTGAACGCGTCGAGCGCCTGGCGCTGCTGGACACCAGCTTTCATGCGGATACGGATGCCCAGAAAACGCGGCGCAAGGACATGATGGCCCTGGCCGAGAAGGGGGACTTCAAGGGCGTCACCCCGCGGCTGTTGCCCTATTTGATCCATGAGGGCCGTCTCGACGATGTGCCCCTGACCCGCGCCGTGATGGAGATGGCGGAACGCGTCGGCAAGCAGGCGTTCCTTCGCCAGGAACGGGCCATTCTCGGTCGCCGGAACGGCGAGGACGTGTTGCGGCAGGTGACCTGTCCGACCCTTATCCTGTGCGGGGCGGAGGACGCGCTGACCCCCCGGCGCGTTCACGAGGAAATGGCCGAACTCGTTCCGCAGTCCCGCCTCGTCGTCGTGCCCGATTGCGGCCACCTTTCGACGATGGAACGGCCCGAAGCGGTGACCGCCGCCATGGAAGGCTGGCTTGCGTCTCTTTAATTTTAATTGGGGGGAAAGGAAAGCCCCCGGCCGGAGGGTAACCAGTTGCGACAAGGGGGCGTTGTGACGACTGGCTTAAACCTCCGGCCCGGGGGTCGTGACCGGCCTAGGTGGACTCGCCGTCGCGCACACAACCTTCAAAACTCATGCGCACACCGCACCGGTTAGGGTGACGAAAGGGCAAATCGTCACCGTGCCATGACCCTACTTAAAGTTCGGAAAAGCGGATAGGGGGTCTCACCGGAATGTGATCAGGGTTTACCATGTTTTCCGCCGTATTTCGGCGGAATCAGATGTCCAGGTTTTCCACCAGCGTGGCGTTTTCCTGGATGTAGGCAAAGCGGCGCTCGGGCTTTCTTCCCATCAGGTCCTCGACCAGATTTTCGACCGCCTTGACCTGCTTGCGCTCGGCTTTGGCGGGCAGGACGACCCGGTAAAGCGTTCGCTTCTGGGGGTCCATCGTCGTTTCCTTCAACTGGGTCGCCGGCATTTCCCCAAGCCCCTTGAAGCGGCTGATCTCGACCTTGGCCCGGCCCTTGAAATGCGTCTTGAGCAACTGGTCCTTGTGGGCATCGTCCCGCGCATAGACCGTGTCGCTGCCCTGGCTTAGGCGGTAAAGCGGTGGCACGGCGAGGTAAAGCCGGCCCGCCTCGACCAGTGCCGGCATCTCTCGGAAGAAGAACGTCATCAGAAGCGACGCAATGTGGGCGCCGTCGACGTCGGCGTCCGTCATGATGATGATCCGCTCGTAGCGCAGCTTCGCCGGATCGCATTGCGGGCCGGTTCCGCAGCCCAGCGCCTGCGCGAGGTCGGCAATTTCCTGGTTGCCGCGAAGCTTTTCGTCCGAAGCGCTGGCCACGTTGAGAATCTTGCCGCGTAACGGCAGCACGGCCTGGGTGTCGCGGTTGCGGGCCTGCTTTGCCGACCCGCCGGCGGAATCCCCTTCGACTAGGAATAGCTCCGTTCCCTTCGACCCGCTCAGCGAGCAATCCGTCAGTTTGCCGGGCAGACGAAGCTTGCGGGTGGGGGCTTTGCGGGCAACGTCCTTCGCCTCGCGCCGGCGCAGGCGTTCCTCGGCCCGCTCGACGATGCGCTCGAGAAGGGCGCTGGCCGTTTCCGGGTCGCCGCTCAGCCAGTGGTCGAAATGGTCCTTCAGAGTCACTTCCGTCAGCCGCTGGGCTTCCGAAGACGACAGGCGTTCCTTCGTTTGTCCTTGGAATTCCGGGTTGTTCATGAAAATCGAAAGCATGACCGCGGCGCCCGCGACGATGTCTTCGCCGGTGATCTGGGCGGCCCGCTTGTTGCCGACCAGCTCCCCATAGGCCTTGAGTGCCCGGGCCAGCGCCGTGCGCAGGCCCGCCTCGTGGGTGCCGCCCTTCGGGGTGGGGACCGTGTTGCAGTAGGAATGGATGAACCCTTCGCCATCCTCCGGCCAGCTGATGGCCCATTCCGCCCGCCCGGCACCGTTCGGGAAATCGGCCTTGTCCGTGAAGGGGGTGGGCGTGATGACGTCGCGCTCGCCCAGCGTCATTTCCAGAAAGCCTTTCAGGCCCTCCGGGAAATGGAAGGTTTCCTTGGCCGGCACCTTCGTGCCCTTGAGCAGCTTCTCGGCGCAGGCCCAGCGGATTTCGACGCCGCGGAAGAGGTAGGCCTTCGAACGCGCCATCCGGTAAAGCCGGTCCGGTTGGAACGTCATCTTCGGCCCGAAGATGTCCGGGTCGGGATGGAAGCGGATCGTCGTGCCCCGCCGGTTCTTTGCCTGCCCCTTGGCCTTCAGCTTGGTTTTCGGCGCGCCGCGGACATATTCCTGGCACCACAGCTTGCCGTCGCGCACGACCTCGATGGCAAGCGAATCCGAAAGCGCGTTGACGACGGAAACGCCGACCCCGTGCAGGCCACCGGCCGTCTCATAGACCTTGCCGCCGAACTTCCCGCCGGAATGCAGCGTCGTCAGGATGACTTCGAGGGCCGATTTCTTCTTGAATTTCGGATGGGGATCGACCGGTACGCCGCGGCCATTGTCACGAACGGTGAGGTTGCCGTCGGCGGCCATCTCGATCTCAATGCGGCTGGCAAAGCCCGCCACCGCCTCATCCATCGCGTTGTCGAGGACTTCGGCCGCCAGGTGATGCATCGCCGTCTCGTCGGTGCCGCCGACATACATGCCGGGGCGGCGGCGCACCGGCTCGAGTCCTTCCAGAACCTCGATATCCTTTGCCGAATAGCTGGAGGAGGGGCTCTTTTTTGGTTTGGGCTTGCGCGGGGCCTTGGTGGGGCGCTTGGGCATGGGCGGCATTATGGGGCGCGCATATTTCCCAAGCAAGCAGGATGCGGTATGTTGCGCGGATGAACGCCACGAAATCTTGGGTGGCGGCAAGGAGGGGTCATGGAAGAGTTTCCCGGCAAGAAAGGGCAGGTTCCGGAGATTCGGACCGTCGCAATGGCGCGGGATACGAACCTGAACGGCGACATTTTTGGCGGCTGGGTGATTTCGCAGATGGATCTGGCCGCCGGCATGACGGCACGGCGGCGCGCCAACGGCCGGGTGGCGACGGTGGCGATCGAGGCCATGGCCTTTCACGCCCCGGTTTTCATCGGCGACAGCGTTTCCTGTTTCACGAAGATTTTGGGTATGGGCCGCACCTCGATCACCATCCATGTGGAGACCTGGTCCGAACGGCTGCTTGCCGGCGAGGCGGTCAAGGTGACGGAGGGAAACTTCGTGATGGTCGCCCTTGACGACAACCACCGGCCGCGCGAAGTGCCGCCCGCCTGAAGACGGAAAAAGGCCGCCCGCAAGGGGCGGCCTTTCCTAATAACTTAGATCAGAATTACTGTATTACACGCTATAATACATAGAGAATTCGATTGGATGCGGTGCCGTTTGGAAGCGGGTCAGCTCCTCCTCCTTCAGGCCGATATAGCCCTCGATCTGGCTGTCCGTGAAGACGTTGCCCTTGGTCAGGAAGGCGTGGTCCTCCTTCAGGGCGTCGAGGGCCTCGCGCAGCGAACTGCACACGGTGGGCACCCCGGCCAGCTCTTCCGGCGGCAGGTCGTAGAGGTTCTTGTCCATCGGGTCGCCCGGATGAATCCGGTTCTCGACCCCGTCAAGGCCGGCCATCAGCATGGCGGCAAAGGCCAGGTAGGGGTTCGATGCCGGATCCGGGAAACGGACCTCGACGCGCTTGCCTTTCGGGCTTGGCGAATAGGGGATGCGGCAGGAGGCCGAACGGTTGCGGGCCGAATAGGCCAGCAACACCGGCGCCTCGAAGCCCGGCACCAAGCGCTTGTAGCTGTTCGTCGTCGAATTCGTGAAGGCGTTGATGGTGCGGGCGTGCTTGATGATGCCGCCGATGTAGTAGAGGGCGGTCTCGGAAAGGTCCGCATAGCCGCTGCCGGCGAAGGTCGGTTCTCCGCCCTTCAGGATCGACTGGTGAACGTGCATGCCGGACCCGTTGTCGTCGACGACCGGCTTCGGCATGAAGGTCGCGCTCTTGCCATAGGCGTGAGCGACCTGGTGGACGACGTACTTATAGATTTGCACCTGGTCGGCGCAATTGACGAGGGGGCCGAAGTGAAAGCCCAACTCGTTCTGCCCTGGTGCCACCTCGTGGTGATGCTTTTCGACCTGGATTCCCATCTCGTTCATGAAGGTCAGCATCTCGGCCCGTAGGTCGGCCATCGAATCGACCGGCGGTACCGGGAAATAGCCGCCCTTGATGGGGGGGCGGTGGCCGATATTGCCTTCCTCGTACTCGCTGGACGAGGCATGGGGCGCCTCGAGATAGTCGAGCGCGTAGAAGGTGTGGTTCATCGAGACGTTGTAGCGAACGTCGTCAAAAACAAAGAACTCGAGCTCCGGCCCGAAAACGGCCGTATCGCCGAGGCCGGTGCTGGCCAGATAGGCTTCCGCCTGACGCGCCGTCGAGCGCGGGTCGCGGTCATACCCCTGGCCGGTGGCCGGGTCGACAACGTCGCAGAACATGATCATCGAGGTCTGCGCCGCGAAAGGGTCGAGAACCGCCGTCGAGGGATCCGGCATCAGGATCATGTCCGATTCTTGAATCGCCTTCCATCCGGCAATCGAGGAGCCGTCGAACATGATGCCATCAACGAAGGCGTCTTCGTCGATCGTGTCTGCGGTCTGTGCGGTGTGCTGCCACTTGCCGCGTGGGTCGGTGAAACGAAGATCGACGTACTTCACGTCGTGATCCTTCATCATCTGCAGAGCTTTTTTTACGTCGGACATAGCCTTTTCCTGATGTGCTACTTGTGAGTTCGTTGGAAAACGTTAGATGGCCTCGCCCCCGGTTTCGCCTGTGCGAATCCGGACAGCCTCGCCAATATCGGAGATAAAGATCTTGCCGTCGCCGATGCGACCCGTTCGCGCCGCCTGAACGATAGCCTCGACCGCCTTTTCCAGAAGGCTGTCGTCGAGCACGATTTCGATCTTCACTTTGGGTAGAAAATCCACAACGTATTCGGCGCCACGGTAGAGCTCGGTGTGCCCCTTCTGGCGCCCGAAACCCTTTACTTCCGTAACCGTAATGCCCTTCAGCCCGATCTCGTGCAGGGCTTCCTTCACTTCGTCGAGTTTGAAGGGCTTGATAATCGCTTCGATTTTTTTCATCGACGTTGCCGTGCCATGGAGAAAAAGGAACCGTGCCTCGGTGAGGCAGGCGGCGAATTCAACGCTTTAGATAAAGCGGAACGAAAGCACGGAACGTGCCAAACGAAAACCGGTTGAAATACCACAGAAAAACTTGGGCCGTAGGACCCATCCCCCCTGAGCTGGTTATATTTCAGGCACGAATGCCTATATTATGAGCAAGCTTTCCGCCTGCCTTTTCAGGGGGCTAGCGTGAAGGGAATCGGCCACTGAATCAAGCAGGATTCGCAGACAGATGCGCGCGTGCACGGCCCCCTCCATTGTCTCTTCCGGGCGCGCTTGACGCCCTCGTTCGGGAGCGTCTACACAGGCGGTCGGTGGCGGGTGTAGCTCAGTTGGTTAGAGCGCCAGATTGTGGATCTGGAAGTCGTGGGTTCAATTCCCATCACTCGCCCCAATTTCCCTAAAACCGCTTTGAGCTGAAATCCCCGATCTCGATGGCCGGCCGCGCGCCTTCCACGAGGTCGGCGAGGATTCGTCCGCAACCGGCCGCCAGCGTCCAGCCATAGGTGCCGTGGCCGGTGTTCAGAAAAAGATTCGAAAACGGGCTCGGCCCGAGAATGGGAAGCGTGTCGGGGGTCAGCGGGCGCAGGCCGGCCCAGCAGGCCGGCCGCTCCTGATCGGCGGCCCCCGGAAAGACGGCCTCCAGGTCCCGGGCCAGCGCCTGGCAGCGGGCCGGTTCGATCTTCGTGTCGAAACCCTTGAATTCAGCCCGGCCGGCGACCCGCAGCCGGTCGCCGAAACGGCCGAAAACCAGCTTCTTGCCTTCGTCGGTGATGCTTCGGGAAGGTGCGCGGTTGCTGTCGCGGATCGGCAGCGTGACCGAGTAGCCCTTGGCCGGGTAGATGGGCAGGCGCATCCCAAGCGGACGCAGGAGCAGGGAACTGTAACTGCCAAGGGAAAGCACGATGGCGTCCGCCGTCACATGCCCGCGGTCCGTGACGACCCGATCGATGCGCCCTTCCTTCGGGACTAGGGCCTCGATGGTTTGGTTGAACGCGAAACGGGCACCGAGACGGGCGGCTTCCTCGCCGAGCTTGACCGTAAAGGCGTGGGCGTCGCCGCTTTCATCTTCAGGTGAATAGACGGCGCCGGCGATCTCTTCGGCGATGGCGGCCAGCGCCGGTTCGGTGGCGAGGCAGGCCTTGGGGTCCAGGGCGTGCAGATTCGCGCCGAGCGCGTTCATGCTTTCCATCCGCCGGCGCGCCGATTCGAAATCGCGCGCCGAACGATAGAATTTAAGAACGCCTTCCATCCGTTCGTCGTATCGGATGCCGGTGGTTTCGCGAATCGCGCGAAGCTCGCCGCGGCTGTATAGCGCGAGCCGAAGCGCGCGCTCCAGATTCGCGGCCGAACGTTCTGCCGTGCAGTTTTTCAGGAAACGCAACGCCCATCCCCAAAGGGCGGTATCGGCGCGCAGGTGAAAGGCAAGCGGCGCGTTCCGCCGGCCGAGCCAGCCCAGCAGGTTGCGCAACACGTCCGGGTTTGCCCAGGGTTCGGCCAGGCTGGCTGAAATCTGGCCGCCATTGGCGAAACTGGTTTCCTCGCCGGGACCGGCGCGGCGATCGACGACCGTCACGTCGTGTCCGGCGCGGGAAAGAAAATAGGCGGCCGTGACCCCGATCACGCCGCTCCCCAGAACCAGCACCTTCACAGATTTTGTTCCCGATCTTGGCGTTCAACCTCTTGGCTATATAGCCGTTCCGCATGCGCCGCGCAGACTTTTCCGGCGCCTCGAATTCCTCACGACAGCCTGAAAGGCCCACGGTATCCTCGAATGCATGGAACAGACGGAAGGCCAGGCACGGGCGGCGATTCTAAGCGTCGCCGAAAATTATGCGGTCGATCAGGCGGCCGGCGAGGCCGGCGTTTCCAGCGGCGAGCTGATGGAAGCGGCCGGCGCCGGCGTCGTGCGCGAGATCGTCCGTCGCTGGTCGCCGCGGCCCACCGTCGTGCTGTGCGGGCCCGGCAACAATGGCGGTGACGGCTTCGTCATCGCGCGCGGGCTGCGCGAGAAGGGCTGGCCGATCAAGGTGGCGTTGCTGGGCACGGTCGAGGCGCTGAAGGGCGACGCCGAGGCGAACGCGATTCGCTGGCAAAGCGGTGAGGTCGCGGAGGCGGAAATCCTGCCGCTTGCGCCGGGCGTGCTTGCCGGTGCCGGGCTGGTGGTGGATGCCCTGTTCGGGGCCGGCCTGGACCGCCCCCTGGAGGAACCTGTCCGGTCCGTCATCGAAACCCTCAACGCGCGGCTGGATCGCGACCTTGCCTGTGTCGCCGTCGATATCCCGAGCGGCGTTCACGGCGATACCGGCGAAATTCTGGGCATTGCCCCAAAAGCGGCGCTGACGGTTACCTTCATCGGCAGGAAGGCGGGCCATTTCCTGCTGCCGGGCCGCGAGGTGGCCGGCGAGGTCGTCCTGGTCGATATCGGCGTCCCGGCCGCCGCCAGGGCCCGCGTGCGCCCGAGCCTGTTCGTCAACGACCCGGCGCTTTGGTTGGACCGCTATCCCTGGCCAAGGGCGGCGGACCACAAATACAGCAACGGCCACGTCGTCATCGTGGGCGGTGCGGTGATGACGGGCGCGGCGCGGCTGGCGGGGCGGGCAGCGCTTCGTATCGGGGCCGGCCTGGTGACGGTGGCCAGCCCGCCGGAAGCGGTGACGGTCTACGCCGCAGAAAGTCCGACCCTGCTGGTCCAGCCAGTGGCGGGCGAGGAGGCCTTCCAGGACCTGATCGCCGATCTGCGCAAGCGGGCCTTCCTGCTGGGTCCGGGCGCCGGCGTTACCAAGAAGACCCGCGCCAGGGCGCTGGAAATCCTTGCCACGGGGCGCCCCTGCGTGCTCGACGCCGACGCCCTCAGCGTCTTCGAAGGGGCGGCGGACAAGCTTTTCGGGGCAATCCGGGGGCCGGTCGTGCTGACCCCCCATGAGGGCGAATTCGCCCGCCTGTTCGATGCTTCGGGGGACAAGCTCACGCGGGCAAGGGCGGCGGCCCGTGAGAGCAATGCCGTCGTTCTGCTGAAGGGCGCGGATACCGTCATTGCCGCCCCGGACGGCCAAGCCGTCATCAACGTAAACGCCCCGCCAACCCTGGCCACGGCGGGGGCCGGCGACGTGCTGGCGGGCATGATTCTTGGCCTGTTGGCCCGGGGAATGGGGGTTTTTGACGCCGCCACCGCCGCCGCCTGGCTCCACGGCGAGACGGCCCGCCGGGTCGGTATCGGGCTTATTTCAGAGGATTTGCCAGAAAATTTGCCAAAGGTGTTGTCAGACTTGAGGGAACCCCGTTAACCTTAGGAAATCCGCCAACAACGGGTCCAAAATTTTAGTGCAATTTCAGATAGTTTTGAGACATCACTTTACTTTTTGTTAAAACGAAAGGCCTAAGCTGCTGTCTAATTGAAGACGCAGGTAGGTGTTTTCGTTGAGTGACATGCGATGAGCGTAAAACTAAAAGAAGTGAATGGCACCAATGGCAACTCGCCTGACATTCAGGCCGGAAGTGTCTTTCGTTGCCCCCACAGCGGGCCCGTTCTGGAAACGGCCGAAGTCGTTTCCGTGCGCTCGGACTCGTATGGCATTCCGCATGTGACGTATCACGTGCGCATTCGTCGCGCCAATCACGACGTGCAAGACGGGCCGCGCATGCTGGCGTTAAAATCTTTTGCAGAACGTTACACGGAACGCGTTCACTAACGTCTGCGCCCGCGTCGAATTCCCGCGCGCATCTTTTCTTTTTCTTTTCTTTCTTCTTCTTTTTTCATTCCGGGGTTGATCCCCGACGTTTCCGCGCGTTCCCGGCAGGCCGGTCACGGGATGCCAGAAGGCTTACTTTTTCAATATCTTCCATGCTATAAGCCGCCTGCGGTGGCCAGTTGACGCGGCGGTAGGGGCCGGGATACCCATGCGGGCGTGGTGGAACTGGTAGACACGCCAGATTTAGGATCTGGTGACGAAAGTCGTGGGGGTTCAAATCCCTCCGCCCGCACCAACCCTTTGTATGCGTGGCTGGCCCTTGTGCCGGTTCATGACCACACCCGACGAGTGAGTGCCGGATGCAAGTAACGGAGACCCAGGCCGAAGGCCTGATACGCGAATTCAAAATTGTCATTCCTTCGGCTGACGTGGAAAAGCAGGTCGACGCGAAGCTCCAGGAACTATGCGCGCAGGTAAGCCTGCCGGGGTTCCGTCCGGGCCATGTTCCCATGTCGCTGGTGCGCGGCAAGTACGGGCAGTCCGTGCTGGCGGAGGTCGTTCAGAAGACGCTGACGGAAACTTCGCAAGGATTGCTGAAGGAGCGCAAGCTGCGCCCGGCCATGCAGCCCCATGCGGAAATCGTCACGTTTCCGGATGGGAAGGATCTGGAATTCACGCTCAAGATTGAGCTTATCCCGCAGATCGACTTCATGGATTTCACGAAGATCGAGCTCGAGCGGCTGAAGCCTGTCATCAAGGAAGAAGATGTCAGCCGGGCGCTCGAGAACGCGGCGGCCTCCCAACGGCGCTTCGGGCCGGCCTCCGGGGACCGGGCGGCGGCGTCGGGAGACATGGTCGTCATCGATTTCGTCGGCAAAATGGACGGCAAGCCTTTCGAGGGCGGCGCCGCCGACGGCCACCAGCTCGAGCTTGGGTCCGGCCAGTTCATTCCCGGTTTCGAGGACCAGCTCATCGGTGCCAAGGCCGGCGAGGCGGTGACCGTAAGCCTGAAAATGCCCGAGCAGTACCCGGCCGAGGACCTGGCTGGGAAGGAGGTGACGTTCGACGTCGCCGTCAAGGAGGTTCAGGAGCCCATTCCGTTTGCGATCGACGACGAGCTTGCCAAGGCCTTTGGGGTCGCCTCGCTGGACGAGCTTCGCACCCAGATGCGGGCCAGCCTCGAAAAGGAATACCAGCACGTCGCCCATGTCCGCGAGAAGCGGGCCTTTCTCGACATCCTGGCCACTGGCCATGCGTTTGAATTGCCGCCGGGGGTCGTGGAGGTGGAGTTCGAGGCGATCTGGCAACAGGTTCAGGAGCGCCGCCAGCAGCAGCAGACGGCCAAGGCGCAAGGGGCCGAAATCGAGGACGAGTTCGAGGACATGGACGAGGAAACCATGAAGAAGGACTACCGGCGCATCGCCGAACGCCGCGTGCGGCTCGGCCTGCTGCTGTCCGAAATCGGGTCCGCGAACGACATTTCCCTGTCCCAGGGCGATATCAACGGGGCGATTGCCCGCGAGGCGCAGCAGCACCCCGGCCACGAGGCCCAGGTGTTCGAGTATTTTCAGGGCAACAGCGAAGCGCTGCAGCGGCTGGTCGCGCCCATTTTCGAGGACAAGGTCGTCGATTTTCTCTTGGAAAAGGCCAAGATCGCAACGCGCGAGGTTTCCCCGGACGAGTTGCTGGCCGAGGTCCAGGCCACCGTGGAAAAGGCCGCCGGCGTAGATAAGAAAAAGACCAAAACCGGCAAGAAGGCGGCAAAACCGGCAAAAAGTGATAAAACGGCTGCGAAGGCGCCGAAGAAGAAACCGGCAACCAGGAAGCCGGCGGCAAAAAAGACCAAGGGTTGAACCAGTCGGGAGGCGGCCATGGCCGCTTCCTTCCGGAACGAGGGTTTTATCGATGGGCGATTCAAGCGGCACAAACATGAGTCTGCTGATCCCGATGGTCGTCGAGCAGACGAACCGGGGAGAGCGTGCCTATGACATCTATTCCCGGTTGCTCAAGGAGCGCATCGTCTTCCTGACGGGCGGCATCGACGATGCCACGGCGAGCCTGATTTGCGCGCAGTTGCTGTTTCTCGAATCGGAGAATCCGAACAAGGACATCTCCATCTACATCAACTCGCCCGGAGGCATCGTCACGGCCGGCCTCGCCATCTACGACACGATCCAGTACATCCGGCCGGCCATCTCGACGGTTTGCGTCGGGCAGGCCTCCTCGATGGCGTCCTTGCTGCTGGCCGCGGGGGAGCCGAAGAAGCGCTATGCGCTTCCCAATTCCCGGATCATGCTCCATCAGCCGTCCGGCGGCGCCCAGGGGCAGGCTACGGACATCGAGATCCAGGCGAAGGAAATCCTGGCATTGCGGTCACGCCTGAACGATATCTACGTACGGCATACCGGGATGAGCCTGGACAAGATCGAGGACGCCGTCGAACGCGACAAGTTCCTGTCACCGGAGGAGGCCCTGAGTTTCGGCCTGATCGATGAGGTCGTTAAGAACCGCCCGGTGCCGGAAAAGTAAGCCCTTCAAGAATAACGAAATATTGATCAGTCTTGAATCGCGTTAGGGTTTTGATAATTCCAGATAAATAGTGGCGAGAGCGGCCATTTTGTTATCCTTTTCCTTACCTGGATAGCCTAGGTTTTGACATTATGCGGCGAAATGGGCTAGGGCTAAGGTACTGGCAGATATACGAATGAGGCCGTTATGAGCAAGACGACCGGCAGCGATTCAAAGAATACGCTCTATTGCTCGTTCTGCGGTAAGAGCCAGCACGAGGTCCGCAAACTCATTGCGGGGCCAACCGTTTTCATATGCGACGAGTGCGTCGAACTCTGCATGGACATCATCCGTGAAGAGAACAAGAGCACGCTCGTCAAGTCCCAGGACGGGGTTCCGACACCGAAGGACATCTATACGGTCCTCAACGACTACGTCGTCGGGCAGGAGCATGCCAAGCGCGTGCTGTCCGTCGCCGTTCATAATCATTACAAGCGGCTCGGCCACAGCAACCGGTCGGAAGAGGTCGAGCTCGCCAAGTCGAACATCCTGCTGGTCGGGCCGACGGGCTGCGGCAAGACTCTGCTGGCACAGACGCTGGCGCGCATCCTCGACGTTCCCTTCACGATGGCCGACGCCACGACACTGACTGAACCGGCCTATGTTGGTGAAGACGTCGAGAACATCATTCTCAAGCTGCTGCAGGCGGCCGACTACAATGTCGAGCGGGCCCAGCGCGGCATCGTCTATATCGACGAGGTCGACAAGATTTCCCGCAAATCCGACAACCCTTCCATTACTCGGGACGTTTCCGGCGAAGGGGTGCAGCAGGCCTTGCTGAAGATCATGGAGGGCACGATTGCTTCGGTTCCGCCCCAGGGCGGGCGCAAGCATCCCCAGCAGGAATTCCTGCAGGTGGACACGACGAACATCCTGTTCGTCTGCGGCGGCGCCTTCGCCGGGTTGGAGCGGATCATTTCCGCCCGCGGCCAGGGGTCGGCCGTCGGCTTCGGCGCCGACGTACGGGGCCCGGACGATCGCCAGACCGGGGAAATTCTGCGCGACGTGGAGCCGGAGGATCTGTTGCGGTTCGGGTTGATTCCGGAGTTCATCGGCCGGCTTCCGGTCATCGCGACTCTGGAGGATTTGGACGAAGCGGCGCTGGTGGAAATTCTGACGACGCCAAAGAACGCCCTCGTCAAGCAATATGAACGGCTGTTCGAGATGGAAAACGTCCAGCTTACTTTCACGGAGGATGCCCTTCAGGCGATCGCCGAGCGGGCGATCCTGCGCAAGACAGGGGCGCGGGGTCTGCGGTCGATTCTGGAGGCAAACTTGTTGGATACGATGTTCGAGCTTCCAAGCCTGGATGGGGTCGAGGAAGTTGTCATCAACCGGGAAGTGGTCGAAGGCCGGGCCAAGCCGTTATACATTTATGCAGACCGGCGGACCGACGTCGAAACGAGTGCCTAAGCTGCCCCGTTCGGGGTACACTTCCCAAAAAGCGGCTCGAAAATTGCCGATGGCGAGGCCATATAATCGTCCTTGGCAGCAGCGGATAGGTAGCTGGAATGGATGACCTGAGCAAAGACACCCTCTATCCGATCCTCCCGCTTCGGGACATCGTGGTCTTTCCTCACATGATCGTCCCGCTGTTCGTGGGTCGGGACCGGTCCGTCCGGGCGCTTGACGAGGTCATGAAGAACAACAAGCAGATTCTTCTGGTGACCCAGAAGGATGCCGGCAAGGACGACCCGACGGCCGACGATATCTATACGGTCGGCACGGTCGGCACCGCGCTTCAGCTGCTGAAACTTCCGGATGGCACCGTCAAGGTGCTGGTCGAAGGGTCGCGCCGGACGCGCGTCCTCCAGGTCACCCAGTCCGACCCGTACTTCCTGGCGCTTGCCGAAGAAGTCGAGGACGTGCTCGGCAAGCCGGAAGAAACGGAAGCCCTGACCCGGACGGCCATCTCCCAGTTCGAGCAATACGTGAAGCTCAACAAGAAGATTCCGCCGGAGGTGCTGGTTTCGGTGAACCAGATCGACGAGCCCTCGAAGCTTGCCGACACGATCGCCTCGCACCTGGCGTTGAAGATTCAGGACAAGCAGGCCCTGCTCGAGCTCGTCTCCGTTCCGGAGCGGCTGGAGCGCATCTGCGCGATGATGGAAGCCGAGATCGGGGTTCTGCAGGTCGAAAAGCGCATTCGCAACCGCGTCAAGCGCCAGATGGAGAAGACCCAGCGCGAGTACTATCTGAACGAGCAGATGAAGGCGATTCAGAAGGAGCTTGGCGAAACCGAGGATGGCCGGGACGAGATCGGCGAGCTTGAGGATCGAATCCGCAAGACGAAATTCAGCAAGGAAGCCCGGGAAAAAGCGCTGTCGGAGATGAAGAAGCTCCGCACGATGAGTCCGATGTCGGCCGAAGCAACGGTCGTGCGCAATTACCTGGATTGGCTGCTGAACATTCCGTGGGGGAAACGCTCGAAAATCAAGCGGGATCTCCGCGAGGCGGCGCGCGTCCTCAACGCCGACCATTACGGGCTGGAGAAGGTGAAGGAACGCATTCTCGAATACCTCGCCATCCAGCAGCGGGCCAAGAAGATCCGCGGGCCGATTCTCTGCCTGGTGGGCCCGCCCGGTGTCGGCAAGACCTCGCTCGGCGCTTCTATCGCCCGGGCGACGGGGCGCAATTTCGTGCGCGTTTCACTTGGCGGCATTCGGGACGAGGCGGAAATTCGCGGCCATCGCCGGACCTATATCGGCTCGATGCCGGGCAAGATCCTCCAGTCCATGAAGAAGGTGAAGACGGTGAACCCACTCTTTCTTCTCGACGAGGTCGACAAACTCGGCGCGGATTTCCGCGGCGACCCTTCCTCGGCGCTTCTGGAGGTGCTGGACCCGGAACAGAATTCCTCCTTCCAGGATCATTATCTCGAGGTCGACTACGATCTCTCCGACGTCATGTTCGTGACGACGGCGAATACACTGCGTATGCCGCAACCCTTGCTGGACCGGATGGAGATCATTCGGCTACCCGGTTACACCGAGGATGAGAAAGTCGAGATCGCCATTCGCCACTTGGTGCCCAAGCAATTGAAGGCGAACGGCCTCAAGAAAGGCGAATGGTCAGTTTCCGCCGACGCGCTGAAAGATTTGATCCGCTACTACACGCGGGAAGCGGGCGTGCGGAGTCTCGAGCGCGAAATCGCAGGCCTCATGCGCAAGGCGGCGAAAGAACTGCTGATGAAAAACAAGAAACGGCTTAGCATTTCACGACGGAACCTTGAAAAGTATGCCGGCGTGCGCCGTTTCCGTTATGGCGAAACGGAACTCGAGGATCTCGTTGGCGTTGCCACGGGCCTGGCTTGGACGGAAGTCGGCGGCGAGCTGCTGACCATCGAAGCCGTCGTCATGCCGGGCAAGGGCAACATCGTAAAGCCCACCGGCCAGCTCGGTGACGTCATGCAGGAATCGGTCGAAGCCGCCCGCAGCTACGTGCGTTCGCGGCTGGATAGTTTCGGAATCCGGCTCGACATTTTCGACAAGCGGGATATCCACGTGCACGTGCCGGAGGGCGCCACGCCGAAGGACGGTCCCTCGGCCGGGGTTGCCATGTGCACGGCGATCGTCTCGGCGCTAACTGGTATTGCAGTGCGGAAAGACGTCGCCATGACCGGCGAGATCACCCTCCGCGGCCGGGTTCTGCCGATTGGCGGTCTCAAGGAAAAACTGCTGGCCGCGCTGCGCGGCGGGGTAAAAACCGTATTGATTCCAAGGGACAACGAGAAAGACTTGGCAGAGATTCCCCAGAACATCAAACGCGGTTTGGAGATTATTCTGATTGGCACCGTCGATGAAGTTCTGCAGAATGCGTTGAGCGAATCGCTGACGCCGATCGAGTGGAGCGAGAAAGAAAAGATCGAGGCGGTCGCAGCGAAGAGCGGCGAGAGCGACGTCGGTGACGTCGTAACCCACTAACTCGCCCCACAACCGACAACCCACGAACCCCCGAAAAACCGCAGAAAAGTGCGTTTCCTTCATTGACGCGCCTTTCGGCGCGCCATAGACTCATCTGCGATCAATCACCATTGGGATGCCCATCTCATTCTTACTAAAGGGGGCGTGGACGTGAATAAGAACGATCTTGTGGCTGCGGTATCTAGCAAAGCCGGTTTGTCGAAGTCGGACAGCACGCGCGCAGTAGATAGCGTATTCGATATCATCACAGACAGCTTAACGCGGGGAAACGAAGTGCGTCTGGTTGGATTTGGTACCTTTAGCGTCGCCGATCGTGCGGCATCGAAGGGCCGGAATCCGCGCACCGGTGAAACGATCAATATTCCTGCGTCGAAGCAGCCGAAATTCAAGGCCGGTAAGGGCTTGAAAGAAGTGGTAAATCGTTGATTTAACGCCGCTTCCAGCGGATTTATACAAGGAATTCCAAGATGTCGGCCCCCTAAAAAGGCGGCCGACATTGTTTCTGGCTTGAGGGAAAGCGAAAAAGGGGCCAAATCCTTTACGGGGCGATTAGCTCAGTTGGGAGAGCGTCTCGTTTACACCGAGAAGGTCGGCGGTTCGAACCCGTCATCGCCCACCAGCGGGTCATTGCGTTTTGTGGAAGACGGCGGGATTTCCCCATCCGCTTGACACTCGGAAGGCGGGGGGAGTAAGGAGGCCGCCATTCGCCGATTGCGGGGGTGTAGCTCAGTTGGTTTAGAGCGCCGGCCTGTCACGCCGGAGGTCGCGGGTTCGAGCCCCGTCACTCCCGCCACTCTCAAGCCCGTCCGGGCACGTGCAACAAGTGATTCCGAGAGCCCGAGGCCGGAGCGGGGTTCCCGACCGCGCCATCCTGAATGCGGGGTGCGGTATTCATAAGAAAATCATCCGTCCTGCGGCCAAACGCCCTTTTTTCCGCCCCAAGCGGTCGTTATACTCGGCCCGCCTTCGGCAAGGCCAAGTGGGCCAAGGGTTTCAGCCCAGGCGGCTTTGGTAAATGGATGCTTAGTCAATCGGCCGGATAATCGGCGAGGGATCCCTCAAAGGCGCCTGCCCGTTCGGGCGTGAGGCGCCGGTCAAACGGAAACGGGTTTGAATGGAAGCGTTGCTTCAAGAGTATCTTCCTATTCTGCTGTTCCTGGGCATTGCTACGGGTATCGCGGCGGCGGCCCTGATCGCTTCCTACGTGATTGCCTCCCAGCGGCCGGACGAGGAGAAGCTTTCGGCTTACGAATGCGGATTTGAGGCCTTCGAGGACGCCCGCGACAAGTTCGATGTCCGTTTCTATCTCGTCGCCATTCTCTTCATCATTTTCGACCTCGAGGTTGCCTTCCTCTTTCCGTGGGCGGTGAGCCTCGGAAAGATCGGTGCGTTTGGTTTCTGGTCGATGATGATCTTCTTGGGCGTTCTGACCGTAGGTTTCATCTACGAATGGCGGAAGGGCGGTCTGGAATGGGAATGAACACCGGCGGCCAGTCGGATCTTTTCACGCGGCCCGTGCTCCAGGGGCCGGAACAGGACGGTATCCTGAAAAGCGTGACCAAGGAACTCGACGACCGCGGTTTCGTCGTTGCTCAGGCCGACAAGCTTTTTAACTGGGCACGCTCGGGCTCGCTGTGGCCGATGACGTTCGGGCTTGCCTGTTGCGCGGTCGAGATGATGCACACCGGTTGCAGCCGGTACGACCTCGATCGTTTCGGAGTCGTCTTCCGGCCAAGCCCGCGTCAGTCGGACGTCATGATCGTCGCCGGCACCCTCGTCAACAAGATGGCGCCGGCCCTTCGCAAGGTATACGACCAGATGGCCGAGCCGCGCTGGGTCATCTCAATGGGTTCCTGCGCGAATGGAGGCGGCTACTACCACTACTCTTACTCCGTCGTTCGCGGCTGTGACCGGATCGTGCCGGTCGATATTTATGTTCCTGGCTGCCCGCCGACGGCGGAAGCGTTGTTATACGGCGTGTTGCAGCTTCAGAAGAAAATCCGTCGGACCGGAACCATCGCACGCTAATCGGGACGACTTGCCGGAAATGGACACAACACTCAAGGAACTTGGCGAGACCATTCAGGCCGCGTTGCCGGAAGACGTTCTCGAAATGACGGTGGTCCACCACGAGCTCATGGTAAGCGTGCCGGCGTCCTCGATCGTCAAGGTCCTGACCTTCCTTCGGGACGACCCGAACTGCCAGTTCAAGCAATTGATGGATATTTGCGGCGTCGACTATCCGGAACGCGAGAAACGCTTTGATGTCGTCTACAACCTGTTGAGCCTGTCGCAGAACCAGCGCATCCGCGTGAAAACGATGGTGGGAGAGGAAGAATCGATTCCCTCCGTCGTCAAGGTGTTCCACGCCGCCAACTGGTGGGAACGGGAGGCCTGGGACCTTTACGGCATCTTCTTTTCCGGCCACCCGGATTTACGCCGGATTCTCACGGATTACGGATTTGAAGGCCACCCCCTGCGCAAGGATTTTCCGCTGACCGGTTTTGTCGAGCTGCGCTACGACGAGGATCAGAAGCGCGTCGTCTATGAACCCGTCAAGCTGACCCAGGAATTTCGCACCTTCGACTTCATGTCCCCGTGGGAAGGCACCGAGATCCTGCTGCCCGGCGATGAAAAGGCGGCACCGGAAGCCGGCGAAAAAGGCAAATAATGGCCGAAGCGCAAATTCAGAATTACACGATCAATTTCGGGCCGCAGCATCCCTCGGCCCATGGCGTGCTGCGCCTCGTACTGGAACTCGACGGCGAAATCGTCGAGCGGGCAGACCCCCACATCGGCCTGTTGCACCGGGGCACCGAAAAACTCATCGAATACAAGACCTACCTTCAGGCCGTGCCCTATTTCGACCGCCTCGATTACGTGGCGCCCATGTCCCAGGAGCACGCCTTCGCCCTGGCGGTCGAAAAACTGCTTGAGATCGAAGTACCGCTTCGCGGCCAATACATCCGGGTCCTGTTCGCCGAAATCTCGCGCATTCTGAATCACCTGTTGAACATCACCGCCTTCGCGCTCGACATCGGCGCAATGACACCGTTTCTCTGGGCCTTTGAGGAACGCGAAATCCTGATGGAATTCTACGAGCGCGTTTCGGGGGCCCGGCTGCACGCGGCCTATTTCCGGCCCGGCGGCGTCGACCGCGACATGCCAATGGGGCTGGACGAAGACATCGACGAATTTATCGAGCACTTCCCCAAGGTTATCGACGACATCGAAGGGTTGTTGACCGATAACCGCATCTTCAAGCAGCGCACGGTTGATATCGGCATCGTGACGGTGGAACAGGCGCTGGACTGGGGCTTTACGGGGCCGATGCTGCGGGGCTCGAACGTCGCCTGGGATTTGCGCAAGGCGCAGCCCTATGACGTCTATGCCGACATGGATTTCGACGTGCCCGTGGGTCTGAGCGGCGATTGCTACAGCCGTTACCTGGTGCGCATTGAGGAAATGCGGCAAAGCCTGCGCATCATGAAGCAATGCCTCGAGCAAATGCCGGAAGGCCCGGTCCACGACATGAACGCGAAGATCAGCCCGCCGCCGCGCTCGGAGATGAAGCGCTCGATGGAGGCGTTGATCCATCACTTCAAGCTTTACACCGAGGGCTACCACGTGCCGGCCGGCGAAACCTACACCGTTGTCGAAGCGCCGAAGGGCGAGTTCGGGGTCTACCTCATCGCGGACGGCACGAACCGGCCCTATCGCTGTAAAATCCGCGCGCCCGGCTTCGCCCATCTGCAGGGCCTCGACATGATGAGCCGCGGGCACATGTTGGCCGATGTCAGCGCGATCATCGGCAGCCTCGACATCGTCTTCGGAGAGATCGACCGATGAGCGGACCTTCCAAAAAGGCGCCGGCCGGACCGGAAAGCTTCGCCTTCTCGGCCGAGAATCAGGCCAGGATCGAGGCGCTCGTCGCCAAATATCCGGAAGGCCGCCAGGCCAGCGCGGTGCTGCCCTTGCTCGACCTGGCCCAGCGCGAATGTGGCGGCTGGCTGCCGCGCGCCGCCATGGACCACGTGGCCGAACTGCTTTCGATGGCGCCGATCCGGGTCTATGAGGTCGCCACCTTTTACACGATGTTCAATTTGCGGCCCGTCGGCGCGCATTTCGTCCAGGTCTGCACGACGACGCCCTGCTGGCTTTGCGGTTCGAACGAGGTGGTGCGCGCCGTCAGGGAAACCCTTGGCATCGGACCCGGCGAAACGACGGAAGACGGCAAGTTCACCGTCACCGAAGTCGAATGCCTGGGCGCCTGCGTCAACGCACCGATGATCCAGATCAACGACGACTATTACGAGGATCTGGATTTCGACCGCACGAAGAAACTGCTGGAGGCCCTGCAACGGGGCGAGACACCGACACCCGGCTCTCAGACCGGGCGCCGCTACGGCGCGCCGCAATCGGGTCCGAAGACGCTGCTCGCCACCGCTTCCGGGAAGGGGAAAGCCTGATGCTGCGCGACGAAGACCGGATATTTACGAATCTCTACGGCCAGGAGGATTCGGGCCTCGCCGGGGCCAGGAAACGCGGCGACTGGCAGAACACGAAGACGCTGCTGGAAATGGGGCGTGACGGCATTATCCAGGCGATCAAGGATTCGGGCCTGCGCGGGCGCGGCGGCGCCGGGTTCGGCGCCGGGCTGAAATGGTCCTTCATGCCGAAGGAGGTGGGCGCGAAACCCCACTACCTCGTCGTCAACGCCGACGAAAGCGAGCCGGGCACCTGCAAGGACCGCGACATCATGCGGAACGATCCGCACAAGCTTCTGGAAGGCTGCCTGATCGCCGGTTTCGCGATGGCGGCCCATGCCTGCTACATTTATATCCGCGGCGAGTTCATCCGCGAGGCGGAACGCCTCCAGGCGGCGATCGACGAAGCCTACGAAGCGGGCCTCATCGGCAAGAACGCCTGCAAGTCCGGCTGGGATTTCGACATCTACCTGCACCGCGGCGCCGGCGCCTATATCTGCGGCGAGGAAACCGGGCTGCTCGAAAGCCTCGAGGGCAAGAAAGGCCAGCCGCGCCTGAAGCCGCCCTTTCCGGCGAATGCCGGGCTTTACGGCTGCCCGACCACCGTTAACAACGTCGAAACGATCGCCGTCGCCCCGGAAATTCTTCGCCGAGGCCCCGAATGGTTCGCCGGCATCGGCCGGGAGAACAACACCGGCACGAAACTTTTTTGCATTTCCGGCCATGTGAACGAGCCCTGCCTCGTCGAGGAGGCGATGGGAATTTCCCTGCGCGATCTCATCGAAACCCACGCGGGTGGGGTGCGGGGCGGTTGGGACAATCTGCTGGCAGTGATTCCGGGCGGATCTTCCGTGCCGGTTCTTCCGAAGTCGATCTGCGATACGGTGCTGATGGATTTCGACAGCCTGAAAGAAGTGAAATCGGGGCTTGGCACCGCCGCCGTCATCGTGATGGACAAATCCACCGACATCGTGAAGGCGATTGCCCGGCTTGCGAAATTCTACATGCACGAAAGCTGCGGCCAATGCACGCCGTGCCGCGAAGGGACGGGGTGGATGTGGCGCGTCATGGAACGCTTGGTGAAGGGCGAGGCGCAGATCAACGAGATCGATATGCTGGAAGAGGTGACCTACGAAGTCGAGGGACACACGA
The DNA here is from genome assembly GCA_021296325.1 of Alphaproteobacteria bacterium. GTDB lineage: Bacteria > Pseudomonadota > Alphaproteobacteria. The sequence goes on from JAGWAR010000005.1 coordinate 39,195, forward strand.
TCTGTGCGCTTGGTGACGCGGCCGCTTGGCCGATTCAGGGCCTGATCCGTCATTTCCGCCCCGAACTCGAACGCCGCATTCACGAACGCCAGGTCGGTGGCGACACGGAGGCCGCGTAAAGGAATATGCCATGCCGAAGATGATGATCAACGGCCAGGAAGTTGAAGTCGAAGCCGGGATCACGGTCCTGCAGGCCTGCGAACAGGTCGGGATCGAGATTCCGCGGTTCTGCTATCACGAGAGGCTCTCGATCGCCGGCAACTGCCGGATGTGCCTGGTCGAGATGGAGCGTTCGCCGAAACCGGTCGCGTCCTGCGCGATGCCGGTAGCTGAAGGCATGGTGATTCACACGAACACGCCGATGGTCGAGAAGGCGCGCAAGGGCGTCATGGAATTTCTTCTCATCAACCATCCGCTGGACTGTCCAATCTGCGACCAGGGTGGTGAATGCGACCTGCAGGACCAGGCGATGACCTACGGGTTCGACCGCAGCCGCTTTGCCGAAAACAAGCGCGCGGTCGAGGACAAGGAGCTTGGCCCGCTCGTAAAGACGATCATGACGCGTTGCATTCATTGCACGCGCTGCATTCGTTTTGCGGAAGAAATCGCCGGCGTTTCCGTACTTGGTGCGACCGGGCGGGGCGAGCACATGGAAATCGACACCTATGTCGAGCAAACGGTGAACACGGAAGTATCCGGCAATCTCGTCGATTTGTGCCCGGTCGGTGCGCTGACCTCGAAGCCCTACGCTTTCACGGCGCGTTCGTGGGAACTGCGCAAGACCGAATCGATCGACGTTCTCGATGCGGTGGGAAGCGCCATCCGCGTCGATTCCCGCGACCGGGAAGTCATGCGCGTCCTTCCCCGGCTGAACGAGGACGTGAACGAAGAGTGGATCAACGACAAGACGCGCCACGCCTGCGACGGGCTCCGGCGCCAGCGGTTGGACCAGCCGTACATCCGGCGCAAGGGCAAGCTCGAGCCAGCCAGCTGGAACGAGGCCTTTGCCGCCATCGCGGCAAAACTGAAAGGCCTTTCCGGCGAGAGGATCGCTGCCATCGCCGGCGATTTGGCCGATTGCGAATCGATGCTGGCGCTGAAGGATTTGATGGCGGGCCTCGGCAGCCCTCACCTCGATTGCCGCCAGAACGGCGCGGCGGTCGATCCGGGACAACCGGCAAGCTATCGCTTCAACACGACGATCGCCGGCATCGAGGCGGCAGATGCCTGCCTGCTGATCGGCACGAACCCGCGCTGGGAAGCGGCGCTCGTCAACACGCGGCTTCGCAAGCGCCACCGGATGGGCGGATTTCAGGTGGCGGCCATCGGCCCGGCCATTGATCTGACCTATCCGGTCGAGAATTTGGGCGATTCGCCGAAGGTGCTGGAGGCGCTGGTTGCCGGCAGGCATCCCTTCGCGGAGGCCTTGAAGAAAGCCTCACAGCCGATGCTGATCCTGGGCGAGGGGGCGCTTGCCCGCGAGGACGGGCCGGCGATCCTGGGGCTTGCCCACAAGCTTGCCGAGGCGACCGGCATGGTAGGCGAAAAATGGAACGGGTTTAACGTATTGGCCTTGGCCGCCTCGCGCGTCGGGGGGCTTGATCTCGGTTTTGCGCCGGCCAAGGGCGGGCGCGACGTTTCGGCCATCCTCGAGGGCGCCGGCAAGGGCGAGATCGAAGCGGTCTATCTGCTTGGCGCCGACGAAATCGACATGGGCCGGCTGGGCAAGGCCTTCGTCATCTATCAGGGCCATCACGGGGACGCCGGGGCCAACCGTGCCGACGTCATCCTGCCGGGCGCCACCTATACGGAAAAAAGCGCCACCTACGTCAATCTGGAAGGCCGGGTCCAGCGAACGAATCTGGCGGTGTTCCCGCCGGGGGATGCACGGGAAGACTGGGCCATCCTGCGCGCGCTGTCCGCCGTTTTGGACAAGCAGCTTCCCTATGACAGCTTGACCCAGCTTCGGGAGCGGCTGGCCGGGGCCAACCCCGTCTTTGCGACGGAGGACGTCGTCGAAGGCGCGCCCTGGGGCAAGTTCGGCGGGTCCGGCGCGGTCAAGGACGCGCCCTTCGTCTATCCGATCGCCAATTTCTACATGACGGACCCCATCAGCCGCGTTTCGCCGACGATGGCCGCCTGCACGGAAGCGTTCGTTTTGCCTGCCAGGGGGAAGACCGGCACCGATGGTTGAACTCTGGAACGATTATCTCTGGCCGGGCGCGATCATCGTCATGCAGATCGTCGCGATCGTCGTGCCGCTGCTGGTGGCGGTCGCCTACCTTACCTATGCCGAGCGCAAGGTCATCGCAGCCATGCAGCTTCGCAAGGGCCCCAATGTCGTGGGTCCATTCGGGCTGCTGCAGCCGATCGCCGACGGGCTCAAGCTGCTGGTCAAAGAAACGATCTTGCCGAGCAGGGCCAACAAGGCGGTCTTCCTGCTGGCCCCGATGCTGACCTTCCTTCTAAGCCTGGTTGCCTGGGCGGTGATTCCTTTCGGCGAGGGGATCGTGCTGGCCGATATCAATGTCGGAATCCTTTACCTCTTTGCGATTTCCTCCCTCGGCGTCTACGGCATCATCATGGCCGGCTGGGCGAGCAATTCGAAATACGCCTTCCTGGGCGCGCTGCGCTCGGCCGCGCAGATGGTCTCCTACGAGGTCTCGATCGGCTTCGTGCTGATTACGGTCCTGTTGTGCGTGGGTTCGCTCAACCTTTCCGACATCGTGCTGGCGCAGAAAACGGTCTGGTTCGCGCTGCCGCTGCTTCCGATGTTCGTGATCTTTTTCATATCGGCGTTGGCCGAGACGAACCGGGCGCCCTTCGACCTGCCGGAAGCGGAGTCCGAGCTCGTGTCCGGCTACAACGTCGAATATTCGTCGATGGCGTTCGCGTTGTTCTTCCTTGGCGAATACGCCAACATGATTCTGATGAGCGGCATGACGACGGTGCTGTTCCTGGGTGGCTGGCTGCCGCCGGTCGACATGGCGCCGTTCAACTGGATTCCGGGACCGATCTGGTTTGTCCTCAAGCTCAGCTTTGTTCTTTTCTGCTTCCTGTGGGTTCGTGCGACGTTTCCGCGGTATCGCTACGACCAGTTGATGCGGCTTGGCTGGAAGGTGTTCCTGCCGTTTTCGCTTCTCTGGGTCGTTCTGACGGCCGGCGTCCTGCAAGTGTTCGGCTGGGTGCCGAACTAAACCGGAGAATGGATCATGGCTACGCTCGATAAAACGGCTCGCGCTTTATTCCTGGGCGAACTGCTTTCCGGTCTTGCGCTGACCTTGCGCTACATGTTCCGGCGCAAGGTGACGATCAACTACCCTTACGAAAAGGGCCCACTTTCGCCGCGGTTTCGTGGCGAGCACGCGCTGCGCCGCTACCCGAACGGGGAGGAACGCTGTATCGCCTGCAAGCTTTGCGAGGCGATCTGCCCGGCGCTTGCCATCACGATCGAGGCGGAACCCCGCGAAGACGGCAGCCGCCGCACGACGCGCTATGACATCGACATGACGAAGTGCATCTATTGCGGTCTTTGTGAAGAGTCCTGTCCGGTGGATGCGATCGTCGAAGGGCCGAACTATGAATTCGCCACCGAAACCCATGCCGAGCTTCTCTATGACAAGGAAAAGTTATTGGCGAACGGCGACCGCTGGGAAGACGAAATTGCCGCCCGCCTGACGGCGGACGCGCCGTATCGCTAGGGAAGCCGAAAACGATGATTCTTCAAGCCCTTGCCTTCTATGCCTTCGCCGCCGTGGCCGTCGCTTCCGGCGTCATGGTGATTGCCGCCCGCAATCCGGTCCATTCCGTGCTGTTCCTGATTCTCGCCTTCTTCAACACGGCAGGCCTCTTCGTGCTTCTGGGCGCGGAATTTCTGGCGATGATCCTGGTCGTCGTCTATGTCGGCGCAATCGCCGTGCTGTTCCTGTTCGTGGTCATGATGCTGAACATCAATTTTGTCGAATTGCGGCAGGGCTTCCTGCACTACCTTCCGATCGGGGGCCTGATCGGCCTCGTATTGTTGGCGGAACTTGTGCTGGTCGGTGGTACCTGGGCCTTCGGCCCGGAGGTGCGTGGCGCTATGCCGACGCCGCCGATTGGCGAGCGAACGAACACGGAGGCAATCGGTGACCTTCTTTACACGCAATACATCTACCTCTTCCAGGCGGCGGGCATCATTCTGCTGGTTGCGATGGTCGGTGCCATCGTGTTGACCCTGCGGGTTCGCCCCGGCGTTCGCAAACAGCGGCCGGGCGATCAGATCGGGCGCAAGCGGGAAGAGGCGGTTGCTATTCGCAAGGTCACGCCGGGGGGAGGGATCTGATGTTGACGATCGGTCTTGCCCATTACCTGACGGTTGGCGCGATCCTGTTCACGCTTGGGGTGCTTGGCATCTTTCTCAACCGCAAGAACGTCATCATCATCCTGATGTCGATCGAATTGATGTTGCTTGCGGTGAATATCAACTTGGTCGCGTTTTCGGTGCATCTGCAGGACATGGTGGGGCAGATCTTCACGATGTTCGTGCTGACGGTGGCGGCGGCAGAGGCTGCGGTGGGGCTGGCGATCGTCGTCGTCTATTTCCGCAACCGCGGCTCGATCGCAGTTGAAGACGTCAACCTGATGAAAGGCTGACCGGACGATGTATTCAGCCGCCATTTTCCTTCCTCTGGCCGCGGCCATTCTCGCCGGCTTCTTCGGCCGCTGGCTGGGCGACCGCGGGGCACAGCTTGTCACCTGCGGTGCCATGGTGGTGGCGGCGGCGCTATCGATTCCGATCTTTCTCGATGTGGCGATCGAAGGCCATGGCCAGGTCATCCCGATCTTTTCGTGGATTGAATCCGGGGCGCTGGAAGTCGTCTGGGCGCTGAAATTTGATACCTTGACGGCGGTGATGGTGCTCGTCGTGAACGTCGTCTCGGCGATGATTCACATCTATTCCATCGGGTACATGCACGGGGATCGCTCGGTTCCCCGCTTCATGGCCTATTTGAGCCTGTTTACCTTCTTCATGCTGATGCTGGTTTCGGCCAACGACCTCGTGCAGCTTTATTTCGGCTGGGAAGGGGTTGGGCTCGTTTCCTACCTCCTGATCGGTTTCTGGTACGACCGGCCTTCCGCCAACGCCGCTGCCATCAAGGCCTTCTTGGTCAACCGGGTCGGTGATTTCGGCTTTGGCCTTGGTATCTTCGGCGTCTTTTACCTGTTCGGCTCGGTGATGCTCGACGTCGTTTTCGCCGGCGCGCCCGAAAAGGCCGGTACGCTGCTCAATTTCCTCGGTTACGATTTTGACGCGTTGACCGTGCTTTGCCTGCTGCTGTTCGTCGGTGCCATGGGCAAGTCCGCCCAGCTTGGCCTGCACACCTGGCTTCCGGATGCGATGGAGGGCCCGACTCCGGTTTCCGCCCTGATCCATGCCGCAACGATGGTGACGGCCGGCGTCTTCATGGTGGCGCGGCTGTCACCGCTTTTCGAATACGCACCCTTTGCCCTGAACGTGGTCGCCGTCGTTGGTGCCTCGACGGCGTTTTTCGCCGCCACCATCGGTCTGGTGCAGAACGACATCAAGCGCGTTATCGCCTATTCGACCTGCAGTCAGCTCGGCTATATGTTTTTCGCCGCCGGCGTCTCGGCCTACGCGGCTTCGGTCTTTCACTTGATGACCCACGCCTTCTTCAAGGCGCTGCTGTTTCTGGCGGCGGGCTCCGTCATCCACGCCTTTTCCGACGAGCAGGATATGCGCAAGATGGGCGGGGTCTGGAAGAAGATCCCGGTGACCTACACGCTGATGTGGATCGGCAGCCTGGCGCTGGCCGGCGTGCCGTTCTTCGCCGGTTACTACTCGAAGGACATGATTCTCGAATCGGCCTACGCCGCCCACACGCTGGTCGGGCAATACGCCTTCTGGCTGGGGGTGGGAGCGGCGTTGATGACCGCCTTCTATTCCTGGCGGCTGATCCTGATGACCTTCCATGGGAAGCCGCGGGCCGATGCCCACGTCATGGAACACGTCCACGAATCGCCGAAGGTGATGCTGTTGCCGCTGGTTGTGCTGGCCATGGGCGCCATCTTCGCGGGCTATGCCGGGTACGAATACTTTGTCGGCCACGGCATGGACGCCTTCTGGCGCGACGCGATCCTGGTGCTGCCGGAACATTCCGCCATTGTGGATGCCCACCACGTGCCGGAATGGGTGAAGCTGCTGCCCGTCGTCATGGGCGCGGCGGGTATCGGGCTTGCCTATCTCTTCTACATGCTGGCGCCTTCGCTGCCGGGACTGCTCGCCGCCAGGATGCAGGGACTTTACCTCTTCCTGCTCAACAAATGGTACTTCGACGAGCTTTACGACCGCCTCTTCGTCAACCCGGCGAAATGGCTTGGCCGCGGCTTCTGGAAGCAGGGCGACGGCGCGCTGATCGACGGCGTTGGGCCGGATGGGGTGGCCGCCGCCGCCCTTAGCCTGGCACGCCGCGCAAGCCGGTTGCAGACCGGCTACGTCTATCACTACGCCTTCGCGATGCTGGCTGGCGTCGCGGCGCTGGTCACCTGGTACCTCATCGGGAAGGCGGGCTGATGCAGGATTTGCCCCTTCTTAGCCTCGTTATTTTCCTGCCGCTGGTCGGCGTGGCGTTCATTCTCCTCATCCGGGGCGAGGGGGAGGTGCAAAACCGCAACGTGCGCAACGTGGCGCTTTGGACCTCGCTTGCGACCTTCGCGCTTTCCATCCTGCTGTGGACGAATTTCGACACGACGACATCAGCTTTCCAGTTCGAGGAGGAAATTCCCTGGATTCCAGGCTTTGACATCAACTACCACCTGGGCGTGGACGGAATTTCCGTCTTCTTCGTGCTGCTATCGACCCTTCTGACGCCGATCTGCGTATTGGCGAGCTGGGAAGCCATCCAGAAGCACGTCAAGGAATACATGATCGCCTTCCTCGTGCTCGAGACCTTCATGGTGGGCATGTTCTGCGCGCTGGATTTCGTGCTTTTCTACCTTTTCTTCGAAGGCGTGCTGATCCCGATGTTTCTGATCATCGGCGTATGGGGCGGGCCGGCGCGCATCTACGCGGCGTTCAAGTTGTTCCTCTACACGCTGGCCGGCTCGGTTCTGATGCTGTTGGCGATCCTGACCATCTATTTCTACGCCGACACCTTCGACATTCCGACCCTGCTCAACGTGCGGATCCCGGTCGAGACGCAGTACTGGCTGTGGTTGGCGTTTCTTGCCTCCTTTGCCGTCAAAGTGCCGATGTGGCCGGTACACACTTGGCTTCCGGACGCCCATGTCGAGGCGCCGACGGCGGGCTCCGTCATTCTCGCCGGCGTGCTGTTGAAGATGGGGGCCTATGGGTTCCTGCGCTTCTCAATCCCGATGCTGCCGGAAGCTTCCGTCTATTTCACGCCGCTGATCTATGCGCTCAGCATCATTGCGATCATCTACACCTCGCTGGTGGCCCTTGCCCAGGAGGACATGAAGAAGCTGATCGCGTATTCCTCGGTCGCCCATATGGGTTTCGTCACGATCGGCATTTTTGCGGGCAATACGCAAAGCGTGGAAGGCGCCATCATCGTCATGTTGAGCCACGGCTTCGTTTCGGCGGCCCTTTTCCTCTGTGTCGGCGTCGTCTATGACCGGATGCACAGCCGCGACATCGCGACCTATGGCGGGCTGGTTCACCGAATGCCGCTTTACGCCTTCGTCTTCATGGTGTTCATGATGGCTTCCGTCGGCCTGCCGGGGACCAGCGGGTTCATCGGCGAATTCCTGGTGCTGGTTGGCGCCTTCCAGGCCAATACCTGGGTTGCCTTTCTGGCGGCGACCGGCGTCATTCTGGGCGCTGCCTACATGCTTTGGCTCTACCGCCGGGTCGTTTTCGGCGAGCTTACGAAAAAATCGCTGAAGGACATTCTCGATTTAAGCCCGCGCGAAATCCTGATCTTTGCGCCGTTGATTCTGCTGGTCTTCTGGATGGGCCTCTATCCGGCGCCGTTTCTCGATGTGCTGCACGAATCGGTTGGCAATCTGGTCGAGCGCTATGAGCTGGCGCGGATCGCGGCCGAAAACGTCGCCATGGTCAATTCCGGAAAGTAGACGCCATCATGATGCTCTCGGATCTCAATCCCGACCTTGTCCTCGCCCTGCCGGAACTTTTCCTGGTGGTGGCGGCGATGGGGCTTTTGATGGTCGGGGTCTTCCAGAAAGAAGCGGCGACCGGCGGCATCCTGATCACGGCCGTGCTGGCGATTGCGGTTGCGTTGCTGCTGGTGCCAACCGGGCTGGAGGAACGGGCAACCGCCTTCGGCGGGCTTTACGTCTCGGACAGTTTCTCGGCCTTCATGAAGCTGTTGGTGCTGCTGGGCACGGCCCTGACTCTGATCATGGCGCACGCCTATAACGAGCGGGAAGGGTTTGCCCGCTTTGAGTACCCCGTCCTGGTGCTGTTTGCGACCGTTGGCATGCTGATGATGCTGTCGGCGAACGATCTGCTGTCGCTCTATATGGGGCTTGAGCTGCAAAGTCTCTCCCTCTACGTCGTCGCCGCTATCCGGCGGGATTCGCTGCGTTCGACGGAGGCCGGCCTCAAATACATCGTCCTCGGCGCGCTTGCTTCCGGCATGCTGCTTTACGGCGCCTCGATGATCTACGGCTTCACGGGCACGACGAATTTCGATTCCCTTGCCGCCCATCTGATCGACGCCGGCGAGACGGGGCCATCGACCGGTGTCGTCGTCGGCATCGTCTTCCTGATGGCGGGGCTTGCCTTCAAGATTTCCGCCGTTCCCTTCCATATGTGGACGCCGGACGTTTACGAGGGCGCGCCCACGCCGGTGACCGCCTTCTTCTCGGTAGCGCCGAAGATTGCCGCCATCGGCCTCTTGCTGCGCGTTCTTCTCGGCCCCTTCGGCGAACTCGTTCTGCAATGGCAGCAGATCATCATCGCCGTTTCCATCGCATCGATGGTGCTGGGGGCGCTGGCGGCGCTCAATCAGACGAACATCAAGCGGCTGATGGCCTACAGCTCGATCGGCCATGTCGGTTACGCGCTGGTGGGGCTTGCGGCCGGCACGGAAACCGGCGTTCGCGGCGTCCTCATTTACATGGCGATCTACCTCTTCATGAATGTCGGCACCTTTTGCTGCATTCTTGCCATGCGCCAGAAGGGCCGTATGACGGAAGAGATTTCGGATCTGGCCGGGCTTGCAAAGACGAATCCGGCGCTGGCGTTGGCCTTTGCGATCTTCATGTTCTCGATGGCGGGGATTCCGCCCCTGGCCGGATTCTTCGGCAAGCTTTACGTGTTCCTGGCGGCGGTTGAAGCCGAACTTTACACGCTTGCCATCATCGGTGTGCTGGCAAGCGTCGTTGGCGCCTACTATTACCTCCGGATCGTTCGGGTCATGTATTTCGAGGAAGCCATGGAAGGCTTCGACCGCTCCATCGGGCGCGAGGTCGTCGTCATCCTGGGCGGCACCGCCGCCGTGGTGCTGTTGTTCTTTGCTTACCCGGCACCGCTTCTGAACGGGGCCGCCGTGGCCGCCGCCGTGCTTTTCGCGGGATGACCTCCCCACAGGACCAAGCCCTTGCCCTCGTTGCGCTCGGCCGTACCGAAAGTACGAACACGGAAGCCCATCACCGCGCCGGGGCCGGGGCGGCGCATGGCACGTTGCTCTGGGCGGAGGCACAGACGAAGGGGCGGGGCCGGCACGGACGGGAATGGATTTCACCGCCCGGCAACCTTTATGCATCGTTCATCCTGCGGCCGGCCTGTGACGCGGCCACCGCGACGCAGCTTGCCTTCGTCGCCGCCCTTGGCGTCGGCCGTTTTCTTTCCCGCTATCTGGATGCGGCGATTCCGGTTCATTTCAAGTGGCCAAACGACGTTCTGGTGAGCGGGCGCAAGATCGCCGGCATCCTCGCCGAATCGACGATGGGAAAGACGCAAAACCTCGAATGGGTCGTCCTTGGCGTCGGCATCAACATCGAAACCCATCCCGAAGGGGTCGAATGGCCGGCCACCTCGCTTCGCGCCCAGGGCGGAAACCCGCCGGAAATCGCCGAACTGGTGGAAGTATTCGGCCAGTCCTTCCTCTTTTGCTACAACGAATGGCAGGAGAAGGGCTTTTCGCCCATCCGCAAGGCGTGGCTGGAACGCGCCGCGGGACTCGACGAGCCGGTCCGCGTGCGGCTTGGCGAGGAAAGCTTCGAAGGAACGTTCGTCGGCCTCGACGAAGACGGTGCCCTTCTTGTCTTGAAAGACGGCGACAAGGACCCTAGCCGGGTAACGTCCGGGGATGTCTTTCCAATGAAAGTTTTGGCGGGGCTCTAGATGCTGCTGGCCATCGATTCGGGAAACACGAACATCGTTTTCGCCATCTTCGATGGCGAGAGGATCGTCGGCAAATGGCGCAGCTCGACCGATTCGATGCGCACCTCGGACGAATACGCCGTGTGGCTGACCCAATTGATGGCAACGCAGAATCTGCAGTCGCGCGACGTGGACGCAGCCATCATCGCCTCCGTCGTGCCGGAAGCACTCTATCACCTGAAAAGTCTGTGCCGGGATTAATTCCAGGCCGAACCGATGGTCGTCGGCGAAGAAGGCATCGACCCGGGGCTTGTGGTTCACGTCGATCGGCCCGAAGAAGTGGGGGCCGACCGGCTCGTCAACGCGGTTGCCGCGCACAAGCTTTTCAAGGGGCCGTTGATCGTCATCGATTTTGGAACGGCGACTACCTTTGACGTGATTGACGCGAAGGGAGCCTATTGCGGCGGTGCCATCGCGCCGGGGATCAACCTTTCGCTGGAGGCGCTGCACCTGACGGCGGCGAAGCTTCCGCGTGTGGCCATCCGCAATCCGGGAAACGTCATCGGCAAGACGACGGTCAGCGCCATGCAGTCCGGCATCTATTGGGGATACGTGGCCCTGATCGAAGGCATGATCGCCCGCCTGACGCAGGAATTCGGGGAACCGACGACGGTCGTGGCGACCGGGGGACTGGCGCCGCTTTTCAACGACGCGACGGACAAGATTGCCCATCTGGTACCGGATTTGACCCTGCAGGGACTTTTGCTGATCCATCGGCTGAACGCGTGACTTCAAGCCCCCCAAAAAAGGACGAGCTTCTCTACCTGCCGCTTGGTGGGGCCGGCGAGATCGGCATGAACTGCTATCTCTACGGCCATGACGGCAAGTGGCTGATGGTCGATCTCGGCATTACCTTCGCCGCGGAGGGCACGCCCGGCATCAAGATCCTGATGCCGAACCTCGACTTCATCGAACAGCGCCGCGAGGACCTGGTTGGCCTCGTGCTGACCCATGGCCACGAGGACCATCTGGGCGCCGTCGCCTATTTGTGGCCGAAGCTGAACTGTCCGATCTACGCCACGCCCTTTACCGCGGCGCTGCTCCGCCGCAAGCTTGCCGAGACCGGCCTGGAAGGCAAGGTGCCGCTTCACGAGATCGCCCTTGGCGGCGACATTCACCTGCCGCCCTTCGAGGTTGGCTTCGTGACGCTGACCCATTCCATTCCGGAGCCGAACGCGCTGGCCATTCGCACCCCGCTCGGCACGGTCCTGCACAGCGGCGACTGGAAGCTCGACCCGGATCCTCTGATCGGCGCGCCGCCGGACGAGGCGGCCCTGCGCTCGCTCGGGGAAGAGGGCGTGCTGGCCATGACGAACGATTCGACGAACGTCATGGTCGAGGGCACATCCGGCTCGGAGGCCGATTTGCGGAACCGGCTTACGGAGTTGATCGGCCGCTTCTCGAATCGCGTCGTCGTTGCCTGCTTTGCGACGAACGTTGCGCGCCTTTTCTCGATCGCGGCGGCTGCCAAGGCAAACGGCCGCGCGGTGGCGCTGGCTGGCCGCTCCCTTTGGCGGATCGACGACGTGGCCCGCGAGACCGGCGTGCTGAAAGGCCTGCCGCCGTTTCTCGACGACGAGGCCGCCGTTCATTTGCCGCGGGACGAAATCGTGCTCGTCTGCACCGGCTCTCAGGGCGAGCCGCGCGCCGCCCTCAGCCAGATCGTGAAAGGCGGCCACCGGAACATCCGGCTCGAGGAAGGGGACGTGGTGATCTTTTCCTCGCGGGTCATTCCGGGCAACGAGAAGGCGATTGCCAATCTTCAGGACGAACTCGTGCGCAACGGGATCGAAGTCATCACGGCAGCTGATCACGATGTCCATGTCTCGGGTCATCCGGCGCGCGTCGAGCTACGGCGCATGTACGAGTGGGTACGCCCCCGCTTTGCCATTCCGATGCATGGCGAGCCGCGCCACCTGCGCGCCCATGTCGAGCTTGCCAAGGCTTGTCAGGTGCCGGCGGCCATTCAGGTGGAGAATGGCGAGCTTTTGCGAATCACGCAGGACACTGCCGACATCGTTGATGAGGTGCCGACCGGCCGGTTGGCGCTGGATGGCAAACGACTGGTGCCTCTTGACGACGCGACAATGAAATTCCGCCGATCCATGCACAACGAAGGCCTGGTCGTGGCAACGGTGGTGATGAACGGCGGCGGCACGCTTGCTTCCCTGCCCATGGTGACGGCGCCCGGCCTGCTGGATCCGGAAACGGATGCGGCGGTGCTGGAGGAAGCGGCGATCCGGGTGGCCGAAGCGGTCGAGGACCTCTCCTCCGAAGGGCGTGGGGACGCGGAAACCCTTACCCGCACCATCCGCCTGGCGGCGCGGCGCTACCTGCGCGACGTCAGCGGCAAGAAACCGCAGGTCGAAGTCCATTTGGTGCGCCTGAGCGGCTCGGGGTAGAATGGGACTATCTAAAAAGTGAGGAAAACATGATTGGAAGATTAAACCACGTGGCTATCGTCGTTCCCGATCTGGAGGCTGCCGCCAAGCTTTACCGGGAGAACATGGGAGCCGATGTTTCCGAGGCGGTCGACATGCCGGCAAACGGGGTGACGACCGTTTTCGTGCACCTGCCGAATACGAACATCGAACTGCTGCATCCTCTGGGCGAGAATTCGCCGGTGGCCAATTTCCTGGAGCGCAACCCGGCCGGCGGCATCCATCACGTATGTTACGAGGTCGACGATGTCGTGGTCGCCCGCGATCGGCTGAAGGCCCTTGGCGCCCGCGTCCTCGGCGATGGCGAGCCGAAACTGGGGGCCCATGGCAAGCCCACGATCTTTCTGCATCCCAAGGATTTCTTCGGCACGCTGGTTGAACTCGAAGAGCCCTCCGAGTCCTAGGATGACCTGGACAAGCGGCCTTTTCGTCTATGCCCTCCTTTGGTGGCTGGTCCTCTTCATGGTGCTGCCTTGGGGGGTGCGCCAGCCGGACGTCGTCGAGGAAGGCCACATGGCGGGCGCGCCGGACAAGCCACGCATGTGGATGAAGCTGGGCGTGACGACGGTTATTGCGGCCGCGCTTTGGCTGGTCGTCTTTTACATTATCGAAGCGGACCTTATTTCCTTCCACGAACCGGTTTGAAATGGCAGAAAGTTATTGTGAAATCGCGAAGGGGCATCCCTTTCACGGTCCCTTTCATGATAACGAACATGGTTTTCCGACTCGCGACGATGCTGTTCTTTTCGAACGGCTCTGTCTCGAGATCAATCAGGCAGGGCTTTCCTGGCTGACGGTGCTGAAGAAGCGGGAAGCCTTCCGGAAGGCATACCGGGGCTTCGACCTCGACAAGGTGGCGCGTTTCGGCAAACGGGACATCGACCGGCTGCTGGGCGATGCCGGCATCATTCGCAACCGGCGGAAGATCGAGGCGGCCATCGAGAATGCGAAGCGCCTGTGCGCCGTCCGGGCCGAGCATGGGTCCTTTGCCGGCTGGCTGGATGGCCAGGTACCGCAAAATCTCGAAGAATGGATTCCAGTATTTCGCAAGACATTCGTCTTTACAGGCAAAGAAATCGTCAATGAATTCTTGACCGGGACGGGCTACCTGCCGGGGGCCCATGATCCCGAATGTCCTGTCTACCGACTTGTTTTAAAAGAAAAACCGCCCTGGATGCGGGAGTAGGGCGGAGAATGCCCCGGCAGGCGATTTCTTTAAATATTAACCATTTTTTAAGGGCGGGATGCAAAATTCAACCTATCCATGAGGAGACCTTACGTTTTTGCTTTGCGAGTTACATGGCTAGTGGGGTGTCTTCTGGACGTTTCCTCCCTGAACTTTCGGCCGCGTCGCAATGTCGCGGCCGTTTTTCTTGTGCAAAGGCAATTTTCTCGCGGATGCGGGTAGCCATGGCTCCAGGGACAGCAAACCGATCCATCTTTTGTCCGGCCGGCCTTCTCGCCTGCCTTGCCTGGGTGGCACCGGCGGTGGCGGAGGATACGCTTTTGATCGGCGGTGAAACGGTGACGGTAAGCCGCACGGATTGCCTGAAAATCACGAAACACGTGCCGGCGGCGGATGTGGAATACCAGCCGGGCGTGGACGTACATGGCCGGCCGGTCGCTCCCGCCGACGTCGAGGGCAGTTCCTCAGTCAAGGTGCCGGAGAATTTCACGATCGACATCACCGTCGAGCTGGATGCGCGTTTCGGCATGCCGGCGACGCCCGATTTCTACAAACCGGAGGCGAACATCGGTGTCGTCACCGTCGAGGGGGACCAGGCCTATTTCAACGGACAGCCGCTTGCCACCGAATCGGTCAACGAACTGGCGGAAATCTGCCGCAAGCTTACCAAGACCAAATAGGCCTCCGTTGCATTAAAGGTGGCCATTGCCTAAAGTTTTGGCCCCTTCCGCACGAGGTCCCATGCGCCTGTCTCTGTTCCTGCTTCCTACCCTGAAAGAGAGCCCGGCCGAGGCTCAGATCGTCTCGCACCGCCTGAGCCTGCGGGCCGGCCTGGTCCGGCAGATGAGCGCCGGGATCTACGCCTGGTTGGCGCTGGGGTTCCGTGTTCTGAAGAAGATCGAGCAGATCGTTCGCGAAGAGCAGGACCGCGCCGGCTGCCAGGAAGTCCTGATGCCGACGGTCCAGTCGGCCGAGCTGTGGCAGGAAAGCGGGCGGTACGACGATTACGGCGAGGAAATGCTGCGTTTCAACGATCGCCACGGGCGCGAGATGCTCTACGGGCCGACGAACGAGGAAATGATCACGGACATCTTCCGCCAGTACGTGAAAAGCTACCGCGACCTTCCGAAGAACCTGTACCAGATCCAGTGGAAATTCCGGGACGAGGTGCGCCCGCGCTTCGGCGTCATGCGGGGCCGCGAGTTTTTGATGAAGGACAACTACTCCTTCGATCTGGACTTCGAGGGCGCGAAGCGGTCCTACGAGAACATGTACCAGACCTATCTCCGGACCTTTGCCCGCATGGGGCTGACGGCGATTGCCGTGCGCGCCGATCCGGGCGCCATCGGTGGCACGTTAAGCCAGGAGTTCCACATCCTCGCCGAAACCGGCGAAAGCAAGGTGTTTTACGACGCCGGTCTTGATTCCCTCGGCCCCGAAGACGTCGAAGCCGCCCAGCAGCTTTACGCCTGCACGGAGGAAAAGCACGATCCGGCGGCCTGCACCGTGCCGCCGGACCGCCTGCGCGAGGCGCGCGGGATTGAAGTCGGCCACATCTTTTATTTCGGCACGAAATATTCGAAGGCGATGAACGTCGAGGTGGCCGGGCCCAACGGCGAATCGATCGTCGTCGAGATGGGGTCTTACGGCATCGGTATTTCGCGTCTGGTCGGCGCCATCATCGAGGCATCCCATGACGAGAAGGGAATCGTCTGGCCGGAACCCGTCGCCCCTTTCCGGGTTGGCTTGATCAACCTGCGAAGCGGGGATGCGGCCTGCGACAAGGCGGCGGACGCGTTGTATGAAAAACTGAACGCCGCCGGTATCGAGGTGCTTTACGACGACCGCGACGAACGTTCCGGCGTCAAATTCGCCACGATGGATCTCATCGGCCTGCCCTGGCAACTCGTCGTCGGTCCGCGCGGGGTGAAAAACGGCGTTGTTGAACTCAAGCGCCGCGCCGGCGGGGAAAGCGAGGAACTTTCCGTCGAATCCGCACTCGCGCGGCTTGTGGATTGAGCATGTTTGGTCCCTTCGAGCGCATGGTGGCCGGCCGCTATTTGCGGTCGCGGCGGCAGGAAGGCTTCATCTCGATCATCGCCGGCTTTTCGCTTCTGGGCATCGCGCTTGGCGTGGCGACGCTCATCATCGTCATGTCCGTCATGGGCGGGTTTCGCGAGGAACTCCTGAAACGCATCCTTGGGCTTAACGGTCATCTCGGCGTCTACGGCATGGGCGTGCCGCTCGAGGATTTCGACCGGTTGAAAGGCGAGATCGTCAAGCTGGATGACGTTGTCGAGGTGGCGCCGCTGATCGAAGGGCAGGTCATGGCCACCGCCAACAACGTGGCGCGCGGCGCCATGGTCCACGGGCTCCGGCGCGAGGATCTGCTGGCCCGCAAGCTGGTGGCGGAACACATCACGGAAGGCAGCCTTGAGGCCTATGGCGAGGAGGATTCGATCGTTCTCGGCCAAAGGCTCGCCGAGAAGCTGGGGCTTCGGGTCGGCGATTCGCTGACCCTTATTTCACCCCAGGGCAACGTCACCGCCTTCGGCACGGTGCCGCGGCTTCGCGCCTACAGGGTCGGCGCCACCTTCGAGATCGGCATGTACGAATACGACAGCTCCTTCATCTTCATGCCGCTCGAGGCGGCCCAGGTTTTCTTTCGCCTGAAGGGCCAGGTCTCGGGACTGGAGGTCATGCTCACCGATCCCGACCGGGTGGACGCCGTGCGTCCGGGCATCGCCGCCGCCGCCGGCGGGGGAAAGCGCATTTACGACTGGCAGGAGGCGAATGCCAGTTTCTTCAACGCAATCAAGGTCGAACGCAACGTCATGTTCCTGATCCTGACGCTGATCATCCTGGTTGCGGCCTTCAACATCATCTCCAGCCTCATCATGCTGGTGAAGGATAAGGGGCAGGCGATTGCGATCCTGCGCACGATGGGCGCCACCCGCGGCATGATCATGCGCATCTTCTTCCTTTGCGGGGCGGGCGTGGGGGTGACCGGTACGATCCTGGGTTCCGTCCTTGGGCTTGTTTTTACGCTGAACATCGAATCGGTCCGCGACTGGCTGGAAGGCATCAGCGGGGCCGAGCTTTTCGCGGCCGAAATCTATTTCCTTTCCCATTTGCCCGTGAAGATCGACTGGGCCGAGATCACCGGCATCGTGCTGATGGGGCTGGCGCTTTCCTTCCTTGCCACGCTGTATCCTTCCTGGCGGGCGGCCCGGCTCGACCCGGTCGAGGCGTTGCGCTATGAGTGAGCCGGTCCTCCGTCTTGAGGCGATCCGGCGAAGCTACCTGCAGGGGGCGGCCCGGCTCGACGTGCTGCGCGACGTTTCGCTCGAAATAAAAAGCGGCGAAATCGTGGCCCTGCTCGGGCCGTCCGGGGCCGGCAAGTCGACGCTGCTGCACGTTGCCGGCCTGCTGGAGCGGCCCGGTGCCGGTGAGGTGGTGATTCAGGGCCGGGCCTGTGGCCCGCTTTCCGACCCGGAACGCACGGCAATCCGGCGGACCGAGCTTGGCTTCGTCTACCAGTTCCATCACCTGCTTGCTGAATTTACCGCCCTTGAGAACGTGGCGTTGCCCCGGATGATCGACGGGGCTTCCCGCGAAGCGGCGGGGGTGCGGGGGGTCGAACTGCTGGAGGCGGTCGGCCTTGGCGGGCGTCTCGCCCACCGGCCGAGCGAGCTTTCCGGCGGCGAACAGCAGCGCGTGGCGATCGCGCGCGCGGTCGCCAACCGCCCGGCGGTCCTGTTGGCGGACGAGCCGACCGGCAACCTCGACCACAAGACGGCGGACGCCGTCTTCGAGCAAATCGTGCGCCTGGTCCGCGAAACCGGGCTTGCCGCGTTGGTCGCCACTCACAACCTGGAACTCGCCAAGCGGATGGACCGCACGCTTTTCCTGCGCGAAGGCGCCATCGTTCCGGGCTAGGGCCGGGTCCCTGCGATTTTTTGTGGATAACTTCCCATGGCTTCCCGCCGGGCGCTGACAAGCGCCGGCAGATGTGAAATTCTATTCCAACCCGCCGCCTTCGGATGGAAGCATGCCAACCGCCGATTTCGTTCACTTGCGTCTTCACAGCGCCTATTCGCTTCTCGAGGGCGCGCTCAAGATTCCGGAAATCGTCGAACGCTGCCGTGAGGAACGGATGCCTGCGGCGGCGATCACGGACACGAACAATCTGTTCGGCGCCCTCGAATTTTCGCTGGCCGCCGCCGCCGCCGGAGTCCAGCCGATCCTCGGCTGCCAGATCACCCTGGCGAAGGGGGAGGAGGGCCCTGAAAAAGATGCACGGGACAACGCGCTCGTGCTGCTGGTGCAAAACTAGGCGGGCTATCGCAGCCTGATCCGCCTGGTCAGCCAGGCGTTTCTCGAAAAGGCTCCCAACGCGGAACCCCATGTCACCCTCGACGATCTGAAGGCGGCGAACGAGGGGCTGATCGCGCTTACCGGCGGCGCCAAGGGTCCCGTCGGCCGCTATCTGGCGGAAGGGCAAAAGGAGGCGGCGCGGGACCTCCTGCATGAGCTCGCGCAGATTTTCGAAGGCCGGCTCTATATCGAGCTTCAGCGCCACGGGCTTGAGGAGGAAGCGGTGACGGAGGAGGGGTTGCTCGATCTCGCCTACGCGCTCGACTTGCCGCTGGTGGCGACGAACGAAGCCTTCTTCGGGGACGAAGCCATGTTCGAGGCTCATGACGCGTTGCTTTGTGTCGCTGAAGGTGTTCACGTCGCGGACCGGGACCGCCGCCGCCTTACGCCCGAGCATCGCTTCAAATCCGCCGGGGAGATGCGCGCCCTCTTTGCCGATCTGCCGGAGGCGGTCGACAACACGCTGGTCATCGCGAAGCGTTGCGCCTTCCTGCTGGAAGCGCGCGAGCCGATGCTGCCGGCCTTTCCGACCCCGGAAGGCGAAAGCGAGACGGAAACGCTCCGCCGACTTTCGGCAGCCGGGCTCGAGCAACGCCTCGCCACCCAGGTGTTCACGGACGCAATGGAGGCGGGCGAGAAGGAACGCCTCGCCAAGCGCTACCGGGAGCGCCTGGAATACGAAATCGACGTCATCGCCCGCATGGGCTATCCGGGCTACTTCCTGATCGTTGCCGACTTCATCCAGTGGGCGAAGCAGGCCGGCATTCCGGTCGGCCCTGGCCGCGGGTCGGGGGCGGGGTCTGTCGTCGCCTGGTCGCTCACGATCACCGATCTCGATCCCCTGCGCTTTGGCCTTCTGTTCGAGCGCTTTCTCAACCCGGAGCGCATCTCGATGCCGGACTTTGACATCGATTTCTGCCAGGACCGGCGCGACGAAGTCATCCGCTACGTTCAGGAAAAGTATGGTGCTGACCGGGTCGCCCAGATCATCACCTTCGGCACGCTTCAGGCCCGTGCCGTGCTGCGCGACGTTGGCCGGGTCCTCGGCATGGCCTATGGCTGGGTGGATCGCATCTGCAAGCTGGTGCCCTACAACCCGGCTAGCCCGGTGTCGCTTGAAGAAGCGATCGCGCGCGAATCCCGCCTGCAGGCAATGCGCGAGGAAGATTCAACCGTCGCCAAGCTGCTCGATATCGGCATGAAGCTGGAAGGACTTTACCGGCACGCCTCGACCCATGCGGCCGGCGTCGTCATTTCGGACCGCCCCCTCGACGAGACGATCCCGCTTTACCGCGATCCGCGTTCGGACATGCCGGTCACCCAGTTCTCAATGAAATATGTCGAGACGGCCGGCCTCGTGAAATTCGACTTCCTCGGCCTCAAGACCCTGACGGTGATCGCTCGCACGCTCGACTTCCTGAAGGCGCGCGGGGTCGAGATCGACCTGCCGCTGTTGCCGCTCGACGATGCGAAGACGTACGCGATGCTGGGCCTTGGTGATACGGTCGGCGTCTTCCAGCTGGAAAGTTCCGGCATGCGGGACGTGCTGAAGCGTTTGCAGCCCGACTGTTTCGAGGACATCATCGCGCTGGTGGCGCTGTTCCGGCCGGGCCCGATGGACAACATCCCCCGCTACATCGCCTGCAAGCATCGCGAGGAAAATCCGGATTACCTGCACCCCCTGCTGGAAGGTATTCTCAAGGAAACCTTCGGCGTCATCATCTATCAGGAACAGGTGATGCAGATCGCCCAGGTACTGTCCGGCTTCAGCCTGGGCGCGGCCGATCTTCTTCGCCGGGCCATGGGCAAGAAGATCAAGTCGGAAATGGAAGCCCAGCGCCAGAACTTCGTCGAAGGTGCCGTCGCCAAGGGCGTGCCGAAGGCCCAGGCGTCCCACATCTTCGAGCAGGTGGACAAATTCGCCGGCTACGGCTTCAACAAGTCCCACGCCGCGGCCTACGCGTTGGTCGCCTACCAGACGGCCTACCTGAAGGCGAACCACCCGGTTGAATTTCTGGCCGCGCTGATGTCGCTGGATCTCAACAACACGGACAAGCTGAACGCACTCCGCCAGGAGCTTATGCGCCTCAAACTGGAGCTGCTGCCACCCGACATCAACCGTTCGGGCGTCGTCTTCACGGTCGAGCGGACGGAGACGGGGGAGGCGGCCATCCGTTACGCGCTGGCGGCGCTCAAGAATGTGGGCGTCCATGCCATGGAGCTGCTCGCCGAGGAGCGCACCCGCGGCGGCCCCTTCGAAAACCTTTACGACTTCGCCTCGCGCATCGATTCCAGGACCATGAACAAGCGCCAGCTCGAAAGCCTCATCCAGGCCGGCGCCTTCGATTCGCTGAATGCAAACCGGGCCCAGGTCTTCGCCGCCATCGACAAGCTGATGGGCTGGGCGAACGCGGCCCAGCAGGATCGCTCGACCCAGCAGGAAAGCCTGTTCCAGGAATCGACGGAAAGCTTCGCCGTTGCCCTGCCCGAGATCGAGGAATGGACGATGATGGACCGGCTTCGCCGCGAATACGAGGCGGTCGGCTTCTACCTTTCGGCCCATCCGCTGGATGCCTATGGGGTGTTGCTCGAACGCTTGCAGGTGACGGCGGTGGCGGACCTTTTCGACCGCCTGGCCGACGGCAAGACCGAGCGCGTCCTGCTGGCCGGCACGATGATCGGCAAGCAGGAACGCACCTCTGCCCGAGGCAACCGCTTCGCCTTCGTTCAGCTTTCCGATTCAAGTGGGGTTTACGAGGTCCTGGTTTTTTCGGAATTGCTGGCCAATGCCGGCGAGCTGCTGGAATCCGGGGTGCCGCTGCTGGTGACGGTGGATGCCCGCATGGAAGGCGACGCCGTTCGTATGGCCGCCCAGAAGATCGAGACGCTGGAGAAGGTGGAGGCGAAAACCGGCGGCCAGGTCCGCATCCGGCTGCTGGACGAGCGCCCGATCGAAAATCTCAAGCAATTGATCGAAAAGGAAAAACGCGGCGAGGGGGTCGTCCGGCTCGTCCTGCCCTATGGCGAAACGGAAGAGGTCGAGATGCAGCTTCCGGGCAAGTTTGCCCTCTCGGCCACGACCCGCGAGGCGATCCAGCGCCTGCCCGGCGTCGCCGAGGTTCGGGAAAGCTAGGGAAAGCTTGCCCAAAGCCTTGCATTTTCAACCATTTTGCTTGAAAAGAAGGGGTAGGCCGGCTATGTAGCTGCCGGTCAAATTCGCACGTGGGAGGCGGTTCCTGGGGCGAGAGCTTCGGGGGGCCGATCCGGTGTCGGCGCCAGGTGGCGCCGATATATTTTCCCGCGGAGGTCTATCCGGAGAAGTAAGAAAGATGACGCTTCCAACCTTTACGATGCGTCAGCTCCTTGAAGCTGGCGTCCATTTCGGTCACGTCGTGCGGCGGTGGAATCCGCAAATGGCCCCCTATCTGTTCGGGGTCCGCAATGGCGTGCATATCATCAATCTCGAGCAGACCGTGCCGCTTCTCTACGCGGCAATGCAGGCCATCCAGAACACGGTTGCGGAAGGCGGGCGGGTGCTTTTCGTCGGCACAAAGCGCCAGGCGGCCGAGACGATCGCCGATTCGGCATCCCGCTGCGGCCAGTACTACGTCAACCACCGCTGGCTGGGGGGCATGCTGTCGAACTGGCAGACGATCTCCCAGTCAATCAAGCGCCTGCGCGGGCTGGAAGATCAGCTTGCCGCCGAAACCACCCTGCTGACCAAGAAGGAGACCCTTCAGCTTACCCGCGAGCAGGACAAGCTGGAGCGTGCCCTCGGCGGCATCAAGGAAATGGGGGGGCTGCCGGATATCCTCTTCGTCGTGGACACGAACCGCGAAGAGATCGCTGTCAAGGAGGCCATCAAGCTGAACATCCCGATCGTCGCGGTACTCGACAGCAACAGCAACCCGGAGGGGATCACCTATCCAATTCCGGGCAATGACGACGCCATCCGGGCAATTGCGACCTATTGCGATCTCATCGCTGGGGCCGCTCTCGGCGGGCTGCAGCAGGAACGCCGCGCCGCCGGCGACGACGTCGGGGCCGATGCCGAGGCGCCGGAGGAAACGGCCGTCGCCGCGCCGGCAACGCCCGAGAAGAAGGCGAAAGAGGCCCCGGCCGAGGCAACGCCCGAGACCGGGAAGCCGGCCGAAGAGGCGCCACCTACTGGCTGAATTAAAAATAATAAAATCAAATAGTTAATAACTATCTTTAAGAAATATATTTAGAAATGCCAGAAATTACCGCTCAGATGGTCAAGGCGCTTCGTGAGAAGACGGGCGTCGGCATGATGGATTGCAAGCGCGCCCTGGCCGAGACCGGCGGGGACATGGAGGCGGCGGTGGATTGGCTCCGCAAGCAGGGTATCGCTTCCGCCGCCAAGAAGGCGGGCCGCGTGGCCGCCGAGGGGCTGGTCGGAATCGCCACCGACGCGGCTGGCGGTGCCCTCGTCGAGGTCAACGCCGAGACGGACTTCGTCGCCCGCAACGAGACTTTCCAGGGCTTCGTTCAAACCGTTGCGGAAACGGCCCTGAAGTCCGGCGGCGACGGCATTGACGCGCTGGCGGACGCGCGTCTCGCCGAAGGTGGAACCATCGCGGAGAAGCTCACCGAACTGGTGGCCACCATCGGGGAAAACATGGCCCTTCGCAGGGAAGATGTCCTGCGCGTCGAGCCGGGCGTTGTCGCGTCCTATATGCACAACGCCGTGACACCAAACCTTGGCAAGATCGGGGTGCTTGTCGCCCTTGAATCGGCGGGTGACACGGACAAGCTGCTTGCCTTCGGCCGCCAACTTGCCATGCACGTCGCCGCGTCCTCCCCCCAGGCGGTGACGGTCGAGGCCCTCGATCCGGCCGATCTGGCCCGCGAGCGGGAGGTGCTGGCCGGCCAGGCGCGAGCCAGCGGCAAGCCCGACGAGATCATCGAAAAGATGGTGGAGGGCCGGCTTCGCAAATTCTACGAAGAGGTCGTCCTGCTTGAGCAGACCTTCGTTATCGACGGGGAAACGAAGGTGGCAAAAGCCGTGGCGGCGGCGGAAAAAGACGTCGGCGCCCCGATCCGGGTGGCCGGCTTCGTCCGTTTTGCGCTTGGCGAAGGCCTCGAGCGGAAAGACAGCGATTTCGCTGCCGAAGTCGCCGCCCAGCTGGGCGATTGAGGCATGGCTGGCGTCTTTTAGGCGCTTGTGCCATCATGCCGGTACCTCGACCCACGGCCCCGGCGAGCAGGAAATCGACACAGGCGACGCCATGGAAGCCGCGCAATCCGCTGAAATCTCCACATCTTATCAACGGGTTCTGTTGAAAGTCTCCGGCGAGGCCCTGATGGGGCCGGACGGCTACGGAATTCATCCGCTGACGCTGCGGCGCATCGCCGAGGACATCGCCGAGGTGCACCGCACCGGCGTCCAGGTCTGCCTCGTCATCGGCGGCGGCAACATCTTCCGGGGCGTCTCCGGGGCCGCCGAGGGGCTCGACCGGACCGGGGCCGACCACATGGGCATGTTGGCCACCGTGATCAACGCGCTTGCCGTTCAGAACGCGCTCGAGCAAATCGATATCCCGACCCGGGTGCAATCGGCGATCTCCATGGAAAGCATCTGCGAACCCTATATCCGCCGCCGGGCGGTGCGCCACATGGAAAAAGGGCGCGTCGTCATCTTCGCGGCCGGCACCGGCAACCCCTTCTTCACGACGGACACCGCTGCGACACTCAGGGCCGTGGAGATGAGCTGTGATGCGATTCTCAAGGGTACCCAGGTGGACGGAGTTTACAGCGACGATCCCCACAAGGTGCCGGACGCAACGCGTTACGACCATTTGACCTATCTGGACGTCATTTCCAGGGACCTGGCCGTCATGGACGCCTCGGCGATCTCGCTGGCGCGGGACAACCGGATTCCGGTCGTCGTCTTTTCGATTCACGAACCGGGAAATTTTGCCCAGGTGCTGCAGGGCAAGGGCTATTTTACGGTTATCGACGACGGCGAAAGGAAAAGGGACTAAGCGATGGCCACGCCCGACATGAACGATCTGAAGCGGCGTATGGAAGGCGCGTTATCAGCGCTGCACAAGGAATTCGGCGGTCTGCGCACGGGCCGCGCGTCGGCCAGCCTGCTGGAACCCCTTGTCGTCGAGGCTTATGGCAACCCGATGCCGATCACCCAGCTTGGGACGATCAACGTGCCCGAGCCGCGCATGCTTTCGGTTCAGGTCTGGGACAAGGCGAACGTAAAGGCGGTCGAGAAGGCGGTGCGTGACTCCGGCCTTGGCCTCAACCCGGTCGTCGAGGGCCAGGTGCTGCGGATTCCTATTCCGCAACTCACCGAGGAACGGCGCAACGAACTGACGAAGGTTGCTGCGAAATACGCCGAACAGGCCAAGGTCGCGGTCCGCAACGTTCGAAGGGACGGCATGGACCTTTTGAAGCACATGGAAAAGGACGGAGAGCTTTCCAAGGACGAACACCACAACTGGTCGCAGAAAATTCAGACCCTGACCGACGAATACATTCAGAAGATCGACGAAGGCCTGGATACGAAGACCAAGGAAATTTCACACATTTAGCGCCATGGAACCGGTTCCTTCCATCAGCGAAACGCCCCCCGTGCCCAAGCACATCGCCATCATCATGGATGGCAACGGGCGGTGGGCGGCGGCCCCCCACCTGCCGCGCATGGCCGGCCATGAACGCGGCGCCAGCGCCGTCCGCCGCACCGTCGAGGCGGCGGCAAAACTTGGCATTTCCCCTGGAATCGCCCGCGCGAAGAAATTCGCGACCTGATGCAACTGCTTCGGTTTTATCTGCGGAACGAACTTAACGAAATGATGAAGAACGGCGTCCGGCTTCGCATCATTGGCGATCGCACAAAACTGGATTCGGACATCGTCAGCCTTATTGAGGAAGTCGAACAGGCCACGAAAAACAACGCGGCAATCAATCTTACCATCGCGCTTAGCTACGGAGGACGAAGCGAAATCGTCACGGCGGCGCGGCGTCTTGCGGAAGAAGTGACGAAAGGAAAGATTGCTGTCGAGGATATATCGGAACCCTTGTTCAGCTCTTACCTTGAGACCGCCGGCATGCCGGACCCCGACTTGATCATCCGGACCAGCGGCGAAAAGCGCATCAGTAACTTCTTGCTCTGGCAGTCTGCGTACACGGAGTTCGTGTTTCTCGATAAATTCTGGCCAGACTTTACGCAGAGGGATCTCGAGAATGCGGTCCGGGAATTCGCAAACCGCGAACGACGGTACGGCACTTCCAGCGCATAAGGAAAACTCCTCCTTTTGGCGTCGGATCGTATCGGCGGCCGTTCTGGTGCCGCCGGTGCTGGCCATCGTCTATGTGGGTTCGCCCTATTTCGAGGGGCTGGTGCTGCTGATGGCGGCGGGGCTTGCCCACGAATGGGCCCGGCTCTGTGGCAGCGGCGGCCTGCAGCCGACGGGATGGGCGCTGCTGGTACTGGTGGTACTGACCGTTGCCGCGGCGATGGCGGGGCCGGACCGGGTGGCGCTTGGCCTGCTAGCCGTCGGCACAGGCGGCCTTTACTTGGCCGGCCGTTTCGAAAAAGAGGGCAACGGCCCCTGGCTTGCCGGCGGGGTGCTTTATGTGGTCATTCCCTGCATCGCCTGTCTCTGGCTTCGCCAGGATTCGGAATCGGGGCGGGCGATCTTCTTCTGGCTGCTCGGCGTCGTCTGGGTCACGGACATCGCGGCCTACGCATTTGGCCGGGCCATCGGCGGCCCGAAGCTTGCTCCCCATATCAGCCCCAACAAGACCTGGGCCGGGTTGGTTGGTGCCATTCTGCTGGCGGGGCTTGCCGGGTGGGGGCTGGCGCAGGGCCTAGGGCTGCCGGCCAGCGGGCTGCTTGGCGCGTTCGGAGCCCTGCTTGCCGTCGTCGCCCAGGCCGGCGATCTTGGCGAATCGGCCGTAAAGCGGCATTTTGGCGTGAAGGACACCGGAAAGCTTATTCCCGGGCATGGGGGGCTGATGGACCGCTTGGATGGCTTGCTGATTGCTGCGCCAGTCGTCATGCTGGTGAAGTGGACGACGGAAAGCTGGGTTTTTCCATGACCTTAAGACAGATGCCGAAACCGGAAACCGCGCCGAAGCGGGTGACGATCCTTGGTTCGACCGGGTCGATCGGCACCAACACGGCGGCGCTGATCGCGGAAAACCCAGAGGCTTACGTGGTCGAGGCATTGACGGCGAAAACGAACGTGGCGCTATTGGCCCGCCAGGCCCGCGAGCTTGGCGCCCAGCTTGCTGTCATTGGCGATTCGGACCGCTATGGCGAGCTCAAGGAAGCTCTTGCCGGCACCGGCATCGAGGCGGCCGCCGGCCCGGCCGCCCTGATCGATGCCGCCAAGGAGCCGGCGGATTGGGTCATGGCGGCGATTGTCGGCGCCGCCGGACTCGAACCGACGCTTGCCGCGATTCGGCGTGGCGGCATCGTGGGACTTGCCAATAAGGAATGTCTCGTTTGTGCCGGCGACCTGATGGTGGCCGAGATTCGCAAGAGCGGAGCGACCCTTCTGCCGGTTGATTCGGAACACAACGCCATCTTCCAGGTGTTCGACATGAAGCAGAGTGTGGCGGTCGAAAAGATCACGCTGACGGCTTCCGGCGGCCCCTTCCGCGAGATGGACTACGAATCGATGACGAAAATGACGCCCGAACAGGCGGTCGCCCACCCGAACTGGAGCATGGGGGCGAAGATCTCCGTCGATTCGGCCACCATGATGAACAAGGGACTCGAACTGATCGAAGCCTTCCATCTTTTTCCCGTGGAGAAGGACCAGATCGAGATTTTGGTGCACCCGCAATCCGTCATCCACAGCATGGTGTCCTACGTGGACGGCTCGGTGTTGGCCCAGCTCGGCATGCCGGACATGCGCACGCCGATCGCCTACGCCCTGGGTTGGCCGGAGCGAATCCCGGCGCCTTCGCCGCGTCTCGACCTTGGCAAAATCGGTAAACTCACCTTCGAAGCGCCTGATTCAAAACGATTCCCCGCCCTCCGACTCGCCCGCCAGTCCTTGCAAAGCGGGGGGGCCGCACCTACAATCCTCAACGCCGCGAACGAGGTGGCCGTTGCCGGCTTTCTGGATGGCAGGATTGGCTTCCTGGATATTGCGCGGGTCGTCGAAGAAACACTGGAGCGCCTGGCTGCACCGGCGCTTCGCACGTTGGAGGATGTCTTCGAAGTGGATGCCGCCGCCCGGCGGCATGCCGCGGGGTTAGTTTAAGCCAAGTCCCTTCACCGGGCATCAATCGGGAATCGAATGCTGTGATCGAGTTGCTCGTGGGAATCTGGGATTACGTCATTCCATTCCTGATCATCCTCACCGTCCTCGTTTTTGTCCACGAGATGGGGCATTACCTGATCGCGCGGCGCAACGGCGTGCGGGTGGAGAC
Source organism: Alphaproteobacteria bacterium (assembly GCA_021296325.1). Classification (GTDB taxonomy): domain Bacteria; phylum Pseudomonadota; class Alphaproteobacteria. The sequence continues at coordinate 66,988 of JAGWAR010000005.1, forward strand.
GTTTTCGATCGGTTTCGGGCCGGAACTCTTCGGCTGGAACGACAGTGTCGGCACGCGCTGGAAGTTCAGCGTCCTGCCACTTGGCGGTTACGTGAAGATGTTTGGGGAAATGGACCTCGACGAGGGCGGCGAGGACAAGAAGTCCCTGACAGAAGAGGAAAAACGGGTTTCCTTCATTCACAAGCGGCTTGGCCAGCGGGCGGCGATTGTTGCCGCGGGACCGATTGCGAATTTCCTTTTTGCCATTCTTGCCTTCGCGATCCTGTTCGCGACGGTGGGCCAGCCCTATACCGCCGCCACGATCGGCTCGGTCCAGCCCGACAGCGCGGCCGAGGAGGCAGGCCTGAAGGCCGGTGACATTGTCCGCCGGATCGATGGCGCCACGATCGACCGTTTCGAAGACATCAAGCAGACAATCAGCCTGAACACGGGCACGCCGCTTGCCGTGGTCGTCGAGCGCGCCGGCGAGCAAATCGACGTTGTTGTCACCCCTCACATGATCGAGGTGACAAACCGTTTCGGGCACGTGCAGCGGATCGCCCGACTTGGCATTCGCAGCGCCGGCGTTGACTTTATCCGCCGCGGTCCGGGCATGGCGCTTTGGGAGGGGGCGAAGGAAACCGTTGCCTTCACCAGGCTGACGCTGGAAGCGGTCGGGCAGATGATTGTCGGCACCCGTACCGCGGAAGAACTCAGCGGCCCGATCGGCATCGCGCAGATGTCCGGCGAGGCGGCGCGCGGCGGCATGGCAACGATGCTGTGGTTCATGGCCATCCTTTCCATCAATCTGGGCCTTATCAACTTCTTCCCGATTCCCTTGCTGGATGGTGGGCACCTTGCCTTTTACGCCGTCGAGGCCGCGCTTGGCCGCCCGCCCAGCGTGAAGGCGCGGGAGATCGGTTTTCGCTTGGGGCTTGCCTTCGTGCTGACCCTGATGGTTTTCGCCACCTGGAACGACCTTGTCCGCTTGCCGGTCGCCGACTATGTCCGGGGGCTTTTCTCTTGAGGCGCGGACAGCCATCCGTCGCGCCGAAGCGGTGTGCGTTTTTCCTGGCGCTCCTCGGAGTCCTGCTGTTTTGCCTGCCGGTTCAGGCGCAGGTCTTCGAGACCGGCGAAATCATCGAGGAGGTCCGGATCGAAGGCACCCAGCGGCTCGAGCCGATAACGGTGCATTCCTACATGCTGATCCGGGCCGGCGACCCCTACGACGACACGCGCGTCAACCAGTCGGTGAAGGCGTTGTTTTCCACCGGCTTGTTCGCGGACTTCACCATTCGGCGGTCGGGGAACGCGCTGATCGTTCATGTGGTTGAAAATCCGATCCTAAGCGACGTTGTTTTCGAGGGCAATAAAAATATCGATGACGACGACTTTGAAGAGGAAGTTCAGCTAAAGGCGCTGTCCGTTTATTCCCGCACGAAGGTGCAGACGGACGTCCAGCGCATCCTGACCCTTTATCGCCGCCGCGGCTATTTTGCGGCAACGGTTTCGCCAAAGATCATTCAGCATCAGGAAAACCGCATCTCCCTGGTCTATGAGATCACGGAGGGGCCGGTTGCCGGGGTTCGGCGCATCAGCTTCGTCGGCAACAAGCTTTTTTCGGATCGCGAACTTCGCAGCGTCATTCTGACCAGCGAGTGGCAGTGGTACCGGTTCTGGGCCCAGGACGACACCTATGATCCCGACCGCCTGACCTATGACCGCGAACTGCTCCGGCGTTTTTACATGAAGAACGGCTACGCCGAATTCGTCGTCGTTTCGGCCGTTGCCGAAATGACGCCGGACCGTGAAGGCTTCTTTGTCACGTTCACGGTCGAAGAGGGCCGGCGTTTTCGCTTCGGACGCGTCGCCATCCGTAACGAATTGCCCAAATTCGACGCCAATCTTTTGCGCGAAAGCGTCACAACGCTCGAGGACGAATGGTACAGCTCGGACCGGGTGGATGAGTCCGTCGACAAACTGACGGACAAGCTTGGCGAGTTCGGCTACGCCTTTATCGAGGTGAAGCCGCTGGTCGATCGGGATCACGACAGCCAGAGGGTGAAAATCACCTATCAGATCAAGGAAGGCCCCCGAGTCTTCATCGACCGCATCAACATCGTCGGCAACGAACGGACCGTGGACCGAGTTATTCGGCGAGAAATGCGTTTTGCGGAAGGCGACGCCTTTAATACGTCGAAGATGAACCGCTCGAAACAGCGGATTCAGAACCTGGATTATTTTGAGACGGTGGAAGTCACCAGCGAGCCGGGCAACAAGCCGGATCTGACGACGGTGAATGTCGAGGTTGAGGAAAAATCCACCGGCGACTTCAGCATTGGCATCGGCTTTTCAACTTCGGCCGGCGGGTTGTTGGATTTCCAGATCAACGAGCGGAATCTGCATGGCAAGGGGGAAAGCCGTGGCGCTTTCGTCAGTTTTGCGGAAAGGCGGGAAGAGCAGAGCGTCAGCTTCACGGAGCCCTACCTGTTTGGGCGCGAGTTGGCGGGCGGTTTTGATATTTTCAAGCGCTCTTTCGACGAATCGGATTTCAGTTCCTTCCAGTTGGATCAAACCGGCTTCACGCTTCGAACCGGTTATGCGTTGAGTGAGCACCTTCGCCAGAACTGGAGTTATACCTTTCAGCAGGACGACCTTCGGGATGTGCCCTCCACGGCGTCCCGTTTCGTCATCGATCAGCACGGCGACATCACAACGTCCGCGCTCAGCCACACCCTTCAATACGACAAGCGCGACCGGATCACAAAAACGACGGAAGGCTACTTCGTCGCCATACGAAACGACGTCGCCGGGCTTGGCGGGAATGTCAAATATCTGCGCAATTCGGTGAATGGCGGCTATTTTCACCCATTGGACATCGACCGGAAATGGATACTTAGCTATACGGGCAGGGTCGGCTATATCTTCCGGCTGGGCAGCGCCCTGATCCGGATTAACGATCGCTTTTTCCTTGGGGGAAGCAACCTTCGGGGCTTCGAAAACAGCGGCGCCGGCCCGCGTGACATGGTGGCGAATGACGCGCTTGGTGGTAATTTCCTCTACAATGGCACCATCGAGTTGAAAGTGCCGCTGGGGCTGGAGCAAAGCTCCGGTATTTCAACGGCCTTTTTCATCGATTTCGGCAGCCTGACGGAAGTCGATGCGTCGGGACCGGAGGTTCGGGATGAGTCCAGCCTGAGAATGTCTGCCGGATTCGGCGTCTCTTGGGATTCGCCCTTCGGGCCGGTGCGTGGTGATTTCGGTATCGCGATACTTAAAGAGAACTTTGATGAGAAGGAGGTATTCCGGTTCAGCTTCGGAAGAGTCTTCTAAAAAGAAGACGGAAAGTTGGATCGGGATGATTTTGTCATGAAAATATTTATGAAAGCCCTGCCAGTCTTGGTTGCCACGTTTCTTTTCGCGACGGTTGCAAACGTACCCGTTCAGGCCCAGGGCCTACCGCCAGCGTTGGTCGGTATCGTGGACATGTCGGTGATCGTCGCAAAGGCGAAAGCCTATCAGCACATCCGTACCGAAATGGACCAGCGGGCGAAAGTGCTGCAGGCAGACGTGGACAAGATGGAAAAGGAATTCACCAAGCAGCGCGAGGATCTTGCGCGGCAGAAAACGCTTCTTTCACCGGAAGCTTTTCAGCAGCGTCAGCAGGAATTCCAGAATAAGTTCATGTCGCAGGCCCAGTCTGTTGACGATAGGCGGACGAAACTGCGCGAAACTTCCGACAAGGCTTCCCAGGAAATCCAGATAAAGCTTTCCGAGATTGCCGGCGTCGTTGCCCAGGAGCGCGGCCTCAATCTGGTCATCACGGGGAACACGGTGCTTTACGCCATCAGGGGCTACGACATTTCCGAGGAGGTGTTGAAGCGTTTGGACGCACAGCTTCCCAAGGTGGCACTTCCCAAGTAGAGGGCGCGCCCTTGCCTGATTCCCGTTTCTTTTCCTCCGCCGGTCCGTTTTCTCTCGCGGACATTGCTGCGATAGCCGGGGTGGCGCCGCCGGAAGCGGCCGATCCCGGCCGGTCGTTTGCGGACATCGCCCCCCTGGATCAGGCGGAAGCGAATCACGTGAGCTTTCTGGACAACCGGAAATACCTTCCGGTTTTTGAAAAAAGCAAGGCGGGCCTTTGCATTGTTCATCCGGACGTGGCGGAACGGGCTCCGGCCAGCATGCTTTTGCTACAGGTGGACAAGCCCTATCGGGTCTATGCCCGAATTGCGGCCGCCTTCTATCCACCAAGGCCGATCGCACCGGGGATATCGCCCTCGGCCAGCGTCGATGCATCCGCGAAAATCGGCGGCGGCACCTGCGTCGAAGCGGGCGCCGTCGTCGGCGCCGGGGCGGAAATCGGTGAACGCTGCGTGATCGGACCGAACGCCGTGATCGGGCCAAGCGTGGTGATCGGCAACGATTGCCGGATCGATGCCGGGGCTTCCTTAAGTCACTGTATTCTCGGATCCCGCGTCATCGTCTATCCCGGCGCCCGCATCGGCCAGGACGGTTTCGGATTTCACCCCGATCCGGAAGGGCATTTGCGCGTTCCCCAATTGGGCCGGGTGGTGGTACAGGATGACGTCGAGATCGGCGCGAACACGACGATCGACCGCGGCACGAACGCGGATACAGTCATTGGCGCCGGGTGCATGATCGATAATCTGGTGCAGATCGCACATAATGTGGAACTTGGAAGAGGCTGTGTTCTTGCGGCCCAGGTCGGCATCTCGGGAAGCACGAAGCTTGGCGACTACGTGTTTATCGGTGGGCAAGGGGGGCTGACTGGCCATCTTACGATCGGAACCGGCGCCCGAATTGGCGCCCAGTCCGGGGTCATGCGCGACATCGCCCCCGGCGAAACGGTGGGCGGCAGTCCGGCCGTTCCGGTCGTGCAGTTCCATCGTCAAACGACCGCCATCGCCAAATTGGCCAAAAAGAGGGCTCCCAGCGGTGACAGATAAGATTCAGGAAAACGGGGAAATCGACATTCTGCGGATCCTGCGGATGCTGCCGCATCGCTATCCGTTCCTCATGATCGACCGGCTCATCGACGTGGTGCCGGGTGAAAGCGCTACGGGGATCAAGAACGTGACGGTCAACGAACCGCACTTTCAGGGGCACTTCCCGCACGAACCCGTGATGCCGGGGGTTTTGATTATCGAATCCATGGCCCAGACGGCCGCCGGGCTGGTCGTGCACAGCCTGGGTGAAGAAGCGGAGGGTAAGCTGGTTTTTTTCATGTCGATCGAGAACGCGCGCTTTCGCAGGCCGGTGACGCCCGGTGATCGGTTGCACCTGATCGTCGAAAAACTGCAACAGCGGGCGAATGTCTGGAAATTCCGGGCCGTTGCCAAGGTGTAAGACCGGGTAATGGCGGAAGCAACCTTCGCCGCCTTGATTAAGGACCTCTGATCGCCGCGAACGTACATTCCACTGCCATCGTGGCGCCGGAGGCGAAGCTCGGCAAGAATGTCAGCATCGGTCCTTACTGTTGCGTCGGGCCGAACGTCGAGCTTGGGGACGACGTAACGCTTGTTGGCCATGTCAGCGTCGATGGGCACACGCAAATCGGCGAAATGACGCAGATTTATCCCTATGCCTCGATCGGGCACCCGCCACAGGACTTGAAATACAAGGGGGAGCCTTCCAAGCTCATCATCGGCAGCCATAACGTGATTCGCGAGCACGTCACGATGAATCCGGGAACCGAAGGCGGCGGCTTCCTGACCCAGGTCGGCAGCCATGGCCTCTTCATGATTGCCTCGCACGTGGCCCACGACTGCCGGATCGGCGATCACGTGGTCATGGCGAACAATGGCACACTTGGCGGGCACGTGATGCTTGGCGACTACGTGATTATCGGCGGCCTGTCCGCGGTCCACCAATACGTCCGCGTCGGCAAGCACGCCATGGTGGGGGGCATGTCCGGCGTTGAAAACGACGTCATTCCCTATGGTTCGGTGATGGGAAACCGCGCACATCTAAGCGGTCTCAACATCATCGGGCTCAAGCGCCGGGGATTTTCGAGGAACGCGATCCACACGCTTCGGAACGCCTACCGCCTGCTGTTTGCGGAGGAAGGCACCCTGGCGGAACGCCTTCAGGACGTTTCGGAGTTGTTCAAGGACAACGAAGTCGTCCAGGACATCATCCGGTTCATCCAGGAGGATTCCTCGCGGTCCATTTGCCAACCCAAGGCGGGGCATGCCGAGTAAACTGGGGATTATCGCCGGCGGAGGGGCGCTTCCGGCCCGCGTCGTCGAAGCGTGCCGGTCGAAGGGCAGGGAATGTTTCGTTCTCGCGTTCAAAGGGCATACGAGTCCGAAAACCGTCGAAAACGTGCCCCATGCCTGGGTGCGGCTTGGCGCCGTCGGCGCTGCCATCCGGTTCTTGCATGAGGCGGGCGTTGAAGAGCTGGTCCTGGCCGGACCGGTCGGCCGCCCCTCCCTTGGTTCGTTGCGGCCCGATTTGCGGGGCGCGCGGCTGTTGGCGAAGGCGGGTGTCGCCGCCCTAAGCGACGACGGCCTGCTTCGCATGGCCATTCGGGAGCTGGAGGAAGAAGGATTTCGCGTGGTGGGGGCCGAAGACGTCTTTGACGATCTGCTGACGCCGGAGGGCGTGCTTGGCAACATCGCGCCGGATGCCCTGGCCGAATCGGACATCGGCTACGGCGTCGAACTGGCCCGTGCCATCGGCGCCTTCGACGTCGGCCAGGCGGTGGTCGTCCAGCAGGGAATCGTGCTTGGGTTCGAGGCGATCGAAGGGACGGACGCGTTGATTGCGCGTGCGGGCGCCCTACAGCGCGAAGGCGCCGGTGGCGTTCTGGTCAAGATCAAGAAACCGAAACAGGAAGCCAGGGCGGATCTGCCGACGATCGGGCTCGCCACCGTGAAGGCCGCCGCCGCGGCGAGCCTTCGGGGCATCGCCGTCGAGGCGGGCGGTTCGCTGATTATCGACCGCGATTCCGTGGTTGCCGCCGCCGATCAGGCCGGCCTCTTTCTGGTTGGAATCAGGGTCGCATAATGGCGGACGGTCGGGGTTCCCATGGGGAGCCGCTTTTCTTTATCATCGCCGGCGAACCATCCGGGGACCGCTTGGGCGGGCGATTGATCGTTGCGCTGCGCGACCTGTTCGGCAGTCGCGCCCGTTTCCGTGGCGTCGGTGGCGATACCATGCTGGCGGAAAAACTCGACCCGCTTTTTCCGATGCGCGACATCGCCTTTATCGGTATCACGGAAATTCTCCCTCATTTGCCCATGCTGCTGCGCCGTCTGCGCGAAATCGTGGCAGCTATTGCAAAAGAGCGGCCAGTGGCGGTCATCACGATCGATACGCCATCGCTTAGCTACCAGATTGCGAAACGGCTTTCCGGGTTGGGCATTCCGGTCATCCACTACGTCGCGCCGCAGGTATGGGCCTGGAAACCGCGCCGCGCCAAGCAGCTTGCCCGGGTCAATGACCTGTTGCTGACGCTGTTACCTTTCGAGCCGCCGATTTTTGAAAAGGAAGGCCTGCCGAGCGTTGCGGTCGGCCACTCCGCCATCGAATCGGGAGCCGAAAGCGGCGACGGCCTGGCCTTCCGCGAACAGCACGAAATTCCCCCGCTGGCGCCGGTGATCGCCATGCTGCCGGGTAGCCGTCACGCCGAAACCTCCCGGCTGCTGCCGGTCTATGGCGAGGCGTTGGCTCTGTTGAAGGCGCGCTATCCAAGCCTGCACGCCGTCGTTCCGACCGTTTCAAGCGTTGAGGATGAAGTGCGCGAAGCCGTCCGGGGCTGGACGGTGCCGACCATCGTCGTGACGGACCGGCAGGAAATGTGGGACGCGCTGGCGGCCAGCGAGATCGCCACGGTGGCTTCCGGCACGGCCACCGTCGAGGTAGCGCTGGCCGGCGTGCCGATGGTGGTTGCCTATCGTGTCAATCCGGTGACCGCCTGGCTGCTTCGCCGCATGCTTAGCGTCCGTCACGTGGCGCTGGTCAACGTGATCCTTGGCCGCGAAGCGGTGCCGGAACTGCTCCAGGAAAATTGCGACCCGAAGAAGCTCGCGGATGCACTGATTCGCCTGTTGCAGAACCCGACGGCAAGGCAGACCCAAAAACGGGAAGTCAAGGAGGCGCTGCTACAGTTGGGGCAGGGGGGCGAGCTTCCTTCCCGCCGGGCAGCAAGTGCCATTCTGGAATTTCTGGAAAACCGAACCCCGGCTTGATCGCGGGCTACTTGCGTTTTTCGATGGGGACGAAGGCGCGTTCCGT
>JAGWAR010000015.1 GCA_021296325.1 Alphaproteobacteria bacterium
GAATTTTTGCTGAGCAATCATCAAGAAAGCGTTAACTTCCGGTGTCACGTGCGGTTGCCTAGCCCTTGGGAACCAACCAAACTGATCCTGGCGAGGACGAGGGGACAGACAAAGGAATGAGCAAAAACCCACCCACGGACGAACCCGTCGAGGCGTCACCGGGTCCGTCGCCGACCGACGGTGGGCCGAAACGGCACAGCCTGATCGGCCGGCTGCGTAATTCTTTTCTTGCTGGTTTGCTGGTTACCGCGCCGATCGGCATCACGATCTACATCGTCTGGATCATCGTGAACTTCGTGGACAGCCGTGTCACGCCACTGATCCCGGTAAAGTACAATCCGGAAACCTCCCTGCCCATCAACATCCCCGGACTTGGGTTGGTGATCGTCTTCGTGACGATTACGCTGATCGGCGCGCTTATGACCGGTTTTCTGGGGCGTTATATCCTGAGCGCGGGCGAGCGCATCCTGGCGCGAATGCCGGTGGTTCGCAGCATTTACGGCGCCCTCAAGCAGATTTTCGAGGCGGTTCTCACCCATTCCTCGACGGCGTTCCGCAAGGTCGTCCTGATCGAATATCCAAGGCGCGGCATCTGGGTCCTTGGCTTCATCACCGGCGAAACGAAAGGTGAGATCCAGAATCTGACGAAGGAGACGGTGATCAACGTGTTCCTGCCGACGACGCCGAACCCGACGTCCGGCTTTCTGTTGTTCGTTCCGGCAGAGGATGTGCACGAATTGACGATGACGGTGGAAGAGGGCATCAAGATGGTCGTCTCCGGCGGGATTGTCACGCCACCGGATCGCCGCCCGCTTAACCAGCAAAAAACGCCGCAACTTGCCAGCGCCGAAGTGCTGCCCGACCAATAGGCTAGCCCGAGCGCAGATACTTCACGGCGGCGTCGCGTTCGAAGAGGTAAAGAAGGACGCGCAGCGCCGCTCCCCGCGGTTTTTGCAGATCGGGGTCGCGCTCGAGAATCAGGCGGGCGTCGTCATAGGCCATCGTCATCAGTTCTTCGTGCCGGGCGGGATCGGCGATCCGGAAGAGCGGCAGGCCGCTTTGCCTTGTGCCGAGTACCTCGCCACTGCCGCGCAGGCGCAAATCCTCCTCGGCGATGCGGAAGCCATCGTCGGTTTCGCGCAGGATCTTGAGCCGCGCCTTGGCCGGGGCGCTTAACGGCGAGGCGTAGAGAAGCAGGCAGGTGGAGGCCTCGTGCCCGCGGCCGATGCGACCGCGCAGCTGGTGCAGTTGGGCGAGGCCGAAGCGTTCGGCATGCTCGATCACCATGACAGTGGCCTCCGGCACATCGACGCCGACTTCGACAACGGTGGTGGCGACGAGCAGGCGAATCCGCCCATCCAGGAAGGCGGCCATGGCCGCGTCCTTTTCCTTGCCTTTCATCCGGCCGTGAAGAAGGCCGACGCGGTTCCCGAAGATCGCCTTCAACGCTGCGAAGCGATCCTCGGCGGCGGCGACATCGAGGACTTCGGATTCCTCGACCAGCGGGCAGACCCAGAAAACCCGCCGCCCTTTCTCCATTGCCCGGCGGACGGCGGCAATAACGTCGTTCAGGCGTCCGACCGGGATGAGCCGGGTATCCACCGGCGGCCTGCCGGCCGGTTTCTCGGTCAGGCGGGAGACTTCCAGATCGCCGTAGACGGTTAGCGTCAGCGTGCGGGGAATGGGGGTCGCCGTCATGACGAGAGTGTCCACGGCGCGGCCCTTGGAGGCGAGCGTTAAGCGCTGGTGCACGCCGAAGCGGTGCTGTTCGTCGATGACCACGAAGGCAAGCTCGCGGAAGGCGACGTCCTCCTGAAAAAGGGCGTGGGTGCCGACCGCGATCGCCGTCCTGCCTTCGGCCAGATCCGCAAAGATCTGCTTGCGCTGGGCGCCTTTCTCGCGGCCGGTCAGCAGGGCGACCTCGACGCCGCTGCCGGCAAGCAGGGTCTGGACCGTTGCGAAATGCTGGCGGGCGAGGATCTCGGTGGGCGCCATCAGGACCGCCTGGGCACCAGTCTCGACGGCGCTTAGCATGGCGAGCAGAGCGACGACCGTCTTGCCGCTGCCGACGTCGCCCTGCAGAAGGCGCAGCATTCGTTGGTTGGCCGCCATGTCGGCGTCGATTTCCTTCAACGCCTCGCCTTGCGAGGCCGTGAGCTTGAAGGGAAGCTGCTGATTGACACGCTTGCGAATGGCCCCGTCGCCCCGGACCGGGCGCCCCTTGCTTTGGCGAAGGTGCAGGCGAAGCAGGCCCAGGGCCAGCTGGTTGGCGAGCAGTTCGTCGTATGCCAGCCGGGTGCGCGCGGGCGTGGAAGCGGCAAGGTCGCCTTCCGCCTTCGGGTGGTGGACGGCCAGCAGCGCCTCGCGCCAGGCCGGCCAGTTCTCGCGCTTGACGAGGCTCGCATCCAGCCATTCCCCAAGCTCCGGCGCCCTGGCCAGCGCACCCGCGATCGCCTTGGCCAGCGGCTTGCGGGTGAGGCCCGCCGTCAGGGGGTAGACGGGCTCGATCGCCTGCCGTTCATCGGTTTCCTCCGGCTTGGCGATGAGGTCGGGGTGGACGATCTGGAGACGGTTTCGGAATTCCTCGACGCGGCCGCTGACCACCCGGGTTTCGCCTTCCGGCAGGGTGCGCTGCAGGTAGTCCGCCCGCCCATGGAAGAAGACGAGGGTGATCTCGCCGGTGTCGTCGGAACCATGAACCCGGTAGGGAAGGCGGCGGGTTGGTGGCGGTTCGTGGGCGTCGATCCGCAGGGTGAGCGTGGCGATCCGCCCGGCCTCGGCCTCGGCCAGTTTCGGCGCGTAACTGCGGTCGATGAGGCCGGTCGGGAACAGCCAGAAAAGGTCAACGATATGAGGCCCGGCCAGCCCCTCGATCACCTTGCCGATGCGGGGCCCGACGCCGGGAAGCTTGGTCACTGGCGCGAAAAGCGGAAACAGAATTTCGGGGCGCATCGTCCTTCCGGGGATCGCGGCTGACAGAGTGGGGCCAACCCTCTATATCCTAGAGCCAATCGCGACGCGCACCCAACTTTCAAGCCATGGCCGATCCTTTCGATTCCCGTTTGAAACGGCTGCTTTTCCTGAGCCGGCACCGTGGCACCCAGGAGAACGACCTGCTGTTGGGCCGGTTCGCGGCATCCCGCCTTGCGGCGTTGACTCCGGAGGAGCTCGATCAGTACGAAGCGCTGCTCGAGGTAGGGGACGTGGATCTCTTCAACTGGATCGTCGGCCGCACGCCGGTGCCACCGGCGCACGATACGCCCGTGATGCGGATGATTATTGACTTTAATGAAAAAGAATAACTTTCTGGAAAATATACTAGATTCCATTGGCGAGGCTGGGGGGCAGACCGTCGGCGCGCTGCCCGAGGGCGCCGATGCCGAGCTGCTGGTCCGGCTCGCCGGATCCGGTCGGACGGCGGGCATTCTTCACATCGCCCGGGACGAGGGACGCATGCTGGCCCTGGCCGAGGCGCTGCGCTTCTTCGCGCCGGAGCTTCGGGTGCGGGAATTTCCGGCCTGGGACTGCCTGCCCTACGATCGCTCGCCACCTCATGCCTCGGTCGAGGGCAAGCGCATCGAGGTACTGGCCGCGCTGGCCCGGCCGGACGAGGAAGGCGGGCCGGGGGTGCTGCTCACCACCGTCAATGCCTGCCTGCAACGGCTGCCCACGCGGGAAAGCCTGAAGGAGGCGAGCTTCGCGGTGCGGGCGGCGGCTGCGCTCGATCCGCAGGCGCTGATCGCCTATCTCGAGGCGAAGGGCTATGGGCGGGCCGAATCCGTCATGGAACCCGGCGAATTTGCAGTGCGCGGCGGCATCGTGGATGTCTATCCGCCGGGCACGGAAGAGCCGCTGCGCCTCGATTTCTTCGGGGACGACCTGGAGGGCATTCGCCGGTTCGACCCCTTTACCCAGCGCAGCGCCGGCGCCGTTGCGGAGTTCCGGTTCCGGCCGATCAGCGAGCTGGTGCTGGACGCGGCCAGCATCGCGCGTTTCCGTGCCGGTTACCGGGAGGCCTTCGGGACCGTGACGGCGGAGGACCGGCTCTATGAATCGGTCTCGGCGGGGGTGCGGTTTCCGGGCATGGAGCACTGGCTGCCGCTGTTCCATGATCGGCTTGAGACGCTGTTCGACTACATGCCGGGCGCGCTGGTGAGTCTTGATCATCAGGCCCGGGAGGTGGCGAAGACCCGCTTCGAGCAGATCACGGAATATTACGAGACCCGGAAAAGCCTTGCCGGAGAGGGCTTACGGGAAGGCGGCGACTTCTATCATCCGCTGCCGCCGGAGGCGCTTTATCTTGGCGTGGCGGAATGGGAGCGGGCCCTGGAGGGGCGGGCGCATCTCGTCTTTTCACCCTTCGCGGAAGGCGGGGCGAGCCTGGACGCCGGCGGCAAGGCGGTGCTGGATTTCGCCGCCGCGCGCAAAGACCCGAAGGTCGACGTCTTCCGGGAAATCCAGAATGCCCTTACGGCCGCCCACCGGGCGGGCAAGCGCTGCTTGATCGCCAGCCACAGCGCGGGTTCGCGCGAGCGGCTGCAAGCCATCCTCGGCCATCACGGAATCGAGGCGCTCATGCCGGCCGAAAGCTGGCCCGAGGTCGAGGCGCTGGCGTCGGATCAGACGGCGCTCGTCGTACTGGGGCTCGAGCGGGGCTTCTCGACGCCGGCGCTGGTCGTCGTCACCGAGGAGGACATCCTCGGCGAGCGGCTGGGCCGCGCCCAGAAGCGCCGCCGCGCGAAGGACGTGCTGACCCACGCCGCAAGCCTGATGCCGGGCGACCTCGTCGTGCACAGCGAGCACGGCATCGCCCGCTATGACGAGCTGGTCACGGTGGAAGTGCAGGGCGCCCCCCACGACTGCCTGCGCCTGCTTTACGCCGAGGACAACAGGCTTTTCCTGCCGGTCGAGAATATCGAGCTGCTGTCCCGCTATGGCTCGGAGGAGGGACAGGTGGCGCTGGACCGGCTGGGCGGGGTTGCCTGGCAGGCCCGCAAGTCGCGGATGAAACGCCGGGTGCGCGACATGGCGAACGAACTGATCCGCATCGCCGCCCAGCGCGCCATGCAGCCGGGCGAGGTGGTGGCGCAGCCGGAAGGCTATGACGAGTTTTGCGCGCGCTTTCCCTATCCGGAGACGGAAGATCAGCAGAACGCCATTGAGGACACCCTCAACGACCTGGCTCAAGGCCGGCCGATGGACCGCCTGATCTGCGGCGACGTCGGCTTCGGCAAGACGGAAGTGGCGCTGCGCGCCGCCTACGTCGCCGCCCTGGCCGGGCACCAGGTCGCCGTCGTCGTGCCGACGACGCTTCTGGCGCGCCAGCATTTCGAGACCTTTCGGGCGCGCTTCGCCGGGTTCCCCGTGCGGATCGCGCAGATCTCGCGCCTCGTGCCGGCGCGCGAGCAGGCCGAGATTCGCGAACGCCTGGCCAACGGCGAGGTGAACATCGTGATCGGTACCCACGCCCTGCTTGGCAAGGCGATCCGCTTTGCCGATCTCGGGCTTTTGATCATCGACGAGGAGCAGCATTTCGGCGTCGCCCACAAGGAACGGCTGAAGAAATTGCGGGCGAACGTGCACGTGCTGACGATGACGGCGACGCCCATCCCGCGCACGCTGCAGCTTGCCCTTTCCGGGGTTCGGGAGATGAGCGTCATCGCCACCCCGCCGCTGGACCGGGTGGCGGTGCGCAGCTTCGTGCTGCCGGACGATCCGGTCATCGTGCGCGAGGCGATCCTGCGCGAGCGCCTGCGTGGCGGGCAGGTTTTCTACGTCTGCCCCCGGATCGAGGATCTGGCGAAGGTCGAGGAACGGCTGAAACGGCTGGTGCCGGAGGTGCGGCTGGGGCTTGCCCATGGCCGCATGACGCCGGCCGCGCTGGAGAAGGTGATGCTGGGTTTCTACGAAGGGGCGACCGACGTGCTGGTGTCGACGAACATCATCGAATCGGGGCTCGACATTGCGACGGCGAACACGCTGATCGTGCACCGTTCGGACATGTTCGGCCTGGCCCAGCTTTACCAACTGCGCGGGCGCATCGGGCGCTCGAAGAGCCGCGCCTATGCGTATCTGACGATTCCGCCGAACCGCATCCTGACCGAGGCGGCGACGAAACGCCTGCAAACGATGCAGGCGCTCGACTCGCTCGGCGCCGGGTTCCAGCTGGCCAGCCACGACCTCGACATCCGGGGCGCGGGCAATCTGCTCGGCGAGGAACAGTCCGGCCACATCCGCGAGGTGGGGGTCGAGCTTTACCAGCACCTGCTGGAGGAAGCCGTCGCCGAGGCGCGCGGCGAACGGGCAAAAGCCGCCGGGGAGGCCTGGACGCCGGAAATCCATCTCGGCATGCCGGTCCTGATCCCGGAGGATTACGTCGCCGACCTGGGGCTTCGGCTCGAACTTTATCGCCGCATCGCGCGCCTGGAGAACCGGGCCGAGATCGAGGAATTCGCGGCCGAGCTCATCGACCGCTTCGGCCCGATCCCGAAAGAGGTCGAGAACCTGCTCGAGACCGTCGCCATCAAGCAGCTTTGCAAGGCGGCGGGCATCGGCCGGCTGGAGGCGGGACCGAAGGGGGCGCTGATCGGATTTTACAAGGACCGTTTTGCGAAACCGGAGCGGCTGGCCGATTTCCTGATGACCCAGGTGGGGGAAGTGAAGCTCCGCCCCGATCACAAGCTGGTCTATCGCCGCGGCTGGGAGGATTTGCAGGACCGCGTGACGGGCGTGCGCCACCTGGTCGAGAATCTGGCGAAACTCGCCGCGTAATGGGAGAATGGGCGCGATGCCTTACGACCTTTCCGGCCAATGCGCCTTCGTAAGCGGGGCCTCGAGCGGGCTTGGGCGCCGCTTCGCGCTGGTGCTGGCGCAGGCCGGCGCCAAGGTCGCCATCGCGGCGCGACGGGCCGACCGGCTTCGGGAGCTGCGCCGCGAGATCGAGGGTTTCGACGGGCGCGCCATCCCCATCGCACTCGACGTGCAGGACGCGGCCAGCGTCCGCGAGGCGGTCGCCCAGGCCGAAACGGAACTCGGCGCGATCACGATCCTTGTCAACAACGCCGGCATCGCCATCCCGAAGCCTTTCCTGGAGACGGAAGAGGCGGATTGGGACGCGATCGTGGGAACGAATCTGAAAGGGGCGTGGCTTTTGGCGAAGGAAGTCGCGAACCACATGGCGCGCCTTGGCCATGGCGGCTCGATCATCAACGTCGCCTCGATCATTTCGGACCGGGTCATCGGCCACAACGCCGTCTACGGGGCGGCGAAGGCGGGGATCGTGCACCTGACGCGCGCCATGGCGAACGAGCTTGCCCGCCACCAGATCCGCGTGAACGCGATTTCGCCGGGCTACATCACGACGGAAATGACCCAGGGCTTCATCGAAAGCGGGGAGGCGGAGAACATTCGCAAGCGCATCCCCCTTCGACGTCTCGGCGCGCCGGAGGATCTGGACGGGGCGTTGCTGTTGCTGGCCTCGGAAGCGTCGAGCTTCATGACGGGTTCCGTCATCACCGTCGATGGCGGGCAGAGCGTCAACCCGCTTTAGTCTTCTTCTTCCGGTTCGAAGCTTAGCGAACGCAGCGTGTTGATGGCGGCGGCCAGGGCCTGGCGCATGCGCCGCCGTCCTTCGCAGGCTTCCTGCAGGATGGATTTCGCGTTCTCGACGCCGAGAATTTCCAAATCGCTCAATTCCCCGGTGGTTTCCACCGTCACCGCCCAGCGGTCCGTCGCCGGATCGTCGTTGCCGCAGGCCTTCGGCTCGTTTTCGTCCGTTTCGGTGCGGGTGAGCCGAATGCGAAGCGGGGCGGCCGCGGCCGAGACGAAGTCGAGGCGGATTTCCTCGCGCCCGAACAGGCTTTCGATGTCGTGGGGGCCGAGATGGCTTTTTGTGGAATCGAAGATCACGCCCGGCAGTATAGGCCGAAAGCCGCGCGTTAAGGAACGGCCGCAGCCTTCTCGTACCAGCCCTGGGTCGCCTTTGTGATGCGGACGACGGAAAGCATGACCGGCACCTCGATCAGGACGCCGACGACGGTGGCAAGGGCCGCCCCCGATTCGAAGCCGAACAGCACGATGGCGGTGGCGACGGCAAGCTCGAAGAAGTTGCTGGCCCCGATCAGGGCGGAGGGCGCGGCGACGCAGTGCGCAACCCCGAAGGCGCGGTTCAGCAGGTAGGCGAGGCCGGAATTGAAGTAGACCTGGATCAGGATCGGCACGGCAAGCAGCAGAATGACCAGCGGCTCGGCCAGGATGCGCCCGCCCTGAAACCCGAACAGCAGGACAAGGGTCGCCAGCAGCGCGCAGAGGGATACCGGATGCAGCCGGTCAAGCGTGCGTTGCAGCGCCGCCTCGCCGCCATGGGCCAGCAATTGGCGGCGCCAGATTTGCGCGGCGAAAACCGGGATCACGATGTAAAGGACGACGGAAAGGAACAGCGTTTCCCACGGCACGACGATCGCCGAAAGGCCCAGCAGCAGCCCCACGATCGGCGCGAAGGCGAAGATCATGATGACGTCGTTGAGCGCCACCTGGCTAAGGGTGAAGTGGGGCTCGCCCTTCGAGAGATGGCTCCAGACGAAGACCATCGCCGTGCAGGGAGCGGCGGCCAGGATGATGAGGCCGGCGATGTAGGAATCGATCTGGTCGGCGGGAAGGTAGGGGCGGAAAAGGTAGCCGATGAAGAACCAGCCAAGGGCCGCCATCGAAAAGGGTTTGATGGCCCAGTTGATGAAAAGCGTGACCGAGATGCCCCGCCAGTGGCCGCCGACCTCGCGGAGCGCCGCGAAGTCGATCTTCAGCAGCATCGGCACGATCATCAGCCAGATGAGGGTCGCCACCGGCAAATTCACCTGGGCGATCTCCATGTTGCCGAAGGTCTGGAACAGTTTCGGAAAAGCATTGCCAAGGCCGATGCCGGCGCCGATGCACAGCACGACCCAGAGGGTTAAATAGCGCTCAAAAAAACCGAGGGAGGCCTTTTCGACCGCAAGCTCGGCCGTGTCCGTCTTTGCCGTCATGCGACGTTCTCTTCCGGGCCGGGCTTCGTCTTGCCAATGCGGTCGAGTTCCTTCTGAAGGGCGAGCTTGTCCAGCGAGGCGAGGGGAAGGCTCACGAAAATCGAGATGCGGTTCGTCAGCATGCGAAGCGTATCGGCGAAGACGGCGCGGATTTCCGCCTCGGAGCCTTCGAAGCGGGCAGGGTCCGGCAGGCCCCAATGGGCCGTCATCGGTTGGCCCGGCCAGACGGGGCAGACTTCCTGAGCCGCCTTGTCGCAGACGGTGAAGACGAAATCGAGCGCCGGCGCCCCCGGCGCGGCGAATTCCGCCCAGTCCTTCGAGCACAAACCGTCCGTCAGGTAGTTGCCGATTTTCAGGGCCTGAATGGCGTAGGGATTGACCTCGCCGGCCGGGTGGCTGCCGGCGCTGAAGGCGTGGAAGCGGCCGAGGCCAAGCCGGTTGAGGATGGCTTCGGCCATGATGCTGCGCGCCGAATTGCCGGTGCAGAGGAAAAGCGCGTTGTAGGTTTTTTCTTCCATGACTTCCTCCCCGTAGGCGTCAGGCGTTGCGCCGCCGTTTCGCGGATTTTGCGGGCAAAGGCTCGTTCGCCGGGCCGCAGGCGGCCGGCACGCCGCAATCCTCGCCCTGGCAGCAATTTTCCGTGAGATAGGTCATCAGCGCGTTCATTGAATCGAAGTTGGCGCGGTAAAGGATGTTCCGCCCCTCGCGCTTGCTCGTCACCAGGCCGGCATGGCGCAGCTGGGCCGCATGGAAGGTAAGCGTCGCCGGGGCAAGTTTCAGTTTTGTGGCAATTTCACCGGCGCTAAGCCCGCCCGGCCCTTCCTGGACCAGCAGGCGAAAGACCCGAAGCCGGGTTTCCTGGGCGAGCGCCGCCAACGCGTCGAGGGCAAGCATCATTTTCATATTTCTATAATTATCGAAATATAAGTGGGTGAGTCAAGGGGGAAGGAAGTTCTAGGGATGGCGGATGGGGTGGGATTCGAACCCACGAGACCCTTGCGGGTCTGCCGGTTTTCAAGACCGGTGCCTTCAACCACTCGGCCACCCATCCGGGCGCCATTCTAGCGAAATCGCGCTGCGTGTGCGCAAACGAAACCGGGGGGAAGCGACCTTCCCCCCGGCGGGTTTCGCATGGCGGTGACGCCTTACGTGACGTCGCCGTTGAAGCCCTTCTGTTTCGCGTTCACGACGTAGGGCATGCCGAGGCAATCCTGGGATTCGCCCCAGCCGCTGGTCAGCCCGTCGATGTCCTCCCATTTCAGGTGGCCGCAATAGCAATAGAGGTTCGGCCATAAAATCCACGGATAGGTGGCGACGGATTTGCCGCGCATCTTGTAGGTTTTGCCGCGGACGTCCTTCACCGTCATGTTGATCTCGGTCGGCATGTAACGCCGCCGTTTCGCGGTGCCTTCCCCTTCGACGAGGCCAAAAAGTTCGCCATTGTCCACGACGTAGCCGTGGAGGAGGGGACCGATCTTGTTCGTGTTCAACGGGTCCTGGCGCGCCGTCACGTGGATGACGAGGTCGCCGCCGGTGGGCTTGCTCTTGTCCTTGCCCCAATGGGCGTGGAACCAGGTGAGGTTCGGCAGGTCGCCCACCTTCGGGTAGGTCCGCCCGTCCTCGGGCCGGATGCCCCAGCTGTGGTCCATCGTCGAGTAGCAGTCGATCTTGTACGTCTTGCCATGCAGTGTGCATTCGCCGGTGACGTGCTGGGACTGCTCGAAATGGTGCGCCCAGGCCGAATCCTGCCAGGCCTGGGACTGGTCGGACTTGGCCAGCGGGTCCATGTCCGGGTCATGGGTGGCGTAGGGTTCGGACAATCCCTTGAAGTGCAGCTTGAAGCTGAAGGCGTTGTCGTAACCTGCGTAGCTGATGTCGTATTCCATCGGCGGGTTGACGGTCTTCACGGACAGGCCGTTGGCGAGCGTGTAATCCTCGAGTTTGTCCGGCAATGGCAGGTGAATCTGCGCATCGTAGTAGACCGCTTCCGTCGGGCTGTCGACGTGGTCCTTGTAGACGAAGACGTCCGATTTGCAGACGCCGAGATTCTTCCGGGTGATGACGTAGATCAGAACCCAGGCCTGTTCCCCCGGAATCTGGAACGCCCAGTAGTTGGTCTCCGCCCAGCGCGGGTCCTTGTTCGGCGGTTCGTGGAATTTCATGTCTTCTGCGAGAATGGGCATCGTTTCCTCCTCTTGTCGGCGGGTTTTTCGTTGCCCGCCTGATTTTTTGAAGATTCGTTCAAGCGACTTTGCGATTCCCCTGCACGACGTAGTTCATGGCGAGGCAGTCCTGGGTTTCGCCCCAGCCGGTCCTGCCTTCGTAGTCCCATTTCAGGAAACCGCAGTAGTTCATCATGTTCGGCCACGGGCACCACGGATAGGTGGCGACGGATTTGCCGGTGAAGCGGTGCTTCTTGCCGCGCACGTCCTCGAAATTCATTTCGATTTCCATCGGGAAGAGGCCGTCGCGCTTCGTCTTTCCTTCGCCGTTGACGAGGCCGTAAAGCTTGCCGTTCTCGACGCAGTAGCCGTGGAACAGCGGGCCGACCCGGTCCGTGTTGAGGGGGTCGAGGTAGCTGATCCACTTGAAGGCGAGGTCCGGCCCCCAATGGGCCTGGGACCAGGCCATGTTCGGCACGCCAAGCTCGGGCCGCACGCCCCAGCTGTGGTCCATCGTGGTGACGCAGTCGATTTGGTGCTTCCTGCCGAGGAGCTGCGCCTCGCCGGTGACGTGGACGGCCTGGTCGAAGTGGTTCTTGTAGGCGTTCACCGCCCAGGATTTCGGATCCTCTTGCTGGATCCGTTTCGTGATCGGGTCCATGGCCGGATCGGCGATGTCGTAGGGTTCGGAAAGGCCGCGCAGGTCGAGGTGGAACTCCGTATCCCCGTCATAGCCCACATGGTCGATCCGGTAGCCCATCGGCGCGTCGACGGCCTTCACGGAAAGCCCCATGGGCAGCGTGTAGTCCTCAAGCTTTTTCGGAATCGGGATGTGGGTGCGGTAATCGAAGAAGAAGGCGTCCATCGGGGCCGGGTTGAAGCCCTGATAAGCGATGACATGGGCCATCATGACGCCCAGATTGGGGCGCGAGAGCGTATAGACAAGCGCGTAGATCGCTTCCTGCTCAACCTGAAACGCGAAGTAATTCGTCTCCGCCCATTCGGGGTCTGAAGAGGCGGGCTTATGGAATCGGACATCCTCCGCTGTGATGGCCATGATTCTTTTTCCTCCCTTGTCTCATGATGCAGTCTCCTCTCACCGCCTTCAGGCAGCGGCTTTCTTGTTTTTGAGTTTCTTGTTGGCCTGGCAGACATATTTCATGCTGAGGCAGTCTTGGGTTTCGCCCCAGCCGGGTTTGCCGTTTCGGTCGTTCCATTTGAGAAGCGAGGTGTAGACGGCGATGCCCGGCCAGGCGCGCCAGACGTAGCTGGCCGCCGATTCGCCGCGCACGGAGTGGGTCTTGCCGCGCACGTCCTTCAGCTCGAGCTCGACTTCCATCGCCATGAACTTGTTGCGCTTGGCGACGCCCTTGCCTGCGATCAGCGGGTGCATTTCGCCGTTCTCGACGATGTAACCGTGGAGCAGGGGGCCGATCCGGTCCGTGTTGAGCGGGTCGAAGCTCAGGATCACGTGGAAGGCGAAGTCCTCTCCCCAATGGCCGTGCATCCACATCATGGGCTGGGCGTCCATCTCGGGCCGGAGGCCCCAGCTGTGGTCCATCGTGGTGACGCAGTCGATCTGGTAGGGCGTGCCGAGAATCTTGCATTCCCCGGTGGCGCGGACCGTGTGGTCGAAATGCCCCTTGTAGGCGGTCTTGCGCCAGCTGTGTTCGTGTTCGTCGGCCTTCTGCGCCGTCATCGGGTCCATGTCCGGGTCGCTGGTGTCGTAGGGTTCCACCAGGCCCTGGAAGTGGAGATGGAATTCCGTATCGCCATAGCCTTCGTAGTGGACCTCGTACTCCATCGGGGCGTTGACGGCCTTTACGGAAAGGCCGCTGGCGAGCGTGTAGTCCTCGAGCCGCTCGGGGCAGGGCAGATGCGCGTGGTTGTCGGAATAAAGCGTGTCCGTCGGCGCGACGTTATGGCCCTGGAAAATGAAGGTGTCCGAAATGCAGGCGCCGACGTTCTGGCGCGTCAGCACATAGAAGGCGCCCTGGATAGCGTGTTCCGGGATGGTGAACGGGAAATAATTCGTTTCCGCCCAGCTTGGGTCGTCATCGGGTGGCTGGTGGAACTGCGTATCCTTGGCGGTAATCATGCATCAAGTCTCCTGCTATGCGAGGTGGGCGTTCATGCGTTGGCCCGGGCCTTGACCGGGCCGGCGGCCGGGCTGCGATGTTTCCGGTTTGCCTGGGTGACGTAGGCCATGTTGAGGCAGTCCTGGGCCTCGCCCCAGCCGGTACGGCCTTCGTAGTCCCATTTGAGGAAGGCGCTGTAGTTCGTGTTGCCCGGCCAGGCCATCCACGGATAGGTCGAGACGGAAGTGCCGGTGAAGTGGAAGGTCTTGCCGCGCACGTCCGTCGCCGTCATGTCAATCGCCATGGGCAGGAAGCCGTCGCGTTGCGCCGTTCCGCCGCCTTCGACGAGGCCGTAGAGCTGGCCGTTCTCGATGACGTAACCGTGGAGCAGGGGGCCGAGCCGGTCCGTGTTGGCCGGGTCGAAATAGCTGATGCAGTGGATGGCCAGGTCCTTGCCCCAATGGCCGTGAAACCAGCTCATGTTCGGCAGGCCCATCTCGGGCCGCGGGCCCCAGCTGTGGTCCATCGTGGTGACGCAGTCGATCCGGTAGGGCGTGCCGAGCAGCCGTGCCTCTCCCGTCACGTGGAGCGTCTGGTCGAAATGGCCGGTATAGGCGCTTTTCCCCCAGCTGTTTTCGCTTTCGGCCTGCTGTTTTGCGGTGATCGGGTCCAGCACCGGGTCGTTCATGTCGTAAGGCTCGGCCAGGCCCTTGTAGTGGAGGTGAAACTCGGTGTCGTCGTAGCCCACATAATCCACCTCGTATTCCATCGGGGCGTTGACGGCCTTTACCGAAAACCCGTTGGCGAGGGTATAGGCCTCAAGCCTTTCCTGGATCGGCAGATGGGCGTGCTTGTCGTAGTAGAGCAGGGTCTCCGGGCCATGGTTGAAGCCCTGATAGGCGGTGACGTCGATCAGGGCGACGCCCAGGCTCGGCCGCGTCAGGAGGTAGGCGGCCATCTGGATGCCTTCCGCCTCGATATGGAAGGGGAAGTAGTTCGTCTCCGCCCAGAACGGATCCTTGGTGGGCGAGCGGTGAAACTCCATGTCCTTGGCGGTGATCGCCATGGTTTCGACTTTCTCGCTGGGCTTGGCGCGGTGTTATCCGTTCATCATACCTAACACACCGGTCAAACCGCCGTTTGTGATTTATTGAATAGGTGATTCCCACTTATTGAATGGGTTCGGGCGAAGCGTGGCTGGCCCGACAGGGCGAAAAAATTTCGGTAAAAAATAGTTTTATCAATGGAATAAAGGCCTTTTCTTAAGCGGTAAATCAGGTTTGTCATGGCCCGGCCCACCGGTTTTGCGGCGCCGGCGGCGGGTAGGGAAATGTAAGCATTCTTTGGCCACCATCCGGGGTTCCAAGGAGCGAGAAACGGAACCCCTTGTCCATGCCTGCCGCCATGAACCGCAAGGCCCGCCGGGCTGCCAGGCAGGTGGGGTAGGTGCCTAGTCGAGCGCCTCGCTCCATTCGCGGGCGGCCCTTTTCGCCTGCACGATGTCGTCGAGCGACATCTGCCTTTCGATCTTGAGCCGTTCGCCATCGGCGCTCCGGTGGCCGCTTTTCGCCGCGAGGTCGAGCCACATATAGGCGCGCACGAAATCCGCCTTGTCGGTGCCGTCGCCGAGATAGATTTTGCCAAGCCGGTAGCGGGCCTCGCCGGCCGATGCGGAGCGGTCCGTCCGTTTCGAGGTCTGCTCGTACCAATCGATCGCCTTGCCCAGATTCCGTTCGGTGCCGATTCCTTCTTCGTAGGCCCGGCCCACCCGAAGCGCGGAAAGGGAATCGCCCTGGCTTGCCGCTTCCCGGTAAAGGCGCAGCGCCTTGGCCGGATCCGGTTCCACCCCGTCGCCGGTGACATAAAGATCGGCCAGCCGCTGTTTCGCCTGCACGTGTCCCTGGGCCGCCGCCTTTTCGTACCAGGCGATGGCTTCGTGCAGGGGATTGGTGTTCTCCGCCGGGGGCATCAGCTTTTGCTGCCCGGCTTTCTGGCGCAACGCTTCGGCCAGACGGAACTGCGCCTCGGCGTCGCCGCTGCCGGCGGCGGCGCGGATGGCCGCGCCCTTTTGCACCGACGCCCCCTCAAGGCCGTAAATCTTCGACGCCTTGAAGAAATGCTCGACCTTTTCTTCTTTTTTCGTTTTGGTTTCGGCGATGGGAACGGCGGCCGGCGTCACGGCAGTCGGCAGCAGGACCGGAATGCCCGCGCCGGAGGGGCCCGCCCAAAGCAGGCCGATGGCGAGTGTTGCGAAGAGGCGTGCCTCTCTTTTCCGGGCCATCCGATGCTCCTGATCTTCCAAAGGGCCCTCGCCAACGCTGCCGAAGATTGCGAAAGCCCCCGCTCATGTGGCACAAACGCCCAGCCGGCATACTGGAAACCCAGGGGACATGACGAAGTTCATCCAAATTCGTTTAGGAATCGTTGCCGCGGTTTTCCTGGTTCTGGCGGGCGGTTTGGCGCCAAAACCGGCCTTTGCGGAGGAGTTTGGCGCCTGGCTTTCGGCGCTTCGCGCCGAGGCGGAAGAGAAGGGCATCCGGGCGGAAATTCTGGATGCGGCGCTTCGCGACGTCACGCCGCTGGAGCGCGTCATCGAACTGGATCGCAGCCAGCCCGAATTCACGCTCACCTTCGACGACTATCTGTCCCGCGTCGTGCCCGCATCACGGGTCAACAAGGGCCGCCAGAAGCTTGCCGAAAACCGCGCCCTGCTGCAGGAAGTCGCCAAACGCTACGGGGTCCAGCCGCGCTTTCTGGTCGCCTTCTGGGGAATCGAAACGGATTTCGGACGGCTCACCGGCGGCTTTTCGGTCATCCAGGCCCTCGCCACGCTGGCCTATGACGGCCGGCGTAGTACCTTTTTTCGCAAAGAGTTACTTGCCGCTCTTCAGATTTTGAACGAGGAGCATATCGCGCCCGACGCGATGACGGGTTCCTGGGCCGGCGCCATGGGGCAAAGTCAGTTCATGCCGACCACCTTTCTAGGCTTTGCGGTGGACCATGATGGGGACGGCCGGCAGGACATCTGGACGTCGCGGGGGGACGTGTTCGCCTCGGCCGCGAACTACCTCGCCAAGTCCGGCTGGCGAGGGGACGAGACCTGGGGGCGCGCCGTGCGCCTGCCCGAGGGATTCGATTCGGCCCTCATTGGGCTGGAAACCGAAAAGCCGATCGGCGAATGGCAGGCCCTTGGCGTGCGCCGCGCCAACGGCAACGACCTGCCGAAGGCGGACCTTCAAGGCTCGATCGTGCTGGCGGAAGGAAGCGGGGGGCCGGCCTTTCTCGTGTACAGGAATTACCGAGCCATTCTTACGTGGAACCGTTCGACCTTCTTTGCGGTGGCCGTCGGTACGCTTGCTGACCGAATCGCCGGTCGATAGAATACCAGATAGCCTGTGGAAAACGAGATGACGCACCAAATGCAGAGGTTGCGGCCTTCTTTTCGTTCGTTTTGCCGTCTTTGGATGGCGGGTCTAGTTGCGGTTGCGCTGACGGCTTGCGCCGAGACCGAATTCGTTCTTCATACCGCCAAACACCTTGGCGACAGCAAGCCGACGCCCATCTACAAGGTCGGCGACCCCTACCAGATCGATGGCGTCTGGTACCGGCCTGCCATCGATTACAGCTATGTCGAAACCGGCGTCGCCTCGTGGTACGGCGCCGATTTCCACAATCGGCCGACGGCGAACGGCGAAATCTACAACATGGAACTGGTCTCGGCGGCGCACCGCACCCTGCCGCTGCCGAGCGTGGTTCGGGTCACCAACCTTGAGAACGGGCGTTCGCTGAAAGTCCGCGTCAACGACCGCGGCCCGTTCGCCCGCGGGCGAATTATCGACATGTCGAAACGGGGGGCCGAGCTTCTGGGCTTCCGGGATCAGGGCACGGCCAAGGTACGCGTCGAAATCCTAGCGGGCGAAAGCCGCCAGCTAGCCGGCATCGCGCCGAGCGCAACGCCCGAACCGGCGCCGCCACCGGTCATCCTTGCCTCGGCGGAGCCCAAGCCGGCGCCGACGGAAACCGTTTCACCGCCCGAACCCGTCGTTACAACCGAACTGGTGGCGCCGACGCAATTGTTCATTCAGGCCGGCGCCTTCTCCCGCTATGAAAGCGCCACAAACGTCCGGTCACGGCTGGAGACGCTTGGCGAAACGAACGTCACGCCGGTCACCGTCGGTGATCTCGAGCTTTACCGCGTCCGCCTGGGGCCGCTGGCGAACGTCGAGGAAGCGGATGCCAAGCTTAGCGAAGTCGTCAAGGCGGGCTATCCTGAAGCGCGGCTCATTGTGGATTAGAAAGTCTTTGTCATTTCCCGCCCAAAGCGAAACGATGGATTCATGAGTGTACTGACTGCGTGCCTGCAACGCCTTGGCGTCCTTGCAATTTGCCTTCTTGTCGTCAGCGGCCTTGCCGTTTCCGAGGCGCGAGCCATCGAAACGACGGCGAAGGCCGCCATCCTGCTGGATGCGAAGACCGGAACGGTTCTCTTCGAAAAAAACGCGGACGAACCGCTGCCGCCGTCGTCCATGAGCAAGATGATGACGGTTTACCTAGTCTTTCAGCGATTGAAGGACGGCCGCCTTTCGCTCGAGGACAAGCTTCTTGTAAGCCAATACGCCTGGAGAAAAGGCGGCTCCAAGATGTTCGTCGAGGAGGGCAAGGAGGTTTCGATCGAGGACCTGCTTCGTGGCATCATCATTCAGTCGGGCAACGACGCGTCGATCGTGGTGGCGGAAGGGCTGGCCGGCAGTGAAGAGGCCTTCGCCGATGAAATGAACGAGGAAGGCAGAAAGCTTGGCCTGACAAACAGCCATTTCAAGAATGCGACGGGCTGGCCGGTGGAAGGGCAGGTGGTCTCCGCTCGCGACCTTTCGGCCATTGCCTTGCGAACGATTCAGGATTTTCCAGAGTACTATCACTACTACGCCGAAAAAGAATTCACCTATAGCGACATCCGGCAAACCAACCGCAACCCATTGCTGTACGCCATGAAGGATGCGGACGGATTGAAGACGGGGCATACGGAGGCGATCGGTTACGGATTGACGGCATCGGCGGAACGCGACGGCCGGCGCCTGATACTCGTGCTGAACGGATTGCCGAGCGACCGCGCCCGTGCCCAGGAATCCCAACGGCTGCTTGAATGGGGATTCCGTGAATTCGGTAATTACGATCTTTTCAAGGCGGGCGACGAAGTGGACCAGGCACGGGTGTGGCTTGGCATGGAAAACACCGTGCCTCTGGTCATCGGGAACGATCTCGTCCTGACCTTGCCCAGGAAGGACCGGAAGGAGATGCAGGTCTCGGTCATCTACAGCGAACCCGTGCCGGCCCCGGTCGTGGCGGGGGCGGAGATTGCCAAGCTTGTCATCAAGATTGCCGACAACCCCACCGTCGTGGTGCCGCTGGTGGCTGGAAAAAGCGTCGAGCAACTTGGTTTCTTTGGCCGAATGGGCGCCGCATTGAGTTACCTTCTATGGGGAGTGTCCCATTAACGCGGCGCAAGCCGCCAGACATGCCGGGGTAGCGGAGGGTGGCCTCCACAAAATTCATCACCTTCGAAGGCGGAGAAGGGGCGGGCAAGACGACCCAGATAAAGCTGCTTGCCGCCGCGCTCGAAAAATCGGGCCTTCAGGTTGTAACGACGCGCGAACCCGGCGGCTCGCCGACGGCGGAGCGGTTGCGTGATCTGCTTTTCGCCACGGACGCCGCATGGGACCCGATTTCGGAAAGCCTGCTCTTGAGCGCGGCGAGGCGCGACCATCTTGCAACGACGATCTGGCCGGCCATGAAAGCCGGCAACTGGGTGTTGTGCGACCGCTATGCCGATTCGACCCTGGCCTATCAGGGCTATGGCAAGGGGGTCGAGCGGGGCTGGCTGGAATCGCTGTACAGGACGGTGGCCGGCGATTTCGTGCCGGACCTTACCCTGCTGCTGGACCTACCGGTCGGAGAAGGGCTGAAACGCGCGGGCACGCGCGAACAGGGGAACAATCGCTACGAAAAAATGGATGCCGCCTTCCATGAACGGCTGCGGGAAGGTTACCTTGCCATTGCCAGGTCCAATCCCGGACGCATCGCCCTCATCGACGCGACGGGCGCGGTGGCCGGCATCCAGACGGCCATCCAGCAAGCCGTCGCCGACCGATTGGGAGTCCATTTCCCGTGACGGAATCCGAAGCCTCGACCACGCCGTTGCCGCGCACGAACCCGGAACTTCTGGGCCATGAAAAGGCGGAGCGCCTTTTGCTGGAGGCGTGGCATTCGGGCCGTCTGCCCCATGCCTGGCTCGTGACCGGACCCAAGGGGGTAGGCAAAGCGACGCTTGCCCATCGGTTCGCGCGGTTCGTGCTGGCCGGCGGAAGCGGGAAAGACTCGCTTTACGTGCCTCCCGACCATGGCGTCTTTCAGCGGGCGGCGGCGGGCAGCCTTGCCGACCTGCTGACGATCGAAAGCGCGACCGAGGCGACGAGCGGGCGCAAACGGCCCGATATCCCGGTCGAGGAAAGCCGGCGCATCGGCCCCTTTCTCACCATGACGGCGGCGGAAGGCGGCTGGCGTGTCGTCGTCGTCGATGCCGCCGACGATCTCAACCGTACCGCCGGCAACGCCATCCTGAAACTTCTGGAGGAGCCGCCGGCGAAAGCATTGCTGCTGCTGGTCAGCCACAATCCGGGGCGGGTGCTGCCGACGATCCGCTCGCGCTGCCGCCACCTGGCGTTGCGGCCACTGGACGATGCCTGCATGGAGCAATTGCTGCGGGCCTACCGGGGGGAACTGGATGGGGAGGTTCGAACCGCCCTTATCCGGCTTGCCGAAGGCAGCATCGGCCAGGCGCTGGACCTGGCCGAGGAGGGGGGGATCGAGCTTTACCGAGACTTGATCCGGATTCTCGAATCACTGCCCGATCTCGACGTGCCGGAACTGCACGCCTTTGCCAACCGGTTGAGCGGTCCGAAGGCCGGCGCGAGCTGGCGTGTGACGACCGATCTTTTGAGTCGCTGGGTGGCGGGGATGGTCAAGGGCGGCGCCCTTGGCCGCGACATGCCGGAGATCATCGGAGGCGAAAACGCCCTTGGGCGGCGCCTGCAGGCGGGGGCGAACCTTGCAGAATGGGTGGAGGTGTGGGAAAAAATCACCCGCCTTTCGGCCGTGGCGGAACGCAGCAATCTGGACCGCAGACAGGTTCTGGTGAACGTCTTTCACACGTTGGAGGGTGCCGCGCGGCAGACGAACGAGCCGGCGGGCTAACCATCCCGGGTTCGCCCCTGGCACCGGTCCGAAGCAGTCAGGAGCGAGCATGTCCGCGCCGAAGCCCTTCTACGTCACGACGCCGATCTACTACGTTAACGACGCGCCTCATATCGGCCACGCCTACACGACGCTAGCCTGCGACGTACTGGCGCGGTTCCTGCGCCTGGACGGGCGACGGGTGCGTTTTCTGACCGGCACCGACGAGCATGGCCAGAAGGTCGAGAAATCGGCCGCCGCCGCGGGCGAGGCGCCCCAGCCCTTCGTTGACCGGGTGTCCCAGAACTTCCGGGATCTCGCCCAGGCGATGAACTTTTCCAACGACGACTTCATTCGCACGACGGAACCCCGCCACCGCCAGGCCGTGCAGGCGCTTTGGCAGGAACTGGAGGCGAGGGGGCAAATTTACCTTGGCAGCTATGCGGGCTGGTATTCCGTCCGCGACGAAGCGTTCTACGGGGAAGATGAACTCGTCGACGGCAAGGCGCCGACCGGCCGAGTTATTTCTTCAAGCTTTCGGAATGGCAGGGAAAGCTGCTTGAGTTTTACGAGGCGAACCCGGATTTCGTCGCGCCGCCGAGCCGCCGGAACGAGGTCGTCAGCTTCGTGGAGCGGGGGCTTCTGGACCTTTCCATCTCGCGGACCAGCTTCACCTGGGGCATCCCGGTGCCAGGCCATGACGACCACGTCATGTATGTGTGGCTGGACGCGCTGACGAACTACCTCACCAGCGTCGGCTACCCGGATACGAAATGCGAAGATTTTTCAAGCTTCTGGCCGGCAGATGTTCATGTTGTAGGTAAGGACATCCTGCGCTTTCACGCGATCTACTGGCCGGCCTTCCTGATGGCAGCCGGCATCGCGCCCCCGAAGCGCGTGTTCGCCCACGGCTGGTGGACGAACGAGGGGCAGAAAATCTCGAAGTCGCTTGGCAACGTCATCGAGCCGCTGGCACTGATCGAGAAATACGGCTTGGATCCCGTGCGGTTTTTTCTGTTGCGCGAGGTGCCGTTCGGCAAGGACGGCGATTTTTCCCACCAGGCGATGGTCCACCGGATGAACGGGGACCTGGCGAACGATTTCGGCAATCTGGTTCAACGCGTGCTTTCGATGATCCACCGCAACTGCGCCGCGGCGATCCCGGAACCGGGCCCGTTGACCGAGGCGGACGAGGCGTTGCTTGCCAGCGTCGCGGCGGCCTTTCCAGAGATGCGGCAGGAGGTCCTCGAGCAGGCCTTCCACAAGGCGTTGATCGCGGTGTGGGAGCGCATCGGGGAAGCCAACCGTTACGTGGATACGCACGCGCCCTGGGAGTTGAAGAAAAAGGACCCGGAACGCATGCAAACCGTGCTTTACGTGCTGGCCGAAGCGATCCGCCACCTTGCCATCCTGACCCAGCCGGTCATGCCGGACTCGGCCGCGAGGATTCTCGACCAGCTTGGCGTGCCCGAGGATGTCCGCAGCTTTGCCGATCTTGGGGAAAGGCTTGCGTCCGGCACGGCGGTAAGCAAGCCGGAGGGCGTCTTTCCGCGTTATGAGGAGACGGACTGATGCTGGTCGACAGCCATTGCCATTTGAGCTTTCCGGATTACCGGGAGGATCTCGATCAGGTCATGGCGCGGGCCGAGGCCGCCGGCATCGGGTTCATGCTGACGATTTCGACGAAGCTTTCCGATTTTCCGAACGTCGTTGGGGTCGCCGAAGCCTACCCGAACGTCTGGTGCTCGGTCGGCATCCACCCCCACGAGGCGGAAGGGGAAGGGGCCGAAGTGGGGGCGGAGCATCTCGTCAAGCTGACCCGCCACCCGAAGGTCGTCGGCATCGGCGAGACCGGGCTCGACTACTATTACGAGCACAGCCCGCGCGAGGCCCAGCAGCGGGCCTTTCGCGCCCATATCGCGGCGGCGCGGGAGACCGGCCTGCCGCTGATCGTGCACAGCCGGAACGCCGAGGCCGAAACGGTCGGAATCCTGCGCGACGAGATGGGGAAAGGCACCTTTTCGGGGCTGATCCACTGTTTCACCGGGACGGACGTGCTGGCCGAGGGCGCTTTGGAGCTTGGGTTCTACATCTCGCTGTCGGGCATCCTCACCTTCAAGAAAGCCGACGAACTCCGTGAAACGGTTCGGAAAATCCCTCTCGAACGCCTGCTGGTCGAGACGGACGCACCGTATCTGGCGCCCGTGCCTTACCGGGGCAAGCGGAACGAGCCGGCCTATACGGCCGAAACGGCACGGGCGGCGGCGGAACTTTTCGGAATGGACGCGGCGGCGTTCGGCGAGGCGACGACGGCGAATTTCTTCACGCTTTTCACGAAGGCAGCCCGCCCGGAAGCGTAACCCTGCGAGCCGGCCTATGATGGCCTGGCCCTAGAGTGATAGCTTATTTGTCATAATATACATTATGCGATATTTCCCATCCCACACGGCCCGGCCTCCCCGATGAGCGAGATCGCCCGCCTGCTTGAAATCATGCGCCGCCTGCGCGACCCCGAGGGCGGTTGCCCGTGGGATCTGGAACAGGATTTTGCCTCGATCGCGCCCTATACGATCGAGGAAGCCTATGAGGTGGCCGGTGCCATCGACGCAAAGGACATGACAGCGCTTCGGGAAGAGCTCGGCGACCTCCTTCTCCAGGTCGTCTACCACGCCCAGATGGCGGCCGAGGCGGGCCATTTCGGCTTTGCCGAGGTTGCCGCCGGCATCGGCGAAAAGATGACGCGGCGCCATCCGCACGTCTTCGGCGACGCCACCGTGGGCGACGCCACGGCCCAGACCCAGGCCTGGGAGGTCCACAAGGCGGCCGAGCGGCGGGAAAAAGGCAAAAGCGGCGAGGGCACAAGCGTGCTGGAAGGGGTGACGCGCGCCCTGCCCGCCCTGCTCCGTGCCGAAAAACTACAGAAACGCGCCGCCCGGGTCGGCTTTGACTGGCCGAACCGCGACGGCGTTTTCGCCAAGGTCGCCGAGGAAACCGCCGAGTTGAAGGCCGAACTGACCAAGGAGACGCCACGGCTGAAAGAGGAAATGGGCGATCTGCTGTTCGCCTGCGTCAATCTGGCGCGCCATCTGGGCGTCGACGCGGAAACGGCCTTGCGCGCCGCCAATGCGAAATTCGAGCGCCGCTTCCGGCGGATGGAAACGCTTTTGAAGGCGGCGAACGAGACCCTGGAAGGTGCTTCACTTGAGCGGCTGGAAGCGCTCTGGCAGCGGGCCAAGGCGGAGGAAAAACCGGGCTAGACCCCGGGGTCTTCGAAGCGCGCGGCGTCCTTTGGCGCAAGCCGTACCCGGAAATGGGCGAAGGCCTCGTCGTCCTTGCGCCCCATGACCTCGCCATGGCGGTAAAGCCAGGCGATCCGCGCCCCTTCGGCCAGCGGTACGGAAATCTCGAGCACGGCAAGCCCCGCGTTCAGTCGCTCGTCCAGCCGGGCCAGCAGGTCCGGGACCCCTTCCCCGTTCACCGCCGAAACCAGCATCTGGTTCGGATCGCGCCCGGCCCGGTTTTCAATCTGCTGGTGCTGATCCGGTGTGAGGAGGTCCGCCTTGTTCAGGACTTCGAGGACGTCGCTCTCGATCCGCTCGCCGATGTCGAGGTCGCGGAGCACCTGATGGACATCCTCGCGCTGGGCAAGGTTGTCGGGATCGGAAATGTCGCGGACGTGAAGGATGAGATCGGCCTCCCGCACCTCCTCGAGGGTCGCCCGGAAGGCGGCGACCAGGTCCATCGGCAGCGCCGAGACGAAGCCGACCGTGTCCGACAGGATGACGCGCCGCCCCGAAGGCAGCTTGACCCCCCTCATCAGGGGATCGAGCGTCGCGAACAGCATGTCCTCGACGAAGGCGTGCGCCCCGGTAAGCTGGTTGAAAAGCGTCGATTTGCCGGCGTTCGTGTAGCCGACGAGCGCGATCACTGGATAGGGCACGCGCTTTCTGGCGCGGCGATGCAACGCGCGGGTGCGCGTCACCTGGCCCAGTTCGCGCTTGAGCCGGGTGATCCGCTCGCCGAGGATGCGCCGGTCGGTTTCGATCTGGGCCTCACCCGGCCCGCCCAGGAAGCCGAAGCCGCCGCGCTGGCGCTCCAAATGGGTCCAGGACCGCACCAGCCGGCTGCGCTGATAGGAAAGATGGGCGAGTTCAACCTGCAGCCGCCCTTCCCGGCTGCGGGCGCGTTCGCCAAAGATTTCAAGGATCAGGCCGGTGCGGTCGATCACCTTGCAGTTCCAGGCGCGCTCGAGGTTGCGCTGCTGGACCGGGCTTAGCGGGTGATCGATGACGACGAGACCGATCACCTCGTCGGCCATCCATTCGTGCAGGCGCTCGACGGTGCCCTTGCCGAGCAGGGTTGCCGGAACCGGACGCGTGAGCGTCAGGGGCTCGGCCCGGACAACGTCCAGCCCGATGGCCCTGGCCAGATTCGCCGCCTCTTCCAGCCGGGCCTCGGCATGGCGGAGAAATTCGTGGCCGTTTCCCTTCAAAAAGGGATGGAGAACGTAGGCCCGGTTGCCAGCCTTTCCGTTTCCGGGAGGGTTTTCCCGCGGTTCGTTATTCTTCGCTGGCTTCTTCGGCGACCTCGACGTTTTCCTTGTCTCCTTCGAACAATTGAATCGGCCCAGCCGGCATTATCGTCGATACGGCGTGCTTGTAGATCAACTGTACATGGTTGTTCCGGCGCAGCAGGACGCAAAAATTATCGAACCAGGTAACAACCCCTTGAAGTTTAACGCCATTAACCAGAAAAACCGTAACGTGAACCTTGTTTTTCCGAATGCTGTTTAGGAAGACGTCTTGAACATTTTGTGATTTTTCTGTCGTCATATCACGTCTCCGTTTTTTATCGTTTTCGTTTG
The DNA here is from genome assembly GCA_021296325.1 of Alphaproteobacteria bacterium. Taxonomy (GTDB): domain Bacteria; phylum Pseudomonadota; class Alphaproteobacteria. The sequence goes on from JAGWAR010000015.1 coordinate 25,355, forward strand.
TTATTTCCCTCCCCTACCGCTCATCAGTGCAGGCACTGATAAAAGGCGGAAGATCCGTGCACGTCTCTACAAACCAGTCGGGGACAAGATCCCCGTATTCTTCAACTTCCGGAAGGGAATTGTTCATGACGATGGCGGTGCCTCCGGCATTGCGCGCGAACTGCACGTCGATCGGAAGATCGCCGACGACCCAAAGTTCGGGCCCCAATTCAATGTCCGTGCCCTTGATCGCAAACAGAGCGGCTTCCTTTGCCGGCTTGTCCTTTTCCGCCTCGCCTGCCCCGACCACGCCGGGCAGATAGGCATCCCAACCCAGATGGGCGATTTCCTCGCGTAGCATTGGCCCCACCTTGCTGCTGGCGACCCCCATGAAAATTTGCATGTCGTGGAGCGTTTTGAGCATTTCCTCGGCCCCTGGCAGGCTTTTCAGGCTGTCGACATGGCCTTCCATGAAAGCGGCATAAAAGACGTCGTGCGCCTCATGCCAACGATCACCAAACAATTCGGGGAAAGCGTCTCGAAGCGACCGATTCATCCGGCGCTGCGCCTCTTCCATCGTCCAGGGCTCGCGACCCATGGCGACGAGAGTAGCGTTCATCGCCCGATGCATTCCCTCCCAACTGTCCACTAGCGTATTATCCCAATCAAACAGGATTGCTCGTGGAAATGGCGGCCTTTTTTTCATTCTTATTCGTGCTCCTTTTCTTATTCGTGCTTAGTTTCTTTAGATACCGGTGAAAGAGCCGATCCGTCAGCTTTCCCGGTTTACCGCCACCTATGACTGTATCATCTATTTTAAGAACCGGAAGCAAGAAGGAGGTTGTGCTGGTGAGAAAGGCCTCTGCCGCGTCCTTGGCTTCTTTCAAATGAAAGGGGCGCTCCTCAAGCGTTATCCCCTCGTCGCGGGCCGCCTGCAAAACGCCAAGGCGGGTTACGCCGCCAAGAATGGACTGGCCGGCATCCCGGGTGACCAGCACGCCGGTTTTCGTCACGATCCAAGCATTCGTGGCGCTTCCTTCCGTGACGAAGCCGTCCTCGTCCACAAGCCACGCCTCAAACGCGCCGGCTTCCCGTGCCTGCTGCTTGGCAAGGACGTTCGGCAGCAGGGAAATCGTCTTGATGTCGCAGCGTTTCCAGCGAATGTCCGGCAGCGTGATGACGTGCACGCCGGCCCGAAGCGTTTCTGGCGGCGGCAACGTGGCCGGCCTTGCCGTTACCACCAGCGACGTCACCGCCTTTGCCGGGAACGGATGATCGCGCCGCGCCACACCGCGCGTCATCTGGAGGTAAAGGATGCCGTCGCGCACCCGGTTGCGGCGGATCACCTCGCGCAACACGGCCCGAAGCGGCGGGCGCGCCATGGCGCTTTGCATATGCAGTTCGCTTAAGGAGCGTTCCAGCCGGTCGAGATGGGATTCCTCGTCGACGGGTTGCCCGCCAAGCACGGCCATCACTTCGTAAACGCCGTCGGCGAACTGGTAACCGCGGTCGTCGATATGAACGCTGGCCTGATGGTGCGAAACGTACCGGCCGTTCACGTAAGCGACACGAGACATCTAGAAAAATTCCAGTCCCACGGTGAACAGTTTTTCAACTTTCTTCACAGCGTCGGCCAGGGCAAACAGGATGACGCGGTCGCCGGCCGCAATCGTCGTGCCGCCGCGGGGGATGATCACCTCGTCGCCGCGAACGATGGCGCCAATCACGACGCCGTCCGGCAGGTCAACCTCGCGCAACGGCTTGCCGACCAAAGGCGAGGTTTCGAGCGCGTCCGCCTCGATGATCTCGCCTGCCCCTTCCTGGATGCTGTGGACCCCGCGGATGCGGCCGCGGCGCACGTGTTGCAGGATGGAGGAAACCGTGATCAGACGCGGGCTGACGACGGCATCGATGCCGAGCCAACCGACCAGCATGCCGTAGGTTTCGTTGTTCACGATGGCGATCGCCCGCGGGCACCCCTGCCGCTTGGCAAGCAGGGCGCTCAGAATGTTCACCTCGTCGTCATTGGTGACCGCAACGACCGCCTCGGTCGCGCGCACGTTCATTTCATCCAGCAATTGCAGGTCCAGCGCGTCCCCATGCTGGATCGTCGTCCGGTCGAGCCTTTCGGTGGTGACGATCGAACTCGATCATCTTCAGGTGCATACCGGGGTGCTGTTCCTCGATCTCCTTGGCAAGGAACAGTCCGACATTGCCCCCGCCGATGATGCCGACGCGCCGCGCCTCGGGTTCCTCGTGACCGAAGGCCACCATCGCGCGCCCCACATGGGTGGCCTCGGCGATGAAATAAACGTCGTCCCCGGCCAACATCTGGTCGTCCCCGCTTGGCACGATCAGCTGGTCGTTGCGCACGATTCCGACCAAAGTGATGTGAAGGCCCGGAAAAAGTTCGGTGAGCTGAAGGATGCGCGTGTTCACCACCGGGCAATCTTCCAGGCAATGCAGCCCGATCAGTTTCACCTTGCCGATGGCCAGGGGGATGACGTCGAAGGCGCCCGGCACCTCGAGGCGCCGCGCGAT
>JAGWAR010000016.1:0-22625 GCA_021296325.1 Alphaproteobacteria bacterium
CGTGCGGCTTCGTTCAGCACCATTCCTGATCCGCACATTGGAACAAGAACGGTGGCGTGGCTAGACAGAGTATTCAGGAGATCTAATCCAATCACCGGGGCCATTCGGGCAGGATACGGATGTATGTGCATCATGTTTGTAGCAAATCTCTAAACAGCTTTATGTATGAATCCCGCGCAACTTTTTTGTTTAATGTGCCGTCCCTGCCACGTATTGAATACATATGTTTTAATTTTCGTCGAATTGAAACATTTTCTTGTTCTTCAAATACATCATCGAGAAATTGTCGTAGTTGAGTGTGCTCAACTGCAACCACACCATCAGTTCCACAGACGTATGCAGTTACGCAATTCCCAAACCTGTGAACTAGTTCGTTATATAAAACTTGGTGTTTGTGCTGGTATGTAAAAGTCCACGGTCCTTTTCGAGAGCGAGTGAACTTGATGGCAAGTGGAAGCTTTTCCTCAACAAGATAGTATCCATTCTTACCTTCAAAGGCCTTTCGCACTCTAATAGGGTTGCCCCAACTATCGATAAGAAGAGTTAGGGCCGATCCACAATAGCGTTGATAATCGCGAATCATTTTCGGTTTTGCATGAATCGAATTGAGTGCCCATTGATTTTGTAAAAAAGACGCGCTTTCTTTTTCGGGTTATAGAAAATTTTTAGATGATGGCGCGCGTTCGGGTGGTTTCCTCGCTTAAATTCGTTATTTGAAAATATCCCCTTTGATTTCCGGCGTACATTGTCAATTTCGCTTTGTTCGTATGATTGAGAACGCACTCCAAATTCCCCGGCCTTATGAAAACAAACGGCTCCATCGCGAAGGCTGGCATCCTGCTCAATATATCTGCGGACATGTTCCGGAAATTTAGCGTTGTCGAATATTTTGCCAAGCGCTTTAAGCTTTTCTAAATCTGTTTTATCTTCTTCAAGCATCATAAATTCGTGCAATGCAGGCTCAAAATCGAAGAGCGCCCATGACATTTCGCCATTCTCAAAATCAACCGAGGTTCGATCAATAGATCTGGGAGAGGTTGGTGTTACCTTGTGATCTGATAACCAGACAGGCGCGCCGTTATCTGATCGAATTGATTGTATGGCTAATTGATGAAACGCAAAGCACTTGCCCCAATTTTGCATTAGTTCTTCTGGTACCCAGAGTTGGAAATACTCCTTATACTTATTGCGTGCGCCAAACATTCGAGCGCGTTGAATATATGTGTCTTGTGTAAATTTGCCTTTGACGCTTCTTGTAAAGTATAGGGATAAAAGGTTATCGAACGTTACTCCCCGAGAAATGATATTGCCGCCTGCTCCAAAGGAGAAAAGACTAGTTGGTGATAGAATGTCGGTTATGTTGGCCTTCTTACCTTTAGAATTAATGATGACGACTTGATTTTGATGGATGTGCTGGAGAATAAACTTAACGATAAGTTTTGGCTCTTCTCTTTGGTAGCCCTCAGCAATCTTGCAAAGTTGGTTTACGTAAGTCTGAAAATTTGAGTGATTACCAGAGGAAAGGGCATCAATTGTTTCATGGATTACTCGAATATCTTCTGAGTGTTCATCCATTTTATGGCTCGTGTGTACGAGCATCGTAAAATTTTCTTGATTATCACGTAGATGTTGTTCGGCTACTCCAAACATAAAATGGAATATTGCATTTCTTAACTCGATTCTCTCATTTCCTTCATCGGCAGCAAATTGTTTCAACCGATAAAAAACTTTTCCATCTCTTGGAAAAAAGAAATCTTGGCCGACGTATTCGGGATGTGGGGCAAAATCAACCCAGAGTTCAGTATCATTTTCAAAAGTATTATTTAGGTCCAATCTGGCGGGCGTAGCGGTTACACCGATGTACTTACCTCTGTCGTGTAATAGGTTGTATATGAGTTCATTGATTTTTGTGCGCTCGTCGGGACTGATTTTGGAATTTATTTTGGAATTAGGAGAGGCATAATCAGCCTCGTCGTCTATGACGACAACGCTTTTGGTAAAACGAAGAGCCTCAATCAATTTTTCAAGATCCCGAGCATTCTTCTTTGAGAAGAGTACCCATTGTTTTTTAGCAATACTTTTTGGATCGCTTGGAAGATCGGAGAACTGTTTTGGTGATGGGCTGAGTCCCGCAGCGCGGAACCTAGTACGATTTTGGTGTAGCAGATCGATGCTATCAGTCAGAAGATTAATAATGACATCGCATCCTTCATCAAGCAGTTTGGCATTGAGGGCAATCATCATCTCAGTCTTACCGCTTTGCGGCTCGCCAAAGATGATGAAGGCTTGTCCTTTTTCCGACTTAAAATTCTTTATTGCTGCGTTGACGGTTTTTTCTATCGCCTTTGTATCAATATTCTTTGCTTTTAACGCAGCAATCCGCTCGTCGTATTGTCTCCCGACCTTTCCGATGAAGGATGCCCAGTCTTCCATTTACCCCTCAATAAACCTGATAATGTTTACTGCGCTTTTTAGCGATTCGAGCCAGAGCAAATGATCAAGCTTGATGTCTGATACTATCTCTCAAGATTAGCGAAAGCACATGCGCGAATCTACGGTGTTTTAGCTAATATTTACACTCTACTATCCCCGCCAAGTACCGATCTGCATTGTCTTTGGCGCACCACTTTTTTCATTTTCATTGAAGGTCGAACGTCACCAGCGTGTTCCGCTTCGAAAGAAAGCTCGCCTTCACGACGATCCCGTCCTCGCCGTACCAAAGCCGTTCCTTTTCGCATCTGGGTGATGGCGTAGGCCCGCGCCGGTTGCCGGCGGCCATCGACCGCAATCACCGTTTCGCCCAGATATTCGGACGCAAAATCCTTCATGCGCCCCTTCAGCGGGCTGAAGATCCTGGGGCCGGCGATGCTTGCCTCGCACCAGACGGCGTGGGACAGCAGCGGCGTTGCAACCTCCGACACGGCGCCGTTCGTTTTCACCTGAAGGCCGGCGCCGTTCGGGGTGATGCGCACGTCATAGGCCCGGCCGTTGTCGACCGTGCGGCCGGTGAACTGGCGAAACCCGTCCCCGGTCCAGATTTCTTCCGATTCGTGGCGGTAGTTGAGGACCGGAATCACGAACAGCAAGGCCACCTTCACCTTGATCAGGGTCGAGACGGTCGTCCGTTCGCCCTGGCGCGCGACATCGATCCACACATTGCCGACCGGCTGGCCGTCGTTGAAGACCTTGTAGTGCAGGTTGCCGGCCGGAAGCGGGCAGGCGGCGGCCGCCTTCGCAACCACCAGAAGGCTCAGGCCCAGCAACAGGCCGTAAAAAATTCGGCCGGGCCTCGGGTTGAGGAAAGCCATCGGCGGCGCGCTCCGGGCCTAGCCGGCGCGAAAACCGAAGCGTTCCAGGATCTCCCGGACTTCCGGTTCCTGCAGGAAGCGAAGAAAGTTCGACACCGCCGGCTCCGTCCGCGTGCCGACGGGCACGACGTGGTAGCGGACCGGCGCGTGGGTCGTCTCCGGGATGACACCGATCACCTTGACCCGGTTGCTGATGACCGCGTCCGTCGCATAGACGATGCCGGCGTCCGCCTCGCCACGCTCGACCTGGGTCAGCACGTCGCGCACGTCGCGGGCGAACAGGAAATAGGGCGTCAGCACGTCCCAAAGCCCAAGCTGGCCCAGCGCCTCCATGGCGTAGCCGCCGGCCGGCACGGCGTCCGGCTTGCCGATGGCGATGATTCGCCCGTCCAGATTCTTCGTGATGTGCAGCCCAAGCGGAATGCCAAGAGTAAGCGGACTGTCGCTCCGCGCGATGAAGACCAGCCCGCTGCCGCGGATCGCCACCGCCTCGCCGGTGGCGGCGATCCCGCGCCCGGCCAGCGCCGCCTGCCAGTCCCGCTGGTCCGTGATCAGCAGGTCGACGGGCGCGCCGTCCGCGATGCGCCGCTCCAGTTCGCTGGCCGAGGCGAAGGTCACCAGCACGGCGCCAAGCCCTTTCGCCGCGAAGCGGTCGGAAAGAACCTGCAGCACGTTCGTCAAGCTGGTCGGCGCATAGACGGTGACCGGCGTCGTCACCTTCGCCGAGGCCTGGGAAACGGCCAGCACCGCCGCCAGGGCCAGCCACGCGCAGATGCCGCGCGGCCACCTAGCCTTTGTAAAGTTCTTCCGGATCGACAAGGACGTCTTCCACGGTTTCCAGCTTGCCCCCGCGCACGGCGCGGAAGAAGCAATGCCGCCGCCCGGTATGGCAGGCGACCCCTTTCTGTTCGACGATGACCAGCACCGCGTCCCCGTCGCAGTCGATGCGAAAATCGATCAGCGTCTGGGTTTGTCCCGACCGTTCCCCCTTGCGCCAAAGGCGGCCCCGCGAACGGGACCAGTAATGGACCTGGCCGGTCTCCAGCGTCTTTTCGATCGCCTGGCGGTTCATCCACGCCGTCATCAGGATTTCGCCCGAACCCTCCTGCTGGGCGATGACCGGCACCAGGCCGTCGGCGTTGAAGGCGACGGCTTCAAAGATGTCCGGCAAGGCGTCGGCCGGTGCGTTCGGCATCGGAACTCTCCTGCGGGGGCGTCCGGTCGATGGGCGCCGGGTCTTTGAGGGATGCGCCAAGGGAGGCGGCCTGTCAACTGTCCTTGGCGCTTTCGAGGCAACGGACGAGACGGGCGGTCAGCGCGCGCATCATCTTCTCATACAGGCTCGCGCCCGGCTCGAGATCGCTGCCCAGTGGGTCCAGCACGTCGACGCGAAGGTCCGTGCCTTCCCGCAGCCGCTCGACGATGGGCGAGGGGAATTGCGGCTCCCGGAAAAGGCAGCCGACCGCGTGGGCCTCGATTCTCTCCCGGATTTCCAGAAGGCGGCGCGCGCCGGGGCTGCGTTCCGCATCGATGGCGATGGCGATGGCCGGGCCGAGGCCGTAGCGCCGCTCGAGATAGGCGTAGGAATCGTGAAAGACCAGGAAGGGCCGCCCGCCCAGCGGGCGCAGCGCCGCTTCCATCTCGCCGTCCAGCGCCCGCAGCCGCGCCGCCGCGCGCGCCTGGTTCGCCCGGTAGGCCCCGGCCCGCTCCGGGTCCGCCGCGATCAGGGTCTCGGCGGCGATGGCGGTCACCCGGATGGCGTTTTCGGGGTCGAGCCAGAAATGGGGGTCGTCGCCGTCCGGCTCGGCGTGGGCATGGCCCCGTTCCGGGGCCTCGCGCCGCGCGATCCGGGTCATTCCCGGCGCGTGGAGCAGGGCCACGGTCCGGGCCTCGGGGCCAAGATTCCCGAACACGCCTTCGAGGAAGGTTTCCAGCTCCGGTCCGACCCAGAAAACGATCTCCGCCCGGGCCAGCTTGCGGGCGGCCGAGGGGCGAAGCGCGGTCCGGTGAGGGGAGGCGCCGCCCTCGATCAGCAGGTCCGGCGCGCCCACGCCTTCCATGACGGCGGTGACGAGGGCATGAAGCGGGGGCAGGCTCACGGCCACCCGCGGCGGTTCGCCCCCCTGGGCCGGGGCCGGCGGCCAGGCCAGGGCCGCCAGGGCCAGAAGCAAGATCGGAAGAATTCGATATAAACCCATGAAAAATTTTAGCTTTTGAAAATCTTCCTGTCGCGGCTCGCCTGTCGAAAGGCTTTATTTACTTCGTTGTTCAAATAAGCTATGTTATATTATTATTTAGTCTTTCTGCTTATAATACAACGATTTTTACTTTCGCTTCGGGGAAGAGATAGGGAAGGGATCCATGGGCCTCGCCACCCGGACCGTTGCCGTCCCGCCGCCCGGCGAGGGGCATGATCATCACCGCTGCATGGACGAGGCCCTGAAGGCGGCGGCCGAGCTTTGCCACCATCGCGGCGTGCGCTACACGCCCCTGCGCCGCCGGGTGCTGGAGCTGATCTGGGGCTCCCACGTGCCGCTCGGCGCCTACGCCATCCTCGACGCCCTCGAAAAGGCCGGCCGGCGGCTCCGCCCGCCGACCGTCTACCGCACCCTCGATTTTCTTCAAAAACAAGGCCTTATTCATCGAATCGAGTCCCAGAACGCCTATATCGGCTGCGTCGATCCGGCCCGGCCCCACCGCAGCCAGCACCTGATCTGCCGTGCTTGCGGGAAGGTGACGGAGCTTGACGACCGGGCGGTCGAGGTGACCCTGCGCAGCGGCGCTAAAAGCAAGGATTTCGAGCTCGACCGGGCCACCATCGAGGTCGAGGGCCGGTGCCGCGACTGTCGGGAAACCGGGGCTTCGCCGGCCCGGACGGCCCCGCCATCGCCGCCACCGGCCCGGCCTGCCGACGCAGCGCCGCCCCCCGACTTCAAGGCGGCGCCGGCGCTGATGGCGGCAACCGGGCTTTCCTTCGCCCGTGACGGGCTGCTGGTCCTCGACCGGGTCGATCTCGCCATCCACGAGGGCGAGATCGTTACGATCATCGGCCCCAACGGGTCGGGCAAGACGACGCTGGTCCGGGCCCTGCTCGGCCTCGTCGCGCCGGACCGGGGCGAAATCTGGAAGGCGGCGGGCCTGCGCGTCGGCTACGTGCCCCAGGCCTTCGAGGTGGACCCGAACCTGCCGCTCACCGTCCGGCGCTTTCTGCGCCTGGGCGGCGGCAAGCGGGACGACGTCCAGGCCGTGCTGGAATGGGTGGGGGCGGGCACGCTCGCCGATCACCCGGTCCAGCGCCTTTCCGGCGGCGAAATGCGCCGGGTGCTGCTGGCCCGGGCGCTGCTGCGCAAGCCGAAGCTGCTGGTCCTGGACGAGCCCGTCCAGGGCGTCGACATCGCCGGTCAGGCCGAGCTTTACAAGCTGATCAACGCGGCCCGGCGCGAAACGGGCGTCGCCGTGCTGATGATCTCCCACGATTTGCGCCTGGTGATGGCGGCCACCGACGAGGTCATCTGTCTCAACCATCACGTTTGCTGCGCCGGTCACCCGGAAGCGGTCAGCCGTCACCCGGAATACCTGGCGCTCTTCGGCGACAAGGCGGACGAGGGCAGCTTCGCCGTTTACACCCACCGCCACGATCACCGTCACGACGAGGCGGGCAACGTCGTGCCCTTCGACGGGCCCGAGGAGGCCTAGGCATGGACGATCTTCTCCTTCGCGCGATTCTGGCCGGCATCGGCGTGGCGCTGGTGGCCGGCCCGCTCGGCGCCTTCGTCGTCTGGCGGCGGATGGCCTATTTCGGCGACACGATGGCCCATTCCGCCTTTCTCGGGATTGCCCTCGGCTTCCTTCTCCACATCAACGTGCTGATCGGCACCTTCGCCGTCGCCGTCGCCATCGCGCTTTCCCTGGGGTTGGCCCAGCGCCAGAAGATGCTCGCCACGGATACGCTGCTGGGCCTCTTCGCCCACGGCGCGCTCGCCTTCGGGCTGGTGGGGCTTGCCTTTCTCGAAGGGGTGCGGGTCGACCTCATGGGCTATCTCTTCGGCGACATCCTCGCCGTCGGCCGGCTCGATCTCTTCTGGATCTACGGGGGCGGGGCGGCGGCGCTGATCGCGCTGGCCGTCATCTGGCGGCAGCTGCTCTCGATGACCATCCACGAGGAACTCGCCCAGGTCGAAGGCGTGCCGGTCGAACGGCTGCGCATCCTTTTCATGGTGCTGATCGCGCTGGTCATCGTCGTTGCGCTCAAGATCGTCGGCATTCTCCTGATCACGGCGATGCTGATCATCCCGGCGGCGACCGCCCGGCGCTTCGTGCGCAACCCCGAACCGATGGCCGTGCTGGCCGCCGTTCTGGGCGCGCTCGCCGTCGTCGGCGGCATTTCGGGGTCCTTCCTGTGGGACACGCCGTCCGGGCCCTCGATCGCCGCCACCGCCTTCGTGATTTTTGCGGCAAGCCTGCTCGTGCCGATGCGAAGCCGGCCGGCGCCTTCAACCCCGAAACCGGCCCTCAAGGCCGGTCTCCTGGGGCTTCTGCTGTTGGCGGGCACGCCGGCCCTTGCCCATGAGGGGGACGACCGGTCTCCCGACGCGATGCATTTCCTGGATACGCTGATCGGCGAGACGCCGACGCCGGAAACCAGCCTTCGCCTCGATCACCTCTACCGCGACCGCGCCGCAGGCGACGAACACACGCTGAAGCTCACGGTGGAATACGCCGTCAACGATTGGATCGGGCTTGAGCTTGGCATGCCTTACGCCTTTCTGGACCCGGATGGCGAGGCGTCGCGCTCGAATGTCGATGTCGTCGAAATCGGCATCAAATTCGTGCCATTCGTCTTTCCTTCCCAGAATCTTGTCGTCGGTGGCGGGCTCGAGCTGGGGCTGCCTACCGGGGACGAAAGCAAGGAGATCGGCAGTAACCGCGAGCTTGAAATCGAGCCTTTCCTCAGCGCGGGCTGGCACTATCGTGGCCTGCAGACGACGGCCATTTTGAAATTCGGGATTCCGACGAACCAGACGGAAGAAGAAGCGGCGGAAGAAGACCTCGAGATCGGCTTCAACCTGGCCTTCCTCTATCCCCTGACGCCCGCTTTCGCGCCCGTTCTCGAATTCGACGGGGAAAGCGTTGCGAAAGGGACCGACAACGAGACGGTTATCAACGTCACCGGGGGCTTCCTGGCCCGCCCGTTCGAAAACGACGAGATCGCACTGGGGTTCGGCGTAAGCGCGCCGCTCACCAGCGACGAGGACTTCGACGTGAGAACGATTTTCTCGATCTTCTACGAGTTTTAGGCCGCGTTCAGCCGCTTGAACCCTGCGTCCAGGTCCTGGATCAGGTCTTCCGCATCCTCGAGTCCGGCGTGGATGCGAAGGCAGGGCCCGCCCTGCCATTGCGTCGCCGTGCGCAGCTTCTCGGGATAGAAGGGCAGGATCAGGCTTTCATAGCCGCCCCAGCTGTAGCCCATGGCGAACAGCTTCATGCCGTCCAGCATGGCGACGACGGCCTTCTTTGGCGTCTCCTTCAGCACGAAGGAGAAAAGCCCGGGCGCGCCGGTGAAGTCGCGCTTCCAGAGCGCATGGCCCGGATCCTCCGGCAGGGCGGGGTAGAGGATGCGGTCCACCTCGTCGCGCCCCTTCAGCCATTCGCAAAGCTTCATGGCGGTGGCGGCGTGGCGTTCCAGCCGGACGCGAAGCGTGCGCAATCCCCTGAGCGCCAGAAAACATTCCTCCGGGGCCGAGCAGGCGCCGATGGTCGCCGTCGCCTTGCGGATCGTCGTGTAATGGGCTTCCTGCGTCGTGATCACGCCCAGCATCGCGTCGGCGTGGCCGACGATGTACTTCGTTGCCGCCTGGATCGACACGTCGACACCGCGCTCGAACGGCTTGAAATAAAGCGGCGTCGCCCAGCTGTTGTCGAGAATGACGACGGCGCCTTTCGCGTGGGCGGCCTTGGCGATGGCGGGAAGGTCCTGCACCTCGAAGGTAAGCGAGCCCGGCGATTCGACGAAGACGACCTTCGTATTCACCTTTAGCAACGCTTCGATGCCGCTCCCGATGCGGGGGTCGTAATAGGTCGTCTCGACGTTGTAGCGCTGCAAAAGCTCGTCGCAGAAACGCCGGGTCGGCCCATAGACCGAATCGGCAACCAGTACGTGATCGCCGGACTTCAGAAAGGCAAGCAGGGAAACCGCGATGGCGGCAAGGCCCGAGGCCATGGCAATGCCGCGGTCGCCGCCTTCCAGTTCGGCGACGGCGTCTTCCAGCGCAAAGGTCGTCGGCGTGCCGTGGCGGCCGTAAAAGACGCCGTCGAACGGGTTCTTGTCGAAGGATTCAAGCACCTCGACCGACGGAAAGGTGACGGTCGAGGCGCGATAGACCGGCGGGTTGACGATCCCGAAATTCTCTTCCGGATTCCGGCCGGCGTTGACGATGCGTGTGTCTTCCTTCATTCCGCGACCCGGCTCCTTTGCCCTCCACAGGCTTAAAGAGTGCGCAAGGGGCGGTCAAGCCGCCCTCAGGACTTCGTTTTGGCTAGCCGTTGACGCCGCCGGTGGGCGGCCAGCTGGTTCAGAACCTCCACGAAAAGCGAGAAGGCGACGGCGAAATAGAGATAGCCCTTTGGGATCTCGAAATGCATGCCGTCCGCTACCAGCGCCATGCCGATCAGCAGCAAGAAGCTCATCGCCAGCATCTTGACGGTCGGGAAACGCTTCACGAATTCGCTGACTTTCTCGGCCAGCAGAAGCATGACGCCGATCGCGATGACGACGGCGGCGATAATCACCGGCAGGTGTGGGGTAAGGCCGATGGCGGTGAGAATCGAATCGAAGGAGAAAACGAGATCAAGCACCGCGACCTGCCCGATGACGACGTAGAAGTTTGCCTTGATCGGGCCGATGGCGTCTTCCTCGCCCTCGACGGTTGCGTGAATTTCCTGGGTGCCTTTCTGCAGCAGGAAAAGCCCGCCGGCCAGCAGGATCAGGTCGCGCCAGGAAACGACGTGCCCGTAAAGCTCGAAGATCGGCTTCGTCAAACCGATAACCCAGACGACGCCGATCAGAAGTGCAATCCGTAAAACCAGGGCGAGGCCAAGGCCGATCGCGCGCGCCTTCGGTTGCTGTTCTTCCGGAAGCCGCCCCGTGACGACGCTTAGAAAAAGCAAATTGTCGATCCCAAGAACGATCTCGAGAAAGGTAAGCGTGAAAAAGCCGATCCAGATATGCGGATCCGTCATCCACTCCATGGCTTGAGTCTCCTTGTCCGGTGCCGTGCAATCCTAGCATAGGCGTGGTCACCCGCCTGGCCGGGTGCTAGGGTCGAACCGCCCGAAACGCGGAAAGCCACCATGCCCCATTCCCACGCCGTCGCCCTTTTGCTGTTCATCGTGCTTGGCGTCTTTGCCGGCGCGGCTACCGGCTGGGTCTGGGGAGAGGGGATGCTCGCCGTCGCCTGGGTGGGCGAACTTTTCCTGAATGCGCTCAAGATGCTGATCATCCCGCTGATCGTCGCCGCCGTGATCAGCGGCGTCGCCTCCCTGGGCGACATTCGCAAGCTTGGCCGGCTTGGCGGCATCACCGTGCTTTACTTCACCGGCACGACGGCGATCGCGGTCGCCATCGGCCTGTTGATGGTCAACCTGATCCAGCCGGGCGTGGGGCTTGAATTCGACGCCCCGGTGATTCCCGAATCGATGGCGGCGAAAACCGAAATCGGCTTTTCGGACATCCTGCTGTCCCTGGTGTCGCCGAACCTGATCGCCTCGGCAGCGGAAACCCAGCTGCTGCCGCTCATCCTCTTCTCGATCCTGCTTTCCGCGGCGCTCACGACGCTGGGCCCCGTGGGCGAACACGTCATCGGCATGTTCAACGGGCTGAACGAGGCGCTGATGAAGCTGGTCATCTGGCTCATGTACCTGGCGCCCGTCGGTATCTTCGCCCTGGTCGCAGCACGCCTCGGCCGCGCCGGGGGCGGCGAGGCCTTTCTCGGCGAAATCGCCGCCGTCGGCCTGCACGTGGTGACGGTGCTAAGCGGCCTTGCGGCGCACTTCGTCGTGCTGGTCGCGCTGCTGCTGTTCATTAGCGGGCGCGGCTTCGGCTATCTGTTCGGGCTTTTGCGGGCGCTCTTTACCGCCTTCGGCACGGCCAGCTCGTCGGCGACACTGCCACTGACGATGGAATGCGCGCGCGAGCAGGGGGTCGACGAAAAGGCCGTGCGCTTCGTCCTGCCCTTGGGCAGCACGGTCAATATGAACGGCACCGCCCTTTACGAGGCCGCCGCTGCCATGTTCATCGCGCAGGCCTATGGCATCGACCTTGGCTTTGGCGCCCAGACGGTGATCTTCGTCACGGCGACGCTGGCCGCCATCGGGGCGGCCGGCATTCCCGAGGCCGGACTGGTGACGATGGTCATCGTGCTGACGGCGGTGGGCCTGCCGATCGAAGGGGTGGGGCTGCTGCTCGCCGTCGACTGGTTCCTTGACCGCTTCCGCACGGCCGTGAACGTCTGGGGGGATGCCGTGGGCGCCGCGGTGGCCCACCGTTTCTTGCCCGATTCGCGCGCCTAGGGCTCCATCGGCAGGTCGTCGCGGCTGCCCCATTCCGACCAGGAACCGTCATAGACCGGCACGTTTTCGACGCCGAGCAGGTAGAGGCCAAAGGCAACGACGCCAGCTGTCACGCCGGACCCGCAGCTCGTCACGATCGGCCGCTTGAGGTCGATGCCAAGCGCGTCGAATTTGCGCTTGAGCGCGTCCGCCGGCAGTAGCGTTTTTTCCTCCGGATCCAGGATGTCGGGGTAGGGCAGGTTGAGGCTTTTCGGGATGTGGCCGGCGCGCAGGCCCGGCCGGGCCTCGGGAACCTCTCCGGAATAGCGGGCGGCACTTCGCGTGTCGATGACCTGCTCGCGCCCGCTGTCGAGATTGGCGAGGACCTGATCGGTGTTGCGAACCAGAAAATTATGGACGCGCGGCGTGAAGTGCCGTCTGGATGGGTGGACGGGCTTGTCGTCGACGGGATGGTCGTCCCGGATCCATTTCGGCAGCCCGCCGTCGAGGATGGCGATGTCCTTGTGGCCGAAATAGCGGAACATCCACCACACCCGGGCGGCGCTCACCAGGCCGGCGGCGTCGTAGACGACGATGCGGCTGCCGTCGCCAAGGCCCAGTGCGCTGACGCGGCTGGCGAATTTCTCGGGCGGCGGCAGCATGTTGGGGTAGAGGCTGTCGGTATCGGCAATCTCGCCGATGTCGAAGAAGACGGCGCCCGGAATGTGTTGCTGGGCGTACGCCTCCTTGGGATCGAGGTCGGAGCCCGGCAGCTGGTTCGTGCCGTCCACGATCCGCACGTCGGGCGCCACCAGATGCTCGGCCAGCCAGGCCGTGCTGACGAGAGCGTCCGGGTTCGCGTAATTCATGAGCGTATTCCTATAACTGATTGTTTATCTTACATCCAATCCGGCACAGGCAGCTTCTTTGCGCGCAGGAAGGCCGGGTTGAAAAGCTTGCTCTGGTAACGGTCGCCAGAATCGCAGATCAAGGTGACGATCCGGTGCCCGGGGCCCATCTTTTTGGCCAGTTTGATGGCGGCCATGACGTTGATGCCGGAAGAGCCGCCGACCAGCAGGCCCTCCTTTTTCACCAGATCGAAAATCAGCGGCAAGGCTTCCTCGTCCGTCACCCGCAGCCAGTCGTCGAGGGGGGCGCCTTCCAGGTTCTTCGTGACCCGCCCCTGGCCGATCCCTTCCGTGATCGACTCGCCTTCCGCCTTCAGCTCGCCGTGGTCGAAATGGTTGAAGAGGGCGGAACCCATCGGGTCCGCCAGCACGATCTTCACCTTCGGGTTCTGTTCCTTGAGGTAAAGCCCAATCCCTGCCAGCGTGCCGCCGGTGCCGGTGGCGCAGGTGAAGGCGTCGATCTTGCCCTCCGTCTGGGCCCAGATTTCCGGGCCCGTCGTGCGGTAATGGCCGTCCCGGTTGGCGAGGTTGTCGAACTGGTTTGCCCAGATCACGCCCTTTGGCTCCTTTTCGGCCAGCGCCTTGGCCAGCCGTTCGCTGGCCGGCACGTAATGCTTCGGATTTGCGTAGGGCACGGCCGGGGCGAGGTTCACTTCCGCCCCGCACATTTTGAGCATCTCGATCTTTTCCTTGCTCTGGGTTTCCGGCATGACGATGACGGTGCGGTAGCCCCGCGCGTTGCCAACCAGCGCCAGTCCGATTCCGGTGTTCCCCGCCGTGCCCTCGACGACGGTGCCGCCGGGCTTCAAAAGGCCCCGTTTTTCCGCGTCCTCGATGATGAAAACCGCCGTCCGGTCCTTGACGGAACCGCCGGGGTTGAGGAATTCCGCCTTGCCCAGAATGTCGCAGCCGGTGGCCTTCGACGGGCCTTCCAGGCGGATGAGGGGCGTGTTCCCGATTGTCCCGAGCAATCCGTCCCGGATGTCCATGCCGTTTCCTTCCTTGAAGCCGCGCCTAGACTATCGGCGGGGCTGATGCGGAATCAAGAAGCGCGCGCCGCCGGTCATGCCCAGCGTTTTTGCAACGCCGCATGGTTCAGCTCAAGCCATTGCAGGGCAATGATCGTCATCGAATTCTTGATGCGGCGTTCCTGAAGCTGCTTTGCCGCTTCCGCCCTTGGCACGGCAAGGACCCGGATGTCCTCCTGTTCGTGATCCAGCCCGTGGATGCCGCCGGCGTTCTCAAGGGCCACCCGCCCGCAGAAAAGCGCCATCGTTTCGGACGTGCCGCCCGGGCTGACCAGGTAATCGGCGATGGGGATTAGTTCGCCGACTTCCAGGCCGGCCTCCTCGACGACCTCCCGGCGGACGACGTCCTCGGGGCTTTCCCCTTCCTCGATGATGCCGGCGACGATCTCGGTGACCCAGGACGCGTAGCCCGCCACATAAGCCCCGATCCGGAACTGTTCGATCAGCAGCACCTCGTCCCGGTCCGGGTCATAGCCCAGCAGGCCGGCGGCATGCCCGCGCTCGAAGACCTCCCGCTTGATCTCGCTACTCCAGCCGCCTTCGTGCATCTCGTGGCGCAGGAAATAGGTATCGACGCGGAAGTGGCCCTGAAAAACGGTTTTCTTTTCCCGGATCTTGACTCGGGGGTCTTTTGCCTCGGGCATATGTCGATTCCCGCCCTACGAGGCCCCGGCGGCGGCGGCTTCGGGCGCTTCGAGGAACAACGGCGTCACCAAATCCGGCGCCTCCTGCCAGGCGTCGAGGCCGCCGGTCAGGCGGGGCAGGGGCAGCACGTGGGACGCGGGCAGAAAGCGCTTGAGCGTGCCCACCGTGTCCGCCAGCGGCACCGGCTGAAGGGTCGATTCGCTGACGATGACGGCGGCGATCTCGACACCCCTGCGTTCCAGCGCCATCGCCGAGATCAGCGTGTGGTTGAGGCTGCCCAGATAACTGCCGACGACCAGGATGGCGGGATAGCCAAGCTCGTGAATCCAGTCGAGCACCGTCTTTTTCTCGGTCAGCGGGACCATGACGCCGCCGATGCCCTCGACGAAATGAAAATCCGGCGACGTGTCGCCGGAAAGGGGGTTCGTTTTCGAGAAACGGACGAGCTCGTCGAAGTCGATCGGCCGGCCTTCGCGTTGCGCCGCCATGTCCGGGGAGATTGGCTCGTTGTACCGCCAGGGCGAAATGGCGACGATGTGATCCGCTTCCGCGTTCTGGTCCAGGCTTTCCAGGAGAATGGCGCTGTCGCAATTCCGGTCGCCGACGGAAAATCCGGTGATGACCGGCTTCAACAGCTCGACCCGGAAGCTTTGTTTGCGCAACTGGCGGGCGAGAATTGCCGTGACGAAGGTCTTGCCAACGTCGGTGCCGGAAGAGGTCACGAAATAGGATTTCATGCTTTGATGTAGCCAGCGATCCGCAAAGGAGTCAACGCAACATCTGAGCCGGAAAAACCGCCATTGCTTTCACTATGGTATCGTCGGCGAAGCGGATATAGGCTCACGAAAACACAGGGTTGACGGAATGGACAAGATCAGGACCGCGGTCATCGGGGTCGGTTACTTCGGCCAGTTTCACGCCGAAAAATATGCGCATCTCGAGCGATCGGAACTGGTGGCCGTCGCCGACATCGATCGCGCGCGCGCCCAGGCGATTGCGGACAAGCATGGCGTTGCGCCCGTCTTCGACTTCCGCGAGCTTCTCGGCCGGGTCGATGCCGTCAGCATCGCCGTCTCCACGCCGTTTCACCACGACATTGCGAAGGTTTTTCTGGAACGCGGCGTGCACGTTCTCGTCGAAAAGCCCATCACGGAAACCCTTGCCCAGGCGGACGATCTGATCCGGCTTGCGGCGGAAAAAAACCTGGTGCTTCAGGTCGGCCATCTCGAACGCTTTTCCGCGGCGCGGCTGGGACTCGAAGGCGTCATCAACCAGCCCCTTTTCATCGAATGTAACCGTATTGCCGCCTTCAAGGCGCGCGGTTCGGACGTCAGCGTCACGCTGGACCTGATGATTCACGACATCGACATGATCCAGCATCTCGTGAAGTCGCCGCTGTCCGAGGTCGATGCGGCCGGCGCACCGGTCTTCTCTTCCGAAGAGGACATCGCCAACGCGCGCCTGCATTTCGCCAATGGCTGCATTGCGAACGTGACGGCCAGCCGCATCAGCACGAAGAACGAGCGCAAGATGCGTATCTTCCAGCACGACGCTTACATCATGATTGATTTCGTGAATAAGAAAGTGCTGGTCGCCCGCAAGGGCAAGGGCGAGATGCTGCCCGGCGTGCCGAAGATTGACGTGGAGGAACACAATTACGAAGAAGACGACATCCTCGAACGCGAAATCGAGGCCTTCCTCGAATCGGTGGCGTCGGGCCGCCCGCCGCTGGTCGGCGGCGTAGACGGTCGCCTCGCACTGGAGACGGCGCTTCTGATCAACGAAAGCCTGCAGCTCCACTCCTCCCGAAGCCAGGCCATCGGCGGCGTCAAGCTGGCGCGGTAACGCCGGAAACGGGCCCATCCCGCGGCAATCGCCCGGAAGAGGGGCGGCTTTACAGGCGGGCGCGCTGCCGCCACAATGAATGCCAACGTGCGTTTAGGGATGCACAAGCACTCGAAACAGGGGGGCAACATGACCCGAAACCTATTCCTTTCCCGTAAAGGCGCCTTGGTGTTGACGATGGCTGCGGCCTTTGCGCTTTTCGCGATGACGCTTGCCGGTTGTGAACAGGCCGGCAATGCTGCCGCCCAGAAAAAGGCGGAAGAACTTTTCGACAAATGGCAGATGGGCTGGAACACCCACAACGTCGATCTCCTGATGGAGGTGGCCGCCGAAACCGACTATTGGGACGTCACGTTGAACAACCGGATCAGCGGCGAGGATTTCCGCAAGCACGCGGAAGCCTTTCTCGTTGCCATGCCGGACGTGAATTTCAGCCTCGATGAAGTCACCGTCACCCCGGACGGCAAGGAAGTGATCTGGCGGTGGACGTGGACCGGCACCTTCACCGGGCCTCTCGGTGAAACCCAGCCGACCGGCAAGAAGGTGGAAGGGCTTACCGGCGCCGACTTCCTCTACATCGAGGACGGCAAGATCAAGAAGGTCGACATCTACTGGAACCAGCTCGAACTTCTGACGCAAATGGGGCTGCTGGGCGGCTAGGCCGCCCCCGAATCCGGGCCTGGGTGGATTTGGGTGGTTTTCCCTGTCCTGCGGCAGGGGGTAGAATTCGCGCGTCTACAGAGATAAAGGGATTTGCATGGCCAAGACCGCACCCGCGTCACCGCGCAGTGGTTCGTCAAAAACCACGGGCAAGGTCGCGCTTCCGGACCTGACGGCGACGGGCTACCGCTTCGGCGCTGATCGCGTGCCGGACCCGATGCGGGACGTGAACTATTTTCGCCTCGATCCCTCTATGCGCCTTCGCCTGCGCCTCTACCTCGAAGCCAAGGAAGCCGCCTGGGCCGAAATGCTGCTGGATGAATTCGGTGCCCTTTGCGGCGGGCGTATGGCCGAGTTGGCCCAGACGGCGAACAAGAACGGGCCCGTGCTCCAGCAATACGACGCAAGCGGCCGGCGCATCGACGCGATCGTCTTTCACCCGAGCTATACCGAGATGTGCCGTCTGGCCTATGGCTTCGGCCTTTCCCAGATGAATCATCTGACCGATTTCCGGGGGCTGGGCCGGGCGCCAAGCCGCCTCGTCCAGGCGATGGCCGGCACGCTGTTTGCCACCGCCGAGCAGGGCCTTTACTGCCCGGTCTTCATGACGAATTGTCTGATCGGGGCGCTCCGCCAACACGCCGACGAAACGGTGAAGGCAAAGTTCCTTCCCAAACTCCTCAACCTGGACCCGGACCACTACTACCAGGGCGCCATCCTGATGACGGAAAAGTTCGGCGGTTCCGATGTCGGCGCCACGGAAACGAAGGCCGTGCAGGTGGACGGCCACTGGCGGCTTTACGGCGACAAATGGTTCTGCAGCAATGCGAACGCCGACCTCTACAGCACGCTCGCCCGCTACGACGATCAGATTGCCGGCACGAAGGGGCTTGGCATGTTCGTCGTGCCGAAAATTCTCGACGACGGCAGCCGCAACGCCGTTCGCATGAACCGGATCAAGGACAAGCTCGGCACGCGCTCGATGGCCAGTGGCGAGATGACCTTCGATGGCGCGCTCGCTTATCCGGTCGGCCCGCTCGAACAGGGCTTCAAGATTCTCTGTGGCATGCTGAACACCTCGCGCCTTGGCACGGCGACGATGGCGACCGGTGCCATGCGGCGCGGCCTGCTCGAGGCCCTTAACTTCGCCCGCGAGCGCGAAACCTTCGGCAAGACACTGCACCGACACGGCATGGTGAAACGCGCCATCGCCGACATCTATGCCGAAGTCGAAGGGGCAGGGGCCCTGCTGGCCTACGCCTATTCGCGCCTTGATCGCAGCAACCAACAGCCGGACTCCGAAACCCTTGCCGGTGAACTTCGCATGATCACGACCCTTGCCAAGTTCAACAACTCGGCGAAGGGAGTCGAGGTCGCCGCCGAATGCGTCCAGGTGCTCGGCGGTGTCGGCTACATCGAGGATCGCGAGACGGCGCGGATTTACCGGGACGCGCTGGTCCATCCCATCTGGGAAGGGACGACGAACATGCTGGCGCTCGACGTGCTGCGCGCCATCCAGAAGGAAAATGCCGATGCCGCGCTGGTTTCGGGCATGGAGGCGATGGAGGCTATCCTTTCGCGGAACGAAACCCGCTCCCTCTTCACGCCGCTTCGGGCCGAGATGGAGGCAACGCTCGCGACGCTTCGGGAAAGCCTCGGCGCCGAACAGGTGTCGCGGGAATACTATGCCTATGAACGCGTCTGGGACCTCGCTGCTTCCGTCATCGGGCTCGTTCTCGTCCACGAGGCCGAGGCGCGCCTCGTCGGGGACGGCGATCCCGGCGGCCTGGATACGGCGAAAGCCTATCTCTGGAAACGCAAACCGGCGTTCATGACGCGTCTCTACGGCGAGGAAGATCGCTTTGCGACGGCAAAAGAGATCGTGGCGAAGCTATTTTCGTGAGGCGGCCGGTAAAAACGTTTATAATTCAAAGATGACTTCAGCGACGCCTCAAGCCTCTGTCGAAACGCTTGCCCGGGACCGGACCGTCGAGGGCGACGGCCTGCGCCACGACTGGAACGTTGAGGAAATCCTTGCCCTTTTCCAGTTTCCCTTCAACGACCTGCTGTTCGAGGCCCATCGCCTCCATCGCCGGCATTTCGACCCGAACTGCGTCCAGATCAGCACGCTCCTGAGCGTCAAGACGGGCGGCTGCCCCGAGGACTGCAAATATTGCTCGCAAAGCTCCCGTTACGACACCGGCCTTGGCGCCGAAAAACTGTTGAGCGTCGAAGAAGTCATAAGTGAGGCCAAAAAGGCGCGCGAGGCGGGCGCCACGCGCTTTTGCATGGGGGCGGCCTGGCGCAATCCGAAGGACCGCGACCTGCCACACATCCTCGACATGATCCGGGAAGTGAAGGCGCTGGGGCTTGAGACCTGCGCGACGCTTGGCATGCTCTCGAAGGAACAGGCCGACGCCCTGAAAGAGGGGGGTCTCGACTACTACAACCACAACGTCGACACTTCCGAGAAATTCTACGGCGAGATCATTACGACGCGGACCTATCGGGATCGCATCGACACCCTTTCCCATGTGCGCGCCGCCGGCATGAAGGTGTGCGCCGGTGGCATCATCGGCATGGGCGAGGAACGCGCCGACCGTGCCGGCATGCTGCAAACGCTCGCCAATTTGCCGGAACATCCCGAAAGCGTGCCGATCAACCTTCTGATCCGGATTCCCGGAACGCCGTTGGAAGTGGGCGAGGAACTCGACCCCATCGAATTCGTGCGCACGGTCGCGGTGGCCCGCGTTCTGATGCCGAAATCCGTCGTGCGCCTGTCGGCGGGACGCGAGCACATGACGGACGAGATGCAGGCCCTTTGCTTTTTCGCCGGCGCCAACTCCATCTTCTACGGCGAAAAACTGCTCACGGCGGGCAATCCGGAAGCAAGCGAGGACCGCGCCCTTTTCGAACGCCTCGGCCTCAAGGGCGAGGCCCGGCCAAGCGTCCCGCGCAACCACTCCCACGGATGAAGCACCAGTCCCCGGCGGAAGTGGGACGGCAAACCGAGCATCTCTGGCTTCCCTATACCCAAATGGCAATCGCGCCGCCGCCGCTCGAGGCGGTGGAAACGGCAGGTGCGCGCATCCGCCTGAAGGACGGGCGCGACCTCGTCGACGGCATCGCTTCCTGGTGGACGGCGTGTCACGGCTACAACCACCCCCACATCCGCGCCGCCGTCGCCGGCCAGCTTGAGGCCATGCCCCATGTCATGTTCGGGGGCCTTGTCCACGAACCGGCGGTGACGCTTGCCAATCGCCTGACCGGGATCCTGCCCGCCGGGCTCGAACGCGTCTTCTTTTCCGAATCCGGCTCCGTCGCCGTCGAAATCGCGCTGAAACTGGCGATTCAATACCGGGCGAACCGGGGCGAGATGGGTGCCACGCGCTTCGTCGCTTTTCGCCGCGGCTATCACGGCGACACGCTGGGCGCCATGGCGGTCTCGGATCCCGAACTCGGCTTTCACGACCGCCGGCATTTCGGCGGCTACGTGCCCGAGCACTTCTTCGCCGACGTTCCCCGCGATGCGAAAGCCGCCGAACGCTTCGATGCGTTCCTCACCCAACATGCCAGCGAAGTCGCCGGCGTCATTGTCGAGCCGCTGGTTCAGGCGGCCGGCGGCATGCACTTTCATTCGGCGGAAAGCCTGCGCTGGGTGGCCGAGGCCTGCCGCCGCCACGGTCTTCTGCTCATCGCCGACGAGGTGGCGACCGGATTTGGGCGCACGGGCCGCCTCTTCGCCTGCGAGGAGGCCGGCATTTCTCCCGATATCCTTTGCCTTTCGAAGGCGCTCACCGGTGGCACCATGGCGTTGGCCGCCACCGTCGCCAGCGCCGAAATCTTCGAGGCCTTCCTCGGGCCGGACCCGGAAAAGGCCTTCCTCCACGGCCCGACCTTCATGGCGAACCCGCTGGCCTGCGCGGCGGCCAACGCCTCGCTGGACCTGTTCGAGCGCGAACCCCGCCTCGAACAGATCGCCGCCATTGAAGCCCATCTTGGCGCGGCCCTCGAGCCCTGCCGCGACCTTCCCGGCGTGCGCGACGTGCGTGCGAAGGGGGCGATCGGCGTCGTCGAGCTGGAAGGCAACTTCGATCACGACTGGTTGCGTGCCCGCTTCGTCGAGGAGGGGACCTGGATTCGCCCCTTCGGCAACATCGTCTATCTGATGCCGGCCTTCGTGATTGAACCGGAAGACCTCGAACGCCTGACCGGCGCCGTCGTCAAGGTGGTAGGCGAATGGTCGGCCCATAAAAAAACCCCCGGCTGATCGTTTCAGCCGGGGGTTTTCGTTCGTTTTGCCTTACATGCTTAGGAAGGCTTTCTTCAACCGGTCGTTGACCAGATCCGGCTTCTCCCACATCAGGAAGTGGCCGCCATCCGGCACGTATTCGATCGAGTAGTTGTTGTACCAAAGCGCGATGTCGTTGGACCAGACGGAGGGCACGACGGGATCGCCCATGCCCCACAGGAAGGTCGTCGGCAGGTCCGAAATCGTGCGGTCCAGCGGCGTCCACGGGTTGGACGTGATCGACAGATTGGCCCGATAGAAGTTGAAGCCGCCATGCACGTTGCCGGGCTTCACGAAGTTGTCCGTCAGGATCTCCATCTCCTCGTCCGTGATCAGGTTCTTGTTGTAGGACCAGTGCGAGAAGAAGTGCTTGAAGTAGATTTTCGTCGCTTCGCGCGAGGAGGTCACGACATCGACGGCCATGTCGAGCTGATGGAACTGCGAATACCACGATTCCGGGAAATGCCCGACGCTCAGGTAGCGGGGGCCGAATCCAGGAACGATGGCGTCGATGATGCAAGCCTTCTTGACCTTGCTGCGGTACTTGCGGATGAATTTATGGGCGACGACGGACGCGTAGTCGTGGCCGACGATGTAGGCCTGCTTGATGTCCAGGGCCTCCATCAACTGGGCGTAGTCCTCGACGACATTATTCAGGTGGTACTTGGAAACGTCCTTGAGGTCCGGCTTCTCGGTGTCGCCATAGCCCCGCATGTCCGGCACGATGACGTCGAAATGTTCGGCCAGCGGGCCGATGTTCTTGTGCCATTCCCACCAGAAACCCGGCCAGCCATGCCACAGCAGAAGCGGCGGGCCCTTGCCCTCGCGCACGTAGTGCATCTTTACGTCCTTCAACTGGACGGTGTGATGCTTGAAGTCTGCCGGCTTGCGGATGTTGGAGGCGGCGTAGGCCTTCGGGATGAAACTGCCCGGCGCTGGCTGCTGAAGGGGAAGGTTGGCGCCTAGAAAAGCGCCCATGGTGGCGAGCCCGGCTCGCTTGAGAAAGCGCCGCCGGTCGGCGTCCGAAATCCGATCCGACTGCAGGACGTTGGCGAGTTCCTGCCCGTGCTCTGGCTTTGTGGCTGTCATCTGTACCTCCCTGAATGCCCTTTTTGGACCGCGTCTGGGGCGGTCTTCGAGCCTGATTATGCCCGTTTTGCGGCCCTGAACAAACGATTTTGCGGCCCTTTCACGCCCCGAAAACCGCCCGGAATTTACCCCTTGTCAAGGTTGAGGGCCCATGGTTAAGGCCTTCTTACCGCCGGGCCAGCCAGGCCGGCCGGACCGAAGCCACTGGAAAGCAGGCATGGCCGTCGAGCCCGAGAAAGCGCGCTACATCCTTACGATCGGCTGCCCGGACCGCACCGGCATCGTGGCGGCCGTGCCCGGCGTT
>JAGWAR010000016.1:22662-61542 GCA_021296325.1 Alphaproteobacteria bacterium
GCGAACGGTCTACCTGCCGGGCGAGGCGAGCCCGCCGCAGGCCGCCCTGGCCGAGCAGTTCGCGAAGATCGCGGCCGGCTTCCAGATGGACTGGGCGCTTTACGACGGGCAGGCGAGGCCGAAGGTCGTCATCCTGGTCTCGCGTTTCGACCATTGCCTGAACGATCTGCTCTACCGCTACCGGACCGGGGCGCTGCCCATGGAAATTGCGGCCATCGTCTCCAACCACCCCGACCTTGCCGAGCTGGCGGAGTGGCACCGGCTGCCCTTTCACCACTTTCCGGTGACGCCCGCGACGAAGGGCGAACAGGAAGCGAAAATCCTCTCGCTGATCGGGGAAAGCGGGGCCGATCTCGTCATCCTGGCTCGCTACATGCAGATCCTGACTCCCGAATTTTGCGAAAAAATGCCGGGGCGCATCATCAACATCCACCATTCCTTCCTGCCCGGTTTCAAGGGGGCATCGCCCTACCGGCAGGCCTACGAGCATGGCGTGAAGCTGATCGGGGCGACGGCCCATTACGTGACGGCGGGCCTCGATGAGGGGCCGATCATCGAACAGGCGGTCGAGCGCGTGGACCATTCCGACACGATCGAGGAATTCATCCATGTCGGCCGCGACACGGAATGCCAGGTGCTGGCCAAGGCCGTGCGCTACCACCTCGAACGCCGCGTCCTTCTCAACGACAAACGCACCGTCGTCTTTCGCTAATGGTCATGGTCGTGATGGTGGCCGTCCCCATGCTCGGGGCCGGCCGGCACCGGCTCGGATGCGGCCTTTGGCGGCATGACGCCCATGCCGTGACGATAGACAAGCTCGCCGCCTTTCCACCCCGTTGTCAGAAGAAGGAGAAGCGCCGGTACAAGGGCGAGATGGAAAAGGGCAGGGGGCCGCTCGCCTTTCCGGCCGATCCAGCCGCTCCAGAGCGCAAGCCCCCACCACACGCCTGCTGTCGCCAGCGCCCAGTTGCGGTGATCCGTCATCGCCGCGTGGCTTGCGGCGTCATGCTTGACGGTGTTGAAGGCGTAAAACCCGGCCGCCACCGTCGCCACGGTAAGCCCCGCGCCGATCCATAAATTCCAGAAGGCGGTCGTGGTGAGGTTCGCCGCCCAGGCCCGTTGCCGCAAAAACGCCCCGGCCCAGAAGAGAAGGGCCGCCACCGTAAAAAGCGCCAGCGTGAAATGAACCAGAATCGGATGCCAGTTCGGCAGGACTTCGATCATCAACCCTCTTTCGTTCGGGTGCGCACAACCATACCCCTACGGGCAATCGCAAGGATGAGAAAAGGCAGGGATCAGGAAGCTGGGCCTATCGGTCCATTCCTTTCTTCCGCATTTTTTCGTCCTGCATCTTCTCGCGGTGTTCCATCCTTTCCATGCGGTGTTCCCGCATTTTTTCCATGCGCTCCTGCATCTGATCCATCTGCTCTTGCATTTTATCGAGATGTTTTTGCATTTGCTTGTCGGCTTTCTCGCCTTTTGCTTCTTCGTGCATTTGTTGCATTTGATTTCGCATTTGATCCATGTGTTCCTCCATTTGGCGCATATGTCCTTCCATGCGATCTTGACTCTGCATCATGCCTTGGCCTTGCATCATGGAGCCTTTTCCTTCCGATTTCATGTGATGCCCGCCCAGGCTGGGAGATGCGATCAGTGCCAATGACAAGGCGAGGGCTGGGATATAAAAAAAGCGTTGCATCATTCGTCTCCTTTCCAAGGATTACCTGAACACTTGATAGGCGGGGGCTTATCGTCCCTTCTTCTAGAACCAAAGCTGGAACCCGGCGACGAAGGAGACGCTTTCCACGTCCTCGCCTTCGTCGCGGGCAAAATCGGCGGTATCTCCGACCTTCCGGTTCCAGGAAACGCCGATATAGGGGGCGGCCTTGCGTTCAATTTCATAACGAAGGCGCAAACCGGCCTCCACCTCGCTTAAACCCGAACCGACGCCGATTTCGCGGACGTCCTGGACCGCGAAATTGAACTCGATGCGTGGTTGCAGGATCAAACGCTGGGTGAGCAGGATCTCGTATTCGGCCTCGAGATTGGCCGAGACGTCGCCATCCTCGCTGACGAACATGGCGGCGTCGATTTCGAACCAGTAAGGGGCGAGTCCTTCGATGCCAAGGACGCCATAGGTCTTCGACGGATCGGGCCTGAAGTCATAGCGAAGGCCCGCCTGAAGGTCGAAATAGGGGGCAATCGCCCGGCTGTAGAGGACCTGCACCTCGGCGCCTTCCAATTCGTCCGCCTCGAACCGGTATTCGCCCTCCGTCTTCACCCAAAGCTTGTGGATGTCCCCGCCGTACCAGCCTTCGGCGTCCCAGAAAAGAAGGCCGCTTCCCTCGTTCGACCGGTATTCCAGCCGCTCGGCCTGAAGGAACCAAAGCGGATGTCCGCCATGCTCGGCCCGCACCACGCGTTTCGCTTCCTTCATCGCTTCGGGGTCGTAATATTCCTTGGCGGCGTCCCAGCCGTCCGGCTGCGCCAGGGCCGCCCGCGCGGATAAAACAAGGAATAGCAACAGAAAGGCGGCGGGCGTGCGCATCATCCGGTCCCCGCCATCGCATGGCGGTGGTGCCGCATCGGTTGGGGCTTGACGGAAACCACCTGCATCATGCCGGCATGCATGTGGTAGAGCAGGTGGCAATGAAACGCCCAATCTCCGGGCGCGTCCGCCGTGATGTCGACGGAAAGTCTCTCTCCCGGCTTGACGGTCACCGTGTGCTTGCGCGGCTTGTGGTTCCCACCGCCGTTCACGAGATCGAAGAACATGCCGTGCAGGTGGATCGGGTGCGGCATCATCGTGTCGTTGACCATCGTAAGCCGCAACCGCTCCCCCTCGTGGAATGTGATTGGATCTATAACTTCCGAGAATTTCACGCCGTCGAACGACCACATGTAACGATGCATGTTGCCGGTGAGGTGTATCTCAAGCTCGCGCTCCGGCGCGCGCCCGTCCGGGTTGGGGGTGACACTACGGAGCTTCGCGTAGGTAAGCGTTCGGTGCGGAACGTCTTCAAGGCCGATTCCCGGCTCATGCAGCCGGCTTGTCGGCGCCATCGCCACGCCGTCGACGCCGGGGCCCGTCGGATGGTTGTGCTTCGTCATGACGGGCGCTTCCATCGCCATTGTGCCATGGCCCATCCTCCCATGCCCCATGGCGGCGTGATCCATCGCGCAGCATCCCATGTCATGGCCACCATGTTCCGCCATGCCCATATCCTTCATGGTAAGCAGCGGACGCGGGCGAAGCGGCGGCACCTCTGCCGTCATGCCCGGCCTTGGTGCCAGCGTCGCCCGGGCGTAACCGGACCGGTCGATCGATTCGGCAAGGAAAGTGAAGGCGCGGTCCGTATCGGGGCGCACGATGACGTCGTAGGTTTCCGCGACTCCCATCTGGAACTCGTCAATCTGGATGGGACGGACGTTCAGGCCGTCGGCCTGCACGACCGTCATGGGCAGGCCGGGAATGCGAACGTTGAAGATCGTCATCGCCGAGGCGTTGATGATCCGAAGGCGCACTCGCTCGCCGGCGTTGAAAAGGGCCGTCCAGTTGTCTTCCGGGCCGTGGCCGTTCACCAGATAGGAATAGGTGGCGCCCGTCACGTCGGCGATGTCGGTCGGCGACATGCGCATTTCGCCCCAGGCCATCCGGTCCTTCAGTGCCGCGGCAAGGCCGTTCGCGCGCGCATCCACCAGGAAATCCGTGAAGGTGCGCTGCTGGAAGTTGAGGCTTTCGCCGTTCTTCTTGAGGTCGGCGAAGACGCGCTGCGGGTCCGCGAAGGTCCAGTCCGAAAGAACGATGACATATTCGCGGTCATGGGCCATCGGATCGGGGCGAAGCGGGTCGATGACGATGGGCCCGTAATGGCCAAGCTGTTCCTGAAGCCCGGAATGACTGTGGTACCAGTAGGTGCCCGCCTGGCGCACCGGAAAGCGGTAAGTGAAGGTTTCACCGGGCTTGATGCCCGGGAAACTCACGCCGGGCACGCCATCCATCTGAAACGGAATCAGGATGCCGTGCCAGTGAATGGAGGTGTCCTCGTCCAGTTCGTTCGTGACGCGTAAGATGATCTCGTCCCCCTCGCGCCAGCGGAGCAGGGGTGCCGGCAACTGGCCGTTGACGGTGACCGCCCGGCCTGACTGGCCGTCAATGGAAACCGGCGTGCTCGCGACCTTGAGATCGAAGGCCGTCCCGGAAAGGGCGCGAAGGCCCGAAAGGTCGCTCGCACTCCGCGCCCAGGCGGGCAGCAGCGCCTG
Source organism: Alphaproteobacteria bacterium (assembly GCA_021296325.1). Classification (GTDB taxonomy): domain Bacteria; phylum Pseudomonadota; class Alphaproteobacteria. Next base: position 26,926 of record JAGWAR010000016.1, read on the forward strand.
ACAGGCGATCAGCCCGCCAGCCGAAGCGGTCGCGCTCAAGAATTTTCGTCGTGTATACATTTCTTCCCCACCGTCTATGCGGCGCTCGTTCTCACGCCAAAACGCGTGCGAGCATGATCAAGCGGGCGCCTTGCCCGCGGGACTAGAGGAAGAAGGTTCGGGGCGGTTTCGGTCGGAGGGCGGGGAAATAACCGCTAAGTTTCTGCGTTTCCGTGAAGACGAAAGAATCGGCGGTGCCAAGGACGGGCATTCCGGAATCAAGGATAAGGGTCGGAGGAACGGGGCTTACCGCAAGAACGCAACAACAGATGTTCGCGCCCGCTTTCATCGGGCAGGGGGCCGTGTTGGTGGCCATGTCATGGGCCGTTTCCATGGGCGTAACGGCATGCTGGTCGCAAGGAAGAACGGCCACCGCCGGATGCCCGGCGCCAAGGAAGAAAAGGCCCAGAAGAACCCCGGCAACAAGCAGAAACGTTCCCTTTGCCTTGGAATGCGGGGGTGCCATGGTGTAGGGACCCGTTGGCCTTGATGTTAGCGCTATGCGAAGAATAGACCTTTCGGCAGGTGGAAGGTCAACGGCAGAATTCCGTGAATGGGGAAGAAGGATTGACGTAGTGCTCCGCGCCCCTTCTCATAGGGCAAGCCTTGCCACCCAGGTGTGATTAATACGGATTCCCATGGTCGATTTCTCCCTCTCGCCCGAAATTCGCGACTTTCAGGCCCGCATCCGCGCCTTCGTGGCCGAGCGGATCCTCCCCCTCGAGGCCGACCCGGCTTCCTACGACGAACACGAAAACATCGCACTTCCCCTGCTTGAGGAATTGCGGGCCGAGGCGAAGCGCCAGGGCCTCTGGGCGCTGCAGATGCCGAAGGAACGCGGTGGCCAGGGCCTCGATATGACGGCGAGCGCGATTCTTTACGAAGAGATGGGCCATTCCATCTTCGGGCCCGCCGTTTTCAACGCGGCTGCGCCCGACGACGGCAACATGCTTTTGCTGAATCGCATCGGCACCGACGCCCAGAAGGACCGCTGGCTGCAGCCCATCATCGATGGCGAGGTGCAATCCTCCTTCGCGATGACGGAGCCAAGCCCCGGCGCCGGTTCCGATCCGGGTGCCATGCAGACGGCGGCGACGAAAAAGGGCGACCGCTGGATCGTCGAGGGACGAAAATGGTTCATCACCGGGGCGGGGGCCGCCCGGCATTTCGTGCTCGTCGTGCGCACCTCGAAGGACGAGCGCCGCGGGCTCAGCGCCTTCCTCTTCGATGCCGGTCAGCCGGGCTGGGAAATCGTGCGCCGCATCCCGACCATGGGGCCGGAGGAGCATGGCGGCCACTGCGAGCTTCGCTTCGACGGCCTCGAAATTCCTGACGATGCCCGCCTTATGGAAGTGGGCGACGGCCTCAAGGTCACCCAGATCCGCCTCGGCATGGCCAGGCTGACCCACTGCATGCGCTGGCTCGGCATGGCGAAGCGCGCCCTTGAGATCGCGGGCGAGCATGTGCGTTCCCGCGAAAGCTTCGGCACGAAACTCGCCGACCACGAAGGGGTCCAGTGGATGCTGGGCGAGGCGGCGAAGGAAATTTCCGTCGGCCGGCTGCTCACCCTGCACGCGGCCTGGAAGATGGATCAGGGGGATTTCGCCCGCAAGGAAGTGGCGATGGCCAAGATCCAGGTCGCCGACACGCTGCAGAAGGCGGTCGACACGGCGCTGCAGCTTTGCGGCGCGAAGGGCTATTCGAAGGACACGCCCTTGGAGTGGATGTACCGCTACGCCCGCGTCGCCCGCCTCGTCGATGGCGCCTCCGAGGTGCACAAGATGGTGCTGGCCCGCTTCCTGCTCCAGGAAGGGCGGGAGTTCTGGTCGTGGGAGTAGCGGCCCCCGCCGCCCGGGCCCGCCTCGAACGTTTTCTTGCCGATGCCGCCCGGGCCGAACGCGCGACGGTTTTGGCCCTTGAACCCCTAACCGGCGGCGCCGTTCAGGAGAACTGGCGCCTCGACGCCGTTCTCGAAGGCGGGCCGTGCGCCGGAAAACAGGCTTGGGTGCTTCGCATCACGGCGCCGGCCGGGATTCCGGGCAGCCATTCGCGCGCGCAGGAATTCGCCATCCTGCAGCTGGCCGAAGCGGCCGGAATCCCGGTGCCTGCGCCCCGCTTTCTCTGCCGTGACGAAACCGTTCTCGGTCGCGAATTCTTCATCATGGAACGCCTTTCCGGCGTTGCCGCCGGTCACCGGCTGGTCCGCGATCCGGGCCTCGACGGCGAGGCGCTGGTGGGCCGCCTTGGCCAGGAACTGGGCCGCCTCCACGCCATCCGTCCGCCGCGGGGCGAGCTTCCTTTCCTCGTCTTGCCCGAACCGACGCCGGCCCTTGAAATGGTGGCCCGCTTTTCCACCCAGGTCGCGGCCCTGGCCGAGCCGCACCCCGTGCTCGACTGGGCGCTTCGCTGGATGGTGCAAAACGCGCCGGAACCCCAGGCCACCGTCCTTTGCCACCGGGACTTCCGCACCGGCAATTACCTGGTCGAACAGGGGCGGCTTACCGGCCTTCTCGACTGGGAATTCGCCAGTTGGGGGGACCCGATGGAGGACATCGGCTGGTTCTGCGCGAAATGTTGGCGGTTCGGGGCAAACGCGCGCGAGGCGGGGGGCATCGGCTCGCGGGCGGCCTTCACGCAGGCCTATGAGGAAAGTTCCGGCCTTTCCGTCGATCCCGAAAGCGTTCATTTCTGGGAGGTGGCGGCGCATCTTCGCTGGGCGGTCATCGCGTTGCAGCAATGCGATCGCCATTTGAGCGGGGCCTTGCCCTCGCTCGAGCTGGCGCTCACCGGCCGGCTTGCGGCAGAGATGGAGCTGGAGATACTAGCGCTCACCGGCCGGCCCGATCAGGAGAGGGGTTGATGCAGGATCGTCCCACCGCGGCGGAATTGCTGGAAGCGGCCCTCGAGGCCTTCACCCGCGAGCTGTTGCCGGAGACGCCGAAGGAAAAGCGCTACGTCGCCCTGATGATCGCGAATGCCATCGGCATCGTCGCCCGCGACCTTGCGACCTCCACCGAAACGCTGATGGAAGAACGCAAGCGTCTTCAAGCGCTTTTCAAGCTTCCCTCATCCAAAATTTCAGACAAAAAGGCGCTCCGCGACGAAGTCGAGGCCTTAAACTGCCGCCTGGCCGAGGCCATCCGGGACGGCGCCTTCGACGCGCCGGGGGAGGCCCGCGAAAAGCTGAAAGCCCATCTCCTCACCACGACGCGCGAAAAGCTCCGGGTGAGCAACCCGAAGCTTTTCGAACAACCGGAAGGGAAGGGCGAATGACGGTCTAGAAGACCGGCGTCTCGCGGTAGGTGCCCCAAAGCTCCTTCAGCGTCTCGACGATGTCGCCCATGGAAGCGCCTTCCTTCACGAGTTCCACCGTGATCGGCATGATGTTCTTCGATTCGTCCTTGGCGACCTCGACGAGTTCCTTCAGCAGCCGCTGCACCTTTTCCTCGTCCCGGTCCTTGCGGACCTGGTTCAGGCGGCCGAGCTGGCGGTCCACGGTCGTCTCGTCATAGGGGTGGATTTCGACGTCCACCTTCTCACCCTCTTCGGCGAAGCGGTTGACGCCGATCAGCGGGTATTCGCCGCTCGCCTTCTTCGTGGCCGTTTCGTACGCGAAATCGGCGATCTGGCGCTGGAACCAGCCTTCCTCGATCAGCTTCACGGTGCCGCCGCGGGCCTCGACCTCGTCCAGGATCCGGAAGGTCTCCTTCTCGAAATAGGTCGTCAGGTTCTCGACGTAGTAGGACCCGCCGAGCGGATCGATGACCTGGGTCACGTTCGATTCCTCGGCAATGACCTGCTGGGTGCGAAGCGCAATCTTCATGGCTTCTTCCGTCGGGATGGCGAAGGCCTCGTCCATGCCGTTCGTGTGCAGGCTCTGGGCGCCGCCCAGAACCGCGGAAAGGGCCTGCAACGCCGTGCGGATGATGTTCACCCGGTATTGCGGCTTCGTCAGCGTCGCCGCCGCCGTCTGGCAGTGGAAGCGCAGCCGCATCGATTCCGGCTTCTTCGCGCCGAAGCGCTCCTTCATGATCTTCGCATAGACCCGGCGTGCCGCCCGGAACTTGGCGATCTCCTCGAAGAAGTCGCGCTGGCAGACGAAGAAGAAGGCAAGGCGCGGCGCGAACTCGTCGACGTCGACACCGGCCTTCGTCACTTCGTCCACATAGGCGATCGTGTTCGCCATCGTGAAGGCGATCTCCTGAAGCGGCGAGGAGCCGGCCTCCGAGATGTGGTAGCCGGAGATGTTGATCGGATTGAAGCGCTTCATGTTTTCCGCGCAGAAGGTGATGCAGTCGCGGACAATCCGCACAGAGGGCCGGATCGGATAGATCCATTCCTTCTGGGCCATGTATTCCTTCAGGATATCCGCCTGAACCGTCCCGGAAAGCCGGTGCGGGTCGAACCCGCGCTTCTGGCCAAGCGCGTAATACATGGCGAGCAGGATCCACGCCGACGGGTTGATCGTCATGGAAACGGAAATCTTCTCGAGGTCGATGTCGGCGTAAAGTGCCTCCATGTCGGCCAACGTGTCGACGGCGACGCCTTCGCGGCCGACCTCGCCGGTGCTCATCGGGTGGTCCGAGTCGTAGCCCATCAGGGTCGGCATATCGAAGTCGGTCGAGATGCCGGTCTGGCCCTGCTCGATCAGGTACTTGAACCGCTTGTTCGTCTCCTCGGCGACGCCGAAACCGGCGATCTGGCGCATCGTCCAGTTGCGGCCGCGGTACATGGTGGGGTAGGGGCCGCGGGTGAAGGGGTACTGGCCGGGAAGCCCGATGTCCTCAAGCGGCGTGTCCTGCACGTCGAGCGCGGTATAGACGCGTTTTACCGGAATGTTGCCGAAGGTCGAGAATTCGTCCTTTCGTTCCGGCTGGCGTTTCAGGAAGCTCGCGAGTTCCTCGTTCTCCCATTTCTTGAGCTTCTCCTCGAGCTGCTCGCGCGCCATGTTATCCAGAGCCTGTTTTTCATTGATCATTGCCTGTGTCCCTCCAGCCGCACCTCGGCGAGCAGATCCAGTGCCGCCGCATACGGGTTCTTTTCATGAGCCATCATCTGGCCGATCAGGACCGAAACTTTTCCGTCCCGGTGTTTCTTGAATTCGTCACGCAAAATTTCTTCAGCCGTCTTCAGCATTCGCCGTTCGGCGATTCGCTTCTGCCGTTCGATGAGTTCACCGGAGGATTCGAGGGCCTCCCGGTGCCGGTCGATCGTATCGACAAGTTCCTCGACGCCCTCCATCTTCAGGGCGCTCGTCCCGATCACCGGAACGACCCAGCCGGAGGCGCCCGAGAGCGTCAATCCTAACGTCATCATCGCCTTCAAGTCGACGATCGTCTTGTTCGCGTCCGGCCGGTCGCACTTGCTGACGACGTGAATGTCCGCGATTTCCAGCACGCCCGCCTTGATCGCCTGAATGTCGTCGCCAAGGCCGGGGGCGGAAACGACGACCGTCGTGTGCGCCGCCTGGACGATGTCCACCTCGTCCTGGCCGACGCCGACCGTCTCGATCAGGACCAGGTCAAATCCGGCGGCGTCCAGCACGTCGACGGCATCCAGCGTGGCCCGCGCCAGGCCCCCAAGCGAGCCCCGCGTCGCCATGCTGCGGATGAAGATTCCCATGTCGCCCGAAAGTTCGCTCATCCGGATGCGGTCGCCGAGAATGGCGCCGCCGGAGTAGGGGCTCGACGGGTCGATGGCGACGACGGCCACCTTGCGGCCGGATTTGCGGATATGCGCCGTCAGCTTTCCCATCAACGTCGATTTGCCGCTTCCGGGAACGCCGGTGATGCCGACGACGTGCGCCTTTCCCGTATGCCGGTAAAGCTCGGCCATGGCCGGGCGGCATTCCTCCAGGCCCGATTCGGCGCGGGTGATCATCCGGGCGATGCCGCCGATATCGGCGGCGAGCACCCGCTCGACAAGTTCAAGAGAGGGAACGGCGTTGTTCATGCAGATTACGATCCAGTCATTTTGTTTTGCATTTCCTGGAAGACTTCGCGGTCGTCGATGACGCGTCGCGCCTTGAAGTCGGTTCGGGGTATCGAATTCAGCGGCACGACCTCGACTTTCGTGCGCACGCCCAGCACGCGTTGCAGATTGGCGGCGACAGTGTTCTGGAAGTCGGCGAGCGCCTTTTCGCCACGCTCGTGCACCTGGGTATCGGCTTCCACGCGAACGAGCAGTTCGTCCATCGTGCCTGCGCGCGAGACGATGATGCGATGTTCGCCGCCATAGCCGTCCGTCTTGTTGAGCACGGCGTCGATTTCGCTAGGGTAAATGTTTTCCCCGCGAATCGTGAACTGGTCGTCGATCCGCCCGAAAATGCCGTTCGGAAGGTGTGGATAGGTTCGCCCGCACGGCGCCGGACCGTCGTAACGCCACTCCGTGAGGTCGCCCGACAGCAGGCGGATCATCGGCTGCGAAGTGCGCTCCAGATGCGTGTAGACCGGCGTGCCTTTCTCGCCGTACGGCACGCGCCGGAACTTCTCGGGATCGCAGACCTCGGTGTAGACGATGTCCTGCCACAGCAGCATGCCTTCCGGCGTGCCTTCGGACCCGGCGCAGTTCATCCAAGGCGACATCTCGGCCATCGAGCCGGAGTCGTAGACCTGCGACCCGTAGAGGTCCTTGATCTTGTCGCGGATGCCGGGGATCGAGGCGCCGGGCTCGCCCGAGAAGAACAGGCATTTCAAGCCGAAATTGCGCGGGTCGAGCCCTTCCTCATGGGCGACTTCGGCCAGGTGCAGGGCGAAGGAGGGAGTTCCGTAGAACGCCGTCGGTTTCATCTGATCGAGCCATTGGGCCGCCCGCGCGCTCATGCCCGCCGCGCCGGCGCCGAAGGGGAAGGCCTTCGCGCGCAGCCGCTCGGCCCCGATCAGGGCTCCCCAGGAACCCAGATAAAGGCTGAAGATCGCGGCGACGAAGATCATGTCGCCGGGGCGCAGGCCCATGCCATACATGATGCGCGCGTGCGCGTTGGCGATCGCGTCCCAGTCGTTGCGGCTGATGGCGAACACGGTGGGCGTGCCGGTGGTGCCGGACGTGCCATGGATGTGATGAATTTCCGATTCCGGAATGCACAGGTAATCGCCGAATTTCGGTGCGCGGGCCTGAGCCTCGCGCAAATCCTTTTTCGTCACCACCGGCACCTTGTCCTCGAAATCCTCGAGCGACTTCAGGTGATCCGGGTGAAAACCGGCATCGTCCCACTTCTTCTTGTAGAAGGGAGACTTCGCATAGGCATAACGGGTGACGTCCTTAAGGCGTTCAAGGATGGCCTTTTCCCGCTCCCCCGGATCCATCGTTTCCCGCTTCGGGAACCAATAGGGGGAAGATGGATCGGGCAGGTAATCGGGATTGAATTTCGGTGGAAACGACCAGTCTTCCATCTCGGTTTCTCCTCCCCTTCGATCTAGCGCGGGCCGCGTTCGGTAACCAGGCGCTGGATCGTCTCGACAATGGTTTGGGGCGGTGTGTCCTGAAGCAGGATTGCTTTCACCCCGATTTTGGTTAGTGCATCGACTTCTTCATCCGGTATGACGCCACCGCCGGTGACGATGATATCGTCGGCCTTGTTTTCCTTCAGCAATTCCAGAATGCGCGGGAAGATGGTCATGTGGGCGCCGGACAGGATGCTGACGCCGATGACATCGACGTCTTCCTGAATCGCGGCGCGGACGACTTCCTCCGGCGTTCGGTGAAGGCCCGTGTAGATGACATCCATACCGGAGTCGCGAAGGGTGCGGGCGACGATTTTTACGCCGCGGTCGTGGCCGTCGAGGCCAACCTTCGCGATCAGTATGCGGATGATGTCTGAACCCTGGCTCATGATCAAAACTCCCTGATTTTCTTGAGCGGTTTCTTATTTGACGTGAATGGTGCTGGCGCTGATGTAGGTCACGTGGCCGTGCTGCTCGCGAAGCACGCGCTGCAGCTTCTCGGAAGCCGCATCGACGTGTTTCCGCGCCAGCGTTTCCGCCTTTTCGGCGTCGCCCTCGGCGATGGCGTCAAGAATGGCGTCGTGCTCCGTCCAGACGTTCGTGCCGTAGCCTTCGATGCGAAGCACGGCGCTCATGACGCGCCGCAGATGATTCAAATAGAGGTTCATCGTATCGGCGATGATCGTGTTGCCGGAAAGTTCGTAGATCAGGCGATGAAACTCCATGTCCGTGCCGATCAGCTTCGAGACCGAACCGGCGGCGATAGCCTTCTGGCCCTGGGCAAGGATGCGCTTGCCGCGGGCGACGTCCTGGGCCGTGGCGCGGCCGGCGGCCGTGCGCGCCGCCAGACGGTCAAGCGCGCCGCGAAATTCGTAGAGCGAATGCACGAAGTCTTCCTCGAGAGGGGAGACCATCAACCCCCGCCGGCCGGACTTGCAGACGAAGCCTTGGCTTTTCAGCAGCATCAGCGCCTGGCCGACCGGCTGGCGGGACACGTTGAGCTGCTCGGCGATGTTTTCCTGGGCCAGCCGCACGCCGGGCGGCAGGCGGCCGTCGCAGATCGAGTCCAGAATCACCGTGTAGACCCGTTCCATCATCTGGGGCTGGACAAGAAGCTTGCGCACGAAACCCTCTATTTATTGGATACTGTATACAATAACCCGGTTCCGCCGAAACGGCAAGAAGATCGAAAAACGGAGCATTTCTTGGCCCTAATCCTTGGGTTTGGCCCACCGCGCGCGTTCGGCCTCGTCCCAGGCCGCTAGCGGCTGGGTGTCTGGCACCCAGGCCAGGCCCGACTTCCCATCCCCCGACACCGCCTCGCGGGTGACCAGCACGTCGAGCACGGCCGGCGCCTTTTCGAAGCAGCGCGCGAGCGCATCCTCCAGCTCTTCGGGCTTTTCGACCCGCTCGCCATGGGCGCCGAGCGCGCGGCCCAGTGTGGCGTAGTCCGAATGGCGAAGCTCGGTGCCGACGAGGTTGCCGTCGTAGGTGACGCGCTGGTCGTAGCATTCGATGTTCCAGGCGCCGTTGTTGGCGACGACGAAGACGACTTTGGCGCCGTGGCGGACGGCGGTATCGACCTCGATGGCGTTGAACCCGAAGGAGCCGTCGCCGGTGATGACGACGACCTGGCGGTCGGGCAGCGCCAGGGCGGCGGCAATCCCGAAGGGAACGCCGACGCCGAGGCAGCCCAGCGAACCCGGGTCCATATAAGGTCCGGCGGAAAGGGCGACGCGGGCAAAACTCAGGATGTCGCCGCCGTCGGCGATCGTCACCGCGTCCGGGGCGATCTTTTCCTGAAGCGCGCTAAGCAGGCGGTTCGGATGCATATAGCCGTCGCTGCCGGGCGGCGCCGAGGCAAGGAGAGCGCGGAATTTCTCGCGCTTGGCGGCGTGTTTCTCCCGCGTGGTCTCGAGCCAGATCCGGTCGGTGGCGGGCTTGCGATTGCCGGCGGCCTTGACGATGGCGTCGAGCGCCAGCGCCGGCGACGCCAGGATTTCCGCCGCGCCGCGCCGGTTGTCGCGCAGTTCGGACGCGTGTTCGGCCAGCCGGACGAAAGTCGCTTTCTTGAAGATGGCGGGCGAGCCATAGGCCAGCTGGAAATCGAGTCGGCGGCCCACGGTCAGCACGGCGTCGGCCTCCTCCATCACTTGGCCGCGCAGCGAGGAAACGACGGAAGCGTGCGAATCGGGGACCAGGCCGCGGCTTTCCGAAGTGTCCAGATAGACGGCATCCAGCGCGTCCAGCAGCGCCAGCAGTTCGGGCCCCGCTTCGCGGGCGCCGCGCCCGGAAACGACCAGCGGCCGCTTGGCGTTCCACAGGATGTCGACGGCGCGTTGCACGGCTTCCGGGGCGGGCGGCAGGGCGGGCTTCGCCTTCGCCTCCAGATGCTCATCGAGAATCCGCTGGCCGGGCAGGGCTTCGCGCAGAAGGTCGGTCGGAAAGTCGAGGTAGACCGGGCCGGGCAGGCCGCCATCGCCGATGGCCCGGGCGAACGCCTCGTCGAGCGCCGGCAGCACGTGGTCGGCCTCCCGCACGGTCCGGGCCTGACGGGTGACGGAGTGAAGCAAATCCGTATGCACCAGGTCCTGCAACGCCCCCATCTGTTCCTGGGGGCGGGGCGGCACGCCGGAAAGGATGACGACCGGGGCGCGGGCCACGTGGGCGTTGACGATGCCGGTGATCGCATTGGTAACGCCGGGGCCGGCCGTGGCGAAGGCAACCCCGATGCCGCCGGTCAGCTCGGCATGGGCGTGGGCCATGTGGACGCCGGCGCGCTCGTCGCGGACGTCGACGATGCGGATGCCGGCCCGGGCCACCTGGTCCCAGATCGGCATGACGTGGCCGCCGCACAGCCCGAAGACGCGGTCGATCCCGCGAACCTTCAGAAACTGGGCGATCCGGCCGGCTACGGTTTCCGCGGCGGAGCTTTCCATGCGATGTGTTTCATCCCGTATTAAAGCTCTTAACTATTTGAATTAATTATTTAAATTGTAATTATAACGGTATACTGTATACGATTCTACGGGGCCTAACAATCGCTATCCGCCAGCCGGGCTTGTTTTTGCCCCATTGGCCCCGCTTAAGCCGATTCGACCGACACCAGGCAGCAGGATAGCGGGGTTTAGGGGGTCGAATCCAATGACAAGACCCATGAAATTCAATTCAAACCCCTCTTTCTTGCCGTAAAGCGCGCCAAAAAGCCCAAAAAGCGAGAATTGACGGCCCGTTCCGCTGGGAGCAGGGCCGAAAACCGCATGATTCGTCAAAAAGTCCTTGCCGATAGCGGTGGGCGGCAGCGCCAGGCCCATTTCCGGCACGCGCCGGCCCACATAGGCCGTGAAGGTGTTGCTGTTCGGGCCCGGCCACAGGCGGTAGGTCGCGTAAGGGTAGGCGCGGATGGCGGCCTCGGTCTTCCCGATCAATGCCTCGGCCCGTTCCCCCCGGATGTCGAGCAGGATTGCCGGCGTATGGCCATACCAGCGCCGGTCCGGCGGCCCTTCCTCCACCGATAGGGTCGGGCGGCCGTAAAAGCGGTGCCAGCCGATGATCTGGTAGACGGTGAATTCTGTGGCGTTGGCGGGCTTGATGGCGATCCAGCTATGGACCCCGAGGATGCCCCGCCACGAAAAGGCGCGGGCGGCGTAGACCTGCAGCACGGCCTCCGGCGTCGTCGCCGGGTCCGGCGCGAGGCCGGTGCTGGTCCGGTCCGCCGTCCGCCAGTCGGCCTGCAGGTCGACCTCGCTGCTGGCTAGGCTGGCCAGCGGACCGGCAGCGAAAAGAAGGGCGGTAAGCGCCAGAATCCATTGCCATAGGGTCATGAATGGATGCTAATAACATGTCGCCCTGGGGGGCACTACTTTGTTCGCGGCGACCGTATGGCAACCGCCTGAATCATTTTTTACCTGCTGTGGAAAGCAACATTTTCTATAGTAAAATGATAAAAATACTAATTATTCTATTGATATTATTGGTATTTCCTATGGGAAATGCCCATGCCGACTTTGACGCCGGACTCAACGCCTACAAGGAAGAGGACTTCGCGAAGGCGCTTGCGGAGTGGAAGCCGCTGGCCGAACAGGGTGACGTTCAGGCCCAGTTCTACCTCGGCCTGATCTACGGCTTCGGCCAGGGCGTCGAGAAGGACCTGGTCGAGGCGGTCCGCTGGTGGCAACTGGCGGCCGAGCGGGGCAACATCGCCGCCCAGTCCAATCTGGGCTTCATGTACAAATACGGTAACGGCGTACCCCAGGACATCGTGCTGGCCTATATGTGGTCGAAGATCGCGGCCCTGGGCGGCGCGACCTTTGCCCAGCAGAATCTCAAGGTCATGTCGAAGGAAATGACCGCGGCCGATATTGAAAAGGCGGAACAGCTCGCCAGGGAATGGCGCGAATCCCATCCAGCGACCTCGCAGCCACTCGGCGCGGCTCCGTAGAATTTCATGCGGCGGAACTATTTCCGGGCCAATAACCTTGTGGCGCTGCTGTTCCTGCTTGCGATTGCCCTGGCGGCGGATGCCACGGATTACTACCTGCAATACCGCAAGGCGCTGGCGCTCCACATCGACGAGCGCGCCTTCACCATCGAACGGGAAACCGGCGTCACCGTGCTGGACCGCCGGGTGCTGGCCGCCATCACCCATGTGCCACGCCATCACTTCGTGCCGGTTCACCTGAAGACCTTCGCCTATTCCGACGTGCCGCTGCCGCTCGGCCACGGTCAGAACATCGCAACGCCCTTCCTGATCGCCCTGATGACGGATCTGGCGCGGATTGGTGAGAACGACGTCGTCTTCGAGACCGGCACCGGGGCCGGCTACCACGCCGCCATCCTGGCCGAGCTTGGCCGGCAGGTCTACAGCGTCGAAGTCGTCGCGCCGCTGGCGGGCAAGGCGTCGGCAGTCTTGAGAAAGTTGGGCTATGGCAACGTCGAAACCCGGATCGCCGACGGCTATTTTGGCTGGGAGGAGCGGGGGCCGTTCGATGCCATCATCGTCAAGGAGGCGGTCGACCACGTGCCGGTGCCCCTGCTGAATCAGCTCAAGCCGGGCGGGCGCATGGTCATTCCCGTCGGTCCGGCCGACGGTTTCCAGGAATTGTTCGTCATCGAAAAGGACCTGCAGGGGGTTTTGCGCAAGCGCAGCGTGCTGCCGGTCCGCTTCTCGCCGCTCCAGGGCGGCAGCCGCATCTAGCCGTCGGCAAGCGGGTTGATGGCCTTGCGTTCAAGCAGCCACTGGCGACTCACCCGGAGGATCGTCTCCATCACTTCACGGTCGCCCGGCATCATGTGATCCGATTTCAAGGTCATGACCGTCTTCGGCTCCGGCGTCAGGGCGCGCAGCCGTTCGACCGTTTCCATGGGCATGAGGCGATCGTCGCTGCCGTTTAGCAACAGGAACTCCCCTTTCAGGTGAGGCAGGTGATAGGCCGGCTCGAGCTCGCGCAAGCCCAGCACGGCAAGCCAGGTTAGCGCGTCGCCAAGCCATGCCGGCTGCCCGCGAAAGGCGTTGCGGAAGATCGGTGTCAGGCCCGCCCCGCCATAGGCGATGATCGACGGGCCGAGGGGCTGGTGGTGCAACCGCGCCATGTGATGAGCGGCGGGCAGGTAGAGGGCGCCGAGGCTGAAGCCAAGCAGGCTTATCCGCGCGTCCTCGGACCAGCCCTGGGCGCGCGCCCAGCGCAGCAGGGTCAGCAGGTGGGCCGGCACCTGGCGGGAGGCCTTGCGCGCCGCCAGCAGGCGCCTCGGCCACGTCGCCTCGTACCAGTCCGCTTTCGCAAGCGGATAGTCGTAGCCGATCACGGCGTTCGCGCCTGGCTTCGGAACTTCGTGGATGCTCCGTTTGCCGGTGTCGAAACCACCCAGCAGGATGACGACGGGGATGCCGCCGCGCGGCAGCGCTTCGGGCAGGCTCAAGCTGATCTCGATCGGATCGAAACCATCAAGGCCAAGCGTGATGGCGCGGCAGATCCGGCCGGGCTCGCAGGCGATGCTCTCTTCCTTGATCAGGCGCGCCGGCGGAACGTCGGCTTGGACGAGCGTCAAGGGGTCCTTCATGCTTTCGCGGAGGATCCAGCCGCCAGGCAGAAGGACGCCGGCTGCGACGAAAAAGAGAAGGAGACAAAGTAGAAGTATTTTCACCGGGGCATGCTCCGCGCGAAGCAGAGGATAAAGAAGGGCCGGGCCTTGCGGCCGGGCCCTTCTGAAAACTGGCTCCCCGGGCCGGACTCGAACCAGCGACCCAGCGGTTAACAGCCGCTTGCTCTACCAACTGAGCTACCGGGGGCCCTTCACACCTTGTCAGTATCCGATGCGCCTTCATAAAAGCTTAAATCCCCGGAAATCCGGGGGTGCAAGGGCGGTTGCGGAGGGCCGGAGCGGGGCAGGGGAAAGGTTGGAGGCGCGGGCCGGAATCGAACCGGCGTACACAGATTTGCAGTCTGCTGGATAACCACTCTCCCACCGCGCCGGTTTTGCCCGCGTTGAACGAGGCGTTCCGGAAGGGCCAGAGATATAGGACCTGGCCAGAGGCCGGTCAAGCAAGCCAAGCCTTTGAAAACCGGGCCTCCCAGTGGCGTTGTGTTCGTAACCGGCGGAAAGTATAAACGGTTGCCCGATAGACCGATCGAGAGATTTCATGACGGATTTCACTGTCGCCCGGCGGAACATGGTGGACTGCCAGCTGCGGCCGAATGAAGTGGCGGATTTGAACCTGGTTGCCGCCATCCTCGACGTGCCGCGCGAGCGCTTCGTTCCGCTGAACCTTCAGGGCGTCGCCTATATCGACGAGGATCTGGCGCTTGGCAACGGGCGTTACGTGATGGAGCCGATGGTGTTCGGCCGGCTCATGCAGCTTGCCGAGATCAAGCCCGACGACGTTGTGCTCGTTATCGGTTGCGGCACCGGCTATTCGGCTGCCGTGCTGGGGCGCCTCGCGGGGACGGTCGTCGCCCTGGAAAGCGATCCGACCCTGGCCGAGACGGCGACGGCGCTGCTGGCCGAACTTGGCTGCGACAACGTTGCCGTCGTCGGGGGGCCGCTTGAGGCGGGCTGCCCGACCCAGGCCCCCTTCGACGTCATCTTCATCGATGGCGCCGTGGCAGCGGTGCCGGCGGCGATCACCGACCAGCTGAAGGAGGATGGCCGCCTGGTGACGGTTCTGGCCGGAACCGGGCGGGTCGGCCATGGCGTGGTGATGATCCGCTGCGGGGACTTCGTGGGCCAACGGACGGTTTTCGATGCGGCGACGCCCCTCCTGCCGGATTTCGCGCCCAAGGAAGAATTTGTTTTCTAGCAAAGTTTATATTAAGATTTAAGTGTAATTTTACACTAAACTGCTTCACCGGCGCGATTCGTGGCAACAGGGACTTCGACATTGGGCAAGGCGCTCCAGAGAGCCCTCGGAACCGGCGCGTTTCTTTTTCTCGCGGCGGCGCCGCTGACGGCGGCCGGCCAGACGCTGACCGAAGCGCTGGCGACGGCCTATCAGAACAACCCGACGCTTCAGGCCCAGCGTGCCCAGCTGCGCGCCGTCGACGAAGCGGTCCCCCAGGCGACGGCCGGCTGGCGGCCGACGATCACGCTTAACGCCGAAGCCGGGCGCAACCGGAACGAAGGCAATCTCTTCGCCCAATCCTCCGGCGCCCAGAATCGTTCGCCCTCGAGCGTCAACCTGCAGGTTTCCCAGCCGCTGTTCCGGGGCGGGCGGACCATTTACGAAACGCGGCGCGCCGAAAACCGCGTCCAGGCCGAGCGCGCCCGCCTGCGCGTCGTCGAGGCCGAGACGCTGCTCGACGCGGCGACCGCCTTCATGGACGTCCTGCGCGACCAGGCCGTCGTCGAACTCAGCGTCAACAACGAACAGGTGCTGCGCCGCCAACTGGAAGCCGCCGTCAGCCGCTTCGAGGTGGGCGAGATCACCCGCACGGACGTTGCCCAGGCCGAAGCCCGGCTGGCCGGCGCGCGGGCCGCCCGCATCCGGGCGGAAGGCGACCTCGCTTCCTCGCGGGCGGCCTTCAAGACGGTAATCGGGGTGGCGCCCCAGCAGCTGATCGCGCCCCCGGGTCCGGGCAATCTGCCCGAAGTTCGGGAAACGGCCCTGCAACGCGCCGCCAACTACTATCCGGGCGTGATCGCCGCCGCCTTTGACGAAAAGGCGGCCCGGGAAACCGTCAACGCTGTCGAGGGCGAACTCCTGCCGACGGTTTCGCTCAACGGCGAAGTCAGCAGGGCGCGCGAACAGTTTTCTTCCGCTGACGATACCGAGCGGGCCGAGATCACCGCGCAGCTCACCGTGCCGCTGTACCAGGCCGGCGCCGTCCATTCCCGTTTGCGCGAGGCGCGCCAGGTGGCCGGCCAGCGCCAGGTGGAGGTCGACAAAGCCCGCCGCGAAGCCATTGAGCAATCGGCCCTGGCCTGGTCGGACCTGGAAGCGGCGCGCGCCAGCATCGTTTCGCTCGAATCCCAGATCGGCGCCTCGACCATCGCGCTGGAAGGGGTCAACCAGGAAGCCCTCGTCGGGTCGCGCACCGTGCTCGACGTGCTGGACGCCGAACAGGAACTGCTGGATGCGAAAGTGGCGCTGGTGCAGGCCAAGCGGGACGCCTTCGTCGCCGGTTTTCGCCTGAAATCGGCGATGGGCGTGCTGACGGCCGAAGCCCTGAGCCTGCCGGTCCAGCCCTACGATATGAACGAGCATTACAACGCGGTCCGGGACAAATGGATCGGTCTCGGCGACGATCCGGAGTGACCGGACCCCGCTAGGGGCTTCTTATTCTGGCGTTTTTTCTTGGATTGTCCTAGGGTTAACCAATTGTTTTCCGGGACCGGCTATGGCTGGGCTGGCCCCGGCCAATAGGTATGGACGAATGACGGAAAACCCGGAACAAACCCCCGCCTCCCAGGAGGGCGCCGAGAATCAGGCCGAACCCTCTATGGAGGAGATTCTGGCGTCCATTCGCCGTATTATTTCCGAGGACGAGGAAGCCGAAGGCAAGAAACCGGCAGAACCGGCGGAAGCGGCGGAACCGCCGGAAGCGCCGGTAGGGGAAGGCGAGGCGGCAACCGAAGCCGAACTACCGCCGTCCGTCGAAGCCGAAGCTGCCGAAACGGCCGCGGACGAAACGGAAGAAGCCGCCGGCGAACCGGAGGCGGCAAAAGCCAAACCCGTTCTCGCCGCACCGAAAGCAGGCACCGCGGCGGTGCCGGCGGACGAAGAGGGCGAAGGGGTTGAGGAAAACGTTGCAGACGACGATGACGACGTGCTGGAACTCACCCGGATGGTGACGGATGACGGCAGCGTGGTGGATCTCGCGGAAGGGAAAGAACCGGAGGCCGAGATGACGACAGATACGGGCGAACAGCAGGAAGAAACTCCGGAAGAGGCGGAACAGGATACGGCCATGGCGGATGAAAACGAACTTACGCTCCAGGACGGCGGCCAGGGCGAACCGCAACCGGCGGCGTCCGAAGGTGGCGGCACGCTCGTTTCCCCACCGGTAGAGGCCGCCACGACCGGCTCCTTCGAACAGCTTGCCAAGGCCGTTACCAAGGGCGACAAGCCCGGAACCCTGCTGGGTTCGGCCTCGGACAAGACCCTCGAGGACATCGTCAAGGAATTGCTGCGCCCGATGTTGAGGGAATGGCTCGACCAGAACCTTCCTTCGATTACCGAAAAGCTGGTACGAAAAGAAATCGAGCGGGCTGCTCGCCGGGCCGAAGAACTCTAAAATCCCAAGTGATTTGGATGCATCTAGGCTACGGCGGGTCCGTGGCAAAGGTTCGTTTTGCTTAAATGGGCGAGGAAATGAAAGGGCTGGAAAAAACCTATCGTCCCGAGACGGTCGAGGAGACGCGCTACAAGGCGTGGGAAAAGGCCGGCGCCTTCGCCGCCCACACGAATTCCTCCGCCCAGCCCTTCACGATCATGATGCCGCCGCCGAACGTGACCGGCAGCCTGCACATGGGCCACGCGCTGAACCACACGCTTCAGGATATTCTCACCCGCTATCACCGGATGAAAGGGGTAGACGCGCTTTGGCAACCGGGGACCGACCATGCCGGGATCGCGACCCAGATCGTTGTTGAGAAGCAGCTCGGCTCGGAAGGCCGCACCCGCCACGACCTCGGTCGGGAGGCGTTCGTCGAACGCGTCTGGGAATGGAAAAAGGAATCCGGCGGCACGATCACTCGCCAGTTGCGCCGCCTCGGCGCTTCGCCCGACTGGGCGAAGGAACGCTTCACGATGGACGCCGGCCTTTCCGCCGCCGTGACGAAGGTCTTCGTCGAACTGCACAAGGCCGGCCTCATCTATCGGGACAAGCGGCTCGTCAACTGGGACTGCGAACTGGAAACCGCGGTTTCCGATCTCGAAGTCGTCCAGCGCGAAACGAAGGGCCACCTTTGGCACTTCCGCTACCCGCTGGAGGACGGCTCCGGCCACATCGTCATCGCAACGACGCGGCCCGAGACGATGCTCGGCGACACCGCCGTCGCCGTGCACCCCGAAGATGCGCGCTATCAGGCCCTCATCGGCAAGAAGGTGCGCTTGCCCATTGCCGATCGCCTGATCCCGATCGTCGCCGATGCATACGCCGATCCCGAAATGGGAAGTGGCGCCGTGAAGATCACGCCGGCCCACGACTTCAACGACTTCGAGGTCGGCCGCCGCCACGATCTGCCGATGATCAACATTCTCGACGCCCATGCCCGGCTCAACGACGCGGTGCCCGAAGCCTATCGCGGCCTCGACCGCTTCGAAGCCCGCGACAAGATCGTCGCCGAAATGGAATCGCTTGGCCTGCTCGAGACAATCGAGGACCACGTTCACACGGTTCCCCATGGCGACCGTTCCGGCACGGTGATCGAGCCCTGGCTCACGGACCAGTGGTTCGTGGACGCGGCGACCCTCGCCAAGCCTGCGATCGAAGCGGTGGAGCAGGGCAAAACCCGCTTCGTGCCCGAGCATTGGGCGAACACCTATTTCGAATGGATGCGCAACATCCAGCCCTGGTGCGTCTCGCGCCAGATCTGGTGGGGCCACCGCATCCCGGCCTGGTACGGGCCCGACGGCGAAATCTTCGTCGCCGCTTCGGAAGACGACGCCCGCACCGCCGCGAAGGCCCATTACGGCAAGGCAACGGAACTCACCCGCGACCCGGACGTGCTCGACACCTGGTTCTCGTCGGCGCTCTGGCCGTTCTCGACGCTCGGCTGGCCGGAGGAAACGGCCGAACTTGCGCGCTACTACCCGACCGACGTGCTGGTCACGGGTTTCGACATCATCTTCTTCTGGGTTGCGCGCATGATGATGATGGGATTGCACTTCATGGGGGAGGTGCCCTTTCACACCGTCTATATCCACGCGCTCGTCCGCGATGCGGCCGGCCAGAAGATGTCGAAGTCGAAGGGAAACATCATCGACCCGCTCGAGCTGATCGACAAATATGGCTGCGATGCGCTGCGCTTCACGCTGACCTCGCTGGCATCCCCCGGACGCGACATCAAGCTTTCGGAAGCCCGCGTCGAAGGCTCGCGCAACTTCGCGACGAAACTCTGGAACGCGGCGCGCTATTGCCAGATGGCGGAATGCGTGTCCGATCCCGCCTTCGACCCGAAAGAGGCGACGCTCACCGTCAATCGCTGGATCGTGAGCGGCGTGGCGCGCCTGAAGGACGAAATCGAGGCGGCCTTGGCCGACTACCGTTTTCACGAGGTGGCGAACGCGCTCTACCGTTTTACCTGGGGCACCTTCTGCGACTGGTATCTCGAATTCACGAAGCCGATCCTGAACGGCGAGGATGCGGCGGCGACGGCGGAGACCCGGGCGACGACGGCCTGGGTGCTCGACCAGTTGCTGCATTTTCTCCACCCGATCATGCCCTTCATCACGGAAGAGCTGTGGCAGAACATGGGCAAGCGCGATCGCATGCTGATCGCTTCCGCCTGGCCTGTCTTCGACGTAACCTATGTGGACAAGGCGGCGCTGGAGGAAATGGATTGGGTCGTGAAGCTGGTGAGCGAGATCCGCTCCATCCGCTCGGAGCTCAAGGTGCCGCCGAAACGGCATCTGGCGGTTTCCCTGGAAGGGGCCAGTGCGACGACCGCAAAGCGCCTGCAGGCCCATGCGGCGATTATTCGCACGCTCGCCAGCGCCAAGACGCTCGATGTTGCCGGGGACGGGGCCGACGGCGGCATTCCCTTCGTGATCGACGAGGCGACGGGCCGCGTTTACCCGGACGATGCGATCGACATGAATGTCCAGAAGGCATTGTGGGCGACAGAGGTCCAGAAGATCGAAAAAGAAATGGCGAAGATCGAAAAGAAACTCGGCAACCGGGATTTTCTTGAAAACGCGCCCGAGGACGTGGTCGCCGAACAGCGCTCGCGCCTTGCCGAGTTTGAAAATCAACGCAACCGCAAGCAGGCCTGGCTTACGTGAATAACGATGAACAGGGACGAAACCGATGACCCGCAAGTTTGACAAAAAACAGAACCTGCCAAGCCGCTACGTCACCGTCGGGCCGGAAAGCGCGCCGCACCGGTCCTATTACTACGCGATGGGAATGACGGAAGAAGAGATTTACCAGCCCTTCGTCGGCGTTGCGACGTGCTGGAACGAGGCGGCGCCCTGCAACATCACGCTCAACCGTCAGGCGCAGTCCGTGAAGAAGGGTGTTGCCGCCACCGGCGGCACGCCGCGCGAGTTTACGACGATCACCGTCACGGACGGTATCGCGATGGGGCATGAAGGGATGAAGTCCTCCCTCGTCAGCCGCGAGGTCATCGGGGATTCCTGCGAGCTTACGATGCGGGGTCACTGTTACGACGCCCTCGTCGGGCTTGCCGGTTGCGACAAGTCACTGCCCGGCATGATGATGGCGATGGTGCGCCTGAACGTGCCCGCCGTCTTCATGTATGGCGGCACGATCCTGCCCGGCCAGTTCGAAGGCCACGACGTCACCATCCAGGACGTCTTCGAGGCGGTCGGTTCCTACAGCGCCGGCGACATGAGCGCGGAACGCCTGCACGCGCTCGAATGCGTCGCGTGCCCGTCCGCGGGCTCCTGCGGCGGCCAATTCACGGCGAACACGATGGCCTGCGTGTCGGAAGCGATCGGGCTGGCGTTGCCGGGCTCGGCTGGCGCGCCCGCCGTTTACGAATCCCGCGACGAATATGCCGAGGAAACCGGCAAGGCGATCATGCGCCTTCTGAAAAGCAATCTGCGTCCGCGCGACATCGTCACACGCGAGGCGCTCGAAAACGCAGCGATGGTCGTTGCTTCTTCCGGCGGCTCGACGAACTCGGGGCTTCATCTGCCGGCCATCGCGAACGAGGCGGGGATCGACTTCGACCTGCACGACGTGACCGACATCTTCCGCAAGACGCCCTATATCGCCGATTTGAAACCCGCCGGCCGCTACGTGGCGAAGGATCTCTACGAAATCGGCGGCGTGCCGGTCCTTATGAAGGCGTTGCTGGAAGGGGGCTACCTGCATGGCGACTGCATGACGGTCAGCGGCAAGACCCTGGCCGAGAATCTGAAGGACGTTGTCGTGCCTTCGGACCAGGACGTCGTGCGCCCGACCTCGAACCCGCTGTCGCCAACCGGCGGCGTCGTCGGGCTAAAGGGCAACCTTTCGCCCCAGGGCGCCATCGTGAAAGTGGCGGGCATGACGAAGCTCGACTTTCGCGGGCCGGCGCGCTGCTTCGATTCCGAGGAAGCCGCCTTCGAGGCCGTCGAGAAGCGCGCCTACAAGGAAGGCGATGTCCTCGTCATCCGCTACGAAGGGCCGCGCGGCGGCCCCGGCATGCGCGAGATGCTGGCGACAACGGCGGCGATCTACGGCCAGGGCATGGGCAAGAAGGTGGCGCTCGTTACGGATGGGCGTTTCTCGGGCGCCACGCGCGGCTTCTGCATCGGCCATGTCGGGCCGGAGGCGGCGGTCGGCGGGCCGATTGCGCTTTTGAAAGATGGCGACATCATTGCGATCGACGCCGGGAAGGGCACGATCGAGGTCGAGCTTTCCGACGCCGAACTTGCGGCGCGCGCCAAGGAATGGAAACCGCGGGAGCCCAATTTCGGCTCCGGCGTGCTCTGGCGTTACGCTCAGGACGTTGGCGACGCCGAGAAAGGCGCCATCACCCATCCGGGCGCCAAGGCGGAAAAGCGCGCCTACGCCGACATCTGACCGGTCGGTTCCGGGCCCAGCTCGCACCAGACCGGCGTGTGATCGGAAGGCTTTTCCAGTTTGCGGGGCGCCTTGTCGATTTCGCACGCGGTCAGTCGATCTGTCGCCTGCGGCGACAACAGCAAATGGTCGATGCGAAGGCCCAGATCCCGTTGCCAGGCGCCGCCCTGATAATCCCAATAGGTGAAGGCCATGGTTTGCGGATGCAGCGTGCGAAACGCATCCGTCAGCCCTAGATAAAGAAGAGCGCGAAATTTCGCCCGCGTGCGCGGATCGTAAAGCGCATCCTTTTCCCAGCCTTCCGGGTCGTGAACGTCGGCCTTTGACGGGATGACGTTGAAATCCCCGGCCAGCACGAAGGGCGTCTCCGTTTTCAGCAATCCTTCCGCGTGACGCTTCAGGCGCTCCATCCAGCCGAGCTTGTAGTCGAACTTCTCGGTGCCGACCGGGTTGCCGTTCGGAAGGTAGACGGAAGCGACTCGCACCCCTTCGATCTCGGCTTCCACGTAGCGGGCCTGTTCGTCCGCCTTGTTGCCGGGCAGGCGTTTCTCGGTGACCGTCATCGGGTGGGCGGAAAGGATGGCGACGCCGTTATAGGTCTTCTGGCCGGCGACGGCGGCGGTGTAGCCGGCCGCCTCGATCTCGAGAAAGGGGAAGTTGTCCTCCACCGTCTTCGTTTCCTGCAGGCAGACGACGTCGGGCTTGGCCGCCTTCAGCCAGGCCAGCAGGTGGGGCAGGCGGACCTTGATGGAGTTGACGTTCCAGGAGGCGATCTTCACTGGCGGAAGACGCGCCTAGCCGACCGAGAAGGAATTGCCGCAACCGCAGGATGCGGTTGCGTTCGGATTGCGGATCGCAAAGGCGGACCCGATCAGGTCCTCGACAAAATCCACCTCGGCGCCGGCCAGGTATTCGCGGCTGATCTCGTCGATGACGACCTTGGCGCCGTTCCGTTCGATGACGGTGTCGTCGTCATTCGTCACGTTGTCGAAGGTGAAGTTGTACTGAAAGCCCGAACACCCGCCGCCGCTGACGGCGATGCGCAGCATGTAGCCTTCCTCCGCCTCGCGCGCGGTGAGCGCCGCGATGCGCTTGGCCGCGCTTTCCGATATCGTCACCTGTGCTGCGTTTTCCATGGGCCTCATCTTACGCCATCTTGGGGGACGCGAAAACCGGTGGGTCCGGCCTTCCTTATGTGGGCAGCGTTTCGATTTCGTCAATGTTTTTAATTGCTTCCGGGTCAATCCGGCGGCCCGTCCGGGGAAGGGAAGCGTTGCGCGGCCCCAAGGCTTCCGAGTAGTGTCCGGCCATGGACTCGCTTGCCAGTTACGCCTGTCATCCGGAAGAAAGCCGAGGCCGCCGCTTTCCGGAACCAGAAAGCCAGATGCGAACGGTCTTTCAGCGGGACCGCGACCGGATCATTCACTGCACGGCCTTTCGCCGCCTGAAATACAAGACCCAGGTCTTCGTCTATCACGAAGGCGACAACTACCGGCCCCGGCTTACCCACACGCTGGAGGTGGCCCAGATCGCCCGCGCCATCGCGCGCGCGCTTGCGTTGAACGAGGATCTGGCCGAAGGCCTGGCGTTGGCCCACGACCTCGGCCATCCGCCCTTCGGCCATGCCGGCGAGGCGGGGCTGGACGAGGCAATGGCCGAATTCGGCGGCTTCGATCACAACGCCCATACGCTGCGCATCCTGACCCGGCTGGAGCGGCGCTATGCGGAATTCGACGGCCTCAACCTCACCTGGGAAACCCTCGAAGGCGTCGTCAAGCACAACGGCCCGCTGGCGGGATGTAAGGCGCGGACGAACAAGGCCGTACCTGCCGGCATCGCCGAATATGTGGGCGAACACGACCTCGAAATCGAAAGCTTTGCCGGGGCGGAGGCCCAGGTCGCGGCCCTTTCCGACGACATCGCCTATCACAGCCACGACCTTGACGACGGCCTTCGGGCGGGCCTTTTCACGATCGAGGAGGTGGAGGGCGTGCCATTGGCCGGCCCGGTTCTCGGTGAGGTGCGCGCCCGCTATCCGGGCATCGAGCTGCAGCGCTTGGTGCCGGAGATGATCCGCCGCCTGATCGACCGCATGGTGCAGGACCTGATCAAGGAGACGCAGGCTCGCCTGGCCGCCGTCAATCCGAAAACCGCCCAGGATATCCGCGGCCTGGATGCGCCGGTCGTCACCTTTTCCGGGGCGATGGAAAAGGATAACGAAGGCCTCAAGGCCTTCCTGATGCGGCGCATGTACCGCCATT
This sequence comes from Alphaproteobacteria bacterium, assembly GCA_021296325.1. Classification (GTDB taxonomy): domain Bacteria; phylum Pseudomonadota; class Alphaproteobacteria. Next base: position 50,860 of record JAGWAR010000016.1, read on the forward strand.
ACAAGGTCAACCGCATGGCCAGCAAGGCGCGCGTCGTCGTAAAGGAATTGTTCGATTTGTTGCTCGACGAGCCGGGTTGCCTGCCGATGGAATGGCAGGAACTGGCCGAGGGGCTGGACCGGCCGGCCCTGGCCCAGCTGGTCCTCGACTACGTGGCCGGCATGACGGACCGTTTCGCGCTCGAGGAGCACCGCCGTCTCTTCGACCTTTACACGAAGGCACAATGAACCTTTTCAAGTACTTCCAGTCTGAAGTTCTAAATGTCGTTGAGGAAATGACGGTCGCCGGCAAGCTGCCCGCCGGCATCGATTCGACGAAGATCGTGACCGAACCGCCGCGCGAGGCGGCCCATGGCGACGTCTCGACGAACGCCGCCCTCGTGCTGGCCAAGCAGGCCGGCCAGAAGCCGCGCGACCTGGCCGAACGCCTGGCTCACCAGCTGAAGGAAAACGCCGCCGTCGTCGCCGCCGAGGTGGCCGGGCCCGGCTTCATCAACCTGCGGCTGGCGGACGCCTTCTGGACCGCGCGGCTTACCGAAATCCTTGCGGAAGGCACGGCCTATGGCGATTCGGATTTCGGCCGGGCGGAACGGGTCAACGTCGAATACGTCTCGGCCAACCCGACCGGGCCGATGCATATCGGCCACGGGCGGGGCGCCGTCGTCGGCGACGCGCTCGCCTCGCTGCTCGAGAAGGTAGGCTATCAGGTGGTCCGCGAATACTACATCAACGACGCCGGCGCCCAGGTCGATAAGCTCGCCCAGGCGGTCTACTACCGCTACCGCGAGGCCCTGGGGATCGGCATCGGGCCGGACGTCTTCAAGGACAGCTATCCGGGCGATTACCTGAAGCCGATCGGGCAGAAACTGGTCGAAAAATACGGCCGCGAGTGGGTGGACGCGGCGCCGGAGGCCTGGCTTTCCGTGTTCCGGGACTTCGCCATTGCGGAAATGATGGCGGTCATCCGTGAGGATTTGAAGGCGCTCGGTGTCGTCTTCGACGTCTTTTCCTCCGAACGCGCGCTGGTCGCCGAAGGCGGCGTCGATGCCGCGCTCAAGGCCCTGGATACGAAGGGCCTCGTCTACGAAGGCGTGCTCGAGCCGCCGAAGGGCATGGTGCCGGAGGATTGGGAACCCCGGCCGCAGACGCTCTTCCGCTCGACCGATTTCGGCGACGACGTCGACCGGCCGCTTCGGAAATCGGATGGCAGCTGGACCTATTTCGCCTCCGACATCGCCTATCACCTCGACAAGTTCCGCCGCGGCGCCAACACGATGATCAACGTTTGGGGGGCCGACCATGCGGGCTATGTGAAGCGCATGCAGGCGGCGGTGAAGGCGCTGACCGACGGCAAGGGCGACCTCGACGTCAAGGTCTGCCAGCTGGTGAACCTGTTCGAGGCGGGGGCGCCGGTCAAAATGTCGAAACGGGCCGGGACGTTCATTACCTTGCGCGAAGTCGTCGACGAGGTCGGCAAGGACGTCGTGCGCTTCATCATGCTGACCCGCAAGAACGACGTGACGCTCGACTTCGATACCGAAAAGGTGAGGGAGCAAACCCGCGACAACCCGGTCTTTTACGTGCAATACGCCCACGCGCGGGCCTGCTCCGTGCTGCGTCACGCCGGCGAGGCCTTTCCCGACATCCAGCTCACGCCCGCCGCGCTTTCCGGGGCGGCACTCGGCCGGTTGACCGAACCCGGCGAGCTTGCTCTCATTCGCAAGATGGCGGATTGGCCGCGCCAGGTGGAAACGGCGGCGCGGTTTCACGAACCGCACCGCCTGGCCTTTTACCTCTACGAGCTTGCCGGCGAGTTCCACGGCCAGTGGAACCGGGGCAACGAGGCGGCGGATTTGCGGTTCCTGAAGCCCGACGACGCGGAACTTTCCGCGGCCCGCCTGGCCTTGGTTTCCGGCCTTGCGACCGTCATCGCCTCGGGCCTCGAGATTTTCGGGGTGGAGCCGGTGGAGGAAATGCGGTGAACTTTTTCGTAAGCCGTTTCGAGGACAAATCGGACCGTCGCCGGTCCGGTTCGCCCCGTCGCGGCCTTTACGGATTTCTCGCGGTGTTCCTCGCCTTTGGCCTGTTCGCCGGCGTCGTCTGGATCGCCTATCAGGAAGGCACGAAAGCCGACGGCGATGCCGTCGTCCCGATCGTTCATGCCGAACCCGAGCCCATCAAGACCCGCCCGGAACGGCCGGGCGGCATGGACGTGCCCTTCCAGGACAAGCTCGTCTACGGCCAGCTGGCCGAGCAGGCGCCCGAACCGGAGGCGCCCCACCTGCTGCCGCCGCCGGAAGAGCCCGTCGCCCTTCCCGAAGCGGCGGCGGCACCACCCAAGACCGAGATCCTGCAGGAACTCGAATCGACGCCCGCGCCCCAAGCGGAAGCCCCCGCGCCACCGCCGCCACCCGTCGAGACGGCGGCCCGCCCGCCGGCGGGCGGGGAAGGGGTGCGCATCCAGATCGCCGCCATGCGCTCCGAAGCCCAGGCGAAAGCCCAATGGGTCCAGCTCCAAAAGGCCCATGACGATCTCTTGAGCGGGCTCGCGCTCCACGTGGAGCGGGCCGATCTCGGCGCGAAAGGCGTTTTCTTCCGCGTGCAGGCGGGTCCCTTAAGCGACGCCGGCGCGGCCGCGGCGCTTTGCGAAAAACTCAAACAACGCAAACTGGGTTGCCTGGTTGTCCGGCCCTGACCAAAAACCGGCACGCGCCCTCATCCTCGGCTGCGCGGGCAGCAAGCTGGGCGAGGAGGAGCGCCGTTTCTTCCGGGACGCCAACCCGCTTGGCTTCATCCTGTTCGAGCGCAATTGCCAAGATCCCGCCCAGCTGCGCGCCCTCGTTGCCGATCTGCGCGCCGCCATTGGGCGCGAAGACGCCCCCGTCCTGATCGATCAGGAAGGCGGGCGCGTCTGCCGGCTGCGCCCGCCCTACTGGCGGGCGGCCCCGTCCGCCGCGCGCTTCGGCCAACTCGCCGAACGCAAGCCGGAAGCGGCGCTCGAGGCCGCTTGGCTGAACGCGCGTCTGCTGGCCGGCGAGTTGCGCGCCCTGGGCGTCACCGTCGATTGCGTGCCGGTGCTGGACCTGCCGGTGGCCGGGGCCGACCCCGTCATCGGCGACCGCGCCTTCGGCGGCGATGCCGAGCGCACCGCGAGCCTGGGCCGGGCCGTCTGCGAGGGCCTGCTCGCCGGCGGCGTGCTGCCGGTCCTGAAGCACATTCCCGGACATGGCCGCGCCCACGCCGACAGCCATCGGGCGCTGCCCGTCGTCGAGACGCCGGCGGCCGAACTTGAGGCCACCGATTTTCGCCCCTTCCGGCTGCTTTCCGAGATGCCGCTCGCGATGACGGCCCATATCGTCTATACGGCCCTCGACCCGCAAAGGCCCGCCACGCTTTCGAAAACGGTGATCGAAGAGGCTATCCGCAAGCGGATCGGTTTCGACGGAGCGTTGATGACGGACGATATTTCCATGAGCGCCCTTGAGGGCGCGCTCGCCGATCGTGCCCGCGCCGCCCTGGCTGCCGGCTGCGACGCCATCCTGCATTGCAACGGCAGGCTGGAGGAAATGACCGCCCTGGCCGGGGCCGTCGGCCCCCTTCCGAACGCCGCCCACGACCGTTTTTCCCGCGCCGAAGCCCTGCGTGGCCGGGCCGAACAGGACGCCGACATGGCGGGCCTTGCCGCCCGCCTCGCGGAACTTCTCGAGGCCGCGCCATAGATGGACATGGACCTGACCGCAATCCTCTACACGGCCTCCGTCTGGGTCTTGCCGGTGTTGCTGGCGATCACGCTGCACGAGGCGGCGCACGGCTTTGTGGCTCTGCGCTTCGGCGACGACACGGCGCTTCGGGCGGGCAGGGTGACGCTCAACCCGTTCCGGCACGTGGACGGCTTCGGCACCGTGCTGTTGCCGGCGCTTTTGCTGCTGATCCGCTCGCCGATCCTGTTCGGCTACGCGAAACCGGTTCCGGTCGATTTTTCGAAGCTCGGTTTTCCGAAGCGCGACATGATCTGGGTGGCGGCCGCGGGGCCGGGGATGAATCTCAGCCTGGCGCTGGTTTCGGCGCTGGGGCTTCACCTGGTCGGCTTTTTCCCGGAAGGCGGCCAGGCCTGGCTCGTCGACAACCTTCAAAATTCCATATTTATCAATGTGATTCTTGCAGTCTTTAACATGCTGCCTCTACCGCCGCTGGATGGCGGGCGGGTCGCCGTCGGGCTGCTCCCATACGAGCTTGCCGTGCGCTTCGCAAAGCTCGAACGCCTTGGCATCCCCATTCTTTTGACGCTGCTTTTCATTTTGCCAATGATCGGAAAGCAGATCGGCGTTAATCTCAACCTGTTCACCTGGCTGGTGCTGGTTCCGGCCGAAGCGGTGCTTCGCGTGATCGTCACGCTCGCGGGGCTGAATTAGGAGCGATTGTTGGAAGCGGAAGACACCTTCGAATCTCCGCCGATTGCCAACGCAGAAGGCCAGTTTGTCCTGAATTTGACGGGCTTTGAGGGCCCCATCGACGTCCTGCTCGCCCTGGCGCGCGAGCAAAAGCTCGATCTTTCCCAGATTTCGATCCTGGAACTGGCCGACCAATACCTCGATTTCATCGTCCATGCCCGCAAGCAGCATCTGGAAATCGCCGCCGATTACCTGGTGATGGCGGCCTGGCTCGCCTATCTGAAATCCAAGCTGCTGCTGCCGGAACCGGAAGAGGACGAAGACGGGCCGAGCGCCGCCGAAATGGCCGAGGCGCTGGCCTTCCAGCTGCGCCGCCTCGAGGCGATGCAGGAAGCCAGCCAGCGGCTTTTCGCCCTGCCGCAGCTGGGCCGGGACGTCTTCAACCGGGGCAACCCGGAAGGCATCACCATCATCGGCAAGTCCGTCTACGTGCTCTCGCTCTACGACCTGCTGCGTTCCTATGGCGAAATTCAGGGCCGGGCCGAGCTTGGCATGCTGCACATCGAGCCGACGAACCTCTTCACGATGGAAGAGGGGCTGAAACGCCTTTCCGCCATGCTCGGCGGCACGCCGGACTGGCAGACGCTGAGGAGCTACCTGCCGGCCGTGCCCGAAGGCGGCCTGCGCCGGCGTTCGGCCATTGCGTCGACCTTTTCGGCCAGTCTTGAACTGGTTCGCACCGGCAAGGCCGAGCTGCGCCAGGAACAGAATTTTGGACCCCTCTATATCCGGGCAAGGGATGCGGAATGACCGACGGCCTTAATCAAAACCTGCGGATTCTCGAAGCGGTCCTGTTTGCAGCGGTCGAACCGCTGGACGAGAAGACGCTCGCGATGCAGTTACCGGACGACGTGGACCTGCCGGGGCTGCTCGAAACGCTTCGCCGGGCCTATGCGAACCGGGGTGTGACGTTGGTCAAGGTGGCAGGCAAGTGGGCCTTTCGCACGGCGCCGGACCTGGCCTCGCTGCTCAGCGTCGAAAAGGAAAAGAAACGCCGCCTTTCCCGTGCCGCGCGGGAGACGCTCGCCATCATCGCCTACCATGCGCCGGTGACCCGCGCCGAGGTTGAAGAGATCCGGGGCGTTGCCTTGAGCCGGGGCACGCTTGACCAGTTGCTCGAGGCCGAATGGATTCGCCCGATGGGTCACCGCCGCACGCCGGGCCGGCCGATGACCTGGGGGATAACGGACGCCTTCCTTAGCCATTTTGGCCTTTCCAGCCGCGACGACCTTCCCGGCATGGAAGACCTGAAGGCGGCCGGCCTGCTCGACCGGCGGCCCGCCATCTCGATCTATGCCGGCCAGGCGAACGAGGAAGAAAGTCTGCTTCCCCCGGACGAGGACGAATCCGCCGAGGCGGAAGAGGCGCTGGAACTCGAAGACGCCCCCGAAGAGGAAAGCGTCGCCGTCATCAGCCCCTTCAAGGCGGAAGAGGAACCCTCCGCCAACTAAGGCTTTATTCCGGTTCAGAACCGCGCCCTTGAGCGCCCGATAAGCGCTTTCGAGTGGTTTGGGCCTGCGCTATGATGAATTGCTTGTATATACAACCTTTTGACCTGCCGGAGGCCAACATGCCATCCGAATCAAAAGACCTGTGCGAGATCTGTTTGCAGAAGGGCATCGAAACGGCGGCGACGACATCGCGCATCCTGGCCCACCATCCGGACCCCGAAGTCGAGGATTGCCCTTGCGGCGGCCGGCTCGTGAATCTTTGCGAGGCGTGCTGGGAACGCGAAGAACGCGCGGAGGAAGACACCCCGGAAGGGGAGGCCGTCGCTCTTTAAGGGCAAAAGCCTGGCAATTTTCAGAGGTTGAAAGCAATGATCACGGGTACGCGTCGTCTCGAGACTGGCTTGGCCATTGTTCGTTTAACGGCCGCAGCCTTCTTCCTTGTCTGGTCCGTTGAAAAAATTGTCGCGCCGGAAAGAGCCGTCGGCGTGTTTCAAGCCTTCTATTTTGTCGAATCGCTTCCCGCCATGGGTGCCGTTCTTATCGGTGTCGTTCAGACCGCTATCATCCTCGCCTTCGCCTGTGGACTCTGGAAGCTATGGACCTATGGCGCCGTCCTTCTGATGCACGGGGCTTCAACGCTCTCCACCGTTGCACAGCTCGCCGACCCATACAGTGACATCAATCATCTGTTTTGGGCCGCCGTGCCCGTGCTTGGTGCGCTTATTGCCCTCTTTATCCTGCGCGAAGAAGACAAGCTGCTGACGTTGGGCGGGTCAGCCTCCGGGTAACGACCGGGCCGGCTGGATCGTCGATGAACCGGGTTTGGAAGCTTGTCCCAGGGGAAAGACAGGTTGGGGGCATGACAGACTTTCCCCCGGAGACAAGCTGGATCCAAGAAAAGACCCACACTCAGATGCACGCTTCGACGGCGACGTTACAGGACATTTTTGGACACTCGCCGGAAAGCCGTCTTGCCGGACGCCTTGCAGGCCTGACCCACAACATCGCAACGAGAAATCGGTGTGGATAAAGCAAGCCTGATGAATGGCCTTCGGAACGGCGATGCGGCCAGCTACGAATGGTTGATCAGGGCCCATGGCGGGCGGATGCTGGCCGTCGCCAGGCGCATCCTTCGCAACGAAGCCGACGCCCAGGATTGCGTGCAGGACGCCTTTATGCGGGCTTTCCAGAAAATCGATAGTTTCGAAGAACGGGCGTCCATTGGTTCCTGGTTGCACCGGATCGTTGTCAACGCGGCCCTGATGAAGTTGCGTCAAAAAACCCGCCGCAAGGAAACGGCGATCGAAGATCACCTTGCGGAATTCGACGCGCAGGGCATGCGCAAGGATGGGGATTCCGTTCTCCTCCGCCAGCCCGACGCCATTCTCGAAAGCCGGGAAACCCGAACCATCGTCCGGCGGGCTATCGACGGGCTGCCGGAAGATTTTCGTAACATTATCCTGCTTCGCGACATCGAAGAGTACGACACGCTAGAAACCGCCGACCTCCTCGACCTATCTCCCAGCGCAACGAAGACCCGTCTTCACCGGGCAAGGGCGGCTTTGAAGAAACGGCTTGAAAAACTGCTCGGCGAAGAAACGAAGAGGCAAGCATAGATGGACATGCCGTTTATGAACAAGGCAATGGACTGGATGCCGGGCTGCCGGGAACTGGACGCCTTTGTCGTGGATTACCTGGAAGGGCGGCTTCCCTGGCGGCAACGCCTGACGTTCCGCATGCATCTTGGCATGTGCCCGAAATGCCGCGCCTATCTGAAGGCCTATGCGAAGACCCTTGAGCTTTCGCGGACGGCCTACGCAACCACGCCCGAACCACCGGAGATGCCGGAGGAGCTCGTTCAGGTGATCCTTGCGGTATGGGAGGAGAGGTCCGGTTGATTGAGTCTTAAGCCCGCTTGGCCATGGTTTGGGCATCCGAGGTGAGATCGGCCAGCGCCGCTAGCACCTCTTCCTGCAGGTCCGGTTGCATCCGCTTGGTCAGTTTGGCTTGCGCCTTCGCCCAAAAGGGCAGGGCGCGCTTGATCCGCCGGATGCCTTTCGCCGTTACGACCAGCCGTTTCTCGCGCTGCTTGATGCCGGTTTTGATTTGAAGCAAGCCTTCCTGCTCGAGAGGCCGCAGGTTTCGCGAAAGGGTCGAAGGGTCCATCGCCATTTCACGGGCGAGAGCGGAAATCGTGGGCTGGTCCAGAAGGGCGATGCCGACCAGGATCGCCATCTGGTTGGCGGGAAGGCCCGCCGGCGCCATCGCTTCGTCGTAAAGCCGGGTTACCGCCCGTGAAGAACGCCGCAGGTTGTGGCAAAGGCAGGTGGCCCGCGTCTCGGCAAGCTGCTGAAGGTCCTTCCGGCTCAATTTTTCTTTCATGAGGTGTTCTCGCGCGGGCGTTCAGGGGCCGGCCGGCGGTCACGGGCTTGTGATGCGACCGAATCCACGTGGCGGCATCTAAGCATGTAAGGCCACGAGTGTATATACATCCATCCCTTCAAGGGCCTCGGGGATCAAGGGGCCCGCAGGCTTAGGAGGATCCGATGCGTCCAGACCCCAGAAACCCCCTCAAGTCGATTTTGCTTTCCGGAATTTTGCCTCTGGCGATAGGGGCGGGCGCGGTGTCCGTCGGCGTTACGCTGGGCGGGCCATCGGCCGCGGCGGACCAGGTGGCAGGCTATTACGGTGCCAGGAAGAATCCCTGTGCCGCCAAAAATCCCTGTGCGGCGAAAAATCCTTGCGCGGCCAAGGGCTGCAATCCTTGCAACCCATGCGGCGCGAAAGGGTGCAATCCCTGCAATCCGTGTGGCGCAAAGGGGTGCAATCCCTGCGGAGCATCGGCCGGGCCCGAACTTTCAAGCCAGCAGGCCGCCGCCCATTACGAAAAGCACCGCAACGCCATGGCGAAGGCCTATCGGAAATCGGGCCTTGCCTACGCCTCGGAATATCAGAACTGGCCGCGCTACAACACGGCTCCCTACATTTCGGCTACCCATGGCGAACGTTACGTAAACAACTACGCAAACGCCAAGGCCGCCGCCTATGGCAGGTTTGAAAAGGCTGGCACTCTCCCGGAAGGCTCCATCCTTGTGAAGGACAGTTTCATGAGCACGGGAATGCAAGGCTGCAATCCCTGCAACCCGTGCGCCGCCAAAAACCCTTGCGCGGCGAAAAATCCTTGCGCGGCCAAGGGCTGCAATCCCTGCAATCCGTGTGGCGGTGCCGCCCAGTCCCCGATCGGGCCGCTTTTCGTCATGGAAAAGATGGGGGCCGGTTTCAATTCGGAAACCGGGGACTGGCGCTATACGATGGTGTTGCCGAACGGCCGGATTTTTGGAACGACGAACGGTCGGAATTCCGCAAAGGTCAAGTTCTGCGCGGCCTGTCACGCCGCCGTCGAGGAACACGACCATCTGTTCTTCCTCCCCGAGGAATACCGGAAAAAATAACCCGGACCAGACCAGAAGGGAGCCATGCAGGGAAAGGAAAGAGCTTTACGCCTCACGCTGGGCGCCTGGCTTCTGGGCGTCGCGCTCGCCACCGGGTGGGGGGCGGGGGCCGTTGCCGGCGATTTGAGGAAATGGCGGGTGGAATGGCCACGCACGGACTTCTCGAAAACTTCCATCGACCTTGGTGACATCACTTCCGGCGGCCCCTCGAAGGACGGCATTCCGGCGATCGACGATCCGGGATTCGAGCCGGCCGATGCGGTCGTCGCCCTTGGCGAGCACGAACCGGTCGTAAGCGTTGCCATCGGCGGGGAAACCCGCGCCTACCCCCTCCAGGTCCTGATCTGGCACGAAATCGTCAACGACCGGATCGGCGACGTGCCGATCGCCGTTACCTATTGCCCGCTTTGCAATTCGGCGGTTGTCTTCGACCGGCGGCTGAAAGGGAAGACATACGATTTCGGAACGACCGGCAAGCTCCGCCATTCGGACCTCGTCATGTATGACCGCCAGACCGAAAGCTGGTGGCAGCAATTCACGGGCGAGGGAATCGTCGGCGAACTGACCGGCGAGACGCTCAAGATGCTTCCCTCGCGAATCGAATCCTTTGCGAAATTCCGGGAACGCTTCCCGAAGGGAAGGGTGCTGGCGCCAAACTCCAGGCGCATGCGGGCCTATGGTTACAATCCCTATGCCGGCTATGACACGAGCCCGTTTCCCTTCATGTACCGGGGGGCGCTTCCGGAAAACGTGGCGCCCCTGGAACGCGTCGTCTCGGTGGGAAAGCAGGCGTGGAGCCTGAAGCTGCTTCGCAACCGTCGGAAAATCGTTGCGGGCGACCTCATCCTTACCTGGGAGCCTGGGCAAAATTCGGTTCTGGATACGGAACGCATCCGTGACGGGCGCGATGTCGGCAACGTGCTGGTTCAGCGGCAAACCGCCGATGGCCTGGAGGATGTCGTTCACGACATCGGTTTTGCCTTCGCCTATCATGCCTTTCACCCGGACGGGGTCATTCACGCCGAATGAGGCATGGCGGGGAACCGCCGTAAGCGGGCCGACTCTGCGAAAATCCCTGCGAAACCGGAATGTGGCGGAATGGACCGTTCGTCGCCGCCTCGAGGCTTTGGGGCCAAGCGTTGCGGGAGATGGGCGTTTCTGACATGATCCGGCCAGAACCAATGCCTTGGTCCCTATCCCATAAATCTGGAGTTTTTGGATGAGCATCGGTGTATGGCAGGTCGTCCTTATTCTGGTGATCGTTTTGATCATTTTCGGAGCCGGAAAGCTGCCGAAAGAGAAGGGAGACCTTGCGAAGGGTGTAAAAACC